>JAHIRD010000217.1 GCA_018818835.1 Pseudomonadota bacterium
CATCTGGAAGTCATCTGTTGTTTTATATTCTTTTGCCATCTGGCTTCATCTCCTTTATAGGTTTCTGGTGTTCGCCTGAATCACTATTAAATCATCAGGCTCGATACCATGTCGAAGTTATTTAGCCACTCATTTCGTTATGAGGATGCAACGTAACCAACGCTCCAAATCTGTTTCGGTTTTACAAACAAACCTCATCAGGGCGACTCTATATTCGCCGACAGATTACAATCGCCTAACTTAAAGCCTTTAAATATCCATCAATAACACGATTAATCAAATCATCATACGTTTCAGATTTTGCACCGATTTTAGCAAGTCTATCCTTTGTTTCATTCTTAAGTTCAACTGTAGTAGGCCCGCCGACACTATTAGTCATAACACATACCTCAAATCCCCTACGAATGCAATTATCTGCTAAATCAGACATTTCTAAAATCTCTTTTGGAATATCAGATTCATCATTAAACACAAGCACCTTAACACCACCAAATATTTGAAGCTCTTCAAACTGAATTGTTCCAAAACGGATTTTTCTTCCATACAATCGCTTTACTTCGTAACCATTTCCATCAGCAGTAATGAAATCAGGGTTTCTACGCGGATGAAAAACAATGTCATCAAAGCTATATCCTTGTGCCAAAAGCCACTTATATCCTTTTTTTTCTGTTACATTCATTACATACTTACATGTACTCACATGTATATATATGTATCGGTTGACGTTTATTCAAAACCCAAATAAATTTATCAAGATGTCAACTGATAACGATTTTTATTTAGCCTTCTCCTTATGGCAATCACATGAGCACATAAATCCACCGCATGTATCATGTTTTCCAATCTTGCATAACAACGATACACTTGTTGCAACCTGTTTCACCACATCATCGTCATATGTTTTCTCTGTCTTATTAATTATAGGCTTCATTTTTTTAACAGCCTTTGGTTTCGCCTTCTTAACAGGAGCAATTTCTTCCTCTTCAGCCTCTTCAAGTTTCTTAAATGATTCGAATTTCTTAATGCTCTTATCAGGCTCTATACCAAGCCGTTCAGAAATATCTACGCCCAGCTCTTTCATTATCCAATTCCGTTGGAATACTGCCGAGAGATTTTCCATATTATCTAACTTGCATCGAATTACACTCTCGATGCCTTCCATCCTATCCTTTTCTGCCTTCTCAAAAGCAACTTTTTCAGCCTCTTCTTTTATACGCTTTTCATCACCCTGTTTTTTACGCACGTTCCTAATATCCCTAACGGCAACATCTCTGATTTCAGCTCCTACGCTATCGGCAAATATCTTCATGTCCTTGATGAATGCATCATCACCTTCAACAGATAAAACAGCATGTCGCTTATAGCCATTGAATGTACCAACAACCTTACATGTATCGCTGACCCATGACTTCGAATCAGCATTATACTCTATATCATGCTTCAAAAATAATTCATCGAGATGTTTTTTGTTAGTGTGATAAGTAGCTCCTGGAAAATAAAAAGGTATCTCATCGCTCATTTAAACATATCCTCTCTGATGCCAACAGTCCTCATATAATGCAGATACCTCGCCAAACTATTAACAGACATACCAGGGTCGCTTCTTTTCTCATCACGAATCCTTTTTTCTTCTGCAAGCTCTTCATCAGTTTTTGGGTGGTAAACTGGTTTGCAACAATTTTTGTATTTCTTACCAGAACCACATGAGCACAAATCATTGCGGTCTACGCCAACTCTCTTTGGTTTCAATCCTTTCTTTGCCATTGCATCACCCATCAATATCTTATCATTAAATTATGCAATATTTCTCTCACAGTTGCACATTTGAATATTTCTTCATCACTAGACACACAAGATACGCTTCCAACTTGTCTGCTACAACCTTTGCAGTATCTTTTCACATAAACACTATATGGCGTATTCGACATATTCTATTCACTTCCTCGCCCTTATCGGGCTAAGTACAGGATAGGGTTTGCACCTATCCACCCGCTTGGTTACGGATTGCATCACATCACAATCTACTGAATAGGTGGCACACCACATTCATCAGTTTGCTCATTGAATTGTTTCATCAAAGCTCTCTTACCAACTTGTAAAGCCTCGATTGAACCATCAAGAACATCAAATGCTTCTTCGTATGCACCACTACTCATAAGTCTATCAGCAATAGCCACCGGAACATTAGAAGCAGCGGTAACAACTATACCAAGGTCAAAATCATGCAGTTCACCATAAGATATAATAAATTGCATGAACTGAATGCATTTCATAGAATGTTCTAATACACCGACATCACACTCACCAGACGCAACTCTAGCAGCAATATCTCCCAAAGTACAATGCGTAACACGTTCATTTTCATTTCCCATGATATCGCCACCTAATCAACACTGCATTCAACTTCATGTGACTTACGCAGAGTGCATGTATACGCAACATTCAATACATGCTTCATAGAAACCAGTCTGTCTTTGACAGCAAGAACATTGCTCTTATGTATTCTATCAACCTGGGACTTGGTAGCACCAGACGAGCTTGTGATGATTTCAATATATCCGCTCCAAACGCTTCCTACCGCTGAATATGCTCCATTAGCATCAGTAAAAAATGTTTTGCTGATATATTCTTTGTTGTGGTAGCTATCAAACTCATAGCTTTCTTTGAATCTACCAGTAATAG
>JAHIRD010000201.1 GCA_018818835.1 Pseudomonadota bacterium
AATTGGGGAATGCAATAGATGTGGCTGGTGTTGTGAACATGAAGATTGTGAACATTATATTCCTTCGAAGAATGGAGAGAAAGCAATTTGTGCCATTCATGATAAGGATAGACCATTGAAATGCGTAGAGTTTCCAGCAGCCCCACCAATTCTTCATGAAGGATGTGGATATAGATTCTATGATAAGTGGGAAAGAAAGCATTTAGGAGCGAGAGAAGTATGACAGTTACAGTATCAGGAAAGAATTTTGTGCAAATAAGTGGCTGCGAATCAATGAGTGATGGGGGAGCTTGGACATTCAATAAAGGTGAACCTGATGGTACTATTTTGAAGCAAGGAACTTATGCTTTAGTTGGCATTTTGGCCGCTTCATCATATAATAGTGCTTATGTTACAAAGGCATCAGGCTATTGGGATTTATCAGGCATGAAACATCTACGTATGTGGTTTCTTACTACGGTTGGTGGATTGCTTGAAACCGATGTTAATGGCGGAGTCCAACTTTCAGTTAGTGACGGCACTAATACTGGATATTATTATGTTGCGGGCAAGACTACTTATTCTGGTGGGTGGATTAATCTTGTTGCTGACCTATCGAGAAGCGTTGACGATGGGACAAAACCGCCAGATATGAGCCTTATTACTAGAGTGGGGTTTAGGACCAGACTTACTGGCATCTCGAAGAACGCTCTCAATACATGGGCGGATAATCTTTGTGTATGTGACGGATTGCTAGCTTATGGAGATGACGCAGGAGGATATTTCGATTTTGATGACGTTTTTTCTATTGAAGATGCCCCATCAACTGGTGGATGGGGAGTAATGAGGAAAATAGCGGGAGTATATTTCTTAACAGGTTCATTAGAGTTTGGGTATGCTACAAGTGCAACAAAGTTTCAAGCATTATCACAAGTTGTAGTTTTTGAGAATAGAAAAGTTAATGACGCTCTATATGGAATTAGTGTGGTAGATAGTGGCAATGCATCATACACGACCGAATTTATTTTGGGGGACAAATCTGGAACTGCAGGAGTTCAAGGCTGTACTATTAGAGTTCAAAATACAACGCAAACCCCGAAGTTTTATGTCGATGGTGCTACTGACACTGATGTTGACAATTTCAAGCTGTATGGAAGCACGTTTCTTGACGCTTCTACAATAACATTTCCACCAAGAAATCTAGTTTCGGAAGTGGAATATGTAGAAATTTTGAATTGCAGCTTCGAATCGTGTGGAGCAATAATCGCAGACACGGCAATAATCAAAAATTGTAATTTTGTTTCTCCTAATGAGGTTGGAATTTTGATTTCTAGTGAAAGCCACAATGTGACTTATTGCACTTTTGTTGGGTGCATACATGGAGTTGAGTTTGATACGATAGGAACTTATGGTTTTAATCATATGACTTTTATTGGTGGAGATGGAATCACTTATTATGATGTAGAGAATTCATCCACTGGATTGGTCACGATTAATGCATCTTATTCTAATCCAACCTATATAGATAATACTGGTTCAGGCGCAACCACAAATGTTATTAATAGCGTCACTGTCATGGCATATGTCAAAGATAGGACAGGCGATGCTATTGTGGGAGCAAGAGTACATCTTGAAGCTGATGTTGGTGGCGATTTGCCATCTGGAGAGTCAGTGAGCATTACTAGAATAGACACAACAGCTACAGTTTCACATACTGCACATGGAATGTCAACAGGCAACACAATTATAATTAGAGGAGCGAATCAAGTGGAATATAATGGTGCTCATATAATCACTAAAATAGATGATAGTTCTTATTCATATACAGTATCAGGTACACCAGACACTCCAGCTACAGGCACTATTACAGCCACAGCTCAGATTATGAGTGAACTTACAATTGCAGGTGGTATTGCCACAGAGTCACATGCCTATACGAACATACAACCAGTTATAGGTTATGTCAGAAAGTCTAGCAGCGCACCATATTATAAACACACTCCGATTTCAGGAACAATCAATACTGGTGTTGGGGTAACAATAAATGCAACTATGGCAGATGATTAATAATGTGTGAAGAATGTAACGAAATACAAAAAAACTATGGCGCTCTTAAGAGAATACACGAATCGGTTAATTTGGCTGTAATATCATTGGAAGCTAAGGTTCAAGAGTTGACACATATTGTTCTGAATTTGGAAGCTAGAAATGAACAATTAGTGAAACAAATGGAGATTAAAGATGTAATCGTTCATCAATCGTTAGAAGAGTCAAACAAGCAAAATAATATATACCTTGAAGAGATAAATATGCTGCGTGAAGAAATACGGAGGATGAATGATGTCAGTGACGGTGGATTGGCCTGCAAAGGTGATTAATGTTCCCCAAGTTTATCTTCAAGACAAAGGTGGCGGAATATATGAGATGGACATTAATCAGTTCAGGTTGGCTCTTCGTGACTTAGAAGACGACGAGACAGGAATTGCATTTCTACCAACACACGACCACAATCCCGAAGTTGTTCTCAGTGGCACTACGTATTCAAGAATGGTTTTAATCATCAACGGATACACCATCACGTTTGAGGATGGTCAATATGCGGTGAATATAAAAGGCGCTAATTCGAACATCGCAGACGTTCTGAATTTGAATCAGGTGTCAGTGCGTTCTTTCAATGCCGCTGGACTGATAACTGATGTTGGCGGCGGATTCACTTTGACCCAAGAAGCGAAAAATGAAATAGCGCATGCGATTTGGATTGAGGATTTGTCAACACAAAGTCCTAAATATTCAGCATCGGAAAGGCTTAAAACGGCGGCTGATGGCAGTGAAAGGACTTTCAAGACTCAAGGTGAATATGAAGCTTGGTTGGCAGAACAAGAAGAATAATGGAATGAAAAGCTTATTAAGAACAACTGATAATAGGTTACTAGGTGAATCTCGTGCCTCTGAAAAAATACATGCCACTCATTGAACATAATACTGAAACTGTTGTAGTTCC
>JAHIRD010000276.1 GCA_018818835.1 Pseudomonadota bacterium
ATCCCCCCCCTCTAATTAATTAAATAACAATTCACCCCCTTAATTGGGAAGATAGTATGAAATATGAACCTAATGTTGCTACACAAAAGATTGCTTTTAAATGTGAAGTATGTGGGGAACCTGCTGTGTGGATGACCAATGACCCTTTTGACATTCAAGGATTCTGTGAAAAGCATAAACATAAATATAATAACGAGGATTAACTCCCCTCTAATTAAATAACAGGGCAATAAAGATGTATGAAAAAAACAATTATAATAAACAATAATATAAATATGCCAACAAAAAAAGATGCAATGATGGAACAAATTAGGATTGCTCTGGGTGAAGTTTCTGCTTTATTTATGAGCAAAGAATGTAAGGGGACAGAAATTATAATGCCAACAGAAGAACTGTTGCGTATCAGTAATACTCTCGGAGGAATTATTTACAACATTTATAAATAACCTAAGGCCATAAAAAATGTATGAAACACCAAATTACATTGCAGAGTTTAGATAAAAAGTTGGATAAGATATTGAATATTTTAAAACCGGTTTTATCACCGGAACAGCCGACTAAATGGAATCACCTCAAAATGCTTCCTGAATATACCGCTCAATATCTTTTTAATGAATGTAAAAAACTGTTTCCTTGCTATTCTCATGCTAATTTTTCAGATATAAAATCAGACAGGAGCGGGAAATACGAGATAGATTTTAAACCGAATATTGAAGCTGATGAAGATTATAAAAATATGTCAGCCAATGAAATTAAAGAAAAGGGAATTAGGGGTATAACTTTGGAAGAAAGATTACTATTAGAATTGCAGTATTTCAGGGAAACTGGAAAGCATTTGGACATCAATGATTGGACATTATGCGCGGGTTCGCGCTACTCGGACGGCTGCATTCCGGCTGTCTACTGGTTCTACGACAAGCTCAAGGTCAACTATTACCGCCCCGACTCGCATTATGACTGCCTTCGCGCCCGCGCCGCAGTTCCCCTTGCCACTTCTTCCTTTAACCCCTTACTTCTGACCTTTGATTATAATGGCAAGAAATATAAAATTAAAGAAATAATTGAATAAAAATATATGCCCCAAATACGAGTGCCAAAAATAGAAAACGAAGACAAAATGCTTGAATTATGCAAAACCTTAAATATACTCCTAAATACAGTTCTTGACTTAAAGAACCGGATGGAAAGGATTGAGAAAAATAAAGCAGAGTGGGAACTTGATGTTTTGAATGCAAGTAAGAGGCCGAAGATGAGGAATAAAGATGAATTAGCTATTCAGATGTATAAATACTTATTACATCATGCCGAGGAATCGGAAGACTCAGAGTTGCCGGAGGAGAAAAGGAAATGGCTGTGCGCGCGATGTGGCAACAAATTCAATGCTGAACCGGATAATGGAGAAGACAAGCCAGCGTGCAAGTGCGATGCCACCGGAAGCTATATCAGCGATATTAAATTTTAATATATGGATTTAACAGAAAAAATTATCAAACTGTTCGCGCCGGAGAGAGCGACGTTATACGATTTTTTGAAATCGAGGGGCGTGAGCATTGAAAAGGATAGCAAGGAAATTAAAAAGCTGGTGAATGCGTGCGTGGAGCGGGTGCTGGCGAAGCTGGCGGACGACATGTTGGGAGACCCAAGGTTGTATAATGTAAATGTGGCGATAGAGAACGCTTTGCTAAAAACAAAGGTTGCGGTCTTAAGCCGGGAATTGGAATGTATAAAGTCAGGCAAACCAACCATTACAAAGATATTATTAAAGAAAAAAGTATGATATACTATTCTTATAATAACTTTCGGACACAATACCCGCTTATATTAAATGTTTTCTCCGAAAGTTAGCATTTATTTTAGGCGGGTTTTGTGTTGATATAAGAGTATGTCAAAAGTTGAAGTAATTTGTAAAAATTGCGGTAAAAAAGTATTAAAATGGCCATCGCATGCCAAAAGGGGTAAAAATACTTTTTGTAGTTATCTTTGCAAAAAAACATGGCAAAAGGGCAAGCACATAGGAGGAAATACAGAAGTATGCCCTATATGTAAAAAGATTTATTATATAAAACAAAGTGCCATGGTAAGAACTGGCAATCCGAGAAAAACTTGTTCAAAAGAATGCAGGAGTATATTACTTTCATATAAAACAGGGAAAAAACATCCTAAATATAAAAATGGGAAATGGAATCGCTCGGATGGGTATATAGATGCAACTATTCCGCAAAAAAGAGGAAAAGCAAAAAGAATATTAGAGCATAGAAAAATTATGCAAGAGATGATCGGTAGGGAACTTAAATCTAATGAGGTAGTTCATCATATAAATAGAATTAAAAATGATAATAGAAT
>JAHIRD010000214.1 GCA_018818835.1 Pseudomonadota bacterium
AGCATTAATGCTCCTGCTGCTGTTCCCACTAAAATTTTTTTAATATTCATTTATATCACCCCCTCTCTATTTCAAATAAAAAACCGCCGATGTGGCGGTTGATATAGTCAAACAAATCGAGCTTACATTTTTGGTAATCATTAGCCCATATTTACACAAACCAGATAGAGTGTCAATAATTGAGAGACACTAGAAGTAAGGCAATAGCGCCCAAGATAGTATAAAATTGAAACAGATGAAACTCAAGAAACGAGGTTTAGTAATTTTCGTGTTGGCCATTATTGTTCTCCTATTGCTTTCAGTCGCTATAAAAGACCAGTTTGAGGCGCCTAAGTCATCGGCACAGAAGATACAAATGATGGTTGGGGAAGACTCAACCCTTCAGGCTATAGTCGGCGATCTCAAATATTATGGCTTTATCAAAAACGAGACTGTTTTTAAGTTTGCTTTGAGGTTTGCCAAAGATGAGACTTCTGGTGGTGAAAATTCAATCCGTATAGGCAATAACACGATTGACCGGCAAGCGATCTATTTAGTTTCTCAAGATATGAACGCTTGGCAACTGGCTAAGGTCTTGCTCAATGAGGGAAGGTCTGAAGATTGTAGCCATGGTTGCCCTCCAGGGCGTTTTTACCCCGCGCTATTGCCTGGCGGAGAGCTAAAGCCCTCTGAATATGAATGGGTTGAAGATTTCGATGATTGCGTTAAAGTCAAAGGTCAACTTTCGTCAGAGCAATACTCGCAAAGAACAGGCGAGCCGAGAAAATGCGTAACACCAGATGGTCGAATGTTTACTGAAGGTCAAGAGGGCTGGGAAGAGCCCGTAGGCGGTTAATAACTTCACCAGGGCGGATAGTTGGCTCAGATAGGTAAATAATTTGCATTTATTAAGTTAAGTCTTTCTTTTTCTCTGACTTTTTAATGGTTTTTATTTTCCATCTGATGATTCCAATAAATTGTTATTCTTTTTAGTTTTAGAGTAATCCAGATATATCTTTATGATTACTATCCAAGAAACAACACCGCTAATTCTTCCAATATCAGAGGGGATACCTAAAATTCTCAATAAAATTGGTAATGTAACTAAGAACATAAATCGATAGTAATATTTATATATAGGATTCTTAGTTTTTTTGAAGTAGATGTATGAAACAACTGCCAGTATTGGAATAGCAAAAGTAAAATATAAATAATTTACGGGAATACCTAAATATAATAAACCTAAGGGAATTAGGAACAGTAACATTGTTAATCGGAAATAAAGAAGCGACAATGCTAAAGTTCTAGTACTACCTCTAGTTTTTTTAATAAAATAGATGAGTAACCCCCAAAAAGCTATTAGTTCTAAATAAAAATACATTTTAACTGTTTATTTTAACCCCAAAACTAAAAATCCCTGTGGTCATATAAGCAACTCCTAAACTGATAAATATATTGTGCCCCGTATAAAAAAGAAGAAACAAAACCCGAGATGTGGGTAAAAAGGTTTATCAAGCCGCTTTTGTTATCTAGTTTTGTTTTATTCATTTCCTCTCCAAAATTCCCTTACAAACTCGTTATATTCCAAAGACTCCTGGCTCATCTCACTTTTTCTCATAATTGTCGGGTAATCCTGATAAAAACGCGTCAGGTATGTACTGACAAGTTCGTAATATTTTTCATAATTGGCTCCGAGCTGTGGCTCAAAGTAGTCCCCATTATATCGGTATATTCCCCAGACAACTCTATTACCCCTTCCTCCCTGCTCTCTTTTTGCGATTCTGGTCATCTCATTAATCGCATCTTGTCCAGAGTCTTTAAATGTTTCATTAATCGCCTTCTCGACATCAGTGTTTATTGATCCGTCTTTCGGATATTCATCAACCATCTCGGCCACTTCCAAGTATCCATCGTTATCAAAATCGGCCACAACCAAACTGCCGACCTCTCCCGACCAGAATAAACAATCATAGGCACTTTGTACATCCAGAGTCGGACAAACTGGTAAGATCCCATATCCTCCGGTCTTTAATTCAAATAGTCCGAAAAACATTGTATGGGATGAATGGGGACCGGCTATAAACTCATAACTTACAAGTTGTTTTCCATCTTTCTTCATCCCAACAAAAGCTTTTGCACTATTGGAAAGAGGTTTCTCAATCGGCATGCTGTCAGGAAGTCTTCCGATTTCATTGCCTTTTTCATCATAGGCAACAAGAGAAACATCTGGAAACTCACTCGTTTCGCTCGGAGAGTAAGAAAGACGAATGGTTTCTTCTTTTCCGTCACCGCTCAGATCAACCTTTTTATCTTCATAATCCATGGGATTATTTTTCAAGGAGGTATTTTTCGGATAACTTTTGTTAAACTTGGAAATAATTACACTTAAAGGATCGTAGGCAAGTCTATTGGTGTCGTAATAATCTAAAGCTTCATAGGTTAAATCATTAGCTTGGTTATATAAATCATTCCATTCGTTTTGTTTTGGAATTGTTATTTTGTCATATGAATCGTAATAAAGCGTCCTCAAATCTTCGTGCTTGTATTTTTCAGCTATTTCTCCAATCATTTTATCCACTTCTGAAACTGAGTAATTATTCTTAGTGGCATCACTTAGGAGGTTATAGAGATCTATTTTGGCATTTATATCAGCCAAGACTGCATTGTAATAGTCGCTCGTCATAAATCCGTCATCAAAGAATTTCTTTAAACTATCTCTGGTATCTCCCAAATCTTTAACTTTGGTATAAAGTTCATCAAATGTAGCACCATCACTGTTCATTGCCTGACTAAATTGGTCACTTTTAGCCAAAATGTCGGTTATTCCTCCTTCATATTCTTTAAGAGACCTAAACTTTCTTGAAGAAGAATAATACTTATCAAAAACATCCTTCTTTAAAGCCAGATACTCTTTATATTTTTTGGGTAAAAGGAATTTAAATTTTAACTGTTTGTTCAGAATCGATTCATGTTCACCAATAAGAAGATTGACTTTATTTAGATCGGCCGTAATATCAATCGAGAGATTTTCAGTTTCCAAACTTGTCTTCTGTCCACCTTCTCTTCCGCTTCTTTGCTCAATATGATCATTAGCTACCTGTCGAGCTTCTTCGACGGAAGAAAACACCTGTCGGGCTTTATATTCCAACTGATTAAAATAAAATCTGGGAAGTAAGAACAGGGACAAAGCAAGTAGAAGAATTACAGGAACAATAATGAGAAGTTTCAGTTTCATACTTCTTATTAACATTAATTCA
>JAHIRD010000020.1 GCA_018818835.1 Pseudomonadota bacterium
CAACCAGCTGTCCGACCAGATCGTCATCCTCCCCCGGGGCAAAACCATCAACCGGTCCTACGAATATGACCCGGTGGGAAACCTCACCGCGAGACTGGACGCAGACAAAGGTGAATGCTTTTTCACCTACAACCCCATGGGCCAGATCACCCAGTACATCGACCCGGAACTCACCATCAAAGAATTCCTCCATGACCCGGCTGGCGACCTGTTCAAACGCGGAGAAAAAGAAGAATACGACGGGTCATGGCATCTGGACCACGAAGAAACCGACTACCATTTCAATGCCGCAGGCAACCTGATCAGTCGCAAAGGCAAACGCGGCCACCATACCTTTGAATGGGACACAAACAACCACTTAACCTCCGCCACCAATCAAGAAACCGGCATCAAAACCCACATGACCTACGATGCCCAAGGACGCCGCCAGTCCAAAACCACCGGAGACACCACCACCACCTTCCTGTGGGACGGCGACCAGCTTTTATCTGATAATGTGGGTGGTCAAAACGAGCGAGAATTCGTCTACTACCCCGGCACATTCGAACCCCTTGCCATCATTGACAAAGACAAAAAAGTCCATTACGTTCACAATGATTCTGTGGGACTCCCCCAGGAAATCACCGATGACGCAGGCAATATTGAATGGTCCGCCAGCTTTGATGCCTTGGGGAACATCGAAAAAATTCATGAAAATCAATTCGATAACCCCATACGATTCCAGGGCCAGTATTTTGACCCTGAACTTGATCTTTCATATAACAGGCACCGGTATTTTGATGCCCGGACAGGCTCGTTTATCAGTCAGGATCCACTGGGGCTTGCTGCGGGGGATAATGTTTATTCGTATGCCCCAAATGTTTGGGGGTGGGTTGATCCGTTGGGGTTGTGTGTAGAAGATGCCTCAAAGAGTTTACCTACTCCAAAAGTAACCAACCCAAAACTTAAAAATCTTGTTGATGATTTGTACAAAGGTGCAAAAGGTCCAAATACGATTGGCACTGGAAGTACGGCAGATGCGGTTAGAAACGAATTAACAACCGGACTTCCTACACATGGTCGCTTCCACTCCCAAAAAGCGCAGGAATATTCAAATGCCCTGAATAAATGGTTGCAGAAAAATCCGAATGCATCAGATTATGACAAGATGGCAGCAAGAAGCCTCCTCAATGATTTACAGAGCGCTTTGGGAGGTAACTAAAATGTCAAATTCAATAAATGCATTTGTTTTAAGACTCATCAAGATTGTTGCTAATTTAAACTGCTTGTATGATGAGCACATTGAAGACTATGATGAGTTGATTCCTCATGTGTTTTTTGGTGATCTTACGAGATATGTTGTGGATCTTTATAAATCTATACTGGATTGTTCATCAGATACAAAAAGATGGGATGAGTTGGATACCATATTGGTATATTTAGAGAATGGGATATCGGGAAATGATGAAAAAGTTCAAGAGTTGATAGCGGTTTCGTTTCTTGAAAATTTAGACCTAACTGATAGTAATGCCAGAACGTTGGTAGAAAGATTTGGTCCATATTTGAAGAAGGAGCTAAAGATGATCAGAGGCGAATAATATAAAGCCTCAAAGAGTGCACACGGACCTGATTTTATAGTTGGTTCTGATGGTACGACGATTTCAACTAGCCAGAGCCGAATGCGACAAGGATTTGAAGATGCGGGCTTTCCATCTCAGGACGTAGTTTCTCCAACTATCGGAAATGTAGTAGGTCAAGCCCATACACTACCGGATGGAAATATCGCTCGAACCATGTCTCCCGATGGACGCAATCCGAGAAGGGCTTCGTTTACAAATAGCAACGGAGGTGCTATCGATCCGTTTACTGGTAAGCCACCTCAGCCACCATCGGGTTTAAGCAGAACGGAACGAAAACAATTTGTTCGTGAAAAATCCCATATAATTCAAGGACTATAGTTATGATTAATAACCTACTTAATGTTTTAATTAATATCTTGCCCATTATAGTGGAAAAGGTTTCATGGGATGGTGATACACTTATTATTGCGGGAGATGGGTGGAGCTTTTCCACTTTGAGCGCTTGGCGAGTCATCAACAGGGGGACCATTCAATTTGCATGTTGGGATAAAAATATTAACGAATCTGTTAATGAATTGAGTGGACTAAGTATAGTTTCGGTCGCAGCTCAAGGATTAAATATTGGTGTTGATCCTGTTTTTGAACTATCCGATGGTAGATTGTTAGAAGTATTCTCAACTGATACGGTGGAACCATGGACTTTGAGACTTCCTGACGGAAAGGTTTATGTAGGTGGTAGTTGAAGTTATAATTAAATGCCTCAAAGGGTCCAAAGTCTGCTCAGGAGATGGCAGCAGATCTCCAAAGTCAAATCGGAAAGAATAGCGTAGAATTTAGCACCCCTTCGTCAAAAGGCCACATTGATCTTGCCGGTGATAGTCATTTTGATAAAGCTACCCAAACAACAATACCAACTCCACATGTTCAGACAAGGCCTATTAATATTGGGCCAAATGGCAAAACGAACCTCGGTAAGGAAACGACTAAGGCCGCTACAAAACAAGATATTCGGACTGCTAAAAAATTATTGAGGGGGCAAGGGAGGTTATAAGGATGACTGATATCTTAAATATACTTTGTGAATGGTACAAATCACAGTGCAATGGTATGTGGGAGCACGGTTCAGGTATTAAAATTGAGACTATAGACAATCCTGGCTGGCATGTTGAGATTAATCTTGAAGGCACTTCGGCCGAGGGAAAAAAGCTCGATAAGATTTTTATAGAAAAGAAAGAAAGTGATTGGCTTTATTTGGAGATAAAAGAGAAGTTGTTTATAGGTGCTGGT
This sequence comes from Pseudomonadota bacterium, assembly GCA_018818835.1. Lineage (GTDB taxonomy): Bacteria > Desulfobacterota > Desulfobacteria > Desulfobacterales > Desulfolunaceae > JAHIRD01. The sequence goes on from JAHIRD010000020.1 coordinate 2,847, forward strand.
GACCCTGACAAATTGAACGAGATAGTGAGGAAATTCATAGACTTGGTTCAATAATGCCTCAAAGAGTGTAGACCCAAAATCAATTAGGTTTAGTAAAAAATTCTGTTAACGGGGCTGATGATATTGCTGCAAGTATGCGCGCAAATGGTTGGCAAGGAGATGCTATTGATGTTGTTAGAATGCCAGATGGAAAGTTAACAACTTTAGATAATACGCGAGTGCTCGCTGCTGATCAAGCTGGTATTCAGGTATTCAAACCGTCAATCCGAATTCAATTATTCATGATAAAACCGGCAAAACCCGGGGCAGGCCAATAATTCTTTCCATAGGGCTTATAAATCATGATTTACATCACCAATAAGACACATAAAGAAAATCATAACCTATTTGTCAAACTTTTTAAAAGTTTGGCTCCCGGCAGGGCCGCCGGAGGCCTTTTTTCCCACTCTTCGTGTGCTTCAGTGACCGGAGGGAACGGGTGGTGGACCAAAAAAAACCGGTTGCTCTCGCTATGACAGAGACATTTCCTTATGAAACAAGAGAATAAATACCTTATGTGTCATGTCAGGAATGTATTCTGTTCACCGCATCAACCAGGGCTGTGAGGACCTTGCCCGCTGTTCCTTTGAGCACATAATCGCTTGTTTTTGCGCTCAAGGGTGTGGGCTCGGGATTGATCTCGATGATGATGGCGCCGTTACTTTTGGCAATGACAGGAATCATGGCTGCGGGTTGAACCACGGCGGATGTGCCCACCACAAGCATCACATCACACAATGCAGCCAGTTCCCGGGACCGGGTGAGGCAGTCAGGTGGGATCATTTCACCGAAAAACACGCAATCCGGGCGGAAGATACCGCCGCAGTCACAGCGGGGCGGAAGCCTGGAGAGGTCAATGTCCTTTGAAGGGATTCGTCTGTCACATAAAAGGCAGCGTTGATAAGCAAAACTCCCGTGAAACTCAATCACGTCCGAACTTCCTGCCAGCTGATGAAGACCATCAATGTTCTGGGTGATGATGGTGCTAAGACGCCCTGTTTGCTCAAGAGCCACAAGCCCTTGGTGCCCGTCATTGGGCATGGCTTTGTCAAGGAGGTCTTTCATTCCGGCAAGAAAGCCCCGCCATATGCGCTCGGGATTTTTCATGAACGATTGAATATGTGCGAATTCCATGGGATCGATTGTTTCCCAGAGACTTCCCGGGCCGCGGAAGGGGGGGATTCCGCTTTCAACGGAAATTCCGGCGCCTGTCAGGCAGATGAGGGATCGAGAGGATGCAATAATGGCAGCACATGTATCGATGATGTCATTCATGGCTTACACTGTAAATGTTGTGTTACATCCTGTAGCAAAACAGTGGAGTGACGATGAATTTTTGGAAATGATTTCCTGGCACTTATCCACGATCAGATCCATGTCCACATCGGTGCGCTCGGAATTGATGTGAAAGAGCCCCAGGTTCTTGACATCCGCCTCCATGGCAAGGTCAATGACATCCGTGTAAAGGGAATGTCCCCATCCTTTTTTTGTCACGTATTCCTTAGGTGTGTATTCGGCATCGTGAAAGAGAAGGTCCGCGCCCTTGCAAAAATCCATATAGGTATCCCGGGACAGGCTCCCGGGGTGATCATAGTCCAGTTCGTTGTCCGTCAGGAAAACAAAGCTATGTCCGTCTTCGGTGAATTTGTATCCGCAGCCGCTGTCCGGGTGATTCAAGGCAATGGATTCCACGGTGACCGATCCGATTTGAAATGCCGCCGGACAGCTGTCAACATACCGGATCTCAGCCCTTAAATCCGAGTAGCGAACCGGAAAGTTGGGGGGTTTCATGACGGTGGCCAGCATATTTTCGATGTATTCTCCCGGAAAGGGACAGCGGTAAACCGTAAGCCGTGTTTTATCCATAAAAAGAGGTTTGAACGCCGGGAATCCGATTAAATGGTCCCAGTGGGCATGGGTAAAGATCATGTTGCAGTTGAATCGCTTTTCCTCAACAAGGTGGTTGCCCAGCCGACGGATTCCTGTTCCGGCATCCACAATAATGATATCATCACTTTTCGTTCTGATTTCAATGCATGTGGTGTCACCACCATATTTTACAAATTCTTTACCGGAAACCGGTGTGGAGCCCCTTGACCCCCAGCACGTGATATGCATGAAAGACCTTTCAGGTATCGGTTAGTATTGCAGTTCATTTCGAAAACCAGCAATCAGGCAACGGTTCAAAACCTTTGATAAGCCCGGCAGGATAAAAAAGCGCGTTTGCACCCTTTTTCACGTACACGTAAAAACATCTACCATAAGAAAAGGCTTTTCGTCTACAAATTCTTTAAACCAATGAAAAAAAGGCGGCTTGATTTTTTATAAAGGTTTTTAAGGGCTTAGAGACGTTCTTCCAACGTTTTCTGAAGGAGCCCCAATTCTCCTGTATAAAAATGGTCCGCACCGGGAATTTCAATAAATATGGCGCTTTTATTCCAATTTTTCAACTGCTTTTTGATATGCTCGCAAGAAGCATACTCATCACGGCCACCGGAAATCACGAGATTCAGGGTCGATATATTTGAAATCATTTCGAATTCTATAAAATCAACCGGGGGAGAAACAAGGACGAGCCCATCGAATCCATGGGCCGACCTGGTTGCCATCAGGTTGACCCAGGCCCCAAAGGAGTACCCGGTAAGATCAATGCGCGTGTAGCCCTGATTTATTAAAAAATCCCTGGCGGCAAAGATATCGTTTATTTCACCCAGGCCCTGATCGTGCTCCCCCATACTTTTGCCCACGCCCCTGAAATTAAAGCGAAGAGTGCTGTAGCCCTTTGCATGGTATGCCTTTCGGATACTGTCAACCACAGGATTGTGCATGGTACCGCCGTAAAGCGGATGGGGGTGGGTGATCACCACCGCACGGGTTTCTGATCTGTTTTCATAAAGGGCCTCCAGCATCAGCCCATCAGCTGAAAAACGGCATGCTTCTTCCATGGTGCCTCATTGTTATAAAATCAGGACCTATGATTTAAAAGCCCGATAATCTGATCTCCGAACTCATTGATCTGCCAATTTTTTATGCCCTGAACCGTTTTTAAATCCTCCACGTTTGCCGGATTCGTGATGGCAATTTCCGTGAGCAATGATTTATTGAGTAAAATAGGCGGATCCACACAAAGCTCTGTGGCAACACCGTCGCGCCAGTCTTTTAAACCGTCAATACGCTTAGGAACGTCGGGTTTAATCGCAGGTTTTTTCTTTCTGGGGTAGATGGGCAGATCCTTTTCAGGAATATTCAGCCCTTCATTGATTTCATGGAGAATATCCTGGCCGAAGGTGTCTATCTGCCTGGGGCTCAGCAGCTTGCTGCCTTTGAGAATATCCATGGTCCGGGGCCTTTTTCTGGCAATCTCCAAAAGGGTGGCATTGCCAATAATTTTAAACAAGGGCTTGTCTTTTTTTTCTGCAATGGAAAGTCTAAGGTGCAAAAGTCTCTCCAGTGTACCCAGTGCCCGTCTGTCCAGACGGCCAGATCCCTTGACACGTAGAAAAAGGGCGTCTCCATTGGGCGAAGGACATCGGACCCGGCTCAATAATTCGCACTCCTCCCGGACCCATTCCGTTCGTTTTTTCTCCTTGAGTTCCGAATCCAGAATATCGGCAAGGGGGAGCAGATGCAGGACATCACAGGCCCCATATTCAATCATGCCCCGTGGAAGGGGGCGCTGGGACCAGTCTTTTTTCTGATAGGATTTGTCCAGACGGACATTGAATCGTTGCCCCAGAACCGAACTAAGACCTGTTTCGTTGATACCCAGAAACCGGGAGGCCAGTTCCGTATCAAAAAGATTGTTGATGTGGATGTCATAATCCCTGTTAAGGGACCTAACATCGTAATCACTCCCATGGAAAATTTTACGGATATCAGGGTCTGAAAAAACCGGTTTCAAGGGGGACATATCATTAATTTTAAGGGGGTCAATCACCACGGTCAACGAATCGGACGCCATTTGAATAAGGCAGACTTTTTCCTTGAAATGAAACATTGAGTCAGCTTCAAGGTCAACAGCTATGGTCTGACAACGCCCAAAGGTATCGGAAACGGTTTTCAGATCCCTTTCGTTTTCAATAAATAAATAATCTAACATTCAACCATCTTTCACATCAGAGAGGCATCGTAACAGTCATGAAGGCAAAGGATATGTTGAGGTTTATCATATTGCCCGAAGGACTTATACGATAAAAATTTTGGGAATCAAGTGGGGGTGTTAAAAATAATCCAGGCAAGGATTTGACTTGACCCTAAAAAACATTTACCTTAGATTGATCACTTCAATTTAAGCATGAAGTAACCTGTGACAATAACGATGCGGTTTACAACACAAAAAAGACCGCATGAGTATGAGGGACATCGACCTTAAATAAGCCGCTATTCCCCGATAACAGCATGTAACGAGTACACCTTATGATTAATATAACACTACCCGACGGAAGTATAAAGCATTTTGACGACACGCCAAAAGGAATGGACATTGCTTTAAGCATTTCCGAAGGGTTTGCACGAAATTGTGTGGCCCTTGAAATGGATGGGGCCTTGCTGGATCTTAACCAGCCCATTGAAAAGGATGCCATGGTCCGCCTTCTGACTGTCAAGGATGAGGAATCCCTTGAAATCATGCGCCACAGTGCTGCCCATGTGATGGCCCAGGCCGTGATGCGACTGTACCCTGAGGCCAAGCTGACCATCGGCCCGGTGGTTGAAGACGGATTTTATTACGACATTGATATGGCCCCTGTCTCCGAAGAGGATTTTCCGAAAATTGAAGAGGAGATGAAAAAAATTGTCAATGAAAAGGTGCCTTTTATCAGGAGGATGGTCAGCAAGGATGACGCCCTTCATTTTTTTAAGGATGATCCGTATAAACAGGAATTAATTTCGGAACTGCAAGACGGAACCATATCCCTTTATCAGCAGGGGGACTTTACGGATCTGTGCCGGGGCCCCCATGTGCCCCATACCGGAATGATCAAGTCATTCAAGCTGATGAAAGTTTCCGGTGCCTATTGGCGGGCGGATCAGACCCGGGCCCAACTCCAGAGAATTTATGGAACAGCCTATTTTGACAAAAAAGAACTGGCGTCCTACCTGCATATTCTGGAAGAGGCACGGAAAAGGGATCATCGGAGGCTGGGTGTGCAGTTTGACCTGTTCAGTTTCCACGATGTGGCACCCGGCATGCCTTTTTTCCATGCCAAAGGCATGGCCATATGGAACGCACTCTTGGACTACTGGCGTGAAGAACATCGGGCCGCTGGCTATGTGGAGACCAAGACCCCCATTATGCTTGACCGGAATCTCTGGGAGAAAAGCGGACACTGGGAAAATTATCGTGAGAATATGTACACCTCCACCATTGATGATTTCGATTATGCCATCAAACCCATGAACTGCCCGGGTGGGATGCTTCTTTACGGAACCAGGCGTCATTCGTACAAAGATCTTCCCATAAGGGCCGGTGAAATCGGGCTGGTCCACCGCCATGAGCTGAGTGGGGCCTTGTCGGGCCTGTTCAGGGTCAGGGCCTTTCATCAGGATGATGCCCATATTTTCATGATGCCTGACCAGATTCAGGAAGAAATTCTCGGTGTTCTCCGTTTGGTTGACCGTATTTACAGTACCTTTGATCTGGGGTTTCATCTGGAGCTTTCCACGCGCCCCGTGAAATCCATTGGCACGGATGCGGCCTGGGATATGGCAACACACGGATTGAAATCAGCACTCAACGCTTACGGGAAAGACTATGTGATCAACGAGGGTGATGGGGCATTTTATGGTCCCAAGATCGATATCCATATCAAGGACGCCATTGGCCGGACCTGGCAGTGTGGGACCATTCAGCTGGACATGTCCCTGCCTGAACGGTTTGATCTGTCCTATATCGGGAAAGACAACGAAAAGCACAGACCGGTGATGATTCATCGTGTCATATACGGATCCGTGGAGCGGTTTTTCGGCATCTTGATTGAGCACTACGCCGGCAAATTCCCACTCTGGATGGCCCCGGTTCAGGCGGTGATTCTGCCCATGAATGATGATCTAATCGATTATTCGGAGCAGATCAGAAAAGACTTGGAAAAAAGCGGCCTGAGAATCGATATGGACGCACGCACCGAAAGCCTCAAGAAAAAGGTTCGTGAAGCCCAGATTCAGCATATCCCTTTGATCATTACCCTGGGAGAAAAAGAAAAGGAATCCGGAACTCTATCTGTGAGGACCCTTGACGGCACCGTGCGGTACGGTATCAGCCAAAAAGATCTGCTGGAAAAGGCATTGACCCATATTCGCAGCAGGCGGTCCGACTTGATTCAGGTGTGATATCGGCATATGAATAATAAACATGTGATCAGGTACTGGCTGCCCCTTTGTGTGTATTGTCTTCTGATTCTTATTCAGGCGTCATGCCCGCTTCCTGTTCATGCCCTGCGGCATATCGACAAACCGCTTCATTTTTTAGCCTATGCTGTGCTGGGTGTTCTTGTTTTCAGGGCCATCAACTCCCTTCCAAGGAAAATTGGCCCTGTCGTTGCAACCATAACCGCAGTTTCCCTATCCGCCGTGATCGGTTTTGGCGATGAGATCATTCAGATTTTCGTACCCACCCGCACCATTGACCGGGTGGATTTTTTTTATGATATTCTGGGCAGTTTTTCAGGTATTGTTGTCTATGTCCTGATCATCTTGAATCGAAAAAAGCCTGATAATGATCCTGTTGCTCCGTCCAGGGATGAGTGAGGACCAAATGGGGGATATCATGAGAATCGTAACACGACCTGATTTTGACGGCGTGGTATGTGCGGTGCTTCTTTGTGAGGCTGAAAACGTGAGACAAAACATTTACTGGGTTGAACCGGGCCTTGTCCAGAAGGGGGATGCAGATATCCAAATTGGTGATATCATGGCCAACCTTCCCTATGATGATCGATGTTCCATGTGGTTTGATCATCACTATACCAATCGGATCCCAGGATCATTCAACGGTGCCTTCAGCATTGCGCCTTCAGCTGCAGGCGTGGTTTACGACTACTACCGGGATCGTCTGGGCTCTGATTTTGACGAGCTGGTCCGCCAGGCCGATAAAATCGATTCGGCGGATTTGACCGAAAACGAAGTGCTTTATCCGGAAAACTACCCCCATGTTCTTATTTCCATGACCATCAGCGGCAGAAACAGTGCCGATTCCTTTTATTGGGACAAGCTGGTCAAACTTTTGGGAAAAGGCGATGTGGAAACAGCCATGGCAGATTCCGAGGTTCGTGAGCGATGCGGTAAAATCGTGGAACAAAACAAAGCCTTTCAAGGCCAGTTGCTTAAATTTACCCAGGTCACGGGTCCTGTGGCCGTCACGGATTTCAGATCCCTTGATAAGGCGCCCGATGGAAATCGTTTTCTGGTTTATTCCCTGTTTAAACAAACCGTGGTCAGTGTGAAAATCCGTTATGATCACAAGAACAAGGACACAGTGATACTAAGCGTAGGTCACAGCATTTTCAACAAGAACTGCAAGGTCAATGCGGGCTTGCTCCTTTCAAAATACAAGGGCGGGGGCCATTTCGGTGCGGCTGCATGCAGCTTTCCTGCGGTACTTGCCGAAAAATACATCCCGGAAATCATCCAAACCCTGACTCTGAACCAGCCCCTTGGGGATGATACCCCGTGAGAATTGTTGAACTGCTCCACCTCTTAAAAGATATTGAAACGGCCTGCAGCACATGTAACCGTTGTGGCATGTGCCAATCGGTCTGCCCTGTGTTTCTCCAGAGTAAATACGAAGGGGATGTGGCCAGGGGGAAACTGGCCCTTCTGGATGGTTTGAGTCGTGAAATTCTCACACGACCGGATCGGGTCCTGGACCGGCTGAACCGTTGCCTGCTTTGCGGAGCCTGTGAGCGTTGCTGCTCACGGAACGTTCCCCTGGTTGAAATTTTCATTAAAGCACGGGTCATGATCACGACCTATACCGGCCTGAATCCCCTAAAAAAAGTCATTTTCCGCTTTGTCTTGACCCGCCCCGCACTGTTTGAGACGATAGTGACTTATCTTTCAAGGCTGCAAGGACTTTTTTTAAATACAGCCTCCCCTGAAAAAAATGTAAAAATCACCCGGGGCATCATCCCTTCTTTAAAGGGAAGGCATGTCCTGCCCCTACCCCATCAGTCTTTTCGCAAAGAATTAAAAACACAAGGGGGTGCAGACAAAAAACAGGCCACATCACGTCGTGTGGTGTTTTTCACCGGTTGCCTTATCGATAAACTCATGCCCCAGGTGGGCCATGCCTGTTTACAGGTCCTTAAAAAGGCTGGCATGACAGTCCTTTTTATCAATGATGAAGCCTGTTGCGGAATTCCGGCATTGGCATCGGGGGACAGCCTTGCATTTCAGCAACTCCGTGGTCATAATCTGGCTCGACTTCAAGCCCTGGACTTCGACGTCCTTGTCACGGCCTGTGCCACCTGCACCTCAACCATCACAGCCCAGTGGCCCATGATGGATGACAAGAAAAATGATTCCCTCACCGAATTCATAAGGGACGTGGCTGGGCGGACCATGGACATCACTGAATTTGTTATGACCCATGGCCAGGGGATAGTGGAGAAAATTGTTCCTATACATGAAAATACTCTTCCGATTTCTATAACCTTTCATGACCCCTGCCATCTCAAAGGAAAAGGTCAGGCACTTGCGTTTGCCCGGCGTCTCCTCGCGTCTCTGCCTGGATATGATGTGGTAGAAATGGACAAACCAGGACTCTGTTGCGGTTCAGGTGGAAGCTTCAATCTCAGCCATTATGATCTTTCCCGGCAGATTGGGCAGGAAAAGATCAGGAGTATTGTTTCATCCGGCGCGTCCCAGGTGGTCACGGCCTGCCCCGGATGCATGCTTCAGTTGACAGATATGCTTGCCCGTGAGGGATCACCTGTGCGGGTGCGGCATATCATGGAGCTTTTGGCCGAATCCCTTGGTTTTCCTTCAGAGGGAAAATAAAATATATTTGATGGTTTTTGACCGGGATAGATAACGCTTTTCGTAGGTGGTTTGAATATCCGTGATCTCGCCGAACTCACCAGGGGCTCCGTAAAGGTTATCCGTAGCCGTGATCAGATTGAACGCATGTTCACCAATACTTTCCCTGGAATAATCGTAAAGGATGGTACTGTCGGTTTTTAAATGAAGCCGACTTCCCGGGACAAAAACCTGTTTATATAGGGCAAGAAAACGCCCCGAGGTAAGACGCCTCTTACCGTTTGTACTGGACGCATGGGGGTCAGGAAAGGTGATGAACCCTTCGGAGAACATGTTTTCAGGGAAATAGGCGGCCAGACATTCGATTCTGAGCCTCACAAAGCAGAGGTTGTCAAGGCCCTCTTCCGTGGCTTTACGTGCTCCCATGAGCATACGGTCACTTTTGATATCCACACCGATAAAATTTCTCTGGGGGTATTTCCGGGCAAGGGTGACTGTAAACTCTCCTTTCCCACAACCCAGTTCCAAGGTGACCGGATTGGAATTCCCGAAAAAATGGGGATCCCAGGTCGCTTCAAATTCACTTGTCTGGTGGTCGATGACATTGGGGGCAATGATGTTCGCTAATTCTTTGGCCGCCGCATACTTCCCAAGCTTCTTTTTTCCCATGATCTCATTAACCTGATAATTTAAATAAAAAACCCTTGTATCAGGCTATTAGAAAATCCGCCAGTTTTTTTGATTTAATATTATGACGCATAGACAATATTCACCGAAATAGGGTTTAGATTCCAGATTCCAGGTTTGGGCAGGATATGCTGGCCACAGATGGTGATCCAGGATTGGTCGGGCTTGAGGCCTCGGAGTTTTCCGTTCTTGGGAAATGTGGCAAGGGGCGTGTGGTCGTAAGCGACCTGGAACATGCAGACCCCGTCTTTTTCTTCGTAATCGATCAGATAATTTTTAGAAAACTGATCAAGATTCATTCCGTTTTCCTCAGCGATGGTGAGCATTTCCGAAAGGGTCAGACGAATCAGAGCTGTCTTGGACAAGCCTCTTTCCGAAAAACGAAGGAGACAACGGGATTCGCTGCTGCACACATAGATGGTGGAAACACACGGAATGCGTTTCAGGTACTGGGCTGCGACGCTTGCTGCCGTGCGACGTCCCCCGGCCATGACCGGAAGGCCGTAATATTCAAAAAATTTCTTCTGGGCATCTTCGGCGTATTTGTCCCCCCGTTCGTACAGGTCCTTGAGGATGTACCGAAGATCTTTGGCCAATTCTTCGGCCGCGTCGGCAATGGGCCAGTCTATACGTACATGATAGTGGGAGATGCCGTAACGGTCCTTGGCCTTGACAGACTCATCCCTCTGGATCAATAGGGCATAATCCACCTTTAAAAGGGTATTCATAAAATCCGTGAACTGAACAGAATCCAAATATTTCTGGTTCCGGTCAAAATCATCGGACAGATTCAGCACACCCGATGAGATCAGGTTTGTTTTGGTGGCCTTGTTCACGTCAAAGAAACGGATGTATTTTTTATAGGCCGAAGGAATGGTATCTTCAACAAAAATCAGAAGAAAACTGTTGACGTCATCGTATTCGGTGCCGGGGATGCGGGCACGGGGTTTCAACTCTCTCCGTTCGACAAAGGGAAAGGGCAGATCTTTTCGTTTAAAATTGTAAAAAGAATCAACCAGACCGAATTTAAGGACCAGCTGGTCAAGATCATCTCTTAAGAGCTCGTAGTAAGACCGCCTGAGTTTGCTGGCGCGGCTCAGTTCTTCCCTGTACCTCCAGAGTGGCAATGATGTTCTCCCCTTTGCTGCAGTATATGGACCGTTTAAAAAACGGTTATAATATGGACTTTTTTCGAGCTCATCAAATGTTATCATCTGAAACGAAAAATTTTTTTCAACCTGAACCACATAGTAAAAAAGTGGTTTAGTATTATGATCAAAGATACCACGATTTTATAGGGTCGTCAACACGGGTGGTCGGGAATATATAAAATTATAAAAAAGGTCGGACAAGTAAAAAAAGGAGAAGAAAAAACCCCGGCTTTATGAAAACCGGGGTTTTAACAGGCAGAATAAAATAATCTCTAATATTCAGGTTCGATGTACTCGGGAACGTTCACATTTTGAAGCTCTTCTCCCAGATAGGTCCTCTCATTGGGTGCAAGAATGCCCAGGGAAAGGGCAAGGATGCTCCAGATGTGGACCACGTGGTAATGACTTCCGTAATGTTCGGAAAGTTCATGGATCTGGGCATGGCAGTTGTGACATCCGGCGATGACATAGGTGGCTCCCGTGTTTTTGATTTGGGAGTCTTTAATCTTGCCGTAAGCCAGGCGGTCTTCCTTGTATCCGTTCTGGAGAAAACCACCGCCGCCGCCGCAGCAAAAGTTGTTGGATCGGTTCGGGTACATGTCGATGAAGTTCTCTTCGCCCACCATGGCTTTGACAACATAGCGAAGGTTTTCGGCCGTTGCATCACCAAAGGTTTTTCGGATGATCTGGCAGGGATCCTGAACCGTAAATTTCAGTTTCAGGTCCTTGTTCCAGTCCGGATTGGGCTTGATTTTGCCTTCACGGATCCATTGCGCATAGTAATTATAAATGTGCTCAACTTTAAAGTTGTGAGGGATGTTGAATTTTTTCAGTCCTGCCAGGACTGCAAAGGTGATGTGCCCTCACTCGGTGTTGAGGAATATGGGACATCCCAGCTCATCGCATTTTTCAGCGCTTTCCCTGGTGATATGTTCCCATCCCTCGTCATCGGCAAGAAACAGGCAGTAGTTTTCACCGGCCCATCCTTTACTCCCGTAAGTCCAGTCTGCACCGACAAGGTTCAGGATTTTCCAGAGTGGAACCATTTCCTCGGGCTCGGTCATGGGCTCACGAGAGTTCTGGTTCAGGAAAAATTCAGCCCCTTCCTTATCGATGGGAGCCTGAAGATCTCTTTCTTCCCACATGGGCTGGGTTGCTTTGACTTCTTCAAGCACATCTTCGACAACGAATTCAAAGTCTTCCTGGCTGCATCCCATGGCGCTGCATGTATCCATTTTCAGGGCCATATCGCAGGATCCCAGGATTCCTTTGGGCCGTTCTGCTCTGGGAGTCATCTTACGTGCGTTGAAGACCAGTTGAGGGATATTGATCGCCATGGGGCAGACTGTGGAGCAGCGGGTACACATGGTGCACATCCACACCCATTTGTGGTTCTTGATCTCCTCGTCCATGCCGAGTGCGGCCATACGCAGAAACTTTCTCGGGTCCATATCGGCCAGCCCTGTGGCCGGGCACCCGGAAGAGCACAGGCCGCAAGTCAGACAGGCATTCAGGTTCCCGCCTTCGGGCAGGATCTCCATGACCTTGTCTTTGAAGATACTTTTCGTATCTCCACTGATTTTAATTGCTTCCTCAGCCATACTTACTTTATCCTCCTTAATCATTTTTTCCCGGTACGGACTTATAAAACCGAACCGGGAGAGAACGTGGGGCATGTCCGGTGACATATGCGAAACATACCCTATGGTGAAAAACATGATCAAATGTGCTTTATTGTTGAAAGCCCATCGCTTTAACTAATTTTTACAACTATTGTCCATTTTAGGACAATAGTCCTTCTACTCTTAATTTTCATAGGATGTCAACAACAATTGTATCCCCATGCCTCTCTTGAAGGGGGCAACGGCCCGTGTGACCAAAGGCCCTGGCTTTTTAGGTACACAAGGGGATATGTTGTTTGAAAAATAGTCATGGATCGTTATCTTTGGTGAATTTATCGGCGAGGGACTGCATCGGGTTTAACCAGGTGTTTGATTGCCTGGGTAAGGGCCAGGGCAAACAGGCCATAGGCCAAAAGACCCAGGGCATCTGCCAGCATGTCAGCAAGGGAAAAACTCCGATAGGGGATAAAGTACTGGATGATTTCAATCCCAATGCCGTAAAGAAAAAGGGGCGTGTATTTTATGGCTGAGAATCCGGTGTCCGGATAGGCATAATCGCAAAGAAGACCCAGAACAAAAAAACAAAGGCCATGATAAAATTTATCACTGAGATCCCCGGGAAGGGGTCCCTCGATTTTCGAGGTGGACAGGTAGAGAACAATGACAAGGGCCGCATACAGCCCTGCCCTGAACAGATGGTGTTGAAAGCGTGGGAAAACGATTATTTTCATGGGTGATCGCTTTTTTTATAAATCCGCCCGGAAGTCCGGGCGGAGAAGGATATCAGTCGGTGATAAACAGCTTCAGCGATTCAATGACCGGGGGATCTTCTTCATCCAGAACCCTGACAATCGCCTTATGATGACGTTTCTTGAGTTCGGAAAAAATTCCCCGTTTCTTGGTGAATGTGGCTGCAAAGGCCATGGACTCGGATAAAAGTTCATCAGCATTCGCACAGGCTTTCTGGATGACTCCGTGCTCAAAAAGTTCCGGTGCTCCCACACGTCTCCCCGACAGATAGATGTCATTGAAAAGGGGAAGCGGGATGGCTTTTTTGACGAACGCAAGCATGCCCGGCAGAAAGGGGATGCCCAGATCCACTTCGGGAAAGCAGAAAAAACCCTTATCAGATCGCATGAACCTGAAATCGCAGGCGCAGGATATAATGGCTCCGTTGCCAAAGGCATGTCCGTTGACGGCCGCAATGGTGGGCACGGGAAAAAGGAGAAGCTTTTTGAAAATCGAATTCATGCCCGCCATGAATTCTTTGATGTCCTGGAAGGATTTGTCCTGGAATTTTTTGCTGATCCAATCCACGTCAATACCCAGACAAAAGTTCTTGGGATCGGTTGAGGACAGGACCAGGGACTTCACCGTCAGGTCCATAGTGATTTCATCGAGTATGCGGTTCATGGTTGTTGCAAATTCAAGATTATGGGTGTTGCCACCCTTACACATGCTCAGGCATGCAATGCCATTTTTGTTTTCCCATTTTACGGGTTCCATAATTTTTCCTTAAAATATATCGTCAAATAAAAATTGTTAGGGCCCAGTGCATCAGCTTGTTGGGTTTTTACGGTTCTTGATCTATGAGTTTATAAGGTATGGCTGACCGGGACTCAAGAGATTTTTTTTAAAGACTCCCCATGGGACCCTGAGACAATGAAATTATCCGGCCAGGACATTTGATATTATTGACAAGGACAATTATTTTATATACCGTGATCCTTCACACACTTTGAAACACAATAACGGCGGTTGTCCCTCATTTTATCGAACGATGAATGACGGAATCGGTCCGGAAATAATGATGTTTGATCCGGCCTTTTTTTTTGATGAAATCCACTTTTTCTTATGGGGAATGCCATGTTAATTGGACTGGATGTGGGGGGAACACATACCGATGTGGTTCTGATAGGCCCGGATGGTCCGTTCAGAGAAGTGAAAGTAATAACAGATACGTCCAATCTTTTTAAATCTGTTCTGTCCGCCCTTGAAAAAATTACCGAGGGCATCGATACCCTTCAAATCAAGCGGGCGGTCCTGAGTACCACCCTGACCACCAATGCCATTGTCACCGACCAAATCGAGCCCGTGGGAATGATTGTAGTGGGAGGGCCCGGCATTGATCCGGAAGCGTACCGGATCTGTCCCTATTTTTACTGTGTGGCCGGAGCTATTGATCACAGGGGCCGGGAAATCGATGGACTTGACGAGGTTGAAGTCATGGATGCCGCAGCCAGGATGAAGGCCGACGGCATTCGACATATCGGGGTTGTGGCCAAGTTTTCCACCCGGAATCCCTCCCATGAAATTCGTATAGAAAAAATTCTTGCCGAGTATGGCTTTGAAAAGATTTTTATGGGACACCGGACCTCCGGGAATCTTAATTTTCCCAGGAGGATTTCAACGACCTTCCTTAACGCAGCCGTTTATTCCGTGCATAAGAATTTTTTCAATGCCGTCAAACAATCCCTGGCCGAAAAAGGCCTAAACATTCCGATCCATATTCTGAAAGCCGACGGCGGCACCATGAGCTTCAGTTCTTCCATCGATTTCCCGGGGCAGACTATTTTATCCGGACCGGCGGCCAGCGTCATGGGCGCCATCAGTTCCGCCCCGGCCGAAGGTGATGTGATCGTCCTGGATATCGGTGGAACCACAACGGATATCGCCGTTTTGATCAACCAGTCTCCAGTGCTGGAGCCCTTGGGCATAAGCATAGGAAAATATAAAACACTGATTCGATCCCTGAAAACCTATTCCCTGGGTGTCGGCGGAGACAGCGTGGTTCAGATCAAGGACGGTGAGCTTGTCATCGGACCCTATCGCAAGGGGCCGGCCATGGCGTACGGGGGGTCTTCCCCCACTCCCACGGACGCGCTTTTTGTGCTTGAACATATCGACGATGGCGATGCAGAGGCCGCCCGTAAGGGTATCCAACTGATTGCAGATCAGCTGGGCCTTAGGGTTGAATATGCCGCAGAGCGAATTTTTGAAAAAACATGCAATATGATTCTTGAAGGTGCTGCCCATCTGGTCCGGGATATCAACAGCAAGCCCGTTTACACGGTCCATGAACTCCTGGAAGGATATACGGTCGTACCCGCACGCATTTTGGTCCTCGGGGGCCCAGCCAAATATTTTGTCAGCCATCTGAAAAAGATTTCCGGATACAGTGTGGAGACGGTTCCCCGCTGGGGGGTTGCCAATGCCATTGGTGCCGGCCTGGCCAGAACAACCTGTGAAGTGAATCTTTTCGTGGATACGGAAAAAGGTGTGGTTCTTGCCCCGGAAGAGAATTATACCAAAGCGATCCGTGGTGCGTATTCCTATGCGGATGCCGAAGAAACAGCCTTTGAGCTGGTGAGAAAAAAAGCGGCGAAAAACGGTGCAGAATCGGAAAACCTGCAGATTGAAATTATCGAAAGTCTTTCGTTCAATATGGTCAGAGGATTCAGGACCACAGGAAAAAATATTCGGATACGGGCCCAGGTAAAACCCGGGCTCATTGAGGGTTACAAGGCCCTTTGAAACGGCTGACATTGACCCGAACAAACGACATGAACCGGAGCTTTTAACATGCTGAAAGCACACTATAAAACAGGGCTTGTTTTTTTCCCGGCATTTGACTGGGCCATCGACCCCACCCACCCGGAACGGGAAGAACGTCTTTTGTATACGCAAGATCAGGTGTTTGAAGAAGGGCTTCTCGACATTGAGGATATCATCGAATACAAACCCGATATCGCCAGTGAGATGGATATCAAACGGGTTCATTTCTGTGTTCCCGATGTGTTTTCAGTGACCACCAAATCCCATTTTATCAGTGCAGGCGGGGCTGTGACCATGGGCCGGGCTCTGATGGAAAAAGAGATCGACCGGGGCTTTGCGCTTGTTAGGCCACCCGGCCACCATTCCATGCGTGTGGTCCATGGGAACCGGGGTTTTTGCAATATCAACAACGAAGCCATTCTGGTGGAGTACCTCAGGCGGCATTACCCGGTGAAAAAGGTTGCCATTGTGGATACGGACTGCCACCATGGTGACGGGACCCAGGACATTTACTGGCATGATCCTGATACCCTGTTTATTTCCATCCACCAGGATGGACGGACCTTGTATCCGGGCACCGGATTTACGGACGAACTGGGAGGAGCCAACGCCTTTGGAACCACCTTGAATATTCCCCTGCCACCCTTGACCTCGGACGAGGGCTATCTTTATACCATCGACCATGTGGTCCTTCCCATCCTTGAGGAGTTCAAGCCGGATATCATCATCAATTCGGCAGGTCAGGATAACCATTTCACCGATCCCTTGACCAATATGAATTTTTCCGCCCAGGGCTATGCGGATCTAACCCGGCGTTTGAAACCGGACATCGCTGTTCTGGAAGGAGGATATTCCATCGAAGGTGCCCTTCCCTACGTGAATACGGGAATCATCCTCGCCCTTGCGGGCCTGGACTACAAGGGTGTTGTTGAACCCGGTTACGATGCCGCCCGGATGGCCCAGTCTGCGGATGTGACTCGTGCGATAAAGGGCATTGGCGATGTGGTGCTGTCCAATTGGAAAAACAGACGGGACATGCAGGAAAAGATCCGGGGCAATCGGGAGTTCATTGAACGACGCCGGAACATCATGTATGATACGGATATGATCTATGAGATGCAGAAAGATGAGATTCGAATCTGCGATGATTGTGCCGGTGCTTTGAAAATTGATTCTTCGGCGGATACGGGACACCATATCCTGGGCGTCCAAATTCCGGTGCACGCCTGTCCTAAATGCGTGGAACAAGGCTACGAATGGTTTGATAAGGCATCTACAGGTCCTTATGACAGGGCCTTTCTCCAGGATCGCCCCAAGGATGAATATCTGGAGAAAATCCTGAAACAAAGGTGATGGAGCCACGTCCCATGAAACGGATTGACCATCTGCGGACCCGGGCTGCAATCATGCGCCTGATCCGCAGTTTTTTTTTTGAACGCGATTATCTGGATGTGGAAACGCCCATAAGGATTCCTGCACCTATTCCTGAAGCCCATATCGATCCGGTGGAGTCCGAGGGGTTTTGTCTTCAAGCGTCCCCGGAAATCTGCATGAAACAGCTGCTTGCAGAAGGACTGAACCGGATTTTTCAGATCGCCCGGGTTTTTCGAAATCATGAACGGGGCCATAAACATCTGCCCGAATTCACCCTTCTTGAATGGTACACACAGGGTGCTGACTATACCGATCTGATGAACGATCTTGAATCTCTTGTTCAGTATCTGGCCCAGGGCTTGGGTCGTGGCAACACACTCACATTCCAGGGAATAGCCATGGATCTGTCATCGCCCTGGGACAGGCTCACTGTGGAAGAGGCCTTTGAGCATTATGGGTCCATGAGCCTGGGTCAAGCCCTTTTAACCGATCGTTTCGATGAGGTGATGGGTCTTGAAATAGAACCACGGCTGGGATGTAACAAGCCGGTGTTTCTCTATGATTATCCCTGGGAAAAGGCGTCTCTTGCCCGCCTGAAACCGGAAAACACGGCTGTTGCCGAGCGTGTGGAAATGTATATCGCAGGTCTGGAACTGGCAAACGGATTTTCTGAGCTCACAGATCCGGCTGAGCAGATCCTCCGCTTTGAATCCGAGCATCGTTTAAGGACGATACTCGGCAAAAAAAATTACCCCATGCCTACCCGCTTTATAGATGCTCTTCACACCATGCCCAGCGCGGCAGGGATTGCGGTGGGCCTTGACCGGCTGGTCATGCTTTTCTGTGATGCCCCGACCATTGACGAGGTGGTGGCTTTTGTCCAAGAGGAGCTTTAACCCTTTTTTATGGCCATCCGTCGACTTTTTACACGTTCATCACCCTTCGAAATACATGGAAGCAAGGCTTGACACTGTGGGCCATATCGCATACTTTTCAGGGTCTTTAATTTATGAAAAACAGTGCGCATGAGAGGAATGTAAGATGAACGTGTTGAAAACACTGGGCGGCATGTGCTTGTCCCTGCTGATGCTGGGGGTGATTGCTTCCACGGCCCTGATCTTTTATGTTTTTTCTTTGATAATCTGGTGTGTGACAGCGAAGTTTGATCCAAACCGGAAGGTGCTGCATCGCTTCACGTGTTATTGCCTGGCCTTCTGGGCCTTTATTATGCCCACCTGGAGAATCAAGGTGGAAGGTCGGGAAAAAATTAAGAAAAAAGGTGTTTACGTGATTATCGCCAACCATCAGTCCCAGTTGGATATCATCATGACAGCCCTTTTATTTACACATTTCAAATGGATTTCAAAAGCTGAAATCCTCAAGGTCCCCATCGTGGGATGGCAGATGGCCCTGAACCGTTACATCCTGATCCGACGGGGCTATGTGAACAGTATAGCAAAAATGATGGCCGACTGTGACAAGGCCCTTGACATGGGGTCATCCATTCTTCTCTTCCCCGAAGGTACCCGCTCTGACGACGGCCAGATCAAAGAATTCAAACCCGGTGCCTTTATTCTGGCTGAAAAACATAAAATTCCGGTTCTTCCCATAGTGATAGCAGGGACACGGGAAGCCCTGCCGAAAAACAGCCTGATGACCCTGGGAATTCACCAAATCCGCCTGAAGGTTCTGGACGAGATCCCCTATGAGGAGTATTCCCGGCATACCCATGAGGAAAACCTTGAGAGCACCCGGCTTCTGATGGCAAAACACTTAAAAATCATGGCAAAACGTCTGGACCTTGGGTTGTTCTGATCCTTGGACGTTCGTTGGCCCAACGATCTGCCTATGTCTCCTGGGTGAATCGAAAAAACAAATCCGGAGGAATCTGATCCCTTTGGCTGGTTTGGTAGGGGCTGACGCAAAGGGGCAAGCCCCATTTTTTATCTGCGTCTTCCCGTGAAATTTCAAGATTGAGCATCAATTCAAAGGGATTGAGTTTGTTCAAATCGATTTCAGGCGTCCTGTCCGGCTTGTCCAGAATATCCAAAAGCCCCCGATGGGGAGTGATCTCACCCATGGAATAGCTTTCGAGCGTGTTTTGAAAAGATGGCTCCCCATGGGGAAAGGCTCCGTAATGAACCGGACTGCAATGGCCATAGGGAGTGATAAATAATTTGAAATCCGATTGTTTTATGGCATCGCAGGTTCCATTCCAAGCACTCCAGAACAGATCATTCCGTGACAGAGATCCCGTGAAATTCACATAAAGGTCTTTGTAGGACTCATGGGAAGAAACGACCTTGGCTTCCCTTACGGATACATCCATGGCTGCCTGTGTTTTTTCATCATAGGACGAAAAATAGTTGGGTTTAAAATCAATATAGTCGATGCCAAGATCCCGGGCCATTTCAAGAAGCGATACCAGATGAAGGTGATTGTCGGGAAGGATAATGCTGTTAAATCCGATCTTACAGCCCGGATTGATGACCGAGCGTTCCAGGACAAGCATCCGAATGTTGTTCTTCAACTGGTTCAGAGTATTTTGTTTCAAGGGCTGCTTGCTTGGGGGAAAACAGATACTCCGATACAGATTTTCATCGGAGGTGCTCAAGCTGATCCGGATATCACTTGCCATGAGGGCGATGTTGCGATTGGTGGGATCGCTCAAAAGAAGACCGTTGGTGAACAGTTTGACGGGAAATGACCTTCGGTTGGACAAATAGATGATCTTTTCCATGGTGGCGGGGTCGGTGAGGGGCTCAAGACCTCCGGAAATTTTTACCAGAATATCCCTGCCCTTTTGCTTGATGGTCGAAAGGTCATCAAAGACCCGCTCCAGAGCGTCGTCGGAAAGCTTTGATTCCATGGCGTCTTTATATGTGATTAACCGTCTGCGGCCCATGGAGTCGATTTTTACGCTGGGGCAATAGACACAGCGGCTGGGGCAGCTGGTACCCACAAAAAAGACAAGCGTGTAAAAATCGCGATTGAAATAATGACTCACGACATTGAAATAATCTCTGTTTGATGAATGTTTGAAATATTCCTGGCAGGCACTGGATCGTTGGATCATTTTATAAATAATTGCCAGATGGTCCTTGCCCAGACCGGTTTGTTCGGACATGTGTTCCCCACTGAGGTAGGGGTGGGTTTTTAAAATATCTGCAACGGTCCATGCCTTCTCCACCAACTCCCGTTTCCAAGGGTTTGCCACACGAAACCGGTTGCCCATAAAGGGCCATTTCGTTTCAATATCTTTTTCAATGCCAAGGAATTCATGATACAAATCCTGTTTCAAAACATGCTTCATGATGACCTCCATTGGCCCGGGTATGAATGGGGCACATGATGTTATGATTAGGGGTGAAGGGTCGTTTATTAAAATGAACATTATCAACTAATTGAAAATATCTAACCATTTAAAATTATTGGAAACATGGGATGATCCGTCTGAGAACATGACAAGAGCGATCGTATTGAAAAAGGTCGTGACGGTATGGAGTATATCAGGGTGCAGCACGTAATTTTTCATTCTAACCGGTTTACATCTGGGTGTCAATCATGCTCTGCATTAAGGCTTATTTAAGTCATCTGGGTGTGCTTATTCAAATCAAAATATTCCGTCAAACATGTCTATCAAAAAAATATAATTTTGATACCTGATGGGCTTTATGAAATAATCGTGAGTAATGTTGGCCAATCACTCTCATTACGATTTCGAGTACGCGTACGAGAACCGCCCCTTCGGGGCTGAGTACGCACGACTATATTGGATCGCCAACAAGCTGGTGGTGGGCGATACGGGATCGGGCATGAATGCCGAAATCAGGAACAGGATTTTTGAGCCATTCTTCACAACCAAACCCGAGGGTACAGGAACAGGGCTGGGGCTTTCCGTTGTTCATGGAATCATTAAAAGCCATGGAGGTCACATTCTGGTCTACAGCGAGCCCGACGTAGGAACCACATTTAAAATATACCTGCCCGTGATCATCACTACCGGTTTCAGCATAAAAATTTCAGAAATACTGATCAAAAAAACCGGTATCCGCATGACTCTATCCAAGCCCATCGTTAAAAAAACCCTGGCTTATTCCGTTCGAAAAACTCTGGACGAATCCAGGGATTGAGACGATGCCCCGTGGGCAGACTATTTTTCGATAATTCGCCAGCCTGGACCGCAGATGACTTTTTTTCCGTGCAGGGTAAAGGAAAAGGACGCACCATTACCTGTGTAATCCCCTTGGGAATTTCTTTCATCGGGAAAAGGATAGATTTTGGCAACCCCTTCCCAGGTCATACAGTCCGTATCGTTGACACAATGGGTGATGATCCGGTCAAGTCCCGAAGCATCGGCTTTAATATTCTTGATGGACTTCTGGATGTCCTGACTGGGGACCATATACTCCCAGGACAGCTTAAGCCCAAGCAGAAGAAACAAACATGCAATGAAGATAAAAAACCATTTTTTCAAAATCTCACCTTTTTATAAATGTATGGGTTCATTGGTTCTGTCAGTGATTGCCACGAACAGTGATAGCTGATTATTTCGGAGGAAATTGATCCAGGCTTTTTTTCACAGCCAGATTGATTTTTTCCGTCATTTTTTCCGGTTTGATATGGGTTTCAACCCTAAACGTACTTGTCCCCCGCCAAAGGAGTTTCCCAGTATTTCCTTGTTTAAAATCGATAATCAGCTGCCCTTCATCATATTGGCTGATGTCCGTTCCTGTGCTGAATCCCAGGGCGCTGTTCCGACTGGAGAGCCCAAACCCGATCCCCAGGCTTGGCCCGGTGGATGACGATGCGATTTTTGTCTGGATCACGTACTGGTAGGAAACCCAAACGTCCGGGTTTGTTTTAACCTCAGCAAATCCCTTTTCTGAAAGAGTACGGCCAAGGGCCTTGATAATTCTCTCATTGACAAGGGGATTATCGACAGGCCTATGTCCTGCTTTATCCGATTCCTTTTGTTTTATTGAATACGTTTTCAGGTTGGAAAAAACCATGGCAGGTTCATAATCCTGACTGACACGAATTCCTGAACAGCCTCCCATGAGAAAAATAAAGCCCACAAGCATAATGAGTAAACCCGTGATCGTCTTCATATGCCCTCCGTTGAGAAATATCGCCCAAGCAAGGGGCGAGCAGTTTTTAAGCGTGGTCTCCAGCTGTTGGGATAATCGAAATCCGGATCGATAGCGATTTCTATCCCGAAGGAACTAAAGCCCAACAATGGGATATATTATATCACGGGTCAATGGCGGACATCAATGGGATGCATCCATCTTTTCTTTTTGTGCGACCAGAACCTCAACCGGGACAAGATTGCAGGGACTGTCGTAGATCATGATTTTTTTCATGGATGCTGGTTTCAGAAAATCAGCCCAGATCTCTGCAGAACCCGTTGCCCAAAGACCCTTTTTGTTCATGGTTCCAGCCATTTTGGCCCACTGGAGTTGCCACGTCATAAAATCCAGGGCAACGGGCCATCCCAGGGGGGTTTTGAGGAAAAATTTCAGGCGGTAAACAAGACCCCTGGCTTTTAAAAAATCAAAGGCTGTGGACAAGGTGGAGGAAATCATGTAGCCCCCTTGTTTTACACACCGTGCTATTTCCTGTAAAATCAGGGGTTGTTCATCAATATGAGCGTAGTTGCCGGTCAGGGAAAAAACAACCATATCCTGGCTTTCAGAGGCAACCGGTGCCTTTTCCCTGAAATTCCATCGTGAAAGATAGACCATCCCGGGGACAATGAGATTGTTCTCACGAAGCTCTGTAATGGTTCGTTTCATCTCATTATAATTTCCCTCACCGAATTCGGTCACAATAATCCGGGCGTCTGGTTTTTGCAGCTGAAAATAGGTGGGGTCGATTTCCTTGTAGGTCCCCTTGATTTTGCTGGGAGCCTTAGACGACCAGACCCCTGCAGCAAGACCGACTTTGAGAAGATCTCTGCCGCTTCCGGCGGAAAAAACACTGATCCTGGGGGCCTTATGATTACAATAGGCCCCGACGGCCTCCTCGATGTTTCCCCAGAAACCCGTTCGCTTTCGCCCTTCATACCACTCATACCGGAACATTTCACTATAGAGGTTTCGCTGTTTTTTCCCTTTGCGCATGGTGGACAGGTAAATGTCCCAAATTTCAGCCTCAGCGTCTTCAACCTCTTTTGGCTGCATGGGGCATACCCTGAAATGTCTGGCATGTTCCCGGTAAAGTTCTTGGGGAATAAAACCATTTTCAGTGGCATGGGATTCAAGGTCTTCCCAGGTAATCATCCTGATCCTTTCTATTTTTTTACTAAGGTTAAAAGCCTTTACATGTTCATAGCATATTTTTTTTACCCGTGACTTAATTTTTTTAAAAATCACGGGCAATTTTCAATGATGTTGCAGCTGTGCCGGAAGAGCGCTATACTAATAAAATATGGAAAACACGTTTTTCGTTTGATCAGAGCTTACTGTATTAACAATTATATAAAGGGGGAGTCCTCCATGTTTTTACAAAAAAAGATCCTGAAAGCTTTAACCACCATGACCATGGTGATCATTCTTATCCAGACCGGAGCCTGCGGTTTTATCCTTTATCCCGAGAGGAAAGGTCTTAACTCGGGGAAAATAGACCCCGGAGTGGCCATTCTGGATGCAATTCTTCTTATCCCGGGGATTCTTCCCGGAGTGGTTGCGTTTGCAGTTGATTTTGTCACCGGATGCATCTATCTCCCCGGGAGTCATTTTAGCGTCCAAGCCATGGAAGATGTTCAAAACCCCCAGGACCTAACTGTGGTATCGCAGAACCTTGACCTTGGGGCCATCGAACATATGATTTCCCAAAAAACAGGAAAACAGGTTCACCTTGAAGCGGATCAGATCAAAGTGCTTAGGGCCAATGATCCTGAATTTATCCGCCGGTATTTTAACGTACCTGAAGGGGATAAGGATACCATGATAAAAGGGTGAGCTTTTTTTTAACGCACGAGTAGACTCTCGCAACGCTGACAAGTCTGCAAAGAAAGGCTGAACATGTTCTCGGCATGGGAGTCATATCATTGACAAACAGTCTCGTCATTTACAATCATCGCGTGTTTTGTTACAAAAAGGGGCAGTAAGATTTTAGATAGAAATAACATTGATGATTGCGTAAAAAGTCGACGGATGGCAAATTTGAAAGGTTCTAACACACATGATTCCCATTGATTCACTGATCCCATTTTTTATGGCATCCTTACTCCTGGCCCTGGTGCCCGGACCGGACAATATCTTTGTCATGACCCAATCGGCACTGCATGGAAAACTATCCGGTTTGGTGGTGACCCTGGGTCTGTGCACCGGGCTTGTGGTCCACACAACGGCTGTGGCCTTTGGTGTGGCAGCCGTATTCAAGGCCTCGGCCCTGGCCTTTACCATGTTGAAAAGCATTGGAGCCGCTTACCTTATCTATCTTGCGTACCAGGCTTTTCGTGCGTCTGCCGCAGACATCAAAGGGGATAAGGAGGGGCAACTATCCCTAAGAAAACTCTATGTCCGGGGTATTATCATGAACATCACCAACCCCAAAGTCTCCATTTTCTTTCTGGCTTTTTTGCCCCAGTTCGCCGACCCAAAGAAAGGTTCACTTACAATCCAGATGATTGTTCTGGGCAACATCTTTATCCTTGCCACCATTCTTATTTTCGGAATAATCTCTCTTATGGCCGGAGCTTTAGGGCAATGGCTCACCCGTTCGACCCGGGCCCAGATTTACATGAACCGAATGGCCGGGACCGTGTTTGGCTGCCTTGCCCTTAAGCTCATCACCACGGAGCGTTAGGGCTCGGTGATCTCAAAAAGGACAATCCGGTTCCCGAAATCTGACGTGGGCTCATAGATCACCCCTTTTTCCGTGACAAGGATATCCCCTTCGGTAAACAGGGGACCTTGGGCCAGATTGACCGAGGAGGGGAAGGCAAAGGTTTCAAGCTTGGTTTCGCGCATGATCTCCCCTGTGGCCGACAGCTGGAAAACCGTTCCGCTCACATAGTCACAAACCACGGGACAACCCTGGTAGACTGTCAGGTCGTCCAGGAGAAAGCGTCCGGAAAAAAGGGTCTGTGCAGGCCCCAGGGCGCCCCCATCCAGAATCATGGTTTTTTTAACCGAACCCCCATCCGTGAAAAAAAGAACATCTCCGTCAACAGCCAGTCCATTGGGAGACCCAAGGCCTTCCAAACCAGTGTCAAAGGGCCCGTCCAGGGTGCTTAGATCATCATCCAGGATATCAAATCGAAATATTTTCCCTTTGAGGGTGTCCGATATATAGAGATGTCCCTTTTTGTCAATCACAAGGCCGTTGGGCATGGACATGTCAGGAAGAGGAATGTCTGTAAACAGAGTATCCAGGGGTTGGGGTCCTGCAAAGGGATCCATGGCCTGAAGGTCGGCTATTACAAGGGAAGGATCTGGTTTAAGCAGAATATTCAGCCCAGGATTGCTTTTCAGTGTGTACAGACGACCCTTGTATTCATCAATACCTCCAAAGTATAGATCCTCTTCAATGACCCGATGGTTGACAAAGGCTCCGTCCGAATCTTTTGTTATTTCGTAAAGGTTGAAACTTCCGGTGACAAAAAGACGGCCATCTACGGTGATCAACGAATTTTCGGCATCCGGCACCGTGGCAATGGGAATGACCTCACCACAGCCTGCTAAATAAAGAATGGCAACGACAAAAAGACTCACGCAACAGAGATGGACGTTTTTCACGGCAGACTCCTTTTTGTGATTTTATTTTTTTGTGTGATGACGGAACATGGCGTGACCATGGTCCGGTCCTGTCTATTGACCGGCTGGCTAAATTTATATTGAACTTATGTGATCGCTGCGTACTTTGTCAACACTAAAGATCACTGTTCAAGGTTGCTGTGTTTTTTATCAGGGATAGCTATAACAGCGAGTTATTTTCATGAAAAGGTGTGCTTAATCAAAGGCCAGCCAGCCGAAATACTCAGGCAGGTGGAACCGGGGTCTGGGGAAATCCACAGGAGCCCATGTGAGCCAGTGGGGGTGGGAACTTGCATCGGCACATTTGTAAAAATTCCCTCGCCAGAAAACTCCCTTTGCAGGTGGTGTCACCGGACAATAATCTGCCAGTATGTCCACAGGCAGAGTGTATTCCACAGACCAGGTCGTAGGTGTTCTCATTTCAGGATCAATGTTCCGGCCAAGAGTGGGGAGGATGGAAATCCGTTTGAACGCATCCAGGGGCATGGGGACCACATCTCCACCCGTGGACGGATGGAATTCAAAAAGTCCTGTGCCGCCGCAGTTGATTTCAAGGTTGAAATAGCCGGAATCCACGTGGGGGTTGGGGCTGAAAAAAAATTCCACACAACTGTCCTGATACACAGGATCCTGGTAATCCTTGGCCACAGCCCTCACATAGCGGTCCTGGACCTCAAAAATCACGCAGACCAGATGATGATCCCAGGCGATTTTAAATCGGGTGACCGGGCGGTGGGACGGGGGATCTCCCATGAAACAGCTTAGAGTCTGGGCAGAAATATCCGCCCAGGGTTTTTGTCCCATGTCGGCTTTCATGGTTGTGGGGTGTTCAATTTTCGTGACATGGTGCAGAGGTTTTTTTTGCATGGAATTAGTTTATATTAAAATGGTTTTTATGGCAAAGCACTATTAGGCCGCAACATGGGAAGGTCATGGGACTTATAGGACTCATGGGACCTATATCTAAGAGGCTGCTTTACGAGCTAAGTAATAATGATCTAAGGATTGCCGGAGACACGTTTTAATGACAGCCTGACGGCTGATGTTCAGTTCTTTTGCCAGCATATCCAATTCTTTGAGTATGCTAAGGCTGAAATCGACATTAACACGCTGAACGGGCGGCCGCATCTCTCCTTTATTTGTAAAAACACCGACACATCCTCGCCCATCATCGCTTTTTCAGCAATTTCATCGGCTGACACTTTTTTCTTAACTGTTTTCTTCATATAATTTTAATTCCTGTTTCGTTGATTTCCAAAGGGTCACCTATATGGTGACACATAAGATAATATCATTACAAAAAAAGATTTTTTTCTCCCATTAAGGCAATAGCATTTCAAAAAAAAGTGCTATATGTTATATAAATTATAAACAACATAGGAGGGCCTATTATGGCGTTATCTTTAGGAGAAAAAATAAAACTGCTGCGGCATGAAAAGGGGTTTTCTCAAGTGTTTCTTGAGAAAAAATCCGGTGTAAATTCAAAACTTCTTAGCAAATATGAAAACGGAAGAATCGTCCCCACAGCTGACACATTGAGAAAAATTGCCGAAAGTCTTGAAGTTAGTTCGGATTATTTGCTTTTTGACAACGCACCCAAAGATGGCATCAGTCGTCTCGAAGACATTGACCTTTTTGAAAAGTTCAAAGAAGTGGAGCGTATGACTATCGAGAACAAAACCATGATAAAGAATATTATTGATGCGGTTATCATAAAAAGCAAAGTCCAGGCGGCCCTTACACCTAACCGTGAAGACGCATGGGAAGGTCGAATGAAACAGACGCTTATCAAGCTTAGAAAACGTGCGAAGGGCTATTCGGAAGAAGATATCATGAAGCTGGTTGACCAGGCGGTTGAGGCGGTGCGGATTGAAGAAAACAAAACAAATTAGGGCAGTCATCGACACAAACCTATTTGTCAGCGGCCTGTTTTCTGAAAAGGGGTATACGTTTGAACTTCAAGAACTGTGGGTCAACGGTGCCTTTGAACTGGCCGTGTCAGAAAAAATTCTTTACGAGGTAAAGTCCACCCTTTTAAAGCCTTACATTAAAGAACGGTTGCTGATTTTTGACGGTGAAGAAGAGGAAATCGCGGAGCTGATCCGTGAAAAAGCATTTTTGGTCACCCATGATCGTTACGAGACCGATAGGATTAAAACAGATAAAAGCGACAATAAATTTCTTGCCTGTGCCCTTGAATCGAATGCCGATTATGTCGTATCTGGCGACAACCACCTTCTTGAGCTTAAGC
>JAHIRD010000021.1 GCA_018818835.1 Pseudomonadota bacterium
CTATGTGTCATAATGTGCAATGAATCGGTGGTGTATTGTCCGTTCGAACATGGATTCCGGGTCACAAAAAACCGTGCCCGGAATGACAGGAACTGGCGTTGAACAATAACTAGAGACCGGAATTCTAACTTAACCTCGGCTGTGTCATTCCGGGCGTAACGCAGTGGAGACCCGGAATCCATGGCTGCTATGTGTCATAATGTGCAATGAATCGGTGGTGTATTGTCCGTTCGAACATGGATTCCGGGTCACAAAAAACCGTGCCCGGAATGACAGGAACTGGCGTTGAACAATAACTAGAGACCGGAATTTTAAATTATCCTCGGCCGTGTCATTCCGGGCGTAACGAAGTGGAGACCCGGAATCCATGGTGGCTATGTGTCATAATGTACAATGAATGGGTGTTGTATTGCCCCGTACACCTGCAGAAAAGAGATCGCCATGACAATGGTTGGTGAACCTGAATTGTTACTAAAATTAGCAAAAATGCGAATGCCATTTGGGAAATATAAAGGTCTTTTACTAATCGATTTACCTGAACCTTACGTTATCTGGTTTTCCCAGAAGGGCTTCCCTGGGGGGTATCTTGGTGAAATGCTGGGCCTTGTGTATGAAATCAAAGTAAATGGACTGGAATATCTATTCGATCCCTTAAGGGAAGGGGGACAAAAACAGTCTACCCACCAGCCCCCCAGATTGGCGCGCCCATCAGATAACCGGCTGCGCCGGTTGTAATCAAACGCCATGTCTTTGGCTTGGGATCGAAGCTTTAGTGATTGAATTAGCAAAGGACGTGCCAGTCCCTGCCTTTATTTAAATCCGTAACAATCTGAAATAATTTAATTAATTTAATTAATTTAATAAGATGGAACGAAATAAACCGATGGGTATATGCGGTGTAAGAATGGTTTACAATGTGTAAAATATTACACCTGTCTGACCTTGATGGACAAGGGTCAGACTGATCTTGAAGAAAACAGGGTTTTCTCCCGGAAAACCTCAGATCGATTCGGTCTGGAATACGATGAACTGAAGGGATCGGATCGGATGCTGCAGAAACTGATAAACGGACCCAGGGATGACGAGTTCGTTGTCATCGAAAAGGGGGGAATGTTTACATTTGAACACTTTATTTAACGGGCATGGTCTGTTCATTTTTTGACTTTTTGTATTTTGATACAAAAGAGATTACTTTTTTCTCATGCTGGGCATCTTTGAATAAGGGCAGGCCGTTTGTTAACAGATCAATAAGAAATAACTGAATTTTATCAAATGTGTAGGAATTATCGACAGTCATCCTGAAACTCATGGTTTCGATAAGGCCGGTCAATCCATAAGCCAGAAGGTCAGGGTCGGTTTTTCTGATCAATCCCTTGTCCATGGCTGTCTGGAGTTCCGTGATAATGGGTTTGGTCAATTCATGATAAATTTGCTTGACGCGGTTCTGGAAGAATTCCGAATCCCGTGTCATTTCAGCGCGAAGCTGGTTCATAATTTCTGCGTATTTCGAATATTTTTCAAAAAATACTCGGCCTCTCAGAACAAGACGCATGACAAAATCATCTTCATTTTTTATGGCTTCTCTGGCACTGCCCAGAATGTTTTCAACAATTCCCGCGATGGCTTCAATGAAAAGCTCTTCCTTGTTTTTAAAATAGATATAAAATGTCCCCGTTGAAATTTCCAGTGAGTCGGTTATATCTTTCACTTTTGTCTTATAAAACCCTTTATTGGAAAATATTTTTATAGCCGCATCAATAATTTCATTTTTCCTTTTGTTTCTTACGCCATCAAGATGATTACTGTTATCAGGCAAATCTGCCATGAAATCAGGATGTGATTGATATTCCTTGAGATGGGAAGAAAGCCTTTCTTTAATGTAGCTTATGGGTATTTTTAAATCATTTTTCATTTTTTGGATCAACGTGATCCGTTCGATATGTTCGTCGTCATAATACGACATCGTAAGGCTGGTTTTTATGGGGGGATGTAACAATCCTTCACGTAAATAAAAATGAATGGTTGAACGAGGGACGCCTGTTAATTTTTCAACCTCATTGATCTTGTAATAATTTTTTATTTTATTTTCCACTGGTTACCTTTGTAAGCTGCATGATTGTTCTTGTAAAGTATTAAGTGCAACATGATTGGCCATTGTTTAAAAACCACAATTTTCAATATATACCCTTTTATAACTATAAATCCATACCTTTTTTTGGCTTAATTTTAAATCTGATATTTAAAACCTTTAATAACAGAAAATATCATTTATTAAGTAAGATAGATTTCTGGATCGGTTGAAATGGCCATGGTTTATCGCCATATTTCTATAGAACTATGTCAATAATAAATTATATTGACAAAAAAAATCATTGTTGTTAATAGAGAAACGAAGCGTCATTTCTGTACAACAATAGCTCTTACTATCGTCACGTATTACTTTTTTAAAGTTTTTTATAATGGAGGTCGCCGTGAGTCATGGAAAAATAGCGATTATTGGCATTGGAGAAGTGCCCACACGAATTATGCCTGAAAGAACCCGATGGGACATTCTGTACGACGTCTGTATGGAGGCAATCAAGGATTCGGGTCTTCACAAGAACGACATTGAGGGCGTGATTACGACAGCCCCCCAGGCCCAGCCTGTTATCGCCTCGGAGTTGTCATTCGGAAAATTACCTGAAGAGCTCGGACTGAAAGGATGCAAGGACAATTGCATTTGTAATGCGGGAGGTGCGGGGACAAGCAATTGTCTTCGACTTGCAGAACAGTACATTACATCGGGTGTTGCTAAAGCCGTTCTTATCCCGCATGTAACGGTTCACTCGGACATACCTATTGAGGATACAATCAATTTTTTTGCCCGCGCGGGTGTGGATATGCAGTGGGAATACCCTTTCGGCTCGACATACAACCTTATCATGGGACTGATGGCCAATCGATTCATGCATGAGAGCGGGTGCACCCCCGAAGAAATGGCATCGGTTGTGACGGCGCTGCGCAGCTGGGCTGCAAAAGATCCCAATTCCCTGTTTTATGGAAAAGAAGTCCCCACTGTGGAAAAGGTTCTTTCGTCATCCATGCTCAATACGCCGCTCCATAAGCGGGAAAGCAATATGCTTGCAGACGGCGGGAGTGCCATGATTGTCGTTTCGGCAGAAGATGCAAAAAAAATGGGCCGCCCGGCTGCATACAAATTGGGGGAATCCGTCAGATATTTCAGCGGAACGCCTGTTGTCAGGGATATCCGGGTCGTTCAGGAGGGTTTGAGAATTACGGCTGAAGAAGCATTATCCCAAGCCGGCATTACAAAAGAGGATATCAATTTGTGGAATTGTTATCTGGCCTACCCCCTGGGTCATCCCATGATGGCGGAAATGCTCGGCGTCGCTCCAAAGGGGGAGGGTGGCAAGTACTTCCTTGATGGACGAATGTCATTTGGTGGCGACATTCCATGGTCCACCATTGGTGATGCGCCGGGACGCGGCCACACGGGATCGGGTGTCAGTGCTGCCACCTATGTGGAAACGGCCCGTCAGCTCATGGGCAAGGCCGGGGAACGCCAGGTCAAAAATTGCCGTTATGTCTATCAAAATACAAGCGGTGGTTCAGGATTTAACAATATTGCAACGATCTGGGGAGGGCAACTGTGATGGATATGACAAAACCGATACCGCTGACACAACCGTGGACCGAGGCGTTCTGGGAAGGGACGAAACATCGGAAACTTCTGATACAGCATTGCAGGGACTGCAATTCAAATATCTTTTATCCGCGTAAATTCTGCCCGGAATGCTGGTCTGAAAATCTGGACTGGATTCAGGCAAGCGGCAAGGGCACCGTTCATTCCTTTTCAACGGCCTATGACATGGTGGAACCCCGCTTTATGGAGGATCTGCCGTATACACTGGCTTACGTGGATCTGGATGAGGGGATACGTATGGCCACCCGCATTGTGGACTGCGAGCCGGAAGAGATTGAAATAGGAAAACGGGTTGAGGTGACGTTTCATAAACTGAACGATGATTTCTATCTTCCATACTTTAAACTCATTTAAGACAAAGGCTGATGACTATGGGTACATACAAAACAATCACCTATGACATATCAGGACCTGTCTGCCGGATTACGTTGAACCGGCCTGATAAGTTTAATGCCATTGACCGGACCATGTCGAAAGAGATCCGGGATGCGTTTGTCGCTGTCAGAGGTGAGGATTCGGTGGGCGTTGTCGTCTTCAGCGGAAATGGCAAGTCGTTTTGCAGCGGAGGGGATTTAAGTGTCTTTCCATCCCTGGCCGTACATCAGAAATCCATGGACTGGCTGGCGCATGACGGCCTTGATATCCAGAAAGCCATTACGAATTGTGGAAAAGTGGTCATTGCCAAAATAACCGGTGTCTGTCTTGCCGGTGGGTTTGAACTGGCACTGGCCTGCGATCTGATTTACGCGAAGGAGAGCTCCCGGTTCGGGTTTACGGAAATCAACATGGGTATCCTCCCCGGGTGGGGGGGGACGGCGCGGATCGCACGGAGCATGCCTTTGTTCCGTGCCCGTGAGATCGTTTACAGCGGAAGAAAAGATTACAACGCAAAAAACATGTACGACATGGGTATGCTGACCCGCGTATTTGCGGATGATGTTTTTGAAGAAGAATTTGAAAAAGTCGTTGCAAACATCGCATCGAAAAAACCCATCGCCCTGCGAATGGCAAAAGAAATCATGGCTGCATCCGTGAACGGAATCGATATCGACGCTGCCCTCACAGTGGAACGGAATGCGATTCAATGGCTGGTCTATGCCCCGGACATTCAGGCAATGATGGAGGGTTTCAGGCAAACACCTGACGCACTCATTGCCCAGCAGAAAAAGGATAACGAGAGAAGTGATATGAAATGACGGGATGGGTCGTATGGCTCATATGTTTCATCGTATAAGCCATATACCCA
This sequence comes from Pseudomonadota bacterium, assembly GCA_018818835.1. GTDB lineage: Bacteria > Desulfobacterota > Desulfobacteria > Desulfobacterales > Desulfolunaceae > JAHIRD01. The sequence continues at coordinate 4,950 of JAHIRD010000021.1, forward strand.
TCACCCCGATGGTTGACATTTCGAGGAGATAAACACATGGATTTTGAATTAAGCAAAGAACAGAAGATGATCAAAAAGGAAATGAGCAACTTCTGTAAGAAAGAATTAAACAAGGATTATGTCCATTGGATGGATGAACATGTTGATTTCCCGCCCGATGAGCTGTGGCAGAAATTTGTTGACATCGGATTCTTTAAATACAGCATACCCGAGGAGTACGGTGGCGAGAATCTTGGTATTGTGGATACCATGATCGCATTTGAGGAAATCTGCAAAGCATCCATGTCTGTGGGTCTTGCCCTGGGCGTGACAACAGGATTCGGGACACGGTTTATCAGTGAACTTGGAAACAAAGAACAGAAAGATCAGTATCTTCCCCTTATTGCTGAAGGAAAACTGAAAACATGTATGGCTCTGACCGAGCCTTCCGGCGGGACGGACATTCTGGGTTCCGTAAAAACGGAAGCTGAGGAAAAAAGCGACCGGTGGGTCGTTAATGGTGAAAAAGTCTTTATTACGGGGGCGCATAAATCGGATTACATGATGACCTTCTGTAAAACGGAAAAGGATCAAAAACCGACCCGGTCCCTTTCCGTGTTGATGATCCCATCTCACTTAAAGGGAATATCCATTACACGGATTCCGAAAATCAGCTGTCACCATTGTGATTCGGTGGGGATTACGTTCAACAATGTTGACGTGCCCAAAGAATATCTTATCGGCACCCGTGGGAACGGATGGTATGAGAGCCTCACTGTCCTTAATCCCGAAAGAATCGGATGCGCGATCATGGGCGTCGGTTTAATTTCCGCGGCCTACGAGGATGCTTTCGAATATGCGAAACAGCGGCATGCCTTCGGAGGCCCGATCAGCCGGTTTCAGATCCTCCAGCACTACCTTGCAGATATGTACATCAATCTCGAAAATTCAAGGAATCTGACGTACAAAGCGGCATGGCTGTGTGACAAAGGCCTTCCCTATCATTTCGAGGCCACCATGGCGAAACTTGTTTCATCGGAAGGTGCCCTGCATGCAGGCAGGTACGGTGCCGAGATCATGGGAGGGTACGGTATCTGCTCGGAATATCCCATGCAGCGGTATCTCCGGGATGCCTATCAACTTCAGTTTTCTCCCATATCCAATGAAATGAGCAAAAATATGTTGATGCAGTTCCAGGGTTTACCAAAATCCTGGTCATAATCCATACCGGTTATGTGGTTGTCAAACTGGCGTATGGTTCAAGATTGGTGTTAACCCTAACAATGATCGTATTGACAAGGAGTCATCATGGAGCAAGACAATTTTTTTAAAATTGACCCGGAACCCCATCTGATGGGGAACATGGATACCATCGCACATTTTCCAGGTGTCCAGATGTGGTGGCGATCCATTGAAAATATCCATCGCCCTTTACTGACAGGCGCACCCCCGGAAATTTATTCGATCCTTGAACCCTGGGAGATGGAAAAAAACTCAGATCCCGGTAATCTTCTGCGATCCATGGACAAATACGGGGTCGATATTGCCTGTCTTCTTCCGGAATCCATGATGGACACAACGGGTTATACAAGCCGTTGGTGCAGTAATGGTGATATGGCAAAGGTCGTGGAATCAAATCCGGATCGGTTCATGTATCAGCCGAATATTTCTCCGATTAAATTCAAAGGGGTTGCAAATACAATCTGGGAACTTGAGTACTGGGTGAAGGAAAAGGGGGCAAAGATTTTTAAATTTTACCCGCCTGAAGATACATACATCAATGATCCGGATCTCTGGCCATTTTATAAAAAAGCCGAAGAATTAAACATCGTTCTTGATATCCATACCGGCTTCAGCTGGGTTCCCCCGGGAAAAAGCAAATATGCGCTGCCCATATACCTTGACGATGTGGCCCGGGATTTTCCGGGTCTTGTGATCAATGCCTTCCATATGGGCTATCCATATTGTGATGACCTTAACATGGTGGCCATGGGACATCCCAATGTGTATGTGTGCCTCAGTCTTCTCGTCCCCTGGGCCATCTCATCACCGGGGAATTTCGCACGGATCATCGGCGAAGCCCTTCGATGGGTCGGCCCCGATAAAATAATCTGGGGGACGGATTATGCGGGTTTTTCAGCGCAGATCATGACAGCCGTCAAGGGGCTGAGGGAATTCCAGATTCCTGAGGATATGCAGAAACTTTACGGATATCCGGCCATTACCGATGAGGACAGGGCAAAGATATTTGGCGGAAATCTCGGCCGTCTTCTTGAAATCGATACAACAAAAAGGCGGATTGGTAAATAACGGGATTTGGCTGGAGTCTGAAGACAAAGGTTTTATCTTAACCACCCGCTCCCGTTGGTCGCTGAAGAACACGAAGAGCACGAAGAAAGGCAAAATAGGTCTTCTTTAGGGTGACCTGACAGACGCCTGCTATGTATGACGATTGGAGAAATGATTAAATGATGATCACGAAACAAGGCTCAGGCGGATTGTTTACAGATCCGGACCCGGATAAAGCGCGGTTGTTTTTCAGAAACGACAAACGAAACGCGCGGATGATGAAAAGCAAGATCATGCCTCTGTCCAGGGCAATGGACTGGTTTGTCCGGGATGGGGATTATCTTGCCATTGGAGGGTTCGGGTCAAACAGAACGCCGATTGCGGCCTGTCATGAAATCGTACGCCAGAAAAGAAAGAATCTGGGGTTTCTCGGTCATACGTCAACCCATGATATGCAGATACTCAGTGCCGGTGAGGTGTATGACCGGATAGACATATCCTATGGTGTGGGTCTTGAAGCAAGGGGCTTGTCAAGATGCTCGAGATCATACATGGAAAGCGGCAGGGTGACCGTCACGGAATGGACCAACTATTCGTTGACGGCCCGCCTGAAAGCTGCATCCATGGGGGTTCCGTTCCTGCCGGCCCGGCAGATGTTAGGGACAGACACATTTGAACGGAGCGCCGCGAAACAGGCCACGTGTCCGTTTACGGGTATGGAACTTACCCTCATTCCGGCATTATTCCCCGATGTGAGTGTTATCCATGTTCATGAAGCCGACTGCTATGGAAACGCCCGATTCAACGGGATTGCCGTATCCGATATTGAGTTGGCCCATGCCTCGAAGCGGCTGGTCATTACAGCAGAACGCATCGTACCCCACTGCGAAATAACGAGAAATCCGGATGCCACATTGATTCCATTTTATCTGGTGGATGCGGTCTGTGAGGTGCCTTACGGCGCGTATCCCGGTGGAATGCCCTATGAATATTTTTCTGATGAAGAGAATCTGAATGCATGGCTGCTCGCTGAAAAAACGGCTGAAGGATTTGCTGAATTTATTCAACGTGAGATTTTTGATTGCAAAGATCATAACGAGTATATCGGGATTCACGGCGGGATTCAACGGATGATCGAATTAAGAAATAAAGAACTGCTGATCGAAAAAGAGGTAATCGTTTGAAACATTATAACGACATGGAAATGATGATTGTTGCGGCAGCAAAAGAACTGGAAAATGGCGTAACGATCGCTGTAGGGACAGGCGCTCCCTGTGCTGCAGCCATGCTTGCGCAGAAAACGTCCGCCCCTGATCTGATTATCTTTTTTGAAGCGGGCGGAATTCATCCAACCCTGGTTGAGATGCCCATTTCTGTCGGTGATTCACGGACATTCTACAAAGCGTCCAGGGCCGGCTCAATGGGCGATGTCATGGATGCCTGCGCCCGGGGCCTTGTGGATTATACCTTTCTGGGGGGAGCCCAGATCGACATGTACGGCAATCTGAATTCAACGATGATTGGTAAAGATTACACCAAACCGTCCGTTCGGTTTCCCGGAAGCGGGGGAGCCAATGATTTTGCATCGTTGTGCTGGCGAACCATGGTCATGACGATTCAGGATAAACGACGATTTGTAAGGAAGATGGATTTCATTACCTCTCCCGGCTGGCTGTCAGGCCATGATTCACGGAGCAACAGCGGGCTGCCTGATCAGACTGGCCCCCACCGGATCATAACAAACATGGCTATCATGGACTTCGAACCGGTATCCCGGCGCATGCGGGTGATATCACTGCATCCCGGTTACTCGGTTGATGAGGTTCAGGATAACTGCGGTTTTGAATTACTGCGGTCTGACAGTATTTCCGTGACCCCTGAACCCACAGACCATGAACTGAAGGTGCTAAGGGAAGACGTTGACCCTGAAAAATATCTTATTGGAAGATGATGATGATTCAGGGGGCATGTGTATGAAGACGATGACGTGTATGAACTAATTCCCTCTTACTGTCTGAATATGATGATTTCATACAGGTGTCCCCGATTAATTTTAAATTATAACAGACGAACCGGATAAACGACGATGTTGAATGAACAATACAGAAAAAAATCAGTGTCTGCCGAAAAGGCTGCAGGTGTCGTTAAATCAAATGACTGGATTGACTATGGTCATATGCTCTCCTCACCGATGTATATGGATAAGGCGTTGAGTAAACGTGTCGGTGAGGTGACGAATGTGAACATCCGCTGTTCCGGTTTTCCCGGCTTTTCGGCCGTTGTCATGGTAGATCCTAAGCAACAGAGTTTTACTTACAATACGGCATTTTTGACACTGGCAGACAGGGCCTTGAATACGGATGGGGCGATCAGCCATATCCCGTCTCTTTATCACGAAATTCCGGGTTTCAGCAGAAAACATCATCATACGGATATCTGTATTATCAGAACGACTCCCATGGATAATAACGGGTTTTTCAACTACGGCATCTGCAATGACTGCCAGAAAGAAATGATTCCAAACGCAAAAATCATTATTGTGGAAGTCAATGAGACAATGCCCAGGTGCCTGGGGGGCAACCATGAAGCAATTCATATTTCGGACGTTGATTATATCGTTGAATCCGATCATGAGCCCTTGTTGACGATTCCTTCAACAGAACCCAGTGAAAATGACCGACGGATTGCCGGTCATATTATCAGTGAATTGAGAAATGGGGATTGTATTCAACTGGGCATAGGTGGCATGCCCAACGCCTTGGGCCGGCTGATTGCCGAGACCGATATCAAGGACCTGGGCGTTCATACTGAAATGATGGTGGATGCGTATCTGGATCTTTACAATGCAGGAAAGATCACAAACCTGAACAAGGTGGTTGATAAAGGAAAGATGGTCTATACTTTTGCCATCGGGAGTCAGAAACTTTACGATTTTATGGATAATAACCCCTTATTTTCGAGCTATCCCGTCGATTATACAAATGATCCCGGGCGAATTGCATTAAATGATCAAGCGGTTTCGATCAACGGATGTATTGAGGTGGATCTTTTTGGTCAAGTCTCTTCCGAGTCACACGGGTTGCGTCAAATTTCGGGAACAGGCGGGCAGTTTGACTTCCATTTCGGAGCGTATCATTCACGTGGTGGAAGGTCCTATGTCTGTATGAATTCCACACGGACGGATAAGAAGGGAAATCAGCATTCAACTATTCGTCCCTTTCTTGAACCGGGCACCATTGTAACATTACCAAGAACGGTTGTGCATAACGTTGTCACGGAGTACGGCATTGCCATGCTGAAAGGAAAATCCCTGTGGGAGCGGGCCGAAGCATTGATCGGGATTGCCCATCCTGACCATAAAGACCGTTTGATGAATATGGCCCATGACATGAAAATATTTACAAACCAGAATCGATAAAATTGCATTATCGCGGATGCTATGGAGTGTTTAAATCATTATGCAGAACCTGCCATTAAAAGGTAAAATCGCATTGGTAACGGGAGCGTCCAGAGGAATTGGAAGGGCAATAGCCATCGCCCTTGGCCAAGCGGGTGCAGATGTTATTGTGACAGATCTGCTGATTGAAAATGAAGAAATTCCACACCATGATTTGGAAAACTACAGTGCATTATCTGCATATTTTGCAGAAAAAAAACAGATAAACACCCTGGCTACCTGTGAGTTTATCAGGAAATCGGGTGTCCGAAGCATGGGCCTTAAAATGGATGTGACAAAAGAGGATGATATCGTTTCACGGATTGACGATGTTTCTAAATCATTTGGACATATCGATATTCTTGTGAATAATGCCGCTGTTATGGATGGGCTTGGATTGCTTGAAAAACAGACAACCCGAACCTTTGAAAGGGATCTTAAGGTCAATCTGACCGGCGCGTTTTTATGCTCCAGGGCGGTGTGGCCAACGATGAAGGCCACCGGCTGGGGACGTATCATCAATATTTCATCGTTTACAGCGGATTCAGGAGCCTTTGCCCAACCGGGATATTGCGCGTCCAAAGCCGGGATGCTGGGTTTGACAAAAACCCTGGCCCTTGAAGGGGCGCGTTATGGAATAACCGTGAATGCGGTTTTGCCGGGGTTTATTGCCACAGAAGCCGTCAATCTCTACTCCGAGGACATGAAAGAAAGAATTTGCAATCGAAACCCCATGAAACGAATGGGAACGCCTGAAGAGGTTGCAGCAACAGCCGTTTTTCTTGCATCCCATCAGGCAGGGTATATAAACGGTGCGTCTATTCCTGTAACCGGAGGAATGGAGCTGCTTGTTTTTTAGATCATGTAAAAAAGTATTAAGGCAAAAGAAAAATATCCATTCCTTAAAAATAGCTCAACACATCTAAACCATACAGTCACTATATATAGCCAAAGCATATAGTGCTCGAATATATAAAGCTGGAAATGAGATACATATTTTCCCATGGTAAGATATGGTCAAATTTTCAGAATTTTAACTACCTATAATTAAAGGAGATTGTAGTTATGTTTTTAAAATTTGCCCGTATTGTCACGCTGTGCAGCATGTTTATCGGTTCAATCATGCTTCCTTCCATAACATTCGGCAATGGTTGGAGCGGTTATTTGCAAGGTGCCAAATCAAATGGCATGGGCAATGCCTTCACGGGACTTGCCGATGATCCATCGGCTGTTTTTTACAATCCGGCCGGGATTGTTCAGCTGGACGGGAATCAATTTTCCCTGGGTTTTGCTATCCCAATGGTGAGTGGGGAATTCAAAAGTAACGGAACATCAGGAATGGTTGATGATACAGCCGGGAAAACCACGGACCTGGACACGCAGTTCGTTTTTATTCCCAACATGTATTTTACGTCCAAACTGAATGATAAAATTACGTTGGGGATAGGGCAGTACACGGTTTTTGGACTGGGTTTCAAATGGCCCGATTCCTTTGATGGAAGATATGCTCCCGGTGGTAAAAATGGTGAAATACAAACGATAACCCTCAGCCCGGTCGTTGGGTATAAAGTGACGGACAAACTGTCTGTTGCAGTGGGTGTATGCGCTGAACGAGCAAATATGATTCTTGAAAACAAAACGTTTATCGCGCCAGGCGTGGATGATGTGGAGACAAAAATAAGCGGTGCGGATTACGGGTTTGGCTGGAACACGTCCCTTCTGTATAAGTACATGGATAATTTGAGTTTTGGGCTGAATTACCGCAGCAAGATTAACCATTCGTTCAATGATCTGGATTTTGAATTCAATCCGCAAATTGCCATGGTCGGTATAACAAATACAAACGCGGACATGGATATCTCCTTACCCCAATACGCATCGTTCGGACTGGCCTGGGAAAAAGGGCCCTGGACATGGACCATGGACGGTTACTGGTGGGACTGGTCATCAGAGGACAAAATGACGTTTAAGCTAAATACACCTGTTGCCGGGCAATCGACCATAACCACAGCCATGGACTGGCATGATACAATGTCATGGGCCATAGGGACTCAATACAAGACCCAGTTGCTTGATCGTGACGTCTGCTTCAGAGGCGGTTTTATGTATGATGAAAGCCCCGCACCGGATAAAACGCTTAACCCGTCGGGTTTCCATGGTGACAATCTTCTGTATAATCTCGGTGTGGGATTCAAACTTGGCCCATTTTACAATGACCTACACCTGACATATGTGTACACGAAAGACAAGGCATGGAATAACGATACCGGAAATGCACCCAATCCGGGTGGCGGACAAGTTACAGGAGAATTTCAGAATTATAACACCTTTATATTCGGTTCCAGTTTGACGTATAAATTTTAAAATTAAATGACAGGGTTGTTTCATTCAGCCGTGACAACGAAACATGCCCGAAAGGCTACTTGAGTTGACACGGCTGTTTTTTAGGTGACAATCCATGTGTTTTATTCTGAAATAATGTGTGTTATTTTGTATTCGTAATTATCCACAGGGGTATTGACCCATTCAGATGACCCATTCAGAGACTCTCTCTTATTTCTTGGAACCTCACTTGCTATAATCGTAATCCGACTATGAAATACTCGGTTCTGCCCACCGGTTCTGCCCACCGGATATCCCCAGCGGCTTGACATGGCCTTTCCCATGGTCTTGAGTCTGATCTTCACATCTATTTCGATTCTACATCTGATGACAATCTTGATGGGGCTCTTCCGTTGCTTTACGCGGCCACTATGGATATTCCAGGTGGATCATATATAGGACCCGGTGGGGTGTGGCAGATCAGGGGATACCCCAAAATCGTCAGTCCGGGTCAGGCATCGAACAATAGTGAAGACGCAGAGGCGCTGTGGAGACTCTCAGAGAAATTGACGGGCGTGCGGTATATTTATTAATTTTGAAAAAATATAAATATGTTACCGCAGGATGAAGCCGTTAGACGTAAAATCCAGCAGGAATTCCAGTATATCTTTAATGGAATAATTGTCGTCAAAGGACATTCTCAGGCACATGGTTTCAATCAGGCCTGTCAGGGCATGGGCCAGGAGATCTTTATTCATGGGGCGCGCCAGTTTTTCATCAATCAGCTGTTGCAGTTCCTCAATGACCGGTTCGGTAAGATCCTTGTAAATCTGTTTGATTTTTTCATGGGGCCATTGATCATCACCGGCCATATCCGCCCGAACCTGGCTGATAATTTCATTGTACCGGAGATAGTGTTCATGAAACATTTCACCCCTGACGATCAATTTTCCCAGAGTGGTTTCCTCTTTTTTTATCGCTTGGTTTGATTCTTCTATGATCGTTCGAATGACAGCATCCACGACATTGCCAAACAACTCCCTTTTATTTTCAAAATAGAGGTAAAACGTGCTGATGGAAATCCCTGAGGATTCAACAATATCCTGAATAGTGGTTCGATAGTATCCTCTCTTTGAAAAAACGTTTACTGCAGAGGTGATGATCTCCTGCCGGCGGTGGTCCCTTATTTTTGATGTGTTTTTAGATTTACTGTTATTAGCGGCACGGATCCGTTTCTGTTCCTGATGGCCCGATTCCTGGATCTCCTTTTTTATAAAATTGATGGGGAGTCCTTGCTCATTTTTCAATTGTTGAATTTTTTCAAGTTGTTCAACATGATGTTGATCATAATAAGCCATGGTCTTACCGGTTTTAATGGGGGGATGCAGCAACTTTTCTCTGAGATAGAATTGAATGGTCGAGCGTGGTAAACCGGAAATTTGGACTAAATCTGAAATGCGCATATATTTTTTATTCACAGAACTGCTCCTTTTCCATTAATTAACCTGATCGTAGCATACATTTATCATCAGAGAAAGAGCAAACTGGCATGCAACTGTTCACTAACTAAAAAGTTGTTATAAACTGTATATAGCTGTTTTTTATAAGTATATTATTGACAATGTCATTTAATATAGATACGTTTCTACATATACATTATTATATTAAAACTATAAACAAGGAGATTCTAAAATGTCAAAAACCCCAAAAGATTTAGACATCAGTCCCATTTTCCAGCCGATCACAATCAACAAACTGGAAATTAAAAATCGAATCGCAATGTCACCGATGAATTGTAATTACACGGACCCGGACCATTATATGAGCCGTCAGCAGATGGCCTACTACGGGGCCAGAGCTAAGGGCGGAACCGGATTGATCATCACCGAGGCCCAGGCGGTTTCGGAGCACCCCATTGCTGATACCTACAGGAAGTACAATAACCCCTGTCTCACCAACTACAAATATGTCCCCACACAGTCTAATTTTGTGGAACATGTCCATAGTTTTGGGGCGAAAATTTTTGCACAACTGTTTACGGGGCCGGGCCGACAGGGTAGCAACGATCTTGGCGCTGCGGGTATCGTTGCCGCTTCCGCTATACCTTGGGAATCGCAGATCGAAAAGATGATCAATGGTGTAACCGATGACGTTATAAAAGCCGGTGCCCGCTTGGCGGGATATCATGGTGAAATCCCCCCTTTATCTGATTTTGATAAATTTTTGGAATTTGCACAAAAAATCCCCATGCTACATCTGGTAGGGCAAACGCCAAGAGAAATTTCAAAAGAGGAAATCAACATACTTGTAAAAGATATGGGTAAAGGGGCTAAAGTTGCCAAATTATGCGGCTACGACGGGGTCGAAGTCCATGCCTGCCACGGTTATCTCGTGCATACCTTTTTGTCTGAACGGTCTAACCAGCGAAAAGATGACTATGGCGGCAGCTTTGAAAACAGGATCCGGTTTATGCTGGAATTGATTCGATCAGCCAGACGAGCGGTCGGCCCTGATTATCCGGTGGGTGTTCGCTTCAGCGCCGCTGAAGATTTGCCCGGCGGGTATACTGCAGAGACAGCGGCAAAAATGGCCAAACGATGTCAAGAAGAAGGCGCTGACTTTATTAACCTTTCCCATGGCTCCTATGAAGCCATGAGTGATTTTCTACCCAACGATGAAGGCCAGGTGATTGAGAAAGCAGCCATCATAAAAGCTGCGGTAACGATTCCGGTGATGTGTCCTTCGGTCCACAATCCTGAGAATGTCGTGGATGTATTGAAAAACGGCAAGGCCGATATCGTGCAGCAGGGCCGACAGCAGATTTGCGATCCGGACTGGGTCAATAAGGTCATGAACCGCCAATTTGATGATATTATCAAATGTACGCGTTGCAATCGGGGGTGTATTTTACGATTTGTCGCCATGCTTCCGGTTCGCTGTGTTCGCAATCCAAGAACCGGACAAGAAGAGTTTATTGATGAGTACATGAAACGACCGATTCCTCCCATCAAACAGAAAGTGTGGCATGAAATTCAAGAGTTGACGGAAAAAAATCCTTCTAAAATATGGAAATACACGGATGAAGAATTTATTGAAGCAATAAATATAGATTAAATGGTTCAATAAAAAAGGAGTAAATCTTATGGCAGATAAAAAAATGGCGATTTCTGAAGAGCAGCTTAAAATTTTTGGAACAGATGATTTTTTTAAAATCGATCCTGAAATGCACCTGATTGGTGACGTAGAACCATATAGCTATTTCCCAGGCGTTCAAATGTGGTGGAAGGCAATACAAAACATTCACAGGCCGCTTCTAATGGGTGTGAACCCAGAGCTTCTTTCCGCCATACCCCCGGTAGCACTTGAAGCGAGTAATGATCCGGAACTGCTTCTGGAAGTCATGGATTTCTGTGGAGTTGATGTCGCTTGCCTTTTGCCGGAGTCCTGCATGGATACAACTGGTTTTGCAGGCAGGTTCTGTTCCAATGGAGAAATGGGAAGGATTGTTGACAAGCATCCCGATCGGTTTATCTATCAGCCCAATATGTCACCTATCAAGCACCGGGGTGTTAAAAACGCGATTTGGGAATTGGAGTACTGGGCCAAGGAAAAAGGTGCAAAGATATTCAAATATCTATGCACCGAAGACACCTATATCAATGATCCTGATCTATGGCCCTTTTATAAAAAAGCTGAAGAATTGGGAATTGTCCTGGATATCCATACGGGTATGTCCTGGTGTCCCCCTCAGGCCAGCAAATATGCCAACCCCATATTTCTTGACGATGTATGCAGGGATTTTCCGGAATTGAAGATTATCGCCTTTCATATGGGCTATCCCTTTTGTGATCAACTGAACATGGTTGCCATGGGTCATCCGAATCTCTTTGTCTGTCTAAGCCTTCTCGTACCATGGGCGATTACACAACCCCGGAAATTTGCAAAAATTTTGGGTGAGGCAATGCGATGGGTCGGACCTGATAAAATCATATGGGGAACGGATTGCGCCGGAATCGGTGCCCAGGTTATTGGCGCAGTTTACGGGCTTCGAACGTTTCAAATCCCTGAAGATATGCAGGAAGGGTATGGCTATCCTGAAATCACTGAAGAAGACAAACGGAAAATTTTCGGCGGCAATCTGGCCGGATTGTTAGGTATTGATCCTTTGAAACGAAGAATAAAAAAATAGTCAAAACGCCGGTTTGAAAATGTTTGAAAAAGGAAGGTGTAGTGGGCCGCGGTCGGCCCACTACACTAATTTTGATGTAATGGATGTTTTTTATTCTTTGTCGATTTTTTTATCTGTGCTTTTCAGCCGTTCAAGATAGCTCTGAAACATCTCTACCTGCATTGATTTCATCGTCAAAGGCAGCCCGTTTACTAGCATATCAATTAAAAATTTAAATATTTTATCAATGGTATACGCTTTGTCCACCGACATTCTGAAACATAAGGACTCGATAATTCCCGTCATGGCATATGCCATAAGATCAGAGTCGGCTTTCCGGATAATGCCCAGTTCCATGGCCTCGTTCAATTCTTTGATGACGGGTAGTGTCAGGTCATGGTATATTTTTTTCACCTTGTCCTGGAACCATTTTGAATCCCTTGTCATTTCAGCACGAAGCTGATTAAGGATCTCACTGTATTTTGAGTACTGCTCAAAAAAAACCTGCCCTCTCAATAACATTCGCATGATGGGATCTTTTTCATTTTTAATGGCCGTGGCTGCACCACCCAGGATGGTTTTAACAACATCATTAATGGCCTCAAGAAAGAGTTCATCTTTGTTTTTGAAGTAGATATAAAATGTTCCAATGGACAGGTCCAGGTCATCGGTAATGTCTTTGATTTTGGTTTTGTAAAACCCTTTTTTAGAGAAAAGTTTGACACCGGCATTGATAATTTCATTCTTCCGTCTGTCCTTGAGATCTCCAATAAGAGAATAACCAAGTGCTTTAGAGCTCCGATCCTTAGACATTGATTCCGGTTTGCTGCCTGAATCCTGCTTCGCCAGCCTCTCCTTGATGAATCTGGTGGGAATCCCCTGGCCTGTTTTCATCTGCTGAATCAGCTTTAGCCTTTCAACATGGCTTTCATCATAATAGGCCATGGTCTGGCCTGTTTTTACCGGGGGATGCAAAAGCCCCTGCTTCAGGTAAAAATGAATGGTGGATCGGGGAATCCCTGTTTGTTTTTCAACGTCAATTATTTTCAGATAACCCTCTTTTTTTTTCAAAATCTTGCCTCATTTGGATTGATTTGCGTTTAACTGTAAATAAACTATTAAGTTGATTATGACAATTTATTTTTTTTAAATTTCAGCCCAGTCTTAAACTTCCGATACTACCGACTTGTCCGGTGCGACAAAAATTAATTAACCGTAAAAAATATATTGACAGGCCAATATTTGATTGATAGTCAATAAATGAATCTTCATTTACGTTATAGTGTATAAATTTGTATTCTGAATGACAGAATAGATCCATTCACCATAGTATTTTAAAACCAAGGGAGGTCGCCATGAGTCATGGCAAAATCGCAATCATCGGAATCGGGGAAGTACCCACCCGGATCATGCCCGAACGAACACGATGGGACATACTTTATGATGTGTGTACAGAAGCCATCAGAGATTCGGGATTGGACAAAAACGATATTGAGGGTGTCATTAATGTTGCACCCCAGGCTCAACCTAAACTGGCCGCAGAACTCTCTTTTGGCAAATTACCAGAAGAACTTGGGCTCAAGGGTTGTAAAGACAATTGTACCTGCAATGCAGGCGGTGCAAGCACAAGCAACTGTATAAGACTTGCGGAGCAGTACATCACCTCCGGTCTTGCCAAGGCCGTATTGATCCCCCATGTCACCGTTCATTCCACGGTGAAACCGGAAGACCTGATCAGTTTTTTCGCCAAAGCCGGAGTGGACATGCAGTGGGAATATCCCTTCGGAACCACGTATAATATTCTGATGGGGATGATGGCCAACCGATATATGCACGAAACAGGCGCTAAACCGGAGCACATGGCGTCTGTTGTCACTGCCCTTCGAAGTTGGTCATCAAGAGATCCCAATTCATTTTTCTATAATAAAGAGGTCCCTTCCCCGGAAAAGGTCTTTTCGTCATCCTTACTGAACACACCGCTTCATAAACGGGAAAGCAACATCCTGTGCGACGGCGGCAGCGCCATGGTGATTGTTTCGGCGGATGTTGCTAAAAAAATGAAAAAACCTGCGGCTTATAAACTGGGCGAATCGGTACGATATTTCAGCGGCACGCCGGTTCTGAGAGACTTTCACAAAGTGGCCGAAGGTCTCTCGCTGACAGGTGTGGAAGCCATGAAGGAGGCAGGCGTTACCAAGGAGGATATCGATCTTTGGAATATTTATATGGCCTACCCCATGAACCATCCCATCATGGCTGAAGCCTTGGGGATTGCCCCCATCGGTGAAGGCGCCAAATATTTTTACGACGGCAGAATGTCATTTGGCGGCGATATTCCCTGGTCAACCATTGGGGATGCGCCGGGTCGCGGTCATACGGGATCAGGGGTCAGCACGGCCATGTATGTGGAAACAGCCCGTCAATTGATGGGCAAGGCAGGTGAAAGACAGGTGAAAGATTGCAAATACGTATATCAGAATACAGCAGGCGGTTCCGGATTTAACAATATCGGTACTGTCTGGGGGAGGGATTTATAATGGATGCTCAGGATATTCAATTTGATATGACGCGGCCGTTGCCGGAAACACAACCCTGGTCAGTGGCCTTCTGGGAAAATGCAAAAGAGGGAAAACTCGTTGTGCAACATTGCAAGGATTGCAACACGAATATTTTTTACCCGAGAAAGATATGTCCCGAATGCTGGTCTAAAAATCTTGACTGGATAGAAGCCAGCGGAAAGGCAACAGTATACATGTTTTCGACAGCCTACGATATGGTGGAGCCCCGTTTCTGGGAAGATATCCCCTATACCATCGCCTATGTTGATCTGGAAGAAGGTATCCGGATGATGACCCGAATCGTTGATTGCAAACCCGAGGATATAAAAATTGGCATGACTGTAGAGGTCGTTTTCAAAAAATTGAATGATGATTTTTATCTCCCTTATTTCAAACCGGTTGAATCAAAGTAATGGTGGGCAGAATGAACCAATACGAAACGATTATCTATAAAATAAGTGGCCCGGTCTGCACCATCACCTTGAACCGGCCGGAAAAGTACAACGCCATCAACCGACAAATGGCCGCAGAGCTCCTGGACGCATTTCGTGCAGTAAGAGATGTCCCGGACGTGGGTGTGGTTGTTTTTGAAGGCGCGGGAAAAGCATTTTGCACCGGTGGGGATCTTTCCATTTTTCCTTCGCTTGCCGTGCATGAAAATTCCCTGAACTGGCTTGCCCATGACGGATTGGATATCATCCGTGCAATTGGAAGCTGCGGGAAAGTCGTCATCGGTAAAATTGATGGTCATTGCCTGGCAGGCGGTCTTGAGCTGGCTCTTGGCTGCGATCTTCTGTACGCCAGGGAATCTGCAAAAATCGGCACCACGGAAATCAATATGGGCATTCTCCCCGGATGGGGAGGAACCGCCCGAATCGTGAGAAGCCTGCCGATTTTCAGGGCAAGAGAAATTATCTACAGCGGCCGGAAAGATTATTCGGCCCGCCAGATGTATGACATGGGCCTGCTGACCAACGTTTTTACGGATGATGAATTTGAGGAAAAATTTCAGGCAGTTGTAGCTAACATCAGTATGAAAAAACCCATTGCCCTTCGCATGGCAAAAGAAGTCATGGCCAAATCAGAGGAGTGTGGAAGCCTTGAAACAGCGCTGGCCTTGGAGCGCAATGCTAATCAGTGGCTGATTTACTCACCGGATATCCAGTCGGTCATGGATGAATTTCGAAAGGCACCAGACACGTTGACTGGCATCCAGAAGGAAATGAACAAAGCATCGGATGCCAAATAAAAGGAGTATTTTAACATGGACTTTGGATTTAGTAACGAACAGAAAATGATTCGAAAAGAATCCATCAACTTTTGCAAAAAAGAGTTGAATAAGGATTATGTGAAATGGATGGACGAAAATGTGGATTTTCCGCCTGACGAGCTCTGGCAGAAATTCACCGATATCGGTTTTTTCCGCGCCAATCTGCCGGAAGAGTACGGTGGAGACGCGATAAGCGTCCTTGACGGCATGCTCGCATTTGAACCGATTTGCAAGGCATCCATGTCGGTTGCCCTTGCCGTGGGAGCAACCATCGGGTTTGGTACCCGGTTCATCGCGGATCTCGGAACCAAAAAACAGAAAGAAGAATTGCTGCCGCTGATCGGTGAGGGCAAACTGAAGACGTGTATGGCATTTACCGAACCCGCAGGTGGAACGGATATCCTGGGCTCCATTTCCACGTTTGCCGAAGAAAAGGACGACCGGTGGGTCATAAACGGTGAAAAAGTATTCATCACCGGCGCCCATGTGTCGGATTACATGATCACCATATGTAAAACCGACAGAGAGGCTTCTCCCAGTAAGTCGCTTTCCATTTTTCTGATACCGGCCAAGTCCAAAGGCATCACCATCACCCGGATTCCTAAAATCAGCTGCCATCATTGCGATTCCGTGGGGATTACCTTTAATAATGTGGAAATTCCCCATGAGAACATTCTCGGGACAAAAGGAAACGGCTGGTATGAAATGCTGACCGTGATTAACCCGGAACGGATCGGCTGCGCCATGATGGGCGTTGGTCTCATGGCCGCCGCCTATGAGGATGCCATGGATTATGTCAAAAAAAGGCATGCATTCGGAGGTCCCATCAGCCGCTTTCAGATTCTTCAGCATTATCTCGCTGACATGTACATCAATTTGGAAAATTCCAGAAACCTGACATACAAGGCCGCCTGGCTCTGTGACAATGGCAAGGACTACCACCTGGAGGCGACCATGGCAAAAGTCGTTGCCGCCGAAGGATCGCTCCATGCCGGAAGATATGGCGCTGAAATTTTGGGCGGATATGGCATCTGTGGTGAATACCCCATGCAGCGATATCTGAGAGATGCCTATCAACTCCAGTTTTCTCCCATATCAAACGAGATGAGCAGAAATATGCTGATGCAGTTTCAGGGACTGCCCAAATCATGGTCCGGCAGCGAGGCCCTTTAAAGGAGCGATAACACTAAGTATCACTCACAATTCCAGGAAGGCCACGATCGATGTGTCGGACACCACATAAACGCCGAAATGGCTAAATAGGAGATAATTAAAAATGGGTAATGAATTTAAAAAAGACGATTTTTTTAAAATTGATCCTGAGCCCCACTTGATGGGAGATATGGATAGTATCAGCCATTTCCCCGGCGTTAAAATGTGGTGGAAGGCGATCGACAGTATCAGCAGGCCTCTTTTCACGGGCTGCTTGCCGGAGATGCTTTCAGCTTATCTGGAAGGAATGGAAGAATGGGAAATCGTAAAAAACGGTGATCCGAATAACCTCATACGATCCATGGACAAATACGGCGTGGATATCGCGTGCCTGCTACCGGAATCCATGATGGACACCACCGGCTATACCAGCAGGTGGTGTTCAAACGGAGATATGGCCAAAATTGTGGAAACAAATCCGGACCGGTTTATGTATCAGCCGAACATTTCTCCGATTAAACATAAAGGTGTCAAAAACACCATCTGGGAGCTCGAATACTGGGTGAAGGAAAAAGGGGCCAAAATATTCAAATTTTATGCGCCTGAAGATACCTACATTAATGATCCCGACCTCTGGCCGTTTTATAAAAAAGCGGAAGAGTTGGGCATCGTTCTGGATATTCATACCGGTTTCAGTTGGGTGCCCCCCGGAAAAAGTAAATATGCCCTGCCCATTCTGATTGATGATGTGGCACGTGATTTTCCGGACCTGGTCATCAATGCATTTCATATGGGGTATCCGTATTGCGACGATTTAAACATGGTTGCCATGGGGCATCCCAATGTGTACGTGTGCCTGAGCCTTCTCGTTCCCTGGGCCATCACGTCGCCCAGAAAATTTGCAAAAATTTTTGGCGAAGCCATGAGATGGGTCGGACCGGACAAGATCATATGGGGGTCGGATTATGCAGGATTCAGTATCCAGGTCAAAGGTGCGGTCCAGGGCTTAAGAGATTTTCAAATTCCGGAAGATATGCAGGAAGGGTATGGCTACCCACCGATCACCGATGAGGACCGTGCCAAAATTTTCGGCGGCAATCTGGGCCGGCTGTTAGGCATTGATACAACCAAACGTAGAATCAACCCCTAACCTTTGACAGGAGAATATGATGAATTATCCAGCATTGTTCGAACCGATTCAACTCGGCAACATTGAATTAAAAAACAGAATCGCCATGGCACCGATGAACGTGGGATATACGGGGCCAAACGGATACCACAGCGATCAGAGTACCGCCTGGTATGCCATGAGAGCCCGTGGTGGTTTCGGGCTGATTATAACCGAATGCGTTGTGATGAATCCGCATCGTTGGGGGGGACAGCAAAGCTTGAATCCGTCCCTGATGATTGATGAACGGTATTACCGGTACCACAGTGAACTTACGGAAATGATTCATCACTTCTCCGACTGCAAAATCTGCATCCAGCTCAGTCCGGGATGGGGACGGCAGGGGCATCCCCATGCTGAATCGAGAGATTGCCCTGCAGGTGCTCCTTCAGCTATTCCAATGGAAACGGATTTACGAAATTTAAATAAAGGATGGGTACGACAGATCACGAGACTCGCACGTGAAGCTGTTGGAGAGGAAGCTGTCGCATTGGTCCCTGATTTTGATAAAGTCAAGGAAATGAACGATGAAGAATATGCTGCGTTTAAAGTCGAGGCATTAGGCTTGCTTGCTATGATTGCCCCTGAAATGGGTCATGTCGTCGTTGGGGACACGCCTCGTGAGCTTACGAAGGAGGAAATCGTAGATCTTGAAGATCGATTTGCAACACAAACGTACGCTTCATATAAACTGGGATATGATGCTGTGGAAGTCCATGCCCCCCACGGGTATCTATTACATCAGTTTCTTTCATCACGGTCGAATCACAGACATGATGAATATGGAGGAAGTTTAGAGAACAGGGCACGGTTTTTAACAAATATTATTGTCAAAACACGTGAAAAAATAGGACCTGACAAGGCATTTGGCGTAAGACTTTCAGGTGATGAACTTATGCCGGGTGGGATTACCCATGACGAAATGAAACAGGTGGTTACCCTGTGCAAGGATGCCGGAGTTAATTTTATCAATGTGTCTCAAGGCTCCTATGAAAACCCCGGAGCTGCCTTTGCTCCGGACGGTGAGGATGAATTCACCCGATGGGCACCCGGATTCAAGGAAGCCTCTGGCGGCCTTCCTGTTATTACCCCGGGTTTCATCAATCCTGAAATTGCTGAAAATGCGATTACTTCGGGAAAGACTGATATTATTTCTCTTGGAAGACAATCAATTGCGGATCCTTTCTGGCCGGTAAAGGTTAAGGAGGGCAGAGAAAAAGACATCGTCAAATGTATCAGATGCCAGAGATGTTACATGGATTTGATGACGGCAAACTGGTGCCGGTGTTCGGTAAATCCCATCGTAGGCAAGGAAAAATACTATACGGAACTGTTTCTTGACACGCCTAAACTTAAGAAAAAAGTCGATCTGTTTTTAAAGAAGGCCAAAGATTTACCCCAGATTTAATGATTGCAGGAGACGGTTATGAATATCGGCAATAAAGGTCGGGGTATCTTATTCACCAACCCTGACCCGGATCAGGCCCGCGCTTTTTTCAGAGATAAAAAGAGCGACGCCCGATCCATGAAAAACAAAGTCGTGGACTTGAAAAGCGCTATTTCCAATTACGTTCACGATGGAGATTATCTGGCCATCGGAGGGTTCGGTGCAAACCGGACCCCCCTGGCGGCCTGCCATGAAATTGTTCGGCAAAAGAAAAAAAAGCTGGGTTTTTTGGGCCACACCTCAACCCATGACATGCAGATTCTCAGTGCGGGTGAGGTCTATGACCGGATTGATGTATCGTACGGTGTGGGCCTGGAAGCACGGGGATTGTCCCGCTGCTCAAGGGCATATATGGAAAGCGGCACGGTCAGGGTGACCGAATGGACCAACTACGCGTTGACCGCACGGTTGAGGGCCGCATCCATGGGGCTCCCGTTCATGCCCGTCCGGGAAATGCTTGGAACGGACACCTTTGCCCAAAGCGGGGCGGTCCAGGCCGCATGCCCGTTCACGGGTAAGCCGGTGGCCCTGGTGCCCGCCCTTTACCCCGACGTTGCCGTAATCCATGTCCATGAGGCGGATTGCTTCGGGAACGCCCGGTTCCAGGGCATTGCCATCGCGGATATAGAACTGGCCCATGCCTCCAAACGTCTGATCATCACCACGGAAAAGCTGGTCAATCATGATGAAATCAGCCGGGACCCGGCCCTGACCCAGATCCCCTTTTATCTGGTGGATGCGGTGTGTGAAGTCCCCTACGGTGCTTATCCCGGCGGGATGCCCTATGCGTATTTTTCCGATGAACACCATATCAGGCAATGGCTGGATGCGGAAAAAGACCCGAAGACGTTCAGGGACTTTCTTGACCGGGAAATATTCGGCTGCAAGGACCACAACGATTATCTGAATCTCCATGGCGGCCTTGAACGCATGAGCGCCTTGCGGGCCGAAGAATTTTTCCTGCATAAGGAGGATCATCATGACGGCGTATAACGACATGGAAATCATGATCGTGGCTGCGGCCAGGGAACTTGAGAACGGTGCCACGGTTGCGGTTGGAACCGGTGCGCCCTGTGCGGCGGCCATGCTGGCCCAGAAAACCCACGCCCGGGACCTGATCATCATGTTCGAAGCCGGCGGCATCAGCCCGTGCCTGGTTGACATGCCCATTTCCGTGGGGGACTCCCGGACCTTTCACCGGGCTTCCAAAGCCGGAAGCATGGGGGACGTGATGGATGCCTGTGCCAGGGGAAGCGTGGACTACACCTTTCTTGGCGGCGCCCAGATCGATATGTACGGCAATCTCAACTCCACCATGATCGGAACGAACCACCAGAAACCCACGGTGCGTTTTCCCGGCAGTGGAGGTGCCAATGATTTTGCCTCTTTGTGCTGGCGGACCATGGTCTTGACGGTTCAGGACAAACGGCGTTTTGTGGAAAAACTGGATTTCATGACCACACCGGGCTGGCTCGACGGTGGAGATTCCAGGGAAAAAAGCGGGCTGCCTCCGGGAACCGGTCCCTACCGAATCATCACCAACATGGCCGTCATGGATTTTGAGCCCGTATCCAAACGCATGCGGGTGATATCGATTCATTCGGGTTTTTCCTTTGAAGACATTCAGGCCCATTGCGGATTTAAATTGATCAAAGCCGAGACCCTGGCCCATACGCCCGACCCCACGGACCTGGAGTTGTCCGTTCTCCGGAAGGACGTGGACCCTAAGGGGTATCTGATCGGGAGATAAGGATATTATGAGTCTATCACAACAGTACATCCAAAAAAAAGTTTCGGCCGAAAAAGCGGCATCTATGATTAAATCCGGAGACTGGGTCGATTACGGTCATATGCAGTCTTCACCGATTTTCATGGACAAAGCCCTGAGCATGCGCGTGGGCGAGGTCGAAGATGTCAATATCCGCTGTTCGGGATTTCCTAATTTGTCATCCATTGTCATGGCTGACCCGAACCAGACAAGCTTCCGTTACAACACGGCTTTTCTGACTCTTGCGGACAGGGCTCTGAACACGGAAGGCATCATCAGCCATATCCCGGGCCTTTACCATGAAATCCCCGGCTTCAGTTCCAGACATCACCATACGGATGTCTGCATCATCCGGACGACCACCATGGACAAGAACGGATTTTTCAATTACGGGGTCTGCAACGATTGCCAGAGTGAAATGATACCCAACGCCAAGATGCTCATCGTGGAAGTGAACGAAACCCTTCCCCGCTGCCTGGGGGGGCTTCACGAATCGGTGCATATCTCGGATGTGGATTACATCGTGGAATCCGATCACGAACGCCTTGTGGCCTGGCCATCCATAGAACCGACGAATAACGACCGGCTCATCGCCCAGCGCATCATCCGGGAACTTCGCAACGGGGACTGCCTCCAGCTGGGAATCGGGGGGATGCCCAATGCCCTGGGCAAACTCATCGCAGAGACCGACCTGAAAAATCTGGGCGTCCACACGGAAATGATGGTGGATGCCTATCTGGACCTTTACAAGGCAGGAAAAATCTCGAATGCCAATAAAACCCTGGACAAGGGTAAAATGGTGTACACCTTTGCCATCGGTGAACAGAGTCTCTATGATTTTCTGGACAACAACCCCATCTGTGCCAGCTACCCGGTCAGCTACACCAATGACCCTTGCAGGATTGCCGCCAATGATCAGGCCGTTTCAATCAACGGCTGTATCGAAGTGGATCTTTTCGGACAGGTGTCATCGGAATCATCCGGAATCCGTCAGATCTCCGGGACGGGGGGCCAGTTCGATTTTCATTTCGGGTCTTACCATTCAAAAGACGGAAAATCCTTTGTCTGCATGAACTCAACCCGTACGGACAAGGACGGACAGGTTCATTCGAACATTCGCCCCGTTCTTGAATCGGGCACCATCGTCACCTTACCGAGAACCGTGACCCACAACGTGGTCACCGAATACGGCATCGCCATGCTCAAAGGCAAATCCGCCTGGGAACGGGCCGAGGCACTGATCGATATTGCCCATCCGACATTCCGTGACGAACTGATCCTGCAGGCTGAAGCCATGAAAATTTTTACCAATCGCAACAGCCAGAATAAATAATGGATTATGGGGGGCACTATGAATCATTCACAGCCGTTATCGGGTAAAACCGCTCTGGTCACCGGAGCATCGAGGGGCCTTGGCCGTGCCATCGCCCTGGCTCTCGGTCAGGCCGGAGCAAATGTGGTGGTCACGGACCTTCTTGTGGAGGATGATCAACCGGATAAAGAAAAACTCTCTGAATACAGTATCCTTGCCGCTCATTTTTATGAAAACAGCATGGTCAGAACCCTGTCGACCAGCCGTGACATCGAAAATATGGGCGTCGGGAGCATGGCCCTGAAAATGGATGTGACCGACGAGGACAACATCCGCAATGTGGTCGCTCAGGTGGAAGATACCCTGGGCGGTGTGGATATTCTTGTGAACAACGCCGCCGTCATGGACGGCCTGGGGCTGATGGAAAACCAGTCTCTAAAAACTTGGGAGCGGGACCTTCGGGTCAATCTCACCGGAACGTTTCTCTGTACCCATGCGGTCTGGGCCGGAATGAAACGAAATAAATGGGGCCGGATCATCAATATGTCCTCGTTCACTGCCGAATCCGGTGCTTTTGCCCAACCGGGTTACGCCGCCTCCAAGGCGGGGATGCTGGGTCTGACCCGCACCCTGGCCCTGGAGGGTGCAGCCCACGGGATGACGGTCAACGCCGTCATGCCCGGATTTATCGCCACCGAAGCCATCGACCTCTACTCACCTGACATGAAAGAGCGCATCTGCAAGCGGAATCCCATGAAGCGCATGGGGACACCCGATGAAGTGGCATCGCTTGTGTGTTTTCTTGCATCGAAAGAGGCGAGTTATCTAAACGGTGCGGCTATTCCGGTGACCGGGGGGATGGATCTGCTCGTGTTTTAGCATTCTTAAAACGGGTGAAAACCTATGGTCTCTTCGTTTGACGGTGTAATCTTTGCCTTGAATGGTCAATTGAAAGGTAGTTTTCCAATATTGACACTGTAACGAGAAGCCTCAGTGCCATTAAGCGAAAGAGCCTCCGGCGGCCCTTCCGGGGGACCAGATTTTAAAAATCTGGACAAATAATTCTTGGGTTTGAGAAAGATCAGACGTTTCCCATACCCGTTTGTCAAACTATTCAAAAGTTTGGCCCCCGGCAGGGCCGCCGGAGGCATTTAATTATTTTTAAAGTGATCGTGCCATCAGTTTTTGAAAAGATGCGATACAACATTCCAAATTCGGGCACGTTATGGATGTACTCCTTTCAGGATAAAGGGACGTCATGGAAATCAGCACGCCTTTAAAAATTTGCCTGCTCAGTTACAGAAGCAATCCACATTGTGGCGGCCAGGGGGTTTATATCAGAAACCTGAGTAAAGCTCTCATCGATCTCGGCCATGCTGTCGAAGTGGTTGCCGGGCCGCCTGACCCCATTCTTGATAAGGATGTCACCTTGTCCATGCTTGATTGCCTGAATCTCTACGACCCGACACATAATTCAGGAGTCTCCCTGTTTGAAAAACTTAAAAACCCCATCAATCTGATAGAATGGCTGAGTGCCGCAACCCAGGGATATCCTGAGCCCTTTACCTTTGGATTGAGGGCTTACCAATATCTGAATCACCGTCTGAAAAATTATGACATCATCCATGATAACCAGAGTCTTTCATACGGAATCCTGGCGTTAAGCCATCGCATTCCCACGGTGGCCACCATTCACCATCCCATGACCGTTGACCGGCGGATCGCCATGAAAAGCGTCCGGTCGTTCAGTAAAAAAATCCAGTACATGCGGTGGTTTTCATTTATCACTATGCAGAAACGTGTGGCAAGGCGGCTGCCTAAAATCATCACGGTATCCGATTTTTCAAAAAAAGATATCGCCCGGGAATACACTATTCCGGAAAGCAGATTCTCTGTGGTTCATAACGGGATCAGCACCTCAACGTTCCATCCCGTCCCCGAAATCAAGCGTGAGCCGGACCGGATCATCGTCACAAACAGTTCAGATTCACCGCTGAAAGGCTTGTATTACTTGGTCCAGGCCATTCATATCATTTCAAAACAGAAACATGTCCGGCTTACCGTAATCGGGACGCCCAAAAAAAACGGTGGCATCGTCAAACTGATAGAAACACTGGGGATCGGTCACCTCATCGACTTCACCGGGCGGATCAGTAATGACGAATTCCTCAGGCAGTATGCCCGGTCATCCATCGCCATCATTCCATCGGTCTACGAGGGATTCGGCCTTCCGGTGGGTGAAGCCATGGCCTGTGGAATTCCGGTGATCAGCACGAGTGGTGGCGCTCTTCCCGAAATTGCAGGTGATGCAGCCCTTATGGTTCCCCCTGAAAACCCTGTAGCTCTTGCCAAGGCGATACTTAACCTTCTTAATGATCCCGAACGGGCTGAAAGACTTGGACTGGCCGGTTACAAACGGGTGATGGAGAAATTTACGTGGAAAGCCGCAGCTGAAAAAACCGTTGATGCATACCTTGATACGATACATCGGTATGACGCTCAGAAAACAATTGAACGTAAAACCCGGCCAGTCATTTTTCCCACAATGCAGGAGGCATGACATAATAGATAGGTTGTCGTTTAACTTCAATCAGTTATGGAAAACGTTTAACATCGACGCAGCGCTCGTGCAGCATGGGAAAGTTTCAAAGGACTGTTAAAACCGAGGTGGGATCTCTTTGGTCAATGAAAGGTGAACACCCCTTTCTTGCTAAATTAAGGCGCGGCGGGGTGGCTGCGTGTTGTTCTCGTTCGTATCATTTGCGGCATTAAGGGTGAAAGGAGGTAAGGCAAAAATGTTAAAAATATTGTGGGCACTCAAATTGAGTGATTTAAAAGAAACAATCATCGGGATGCGATCAGTCCTGAAAACACTCGGATATCCCACAGGATTGTATGTCATCTGCTATTCCTCAACAAAACAATTTAATGAAGTGATCAGAGACATCGGATTGATGCCTGTTTCAGAACTGATCTGTGGTTGCGATTATAAATTTTGGAAAGACTATCATCCAAATATTCAATTTTCAAGAGATAAAACCCTACTGAGGGGTGATGCTTTTTGCAACCATACTCTCACATGGGTAGAGATATGATGATTAGATGCCTTTAATTCATTTTCACAATAACTGATAAACATCTATATAGCACAGTGTTACCCCCCACCGAATGGTGAGTGATAAAATTGGCTCTGTGCATTGTATCGATCAGGAGAAGGTCATGAAGAAATCAGTGGCATACGTAATGGTGTTTGTTTTGCTTGGTATTTTTCTAGTCTCATGCGGAATGAATAAAGATGATGACAAGACGTTACAAAATAACGGTTCACTTTCTACGGATGAATATGCCAACTTCAAGCTCCTTGATATTTTCGACGGAAGGGGCTCCGTGGAGGTAATATGGGACAGTATTGACGGGTCGGAGTGCAATTCACGTTTGGTATGTACAGTGGATCAGGTCGTGGATGAATTTGTTTTGTCTACCAGTATATGGTCGGAAATTTTTAAAAATGACAAACAGTCTGTGGCCAAATTGTTGTCAGTAGATGCAGTCCATCTCCTTGGGATTATGAAGGATGAGGCGCCATATTTTAAAGAAAGCCCCGAGGATATTGATGCTTTCTATAGCCAATCCCCAGCGTTTTTGGCCGATCATTTTTATGCCTTTCTCGACAGACTTTGGGAAGATGACAACACTGCCGGTGAGCAGGCTCTGGCTGATATAGCCTATAAGCTGGTATCCCGAACCCTGGCCAAAAAAACACCTCTGGAAATTCTGGCTGATATTCAGGACGATATGGATGATATTGAAGATGACATGTTTGACAGGGATTTCCATAACAGTTCATCCTTCCTGGGTAAACTCCTGATCCAGGCGGACTATCCCCTCTGGGTGGATGATAACGGTGCCCCAGTGGATCGGGATTCCATCGACCCTTCGCTGGATACAAATACCGGACAGGGCAATGCCGTTGATGGTATAAACAAGCTGGTCAACTGGGTGAACAGGATCGTTGCCGACGATGAGGCAAGAGAAGACCTGTATGGTATGATCAGAGAGTTTGTACGAGTGTTCGATCCTGCACCCGATTCAACCCACAGCCGTACCATCAAAGCCCTGCTGCAAAACCTCGAGGATAACTTCACGGTGGGAGGCTCGGTTTACGAGTCCAACCCCATGTATAAAAGCGGTCCGGATGATCCCATCTATACGGATGCGTCTTTGAAGCAGACACTCAGAGAATCCTGTCCCTATATTGCACAAATGCTGGCGCGCACGGACCGGGAAATTTCCCAGAGTTTCACGGATGAAAATGAAACCCCGCAATACATCATCCGTGAGATGATTCGCGGCATGAAAAGCGTGGGGTATGACCCGGATAAAGTGAGTATAGAAGAAGGCATCCGAATGGTTATGCAATATGATCTGTATGGGCGTGACAGGACACTGCCAAACTCCGGAGCTTACTCTGCATCAATGTTCGAAAGCATCGCTTTTCTAACAGGCGTAACGACGCATATCGGTTTCAAAGATGGAGGAGAAACCGGAGAGACAACGATAATTTCAAACCCCACTACCCAGCATGGCCATGGAGAATTTACAGGGAGTCTCTCTATTAATGATGCACTGATCAACATGTCCTCTAATAAAACCCTGGGTATAGGGCTTTACGATGTAACGTTCAAAGAAAATGACAAAGATTATCTGTCACGAAGTGTGGTTCCGTTTACCACGGAAACCATGAATTCATATCAATACGATTTTGACCAGAATTGTGGTTTTCTGAAATCCCTTGCAGGAAACTGCGCCGGAGATGCCGGCAGCCCCGAAGGCGGGAACAGAGTCGGCATTGCTCCCGCTAAAAACGAGTATGCACCCTATGACCCCACGGGTTTGGGGATGCCCCAATTGGCGGGCTGGACGACCAACTGGGTGCTCAGAAGCTGTTTCGGCGGCCAGGGGCCCTATTACTATGCCGATCCCGATGCCCCCATCGTGACGGTCAACGGTAAAAATTATTTCAAATATCTGCGTCCGGACGGTCGTGTCTATGCGTTGGTCAATAAGGACAATGAAACCTGGGAATACCTCTATCCAACGGACGGAACGCGTGACAAAGAAGATCTGGAAACCGACATACTGGAGGATTATAACGGCCTCAGGCAGCGTTTCAACCGTTATAAATCTACCTGGTTCACAGATTATTACATGTATCACAGGAACAATATGATCCTTTCGTTGGATAACAGCAATGGAAACCTTGAAATGGTGAACCTGGATGACGGGGATTCAGCGGGAAGGCTGACGTATCATGAATTGGTACCCGAAGATGAATCCTCCCATATGCGGGCTTGTTCAAGCCCTGAAGAGGCTTTTTTCAGGAATTATGAGTGGGTGTATACTGAAAAGAAAATGGCGATAATTGTTCCACAGAGCGTGACGGTCCCGGTTCTGGGATATGGTCTTGTTTTCATGGTACTTGAAGCTCACGGATGGGCGGGGCTCCAAAACCTCAGGATTTTCGAGGATAACCATGTATGGGCCAAAAAAGGATCGGATGGCGTATCGGATATCCCCGGGGATTATCGTGTCGAAATCGTGTCAAATGCGACAACTCTTGTTTCCGTGATGGTGAATGACAATTCGGTTTACAATTCAATGCTTGGAACAGGGAATGCCTGCCCCAGTATTGTGGGAAGCAGCATGCCGGCCCTTGTCCGGCTTGCATTTCCCAAAAGCCCTTTGACCGACCGTGGAAACAGCGTGGCCGATGTCCTTGTCGGATCACGTGATTTTGAGGTGGGGGACGACATCTGGAAGAACCGCAATCCCTTTGCCCAGCTTTTCGTATCCATGTCGTATGCCATCGACAAACATCGTGTGTCATCTGAAAATTACGATCCAAAATCCCTTAAAGCCGCTTTGCTCGCACATTTAAAGAACCTTGCACCTCTTATCAAACCCCAGATGTATTATGAGAAACACGGAGAAGGTTGCACACCGCCTTACGACACCTGGAAAGTACGCGTGGCTGGGGGAACCTCGAGTGAACCCTGGTACGGATCTGATTACCTGCATCCGGCGGTGGGATTTGATGGAACTCCCCGGTGGGACGGGACAGAAGCTGAACGTTATTTTTACCAGCCGGCGCCCGCGAAAACACTGCTCAATGTCATGGTTGACAGTGATAGTACAGCACCTGTCAGCGAAGGGAAACGTATGGATGGAATGCTGCCTATTCTCACGGAAACAAAGACCATCACACAACTTCTTAAGGTTCTGATGAGTGATGCCAACGACTGCGATGAATTGTACATCGCTCTTGAGCAGATATTCGGGACCATGAAGTTTACCGAAGGGCAACTGACCGCCATTAACCGCCAGGCGGAATCAGGAAACCGATTGCCTTTTCCGGACTGGATGTTTGCAATAGGACTGGGGGCGGATGAATTCGGTTTTTATACGGAATTCACCAATGTCAGGCCGGAGGATATCGTTGTCGATGTGGGATTGGACAGGATGATTGGCCATGATTCCTATGACGATGGTGAGTTCCATGAAGGTTATGGCCTCGCCTATTACGTGGATGATCAGGAAAAGAAAGGCTGGACCGACTTCGATAAAGACATGGATACCCTTGAAGATTTCCTGTACCCGGACAGCCATTACAGTGTGGTTGAGCCTGTTATTGATTTAATTGACGCCATTTTCAGAAGAGATTCCCTGTATTCAAATGATGATATCGCTGGTTTTCTCTATACTCTGGGTAAGTTGTTCACCCGGTATGATTCAAACCAGAACCGGTGGGTGATTCAGGGAGAGACAGAACTCAACGATTTGTACACGATCATCAAACAACGAATCCCTGAAATCCATGATGAGATCAAGGATGAAACCGGGGACAATTACCACGCCATCTACACCATGAATCAGGATGTACTGTCCCGAATGAACGCCTGCGGAACATCGAACGGTATAGTGCCCTATGTTCTTGATGCCATGAGCACGGATAAAGGCGCGGAAAAGATCATAAGTGATCTTCATGCCTTCCTGACGGATGGGATCATATCGAATCCCGAGCCTTTGTGGTCCACTCTTGCAGATTTATTATCGGATTTATCCCGTGCCGTGGATCAATCCAAGGACGGTGAGTTGCTGGATTCCGTTTACGAGGATTACGGTTTTCAACGTAATTAATCGTATTAAAACCAGAAAGCCAGCGACAGGTTAATCGTTTTTTCGGAAACCGTAACACCGTTGGCAAAAAATTTCGAAGCACAACACGCTCGCAGAAGGCTTTATGGCATCTCTAACACTAATACCAGGCGGTCAAACAAAGGACTTCCCGAGCTCAACGCGACTCCTTGATGCATTGCTGGACATGGGGGTGGTGGTCAGTTCTCCATGCGGTGGCAAGGGGAGTTGCGGGAAGTGCGGGATCAGGTGTGATGGCGGATTATCTGCCAAAACAGATCTGGAAAAAAACGTTACCGGAAACAACGCACGGAGCCGGTTGGCTTGTCAGGCTGAACTTACAGATGATGTGACTGTCTTCATCGACGAAAAACGTATTCCTCTTCAAAAATCTTACCCTGCGGTGAATCCTGAGGATCGTTACGCTATTGCCGCAGATATTGGAACCACGTCGGTCAGCGTCGATCTTGTCTGTCTTACCAATGGAAAGCAAATTAGCCTTGATACGTTCCTAAACCCCCAGCGCAGATTCGGGCACGATGTCATCAGCCGGATTGCTGCTGCGAATAACCCGGAAAATAAAAAAATCATGACCCGGCAAATTCGACAGGCCGTACTTGGGACGATTACCGAAGCGATTTCAGCCATGAAGGTTCCCCTCAGCCACATTGAAAAAATCGTATTTTCCGGAAATACCACCATGCTTTACCTGCTTTTCGGCATGGATGTGTCCGGGCTGGGGAGATTCCCCTTTGAAGCCTTTTGCCTTGATTTTGATGGCATTGAACCCTCTGCTATTGATGCCGGCATGTTCCCCAATGCCCGAATATCAGCCGTACCCGCTGTCAGCGCATTTCTGGGAGGTGATTTTCTCGGTGGCCTGACCCTCTGTCGTGAAAAAGAATATCGTGAAAACACTTTTTTCATTGATCTGGGCACCAATGGAGAAATGTTTCTTATCAATGGATCCGGTCCCATATATGCAACGTCCTGCGCCATGGGCCCGGCCCTTGAGGGAATTAATATCTCCCGGGGTATGACGGCAGACGAGGGCGCCATAACACATGTCAGGATCGATTTCGGCGAGCTTGTCCATACCAAGATCGGAGATGCGCCACCTGTCGGTCTGTCCGGCACGGCCTTGATTGATCTTGTCGCTCTTTTTCTGTCTGAGGGATGCATAAGAAAAAACGGGAGATTTGCCGACGATGGGCTTTTAAACCTTCCCGGGCCAGCGACATTCGAAAAAGGAGAAAAATCAAAGCAGATCCGTCTCTGGAATGACATTGCCATTTCCCAGAAAGATGTTCGCAATCTTCAACTGGCAAAAGCCGCAAGCCTTGCTGCTGCGCGGCTTATGCTCCAGGAAGCCGGATGCGCGGCAGATGACGTCACCCGTGTTCTGATTGCCGGGGATCTTGGCTCGCATCTGGATAAGGATAATTTCAGATCTCTGGGGTTTCTTCCGGATTTTCCCAACGCCACCTTTCATTTTCTGGGGAACACCAGTCTTCAGGCTGCGGCAAGCATTTGTGTTGATGAGCTGTTTTACCAAAAAGCGGTTCAGTCAAGGGGCCGGGTCAGGGAAGTGGTCCTTTCCGGCAATCCGGAATTCAGCAAGGAATTTATCAAAAGTATAGAATTTTAGAGGTATATGAAAAAGTGTATGAAAACCGTAATATGAATAGGGAGAAAGAGAGATGAAAGCCTTACCATACTATATCATTTTCCAAATGCCTGTCGGCATTATTATGGGATACGTCCATGGAGGTGTCCTCAATTTCATGACGCTGGCCATGTTATTCGTGATCATCCCGTTATTGGATTTCTTCATCGGCATCACCAAGATCAACCCAGACCCGGAAGAAGAGCGGCGCCTGAAGGACAGCCTCCCGCATAAAATCGTCACTTGGCTGGCTGTTCCCGTCCAGGTCGGCATGGTGATCTGGGGTGCCTTTACGGTGGCGCACGGCAGAATGAGCACTTTGGAGTTCGTTGGTTTCACCCTCTCCATGGGCTGTATGTCCGGGATCATGGGCATCAACCTGTCCCATGAGTTGATGCACCGTGTGAACAACCGGTTCGAGGTACTTCTTTCCAGGATCATGCTTTGGACTACCGGTTACATGCATTGGGCCATTGAGCATGTGGCAGGTCACCACAGGAACGTGGCCACGCCGGAAGACCCCGCCACGGCGCGCTCAGGCGAGTCCTTCTATTCCTTCTGGCCCAGGACCGTCATCGGGGGGTTCACGAGTTCCTGGAACATCGAAAAAAAACGGCTCGGGAGAAAGGGAATCAGGATTTGGAGTAGCCACAACCGCATCATTAGGTACACGACCGCGGAACTGGCCCTGCTGCTCGTATTCTGGGTCCTGCTGGGGCCCCTGGCCGCAGTCTACTTCATCATCCAGTGCCTCGTTGCCATCTCGCTCCTGGAAGTGGTGAACTACATTGAGCACTACGGTCTTCTCCGAAGGGAGTTGAGGGAAGGCGTCTACGAGCCTGTAAACGTCACGCACTCATGGAATTCCGGCAACATTCTCACGAACGTATTTTTGTTCAACCTCCAAAGGCACTCTGACCACCATGCAGAGCCGAACCGACGCTATCCGGTGCTCCGATACTTCGAGGAGAGCCCACAGTTACCCACCGGTTATGCGGGCATGATGATCCTGGCTCTGATCCCCCCGCTGTGGCGCAAGGTAATGGACCAGCCTTCCGGCAAGGATAAAGGAATTAAATCCAACATAATAGCAGATGCTCACATGGACCAACAATAGAAGAGAGGAACTAAATGATTGTTATTGGAGAAAAAATAAATGGTACGCGCAAAGCGGTAGGCAATGCCATTCGGGCACGTGACAAACAATTGATTCAGGATCTTGCTAAACATCAGGTGGATGCCGGTTCTGACTTCCTGGATGTGAATGCCGGTACTCCGCGTGACCGCGAACCGGATGACATGGTCTGGTTGGTAGAGACCATACAGGAGGTCTGTGAGACGCCCCTTTGTCTGGATACTGCCAACCCAAAGGCGTTGCTGGCCGGACTTAAACAGGTTCGCTTTCCGACCATGGTCAATTCCGTCACAGGGGAAAAGCCCAGGATTGACGGTATTCTTCCACTGGCGTGTGAGTTTAAGACAAACGTGATTCTCTTGCCGATAGATGACGGCGGCATCCCCAAGACGAGCAACAGCAGGATGGTCATCATTGAAGAGCTGGTCAACCTTGCAAAAGGGGGAGGGCTACTCGAAGAACAGCTTTATATTGATCCGCTGGCCATCGCGATCAGTACAGGGACCGAAGGGGCGCTGGTCACATTTGATACCATCAGGAAAATACGTGAAATGTATCCCAAGGCGCATGTAACCATCGGTTTGTCAAATATTTCATTCGGTATGCCGCTAAGATCCATTATTAATCAAAGTTTTTTATCCATGCTGGTTTTATCAGGTTTGGACAGCGCCATTATGAACCCGAATGACCGGCTGTTAAAGGGAACCATGTTGGCTTCGGAGATGCTGGTCAACAAGGACAGGCACTGTCAAACGTTCAGTCGGGCTTACCGATCGGGAGCTCTCAATATTCACGAAAAATAATACATTAGGAGAATTACACCATGGATATTCAGCTGTTGAAAGAAGCTGTTGTCGAGATGCAGGAAGAAAAAGCGTTATCACTAACCAAGCAATATATCGAAGAGGGTGCGGATCCGGTATCACTTTTTCAAGTATACCAGGACGCCTTGGTAGAAATCGGCAAGCGGTATGAACAGGAAATCTACTTTATTCCTGAACTGATGATGGCCGGCGAGATTATGAACGCTGCTTCGGAATTGATCAAACCCCTTCTCGCAGAAGGACCGGAGGAAGCGAAAAACAAAAAAGGAAAAGTTCTGATAGCCACGGTCCAAGGGGATATTCATGATATCGGAAAGAATATTGTGACCATGATGATGGATTTGAATGGTTTTGAGGTGAAAGATATCGGTGTGGATGTGTCTAAAGACAGAATTATTGCCGAAGCAGAGGCTTTTGGTGCCGATATTATTGGCCTTAGCGGTCTTCTGACCCTTGCCTTTGATCCCATGAAAGAGGTGGTGGAGGAACTCAAGGTTCAAGGCCTCAGGGATAAATATAAAGTCCTCATCGGCGGTGGTCAGATGGACGAGAATATCTGCTCCTACACAGGAGCTGACGCATTTACGACCGATGCGATTGCAGGCATCAATATGTGCAAGGCATGGATGGAGCGGGTCAGTTAAATCATCGGTACCCTGTCGCATTTAATTTTTGCAGGAGTATGTGAAGACACTTATTTGAGAGTATTACCCCAAGGAGGATTGCCATGATAGATCAACAAAATACTGAATCGTCTGCCAACAACCCGGTGTTCGCAGAATATGAGGCACGAAAAAAACGACTCGAAGACGCCATTCAATTAAAAAAACCCGACAGGGTTCCCATTGCTCCGTTGATTGCTATTTTTTACCCCACACGGATCAAGGGCATATCCAATAAAGACAATATGTTTAATCAGGCGGAGACGTTTAAAGCGTGGATCGAAGCCGCCGTTCAGCATAACTGGGATACGGCGCTTCCACCGATGGGATTCCAGCCCGTCAAACTCTGGGAGCTGCTTCAAATCACACAGATGAAGTGGCCCGGTGGCCAATTGGAGGATAATACTCCTTTTCAGTGGGTTGAAGGTGAGTATGCCGCCCGGGAGGAATATGATGAAATGCTCTCCAACCCAAACAGTTTTGCCGTTAAAAAATTCTGGCCCCGCATTGCCAAGGCCCTTACTCCGATCAGTGATATGATACAGATGGAACCGCCTCCTCCGATGCTTTATTTCTCCAGCGCTTATTCTCTCCCCACATTTCTGGGTGAAATGACATCCCTACCCGAGATCAGGCAAGTACTCAAGACATTGCTGGCTGTTGCAGACGAGTATGCTGCATTTAAGGAGGGCTTGGCAAGCTATGTAACGGATGCGAAGAATCAGGGCTTCCCCCTTGTCTTCGGTCCGCAGACAATTACGGCGATCGACTGGGTGGCTGATGTTTTTCGGGGTTTGCGCGGAAGCATGCTCGATATGTACAGAGCGCCCGATAAATTAAAAGCCCTTGTGGACGAGTTTATACCCTACACAATAGCTGCGCCGATGTTAATGGATACCCCGTTTGAATGCAAACGAGTGTTTATCCCCATGCACTGGGGCGCTGCCGGGTTTATGTCCGACAAGCAGTTCGCTGAATTTTATTGGCCTTCCTTTAAAGCCCTTATTATTGGGCTGGTGGATGCCGGCTATACTCCCGTGCCTCTTTTTGAAGGCGATTACACACCCCGTCTAAAGTATCTCGCTGAATTACCCGCCGGAAAGGTGGCTGGACATTTCGATCATATTGACCGGAAAAAAGCGAAAGAAATGATAGGCGATACCATGTGTTTCTGGGGGAATGTCCCTTCAACTCTTTTGTGCACCGGCACCCCTCAGCAGGTTGAAGACGATGTGAAGGAATTGATTGATATCTTTGGTGACAACGGAGGGCTGATTATAGACTGCAATATGGGGATACCTGATGAGGCAAAACCGGAAAATGTCCAGGCCATGACAGACGCTGTGATGAAATATGGAATCTATTAGGAAGGATATATCTTGAAGACAAAGAGGGTCGTCAAATCGGCTTGCAGGATGTGCCACGGGATTTGTCAGGTGTTGGTTCATATGGAGGGAGACCGGGTCGTAAAGATTACAGGTGACCCGCAGAGTCCAATCAGCCGAGGGTATTTGTGCCCTAAGGGGGCTGCCGCCCCGGAACTTCTCTATCATCCGGACAGGATACGCCAGCCTTTAAAGCGTGCCGGAAAACGTGGAGAAAACCGATGGGTACCCATATCCTGGGATGAGGCTCTTGAAGAAATAGCAGGCAAGTTCCGGGCCATCAAAGAGGAAAGCGGGGCCGAATATGTCGGGATGACCCAGGGCACCGGGCGACCCTATGAAAACATCTATAACCGTTTCGCCAATGCCTTCGGAACCCCCAACTTCACCGCTCCTGCCCATATCTGTTATCTCCCCCGCATTATGGTGAGTCTATTCAGTATGGGTTTCCCTCTCATGCCTGTCTGTGATGTGCGACCCCATGAGGGTTCTGCTGACCCAGCGTGTATCGTTATCTGGGGCTGTAATCTTACAGGCTCTATGGGACATGATTCGGGTGACTGTATGTGCGGAGGGTTACTCTCCCGAGCCATAAGAAAGGCCCGTAAGGTGATTGTCATAGATCCGAGAAGGATCAGTCCGGCCGAAAAGGCGGATCATTGGCTCCAGTTACGACCGGGAACGGATGGCGCACTCGCTCTTGCCATGATTCATGTGATCATTTCCGAAAACCTGGTCGATCGGGAATTCATAAATAACTATACGATCGGGTTCAACAGGCTCTCTCAGCATGTTGAAACATTCACACCGGAATGGGCCGAGCCAATAACAACAGTGCCTGCCGATGACATTCGTGCAGCAGCGCGCACCTATGCCACCACGAAGCCTGCCTGCATCCAGTGGGGTAATGGGTTGGATCAGAGTGCCTGTAATTTTCAGACTTCAAGGTCCGTCATGATCCTCCGGGCGCTGACCGGTAACCTGGACGTGCCGGGAGGTGATTTTTTTCCCACGTGGCCACGGGAAATGCATCACAAAACCCCGTTTGTGGATATCAATTTTTCCGGGCTGCAATACTGTCCACCGGAGAATATGGAACGTAAGGTTGATCATGGCCTGTATCCGCTTATGACGACGGTACAGCAGCC
>JAHIRD010000022.1 GCA_018818835.1 Pseudomonadota bacterium
AACTGATGGTTTGATGATGATTGATATGCATATATTTACACATAGTGCTTGGAGGCTTTGAAATGGGTTTTTCAAAAAAAATGGTTTTGGGTTTATCTGTTTTCTTGGTTGTGATGATGGTAGGTTGCGCTTCGGATGAAGAGAAGCGAACTGATCATTTTGAAAAAGGTAAGGCCTATTTTGAAAAGGGTGATTTCAAAAGTGCGGACCTTGAATTTAAAAATGTGGTCCAGATTGATCCAACATTTGTTGAAGGGTATCTTTTTTTGGGAAAAACAGCCATGAAGCAGGGGCAGGCCATGGATGCGTTCAATGCTTATGCCAATGCGGCCAAGCAGGATGAAGAGAATGTGGAGGCCAATGTCCAGCTTGCAAAATTTTATCTGCTTGCCAAAAAACTTGAAGAATCCCGTACTGCTGTGGATAAGGTCCTGAAGAATGATCCTGAAAATATCGATGGCCTTTTGATTTCAGCCAATCTTTATTTGATGGGCAATCAGCCGGATGACGCCATCGCTCCTTTTAATAAGGTGATTCAACTGGATGAAAAAGAATCAAGGGCCTATGCAGGCCTTGCCGGTGTCTACATCAAGCAGAACAAATTTTTTGAAGCTGAAAACATTCTGAAAAAATCCATTGGGGTTGATCCTAAAAGTATTACGTCACGATTGATGCTGGTTAATATTTACATGAGTTCAAAAGAATACGGGCAGGCAGAGGCTGAGATTAAAACTATTATCGAAAATAACCCTGATAATTCTGACCTTTACATCACTCTGGGTGACTTTTATATGGGCCAGAGGAAATTGAAAGAAGCTGAAGAATCCTTTGATAAGGCCATGGAAGTAGACCCCCAGAATGTGAAGACTTATATTGCTGCTGCTAGGTTCCAGTCTCTCCAAGGTAAAAAGGAGAGGGTGCCGGAAATTTATGAAGCGGCTCTGAAGGTTAAACCCGATGATGAACGGATTCTTTTATTTTTAGCGCGCTATTATTTTGAAAACAAAAATATTGAGGAATCTGAAAAAATCAATCAAAAGATTTTGACTCTCCGTCCGAATTATGCATCGGCCATGCTGCTCAAGGGTGAAATCCACTTGGTGAAAAAACAACTTGACGATGCACGGATGGTCTTTGAAAAGGTAACTAAGGATTCACCGGATTCTGCCCGGGGTTTTTATTTTTTGGGCGTGGCCTGTGCCGGTAAAAATGATATCAACTCGGCCAAAAAGGCTCTTTTAAAGTCCATTGAGTTAGAACCTCGTTTAGCAAAGGCCAGGCTTCTTCTTGGTGAAATTTATTATAGGGAAAAGTCACTGGATTTGGCTGAAAATGAAGTAAACGAGGTGATGAACGATTTAAAGGATGATTATCAGGCATATCTTTTATTGGGAAAAATTAATTTTGAAAAAAGGAATTTTGATGGTGCACGGGTCAGTTTTGAAAAGTTAATTACCCTTCAAAATAACAATCCCGAAGGATTTTTCAAGTTGGGTCAGGTTTACCATGCAACGAAAAAACTGAATCTTGCCATGGAAAACTATGAAAAAGCCCTGGCAATCCAGCCAAAACTGATGGATGTTTTTACCAATGTCATCTTTCTTGAGGCTGGTCAGAAAAAAGTTGAAGCGGCATTGGCGCGGTGTGATAAGCAGCTTGAAATCATGAAAGAGTTCCCTGAGTTCCAGTCGGCTATTTATAATCTTAAAGGGGGCCTTTATCTTTCACAGAAGAATAAGAAAGAGGCCGAAGAGCTGTTTAATATGGCCCTTGAAAAAAATCCGGATAATATGAAGTCTTACCTTGCCCTTGCAAGGATTTATCTTTCGGATAACCAGCAGGACAAAGCCATTGACCAGTACAATAAAATTCTTGAAAAAGATCCGAAACAGGCGGGTGCACATATGCTTCTGGCTGTTATTTACGAATCCCAGAAAGATACAGAGCAGGCAGAAGATCATTACAGAAAGGCCCTTGAGGCAAAACCTGATTTTGTTCCGGCAGCCAACAATTTAGCCTATATGCTCGCCGAAGAGGAAAGAAACCTGAACGAGGCCATGGATCTTGCAAAAAAAGCCAAGGAAAAAGCGCCCACAGAACCCAATGTCATGGATACCCTGGGCTGGGTCCTTTATAAGAAAGGCTTGTATGATAGTGCCATCAGTGAATTTTTAGATTGTTTGGAGAAAATGCCGGATAATGCCATTGTGAACTACCATCTGGGGCTTGCTTATTATAAAAGCGGGAATGAGGCCAAGGCCAAGGTCCAATTGAATAAGGCCATCAAGCTTAATAAGGATTTTCCCGGAGCGGATGAGGCTAAGGAGTTGCTTTCCAAGATGTAGTTAGCGTACGTCCGGAAATTACATTTATTGGCCTGATAGGGCACGGCGCGCCGTGCCCCTACAGCAGCTATGATTCTTCCTGCTTTCGGATATGTTTTTGGCTATTTTTATTGCCAGTTCTGAAGAATGGATTCACATTTACATTCATCTGGTTTGGATATGCGATATTTTCCTTTTAAAATGCTGTTGCTGTGTATTTTTCTACCCCCATTTTTGTATATCTCATCGGCAAAATGGGTTGAGCGGGCTCTTGAATCGAACTATACCCAATCAATTGAAAAAACATGCACGGGTGATATCAAACCTCTTCTCGATGGAAGAAGTCGTCTGAAGGATGTCTTAAATAAGAATATTGATGGATTTCTTACCTCCCGGAATCCCATACTTATGGATATCCGGACAACGGTGATGGTTTCCACAAAGAAAGGCCAACTTCTTTACCCCCAGTCCTTTGATGAAGATAGCAGTCTGCTTAATTCATCTGAGCCCCTTCGCATTGCGGAAAACAACTTCAAGCTTCTTAATGAAGGCCTTTCTGTAAAGGTTACGGTCAATCTTGATCCAAACTCCTATTTGTCTTACCTGATGCTGTCAGGATTTATGATTTTTTCAGCTCTTTTGTTTTATTTTTTTTATAGAGCCGGAATGAAAAAATCCCAGGAGGAGTCCGAGGAAAAACAAAAAGAATGGACCTATATGCTTGAAAAGGACCGGGAAAACAGAGATGCCCTTGAGATTTTGTCTCAAAATCGGACGGAACTTGTTGAGCGACTTGATGACATGAAAAAAAAATTATCCGAGGTCAACCGAAGTGAAGATGGGATGATTGAGGAAATCGTATCTCTTGAACAAAAAATTGAACAGAATGAGCAACTTCAGAAGAAGCAACAGGAAGAAATTGAGACACTGAAGGCGGCTATTGATGATGCAAAACTGGATAAAGGTAAAAAATCAAGACAGAATCCAAAGGGCTATGATTTTATAGGTAAACGCTTTAAAACAGTTTACAAGAATCTGAGTTTTCATGATCGGGCTGTTGAGGGATATCTTGATCTGGAGGAAACCATGAAGCTGAAATGTGAAGAGGTTATCCACCAGTTGAATGACGAGCCGGATCAGGTCATTATTAAACGAAAGGTTTTTGGAAAGAAGAACAGGGAAACTGTTTTTGAAGTGATTTTCGCTTACAAGGGGCGCATTTATTTTAGAAGGTTAAAGGACAATACCATTGAAGTCCTTGCCGTGGGCACGAAAAATACCCAGGACAGGGAATTGGATTTTCTTGACAGGCTTTGACTCTCACGGAGGCACGGCGATCACAGAGGAAAGCGGAAAAATATAATTGGGTTTTAACTTTTTCTTTGGGTTTTGGTTTTGTGAGAAAAAGAATTGGGTTCGATGGTTTGACGGCTTGGGCAGGCCCGCGCCGTGGGATTGATCTTGGGATCAATGTTGGTCTCTCACGGAGGCACGGCGATCACAGAGAAAAGCAAAAAAACATAATTGGATTATAACTGTTTCTTTGGGTTTTTGTGAGAAAAATAATAGAGTTTGAAGGCTTGTCGGCTTGGGCGAGCCCGCGCCGTGGGATTGATCTTGCGATCAATGTTGGTCTCTCACGGAGGCACAAAGAGCACAGAGAAGGGCTAAAGGCAGGGAATATAGTTGGTTGTTTTTTCTTTGTGTTTGTGGTTTTGTGAGAGGAAATAATAGAGTTTGGCGGCTTGGGCGAACCCTCGCCGTGGGATTGATCTTTTGATCAATGTTGGTCTCTCACGGAGGCACAAAGAGCACGGAGAAGGGCTAAGGGCAGGGAATATAGTTGGTTGTTTTTTCTTTGTGTTTGTGGTTTTGTGAGAAAAAAGAATAGAATTTGACGGCTTGGGCAAGCCCGTGCCGTGGGATTGATCTTGCGATCAATCTGTTTGGTCTCTCACGGAGGCACAAAGAGCACGGAGAAGGGCTAAGGGCAGGGAATATAGTTGGTTGTTTTTTCTTTGTGTTTGTGGTTTTGTGAGAGGAAATAATAGAGTTTGGCGGCTTGGGCGAACCCTCGCCGTGGGATTGATCT
>JAHIRD010000259.1 GCA_018818835.1 Pseudomonadota bacterium
ACACAGAATAATTAGTTCCGTTCCAGTTCCATTTAACGCTTGTTATTCCATTACTATCGCTAGAGAAATTGTACTCAACTATAGCAGAAGTGTTAGTTGTAGAACCGCTAGGTACTGAGACGCCAGTAAAAGTTATCAACCCGTAAACTATTGCAGACAATAAAATTATTAAACTTAATATCAAGATTATTGCTTTTTTCATGTTTTTCTCCTTTCTGTTACAACCACAAAAACCAAGATAATACCAAACAATGAATTAACAAACCAACTATCCTGCCACCTACACTCACCGCCTTCATACAGCTTGTTTAATATCGGCAAATCTTTGATTAACGGAAAACAAAATAAAGTGTTATCTAAATTCAATTGACAATCTTGCCAACAGTTTAATGAATTCTCGCCTTCCTGACAAATACCGTTACCGCATAAAGTTACATTTTGCAGTTGTTCTTCTATTGACTGTTGAGGAGGGGGTTCAAACCCACCGCCACCACCTCCTCCGCCTGTTGGTGATACTAATATTTGTGTATAAAACGCTTTGTAAGTTGAATTTATGTTTGAGGCTGAATCGTTAGCATAAACTGTAACTTTATACCCACCTGCATAATACGGTGTATATAATGATGATGAACTACTGCATGAGATGGTTGCTGTTTGATTGATATAAGTTGAAGTATCATAATATTGTAAATCATAGTAACATATACTTAAATAAGTGTCTGACGCTGATATAGTTAAAGTGACAGATTCAGTGTTATAAGTTGTACCATTAGATGGTGCTGATACTGTTAAAGAGGGATTAGTTAAATCTACAATGAAATAATTAATAGATGAATTGCTAGTTGATGGATAACCATGCATATCTGTGCTTAACACTTTCCAATATTGGGTGGTTTCAGATAATCCTGTCCAATTAAATGTTGTTGAAGTACCAGTATAAATCAATGTTGTTGGATTAGCGTTGGTATCACCGTAAATTGTGTAATTCACAGTATCTCCGTCTGGGTCTGTAGCTGTAAACTGTAAATAATTATGATTAACATTCCTGAAAGTAGCGTCTAACGGTGAAGTTAAAGATGCTTGGTTTGGTGGTAAATTTACTTCAAAAGTTCCAGATTGTGACGCTGAAACTAGAGATGTATTGTCTAACACAAACGCATAATACGGTACTTCACCACTTTTGCCAATAACATTAAACCTACAATTTAAAACTGTAGATGTTGAATTTAGTACAGAATGACAGTATTCTGTGCCAGTACAACTGCCACTAGAAAATGCGTCTGAACTACAAAAGTAAGCAGTGCATTTATCGTTATTAGTGTCAGAATACAATACTGACATATTCACCCATGAATTGTTGTTAGTAGGAAATGTAGAGTTAGATAGTATGCTAGTACTTTCTGTTGTTGTGTTAGTTGATGTGATTGCTGGTGCAATTTGACCTGTACCAATCTGTACTGCTGATGAGGTTACTGCTGATGAGTTTTCCCAACTATCAGAAGCCCAAATTTTACATCTCCATATCTCGTTTGCTGAAGTATTACCATTACCTAAAACTTTATTGTTGATACTTTGCCATACATTGTCTTTCTCCCAATCATAATATAAAGTAAAAGAAGTATCACCATCTGTATCTGTTATTGACCCATTATTACATTGTATATCGTCTGTTGGGTCTGGTGAAGTGTCATTAATAGTTGCTGACGCTACTACTGGCGGTGTGTTAGTTATGTTGTACCAGAACATGTTAGTTATGTTATCATACCCATCACCGCAAGTTACTTTAAGAGAATATTGACCTTCTTCATTTTGTGATGGATTGTCTGTTATTATTCCAGTAGTTGAATTGATTGTAACTAACGTATTGTTGATGAAATAAGTTATTGTGTCTAAATCTAAATCTGAACAGTTCACGTCTATTGTTAGATTTTGTGTGTGCCTAATTTGAATGTCAAACCCTGTTTGGTTGAATGTAGGAGCAGTGTTTGCTACAGTAAAACAACTAAGATTAGTCTGGTTTTCATTGTTTGATGTATCATTAAACCAGTATTGACCACAGATATAGTTGTTTTTTATCAGAGTTATGTTTAATAGAGAGTTTATTGCTGAGGATATTCCTGATGTTGTTGTGTATGTTCCATTTGTTAATGTTCCTGTCTGATTATGGGCAAATTTGTATCCTGACAATCCTGTTTCATCAGATAATGTTACTGACCATTTTACAGTTCCATTATACTTTGTTACTGTTGAGGCGTTATTTATAAAATTGGTATATGACGGAGATGATGTGTCTGGAAGACAATATACTCTGAACAATAAATCTTCTGGACTTATATCAACCCAACTACTTGGACCTCCACTATATGCACCACCATTATTATATGTTGTACCTGATTGGACAATGACATAGTTAGTACCGTTATAAGGCATAGTTGGTGCGATTATAAAATAATTTAAACCATATGAGCCTTGTAAGGATGCTGACGACATAGGGATATTAACCCAATCATAACTAGAAGGCAACGAAGCTATATCATAAGAACCGCTCGCTTGATTAGAACCACTAATAGTCCATCTATAATATATATTTAATGTGCCTGTTGGTGAATTTGCTTTTTTAATATTAAAATCAATACTGGACAAAGTACAACCACTACCAGAAAATTTGACTAATTGTGCTATCCAGTTGGTTGAATGTGTTGATTCTGTTCCAGATGCTGAAGTATAAGAATCTCTTAAATATTCAGCATATGCTATATTTACAACCATTACAAGAACTAATAGAAAGAGAATTACCATCTTTTTTTTCAACAATTTTCTCATTCTCCATGATACTCATTTATATGCTTGTATTTAAATATTGCTATA
>JAHIRD010000287.1 GCA_018818835.1 Pseudomonadota bacterium
TAAGTAGTGGTTCTAAACTTGGGAAGGCTCTGACGCCCGAGGGTAGGTTGGTGCTGCAGATCTTGATGGTTGAGTACCAGATGAACCAGGATGCTGCACTTCGTCTCATGAAGGATGGGGGACAGCTGTTTGTTCTAGCTGTCATGACACGCCGAGGTAGATGATGGACTACGGAAGCATTGTCCCACTGAGATCAACTCTGCAGAAGTCGCGTCCGCTGTTCACCTATACGTGGGGTCAGTACATGACCCGTGATGAGTTGATCAAGGCGAGACCAGATTTGCCTGAGGCTCCTAAGGTACACACGCAGGCTGGTGGCAAGGCTCCGGTAGGACCACCTCTGCACACGGATGCG
Organism: Pseudomonadota bacterium; assembly: GCA_018818835.1. Lineage (GTDB taxonomy): Bacteria > Desulfobacterota > Desulfobacteria > Desulfobacterales > Desulfolunaceae > JAHIRD01. Next base: position 356 of record JAHIRD010000287.1, read on the forward strand.
CTGAAACTGGCGCACCATGAGGGCATTCACGCAGCTGCCCACAACGAAATTCAGAATTATGAGAACCAAGCTCGAAGTGGGCAACCGCTCACAGCTCAAGAAGCAGATCACGTAAGTCATCTGAACAAGGTCAAGGATATGGCCAGTCAGCTGGTCACCCACTATAAGAATCAGGGTGTGACCCCCTCGGCGAAGGACTACCAAACATTGGCAGAGCACCACGCGGCCAACCCAGGTAATCGATTCGCCCGTTCAGGGGGGGCTGGACGGGTCCGTTCGGAAGATCTTGGAAGCCACGCTGAACACACTGCCTCCATGATGAACATGCAGCAGCAAGGAGGCCAGCAGCCCAGTTCTTCTGATATACAAACAACTGGTCCTGGTAAAAGTCCCCAGCAGCCGTTGCCTGCTGTCGGCGGGGGTGCTCGTGGGCAGGCTGGCTCCCCGTCGATGCTTCAGCGGATGCCAGACCCGACTGCAGCGGCCTCGATGGGTAGCTCTGAGGGCACCCAGGCGGGTACTCCGCGTGCTAGGCAAGCCCAGCAAGCCCGAGTTGCAGCAGGTCCCCCTACAGTGGCTGAGGGCTCACGACCAACATCAGTCGGTCAGCCCACCATGGCTTATTGGTCTGCGCCTCAAGAAGGAAAGACCAGTGTGGGTGGGCCACCAGTAATGTTCGGGGGGACGCAGGTGGCACAGGCCCCTGGTGGAATGTCGCCCTATAGTTCTGGCAGGCAGGTTAGATCTCAGCCACCGTGGCAGGCGACCTCGATCCCGGGGGGTAAGCCACAGCCAAGACTGAAGCCGCTTCCTTCGTTTGAGCGGTCACTGGTTATAATCAGCAGCATGATGAAGTCTTTCATCCCACAGGGAGCTTCGCATAGTACGTCTCTGCAGCTGATCTCAGAAATGCAGAGCATGCTCTAAGTCCCAAATGACATGTCTGTACTTACCAAGGAGCAAGTCGAAAAGCTGGCTAAGATCATCCGCCAGCACGCTACGTGGATAACGTGGCGTATTTTCGGCACACGGTACGTCTCTGAATCTGATATTGCAGAACTCAAGGCCAAGGGCATTCTTCCCATGGATGTCCAGGTCGACGCGATCAAGTATGCGTTTGTCCTGGGTAAGCTGGAAGCCCTACTCAAGGAAGCCGAGTGGAAAGGGCTTAACTGGAATGATCTCGTTAGCGCAGCAGAAGCCACTCATACCGACGTGGAGAATCTTCAGATTCAAGCCTCTGAGTTATCTGCTCACGCAGTTCTTAGGGGACTGGAAGATGAGATTCGAGATGGACTCTATGAGTCTTTGGCTACAGCTACACAGAGAACTATCGATGAGTCTTACGTCAAAGAGATCGTCAAGGATGAGGTGAAGGTCGGCGTAGAAATGAGCCGAAACTTCCGCAGCGTGGCTCGGGAGCTGGCTGAGAAGACAACAGAGTACAAGAGAAATTGGCACCGTGTGGCTGTGACGGAGATGCATACCGCCCATCAGAATGGTGTGGTTGCCGCGATCATAAACAAGGTCGATGTTTATGCGTACGCAGATGGTGCGGATAGCCAGGTGTCAGTGGTTCCTGATTCTTCTGCGTGCGTGGATTGCCGACGCTTGTATCTTGACGAAGCGGGCAATCCAAAGATATTCAAGATGTCTGAGCTGCTTGGTAACTCAGGATCGAATTACATCAGGCCCTGGCGGGCCAATGCACGGCCAGTAGTGCCTCCGTTGCACAGCAACTGTTACTGTAGGATCAGATACATTCCAAATGGCTGGGGCTGGGAAGGGGGCAAGATGGTGCTGCAGGATGCAAGTGCGGTTGTTGCACGAGCGAGGGCCAGAATGAAATCCAAGATCGAAAAGAGTATCGAAATCTTGAAGTCCAGCAACCCTCATCAGCTCCTTAATGAATCCAAGCAGGTGGCACTGCCCACAGAGCAGGAGATCGCTGGGGCTCCAACTCTGGCCAGTATCCACGCGGTTCTGGACAAGCTTTTGGCGCTTCGAAAGATTCATCGGACTGATCCAGAAATCTGGCAGAAGATGGATGACCTGGAGCAGAAGGCCCTGCGTCGTGCCTACGATCTGGAACGGCAGCCGGGGGTGCCCAGTGAATAGCCTGAGAGATAGGTTGCAAGATGTTCCAGGCGGCGTTCAGGGGCTCGCGGAGCAGCAGCGCGCAGATAAGCGCGAGGCCCGGGAAGAGGCGCTTGCTGAGTCACTGACCCCAACGATGCAGATGGCTGTTTCTGCCCTCAAGGCTCAACCAGGAGAAGAGTCGGGTGAGTTCCGAGGTGGTGATCCCGAGGAACTGCAGCGCAAGAGAGAAGAGAAGCGCACCGATCTAGAGGACACTGGTGAGTTGGATGCAGTCGATAAGGCAGTGGCTATCCTGAAGGCTGAGCCCGGGTCGGAGGGCGGTGAGTTCCGAGGTGGTGACCCCGAGGAGCTGCAGCGCAAGCGTGAGGAGAAACGTGAGGAAGCGGCAGAATCGGGTGAGGGTGAGCTGCAGGAGGAAGAGGCAGCCCTGGAGGTGGAGGCTCAAGGTGGCGAATCCGCCATGGAGGAGCAGGCTGCCGAAGCTGCTGAAGAGGAGGCTGCAAAGTCTATTAATCCTCTTTCGTCGTCTGAAGTATCGCCTGTCGACACAGGTGGGGACTACCAGCCCCGAGGTTGGAATGGCGACCCCTTCACACTGCACAATCAAGCAGTAGAACCAGAGCGTATCGATCCCGCACCTGTGCGTGACGAGAAGACGAAGCACCTTCCTTGGTCTGAGGTTCTAGGTTTTAAGGTCCCCAAGGAGGGAGCCCCTTGGGCCTACCTACGCCGATTCATCTTCTCAGGGGAGTCTGACAAGATTCCTGAGGAGAGCGCCAAGATTTTGAAGGCGTTTGACGCTGCAGAGGATCCCTTCTTTGAGTTGTACAAGAATCTCAATCGGGACCTTACCTTTGATCCTGAGTATCGTATCAGCAAGGGCGGCTACGAAAAGGGATCGATTGTCCCTGGCCACAAGTATGTGTACCGCCAGAAAGACAAGAATGGAAAGTGGCAGTACACGTACACTGATGGGGTTCACATCGATCACCACGGTGTACAGGATACCGGCATTTCCGGTGGGCACACGGTTGAGGTCCATCCTGATTGGCACGGCAAAGACGTGTCAACCGGGCAAGATCCGCAGCTGAAAGACCCAGAAGCTGCCTTTCACTTCACCCGCCAGAAAGCACTGGAAGAGGGCGGTAATCATCGAATTTGGATCAAAAACAAGGACAAATGGAATCCTGAGCTGGGTGAATCTGACGACAGCGGCAAGCCTGTAGGTGATTATGAGAAAGAGGCTCATATTCTGCACATCCCCGGTGTCTCTACGAAGGGGAGAAGTGCAGGCCAGTTGCTTGGACGCGGCAAGCTGCAGTTGCACAAAGATCCAACAGGTGGCCAGGGGGATATCTCGAATTTTGTTCCTCCTAAGGACGGGAGCGGCAAGAAGTGGGATAAGTGGGAGCAGCTGGAAGAGCATGTTCGCCGCCAGCATGTGAATACGATCCACGATATCCACGGAAAGCCTTTCGTTCAGTACTACGAGTCGATGTCTCGGGCGAAGCCTGGCAAGTTGGAAGCCACACGCCCGCGTGGTGAGGAATCAAAAGGGGAGAAGGGTAAGCCCCTACGGGA
>JAHIRD010000199.1 GCA_018818835.1 Pseudomonadota bacterium
AAAATCTATTAAATGCCTACCAGGAGAGAACCAACCCCCATTCACTCCCTGCGTAAACCCCACAGCCTTGCATAGTGCCTCGTTCATTTCAGGTGTGATGTTAGTCATGGCTGAACCTCATTCAGGATGCACTTCACAAAGCCAGCATCAATCATTTCCTGTTGGGCATCTTGATAAGCAATGCTCTTCCCTCGTATGTAGTAGTTGTATGGCCCAACATCATAGGGGTTGATGGGAGTGTACTGGTCGTCTGCCTCAATCCGCAGGCCAGGGACTTCGGTGAGGATTTGAGAAGCAACCCTTAAATATTCCTGCTTATTCAGTAGTGTTTCCCAGCTAACTGACGGATATAGACCTTCACATATTTCTTTGGCTATCGCCTCCCTCACCCTCTCTCGCTCATTCATCTTGCGCCTCCTTGTATTCAAGGGTTTGTGATATTCCACTTACCAAACTTACATCCCATGCTACTGACTCAATCGGTTCTCTTTCCAGTAAGTCCTTGGCCACGCTATACATCTTAGGCCAGCATCTCTTTGTCTCATACCCAAAATCCACTGTACGCTCCACTTGCAAGAGTTGACCTAGCTTATCCCACTTGTTCTGGCTCAATGCTTTAGGTAATGTCATTGGTGAGAACTTCTTCATTGTATACGAGATAGTGTCAGGATTAATCTTCATGAAGGATATCATCTCGTCATAGTCAAGGGCAAAGTCTCCAATTCCTTTGTGATTCTTCTGCGCTACTGCGCCACTACCAAATACCAATGCCGGCCCTATAGAGCTTAACTGCCATGATCCAATGCCATTCTTGGCTACAGGAAGTGGCTTATCAGATAGGATTCCGTCTACCGCTATGTGTATCGGAACTATGTCATTCTTATAGCAGAAATTGGCTACCTCTAGTCGAGAGTCTGCCTCAACATAGGCAGCCCATACGGGATTGAAAAGTGGTCCCATCGGATCATCATCATGAAGATATATCTCCAGTAGTTTCCCGTAAATGCCGGACAAGATGCGCTTTATCACGTCTCTCTTGATGCTGTTGCCTACAGCTTTCTCCCTTTCCTGATACAGACTGTCGATTATGGATGCCAATGGATAAACAACAGACTTAGTCGGTGTCCAACCCCATGATTCGAGTGACTCTACCTTGCCAAGTTTCCGCTGGTCAATGAAATTGCATTCATTCCAAGTAAGGCATTCTTCCCTCATGCCGACTGGCGTAAAGTTCTCGTCATCTTTGTTCCTGAACAGGATAGGATGTAGGTCAGCAGTCATATCAACATTGGTCCTGTTAAATCCAAGTATTGCTGTTGTGTCCTGTCTTTTGCTCCATGTACCACGTCTTAGGTCAGGTAATCGCCGCAATACGGAAGGATAGGCGCTGTTGATGTCATAGTCCCAGGTTTCCTTCCAATGACCTCGCTTGAAACATTCTACCCATGAACCTTTGCAACATTCATAGGCCCATTCTCCTATCTCATCGGGATAATCGTCAACAGTCGGCAAGTCCACTTTGCTAAGGATTTCCTTTTGATATACAGCGATAGGGCTGATAAGCGACTTTGGATGCAAGTCAAGTTCGGTGAGAGCTTGATATACCTTCTCCCCTAGTTCCTTGGCCTCCTTTGCCTTCTTGATGCAATACTCGTAGAGCTTATCGTGTTCTGTAGGTATATCATCAAATGTCGGCACTTGGTACTGAGCTGCGCTGGCAAGTATGGCAAAAGGATGCCCTGCTCCGAATCCTCGGTCAATGGTAAGCAGTCGGCCGGGAAAATAGCTGAGAGTCCAAGGAGTTGTATAAATCTTACCGTTGTCCAGTAGCTTCTTGCCTTCCCACTCTTGGAACTCCAAGCATCTTAGCAATTCGGCTACCATCCAGTCTAAGTGCCATGCTATCTGGATAGTATCGGGCGATGACTTACTGAGCAAAAAGGTTAGGTATCCTTCCTTATCCTGCACCCAACTATCTGAGTCGGTAAGGATTCCGTTTGCAAAATGGTAACCTATAATTCTCATGATTCTGTTCTCTCTATGCCCTTGCTTATTGTGCTTTATACCCTTTCAGTGTCTTCCGTATTTGCTTCGCTTTGCGTCTAGCTCTAGTATCCTGATAGTCACTGATTCTCTTTCCAGTCATGCCCAAACGATATTCCTCTTGGATGAAGTCCCAGGGTGACCGCTTCTTATCCAGTTTATAGT
>JAHIRD010000236.1 GCA_018818835.1 Pseudomonadota bacterium
AGAGGTTGAATTTGGCGGGGTGCGCTGTCTTGGAACGAGAAATGATTCAGGGCCATTTGTAGGTAATAGAAAGATTGACCTTGGCCCAGCTATGAGTAGAGTTTTGGGCTTTTCGGGAGTGCAAACTATAAGATGGAGGCGAGTAGAATGAAAATTGTAAAAACACTATCAGAAATAGTTATGTATGCAATTGTTCTTGCTTATACGCTTGCTTGGATTCGCCAGCGATATTACAGTTAAAGGAGGTATTATGTGTAGTCCTGCGTTTAGCTGGTTAGCCAGCAGCGACGGAAGAGAGCACTTCATTAAAGAAGGAATAAATTCGCATGAGCGGTTGAGGGCGATGGCCATAATATATGAATCTGGGCCTATCGAAGAAGCAAGATTCATAACTGATGACCCAAGAAAAGGGGTAATGGCATACAGGAAGAAAGAATATCCGATTGATGCTGAGTTTACCTGGTTTGATAAAAAACCAATGCTTATTCTTGAAGGGTTAATATCTGCAGATTATGATTGGCCTCGCGCTATGTATAAAGGTAAACCACTTGAACTCTATTCCAATGAAGAACAAGTTCAAATTATGGGTAGGATTGGGCTGTCTGAAATAAAACCACAGTTTAATATTGATACCTACTGGGAGCTTGTCGAGGAGAGATTTGGCTCATTTAATAGAATGTTCGATTGGTGTGTGTCTCAATATGAGCATGGAGATATATTGGTACCTAAGGCTCTTGCTACAAAGACGCTTACTGGTTGTGAATGGGTTTTGGTTAAGTCCCCGATGAAATGGGATGGGAATGACCCTGCGACTATTTTGGACCTCATTAAATATCACAAGAAAGAACTTGCGAGAAGATACAGATTTGAGAAAACAGAGGTTGTGATAAGGTGAGAGGACAAGAAGAAGTTGAGCTAAAATTAGAGCAAGCGAGAAGAGCTTGGTGCGCATCGGAAGCTAGTGAATTGATTCAGAAAGGGGTGATACTGGCATTAGACTGGGTTCTTGGCAAGTCAGTTTTGCAAGAAGAAGCGAGAGAAGATTATCCATTACTTTTGTGTGAAGATTACACAGAGCAGAAAAGAAGGAAGGAGTAAATTATGACAGCCGAAACTGGCGAATGTAGAGAATTGCAAGTAGCGGCAGCTAAAACAGCACTAGCGAACAGGATAACTAAAGTAAAAGAAGTTGTTGAGCGTCTAGAGAATCGAATAGAATCTGTTTTAGCACCACAAGAGCCAACAAAATTAGACGCATGCGATAAAACTCAAGCCTATGCTGTGCCTTTGGCTCAGGGCTTGCAGGTAATGAAAGAAGAGTTAAATGCAAGTATTGATAGGCTGGAATCAATCATTGACAGAATAGAGATATAGGAGGGATAAGGAATGAAGAAGAAATTGATTGTAAGTTTATTAGCAGTATTGCTTTTGGTAGGACTCGCGTGGGCGGCTAGTATAGGATACTATATGTCGCACACAGAGCAAGATGTCACAATCTATCCTAAATATGACGAGTACCACAATACCGAGATAACCATGATAGCACCAAGCTCTGTTATAGCAGGGGAAGAGTTCAAAGTCTCGGGATACTTAAAAGACGCCGATACAGGCGAACCGCTTGCAGACAAAACAGTTTCGGTTACATGGTTCGGGAGCTTTGATATTAATCAAGTACATTTAAAGACCGATGAGAACGGTTATTACGAGGGAATGAAGAAAGCTCTTGATTATAATTACGATAAGCCGACTGCCGAAAATCTGCGGGTTACATTTTTAGGTTACTGATTTGCAGACGAAGAGCATAAGATAGTAGCTTGCCCTGCCTCTGCTGGAGCGGAAGGCGTGAAGGTGGAGGTGGGGCATTTAAGGAGGTGAAGAAATGAATCTCTATTGTTTGTGTGAGAAAAGTGGCAATAAACGCACTTCACTGTTTCCAGAACCTTATGATGGAGTAATACTGGTAAAACAGATGGAAGTTTTTAAGACAGGAGCTAAACAGTTTATTGAGAGAGGTAACAAATTAGACCAGCATTACCCTAATGTTGATGTATTCCACTGTGAAGATTGCGGAGTTATGATTGCATTAGAAGGTGGGGTTTTACAACGAGAAGATATTGGTACTGTTTCTACTGCTGAGTAGCAAAAACTTTGAAAACTTAATTTCTATTCTGAACATAGCAAGGATTGAGGCGCATCTTAATTTATGGAGGGTAAATTTGAAGCAGATTGGAAGAAACGATTTTACCCTTACCGACGTCCGTAGAATTTTTGCTAGTGCTTCAGTTGTCCCAGTAAAGAAAAGAGTCCACTCTCCATATATGTTTCTTCATGAATGGGCAGAGCATTCTCAAGAAGCAGTAAGATATTACAATTACATTAGCCGAAGTTGGGAATGGAAGATAGTAAAAAGAAGTAGACTTAATCGGTATATTAAGGAAGCAAGAAAAAATCTGTGTAACTCCAAAGAATTAACCGATAAGACATGGCGGAGATATGAAGAAAAGAAATTATAAAATGTGCGGAATAAAAAGAGTAGACCGCGATCATGCTTGTCAGCTACCAGCAGGTTGGGGCACTCGCCATGCAGGAGAAGGAGCCTGAAAGCTCCATGGAGGTGCCGGTGGGCACTTAAAACATGGTCTTTATTCTAAGTATGTAAAAACAGGTTTAATTAAGGAAATTCAAGACCTTAAAGAAAATAAAGAGATTTTTAACATTGATAACCAAATAGCTTTAATGGTTGTTATGTTAGATAAGATTTTGGTAAAGTGCCATGAAGTAGAAGCAGTTAGTAGAGAAGATTGGCAAGGCATGAGCGTGCTCAGCATTGAAATCTCTAAGATGCTAGAGCGTAAAGCCAGGATTGAAAAGGGATATATTTCTAAGGACGAGGTTCTAGAAGCTATCGCTCGATGGCAACAGAAATTAGTTTTGATTGTGAACACAGTTATAACAGAGCAGAAAGTATTGCAGGTGATAAATAATGGTGGAGATGTCCAGGAAATCAAAAATGAGCTGGGCAAGAAGATACTTGAGCTCTCAATCTAATATGGAATCTAAGAATAAAGTGATAAGGAAAACACGCAGACGAAAGAGAATGAATTTGTTGGTGCCGACCTGCGTGAAGACTGCGATGAATAGAGGTAGAACCGTGACCAAAGAAGAGTATATGGCAAGCAAACGTATGGTGATAATATGAGAAAGACGCTAGAGATACAGGTAATGACAGGAATTGAAGGGTGCTGGAAAGAGCTGGCTTGCGCAATTATCGGAAAATGCTTCGAGTGTAGAGATGATTATGAATTAAGATTGAAAGGCCGATACATTCATACTAAGAGAAAAATGTATGAGTTTGATTTTAACTGTGATACTTGCTTAATCACAGATTTAGATATGAGATATCTTTGTGAGAGAATTAAAAAGATGAAAGAAACTCTGGTTTAAAGGATTAGCATGTGGAACTTGATGAGTTGGCAAAAGATACATTCTCTAAAATCGGGCAAGAACTTATCGGTAGCCATATTGGTGGCAGTACAGAGCAAAAGCAAAATGAGTCCCTTCATAAATACATAAAAGAAGAACTGGGATTTGATATTCCTAAGATAGCGGTGTGTAAAGGCCATTGTGCCCCGTTTGATTATGTAGCAGATGTGTACTTTGAAAGAGTTTCTAATGCATGCAATTTTGGTCCCAGAGGTGGAGGAAAGACCACCATAGAGGCCATTATTCATGCTCTGAACTCAGTGCATAAGATGGGTTGCGAGACTGCCTCTGTTGGTGCTATTGAGATGCAAGCCAAGAGATGCTACCGATATTTCTTGGCAATTGTTCTTAAGAAGTATTATGACCGATTAGTAACAGACCCAACCCAACAGAGCACGCTTTTTAAGAATCACTCGATGGTAGAAATTCTAGCAGGTACAATTAATGCGGTAAATGCGCCTCACCCACAGAAGACACATTTAGATGAGTTTGAGCTTACAACTTGGGAGATATACCAAGAGTTTTTGAACATGGCTCAATCTCATGGCGGGATTGCTTCTCAGGTAACATTAAGCTCCACTCGTAAAAGGTCTTATGGGACTATGCAGCGGTTTCTCGACGAAAACGAAGAAACTGGTGCTTTTACAGTCTACAAGTGGTGAGTGCTTGAAGCTGCTGCTCAGTGTACTGAGCCTACTTGCAACGAATGTAAAAAGATTATCAAAGGCAAGTGGGACGATGGAAGCCCAAGAACATTCTTTTCAGTATGCAAACAAAGAATGCGCCAATCCCGGGGGTTTCTTCCAAGAGAAGACGTGCTCCAGAGGTTTTTAAGGGTAGACCGCTTAAACTGGGAAGCTCAATCTGAATGCTTAAGACCGTCTCTCGAAGGCTTAGTCCATAAATGGTATGACCCAGAAAGACATGGGATTGAATTTGAATACAGACCGCATTATCCTGTCTGGGAATCTATCGACCCCGGGAGCCCGACGTCAGTCCACTGGTATGTAGAATCAAACAGTAAACACTTTGCAATAGATGAGATTTATGAGCATGATATTGCTCCGTCTGAACTGGCAATTCTGATAAAAGAGAAACGCGAGAAACGCAGCTTTCAGGTAATACAAACCTTTATTGACCCGAGTGCAAAACCGTATAGGCTAGAGCTTTTCAAGTATGGCATAAAAGCGTGGACAGTCAACAATGATATATCTCTTGGAATCGGCGAAGTTCGCAAGTATGGAGAAGACGACAAGATATATGTTGACTTGCGATATTGCCCGTGGTGGGGCAAAGAGATAAAAGTATATCATTATGCAGACAAGAAAGAAGGGCGCAACTTATCAGATATCCCAGTTAAAGACTTCGACCACGCTATGGATGATTTAAGGTATTATTTTTCAGGTCGCTATCTGACATTCACAGGAGGAGAAAGTGGCACTCTTGACCAGCACGCCCGCTAAGTGTAGCAGGAACCAATCATGTACTATTTGCCGTGATTA
>JAHIRD010000023.1 GCA_018818835.1 Pseudomonadota bacterium
AGTCCCATATGCGGCGTTATAGTGTTTGGCCGGACGTTCGACATACGACCAAGTATGCCTTCACGCCCGGCCAAACACTATGCCTTGCCTATGGACCTTTTTCCATAGCCATCTATCTGTCCACTTTTTACGAGCTCATCAAAAATGGAAGCGGTTAACTCCTATAATTTTACAAAACCATTTAAAATTCAAGCATAAAATATTCGAATGCCCGTATAAGGAACACCGTTTTTTCAACATTCATGCCCGGTCCGTTTGTTTGAAATTGCAGTGAGCGGCCGGGTTATGATAAGGTGTTTTTTTTATGCTTTCAAGGCGGGTTGAACGATCAACCCATGGGGAGAGAACAGGTGGATCTCGACGAAACACAAATTCCAGGGGGTGTTTACCTCTGCCAGATCAGTGACAGTATTTCTTGCGGTGCCTGCTGTGGGCTGTATAATGTCGCTGATCCATCCCATGAGAACCTCTCGGCTCTGCTTGAAAACAGAACCGATTTGTTCGACCAAACACCCAGAGACTTTGATTCCCTTTCAGCGTTTGCCCTTACCATCGAAAACCAGGAAAACCAGGAGAGGCCTTATCCGGAATTCCACCACTGCCCCTATCTGGGCCTGGTGGGCAATAACAGGAACAGGCCCGGTTGCCTTTTGCATCCCCTGGGGAAAAATAATAAAAACACGGATCACAGAGGCTTGAGCCACTGGGGCGGGTTTGCCTGCGCCAGCTATTTCTGCCCCACCTGCCATGAGCTGCCTGCCCGGTACAAAAAAATCCTCAGGGCCTGTGTGGATAACTGGTACATATTCGGCCTTGCCCTTACTGAAAACCGATGCCTTGGGACTTATTTCGGCATGATTGAAAAACTCCTGGGCCATGAACTGGTCTTCGAAGAGGTACAGAACAACACCGTTTTCCAGGAATCCGTGAATCGCTTTCTGAACCTGAAAACCACATGGCCATACAGAAAAAAGCCGTTTAATCGGATGGGTAACTATTTTTTTAAAGACGATCTTTATCCACGAGAAACCATTGATTACGAACAACTTGGTTGTACCATTCCCCCATGTGATCCTATTTTGCAATCCCTGGGAACATGGTGCCGGGATATGACAGAACTTAACCATGCGATCCAAAACATTGACGACATGATTCATGACGCAGCCAATACCTTAGATTAAAACACGGAGCATTTGCCTACTCAAACATTGATGAGCTCGTAAAAAGTCGGCAGATGGCTATGGGAAAGGGTCCGTAGTCCAAACACTATAACGCTGCATATAGGCCTTTTGACGACGCCATCAAACACTAAGCAAAGGAAATAACCTTATGTCATCCAATAAAAAACCACCCCAACCCGGCAAGCTGCAGCAGTTGCTTGCAGAATCCCGAGAAAAAGAAAAAACTTACAGGGAGCGGGCCCTTAAGATATACCCCTGGATCTGCGCCAAATGCGCCCGTGAATTTGACGGGAAAAGACTGAAGGAACTCACGGTTCACCACAAAGACCACAACCACGACAACAACCCGCCCGACGGCTCCAATTGGGAACTTCTCTGCCTGTATTGCCATGACAATGAACATTCCCGTGATCAGGTCGCCGAATGGTACGACGGATCATCTTCCGAGGCCCCAGGCAAAGATACCTCCTTTGACAACAAACCCTTTGCGGCTCTGGAAGCCTTGTTGAAAAAAGGTGAGAAAAAGGATTAAGAGAACAACGCGGCAAGGCCACAACCAAAAAGCAGGGAGAAGGGCTAATGGCATAGAATATAAGTTTTATTTCTTTGTGATCTTTGTGGCTTTGTGAGAAGAAATTTATGAGTATCGACCTATATCCGGGCACGGAGCACTGTGCCCCTTCATTGAACGATTTGGATAACCTACATCCAATAGCATTCCAACGAAATCTGACAAAACCAATTCATCTAAATAATTTAACATTATTGGGATTGCCAATTTCTAATTGAGTGTGCTATCGTATTACACTTTATATCTTCATTTAAACCTATCATAGGTATCATCAACAGATTCAAGAAAAAGATATTTGTGCCTGCCCGAACAGAGGGAAACACACACCGTCACTTTTTATTGAAAGGAGATGCCTTATGAACAGATTCATTTTCCCCAAATTTTTTATTGTCGTGGCTCTGGTATTTTCTCTTTTGGCCTGCGACAGCGATGACAAGGATGTTTTTTCCCAGGATGAAATCGTATCCTTTATTGAGGATCTGGTTTCATTTGGATACCGGCGCCCAGGCACCGAAGCCGAGTTGAAGGCTGAACAGTACATCATGGACAAATTCGCAGGATTCGGTCTTTCCGATATCCAGCAGGAATCTTTTGAGATCGTCGTATGGGACGCACAAACGTACAGTCTTTCGATCAATGAGCAATCCATCCCCTGCTTTTACATGCCCTACTCTGCCTTCACACCACCTGACGGCATTTCAGCTGAGCTGGTCTACCTTGGAGAAGGCAGCGAGGAAGATTATCTTACTGCCGATGTTGCCGGAAAAATCGTTGTGGTGGATATGCGATTCGGATCATTTGATTTATTCGGGATTCCCATCATAGAAGCCGCCAGCTGGTACTTTACCAACTGGGAGGCCTACAACCTGGCTATGTTTAACCAAGCCGCGGGATTTGTGGGTATTCTCGCGGATTATTTTGATCGGAATACCTATTACGGTCCGGTTGACAATCCGTCCAAGCCTCTGTTTGAAAGAACCATTCCAGGGCTCTGGCTTTCCCGGAGTGACGGTGAGCAATTGTTGCAGATCATGGCAGACCAGGAAAGTCCCCAGGCCGACCTCTTTTTAACCGGTTCCATGGAGCCAGGAGAAACAGCCAATATCATCGGTTTTATCCCCGGAAAAAAAGAAGAAATTATCATGGTTCATTCCCACCATGACTCAGTATTTGAGGGGGCGGTGGAAGATGGCTCAGGCACAGCGGAAGTCCTGGCCCTGGCCAAATATTTTGGCAGGGACAATGCTCCCAAGCTGAACCGGACCCTGATGTTTCTCTCATCCACCGGCCATTTTTACAATTACATGGGTCACCAGGTCTTTCTGGAAAAACATATGGAGGATCTTTTGCCCCGGGTAGTGGCCGATGTCTGCGTGGAGCATATCGGCCTTGAAGTGGAAGAAGTGGACGGGCGGATTGTGAAAACCGGCCGGAACAACCTGACAGGTGTCCTTGCCACCAACACGTATCTGTCACTGATCTCGACAAATGCCGTCCTTGCAAACGGGCTCAAGCGGACCCTGGTGATTCCCTGGGGCGACGATGAAATGGAGTCGGACGCCCTTTACTACCATGAAATCGACATCCCCATTGTCAGCCTGATCAGTGCCCCATTGTACCTTTACGACATCATCGACACCATGGATCTGGTGGCAAAGGACCAGCTGGTTCCCGTGGCCTGTGCCCTGGCCGACATCATCACCACCATCGACAAAACACCCACATCCTGGCTAAAATGAAATCCTGATCATAAGTGAACCATACAATATCCCCGCAGACCCTGCGGGGATATTCCCCCTTGCTAACCCCAGCTTCCGTACAGATCATTCACACGGCTGAAAGGAACGATGGATACATCCGAACGGTTTTGCTGCTCATCCCCACCATAAACCAGACCGCTTCCCTTGGGCATGCGGTTTTCATACAACCCTTTAAAATGATTCAATCCCTTGAAATAATCCCGTGTCAGGGTCATACCCGACTTGATTTCTATGGGAAAAAGATCGGATGCATAGGAAAAAACCAGATCCACCTCATTGCCCTTGCTGTCTCTGTAAAAATAGATATTGCTTCGTTTGCCACGGTTAAATCTAAATTTAAAGGCTTCGGCAATGACCATGTTTTCGAACAGATGGCCCCTTAAGGGATCTCTTGAAATCTGGGTTTTACTTTCAATTCCAAGCAGAAATGACGCCAGTCCCACATCAAAAAAATAAAGTTTCGGCGACTTGACCAGACGTTTTGAGATATTTCCATGATACGGTTGCAAAAGAAAAATAATATAACTCGCTTCCAAAACAGAAAGCCAGTTTGAAGCCGTTGTATGGGAAATCCCTGTATCATTGGCCAAAGAACTGACATTGAGCAGTTGGCCGATGCGACCGGCGCACAAGGTAATGAAGCGCTGAAAAAGGTTCAAATCCTTGATGGTGATAAGCTGCCGCAAATCCCTTTCAACATAGGTTTCATAGTAGTCACCCAGGGCCTGTGTGGGATCAAGCCCCTTATCCCAGATCCGTGGATAGAATCCATAATAGAGGAAGTCATCCACATCCTTTTGAGAATATCCGGATTGAATTTCATCCAACGAAAAGGGGAGCAATTTGACCAAGGCCGTGCGGCCGGCAAGAGACTGATTAATGGCAGTTCCCATTTCGAATTGCTGGCTTCCGGTCAATATAAATTGACCCTCTCGTTGATCTTCATCAATCATGGGTTGGAGATAGGATGTCAGATCAGGAGCTCTTTGTATTTCATCGATAACAGCCCCATGGGGAAATTGAGCAAGAAAACCCCTGGGATCATCAATGGCAAATTGACGGGTATCCGGTGACTCCAGATTCACATAGGGTTTGTTTGGAAAAACCGTTTTACAGAGTGTTGTCTTGCCGCTCTGACGCGGACCCGTGATGGTGACAACCGGATATTGGGTCGCCAGAGACCGGACGATGGGTTCAATTGTACGTCTGATAAGTTTCATAAAACTAAAAATACATTCAATTGGTGTAATTTGCAACTTAAACTTTCAAATTGCACAATATCCCCTCTCTCATTTACATGGTGCAGAAATTGAACGCTCCTAGCCCAGCTTAGGCTTCATAAGGTTTGCAAGTTCAACGGCCCTGTCGACTATGACCTGGGCCGAATGGAGCCCGGCCTTGTCCAGCTTTATCCCTGACTTTTGATCGGGTTTTGCGGTTCGCTGTCCAGCGGCGCCTGACATGGCCGAGGCCCCCATGGGGCTGATGCATTTCCGTGCGCTGACCGGAATCATCTCCAATGTCATGAAGGCGTAGATATGTGACAAATGGGTGGTTTCAAGACCGCCATGACGTGCCCAGGCCACGGCTGCGCTCACGCCCAGTTTATTTTTAAGTCTGCCCCCGGCTACATTTCCGAACACAAAAACCCTGAGCCTGTCGATGAACGACGCCAAAAGTGAACTGGTCCGCATAAAATGGACCGGACTGGCCAGAATCAGAATATCGGCTTTTTCGACCATTTCAAACACCAACTGGGCATCATCATCATGGGTACAATACTTATTTTTCTTTTGTTTTGAAATACAGAAATTGCAATGCACACAATCAGAAATCTCCAATTCAGAAAGGTACACGGCCTGGGCTTTGGCATCGTAATTTTTAGAATAGGTGAGCATGTAATCAAGAAAACTGTCCGTATTCCCATTTCGAACCGGGCTTCCCGAAATACCGACGATGTTTAGATCCATGACTTGACTCCTTTATTAAAGACAGGTTGGCCAGGCAGGAGGACCGGATAAAACCGCCTGGTGAAAATTGTGATTTTCAAATGAAGAAAAATTGGTTATGATATCTACTCATATTTTATGAGCACCCACAACGTCATGATATATCGCCTTAAAACCGTCACATGCACGATTCCAGACCGCATGATCATGGAAACACAACAGATTAAACAAGGAGAGGACTTATGTTTCAGAGATTCATATGTGCAGCTTGTCTTACTTTACTTGTATTCGCAGGAACTGTAAATGCAAAAACAGCGAGTTACGATTTTTCGGATCCCAAAGGGGTCAATGCCATATCCATTGTTCTTGATGGAGCGTTTGAGCCCAATGTCGGATTTGCAAGCCCCACCCAGGGAACCGTCACCATTGATACGGATACGTCAAAAATAGTATCCGGCAAAATTTCCGTCCCCACAAACGGTGTCACCATGACCAACAGCACCATGACCAAGGTTCTGCAGTCATCCAAATGGCTGGATGCCGAGAAAAACCCCATGATCACATTCGAATTTTTGCAAACCGTGTCCATGGGTACCATGACCCCGACAAAATACCAGGTGATTGTGGAAGGAAACCTTTCAATCGCCGGTGTGACAAAAAAAGTGTCTGCCCCCATATCCCTGACCTTTTTCCCTGGACAGCTCAAAGACAGAAACCCCAATGATAATGGGGATCTTGTTGTGTTGAGGTCCAATCTCCAGATCAGCCGGAAGGATTTCAACCTCAATCCGGGAACGCCGGAAACGCTGGTCAGTGACACCATTTCACTGGTCATTAATCTGGCCGGAGCCCATCGACCTTAAAGGGAGAAACCTTGGGAATGCTTCACCTGACACACATAAAACGCGCCGTGTTTATTTTCTTATGCCTGTTTTCTTTGTCCTTGGGCCTGCCAGCCCAGGGACAAAGCAACATAGAAGAACGGCTGATTGTGTTCATGAACTCGGGAAACTCAGAGGTCAACCGTCATTTCCGTCAATCTGTTCTTCCGGAAATCCGAACCATGGCAAAGGCCATGCACCTGACCGTGAGTGAAGAAAACCTTGACCGTGGCGCCCCCGAAGAGGTTGGCATCACGCCCCTTATTATATACCAGAACCATTTGGGGCTGTCTGTGTACCAGGGTCGAAGCAACACCATGAATCGCATAAAAAATTTTATCAGGACCTCACGCCGTATCCCCCAGGGGAAAGAGCCCCAAGCCTTATCCCGCACTCCGATCTGGCGTCATGGAAGGGGTGCGGTATGGTCTCCTTTAAAAATATCCGATCTGGGTGGGACCCAACCTGTGGCATATACACCTGACGCCTTTCAACAGGAAAGTATCACCGCCATCTGCAAGGGATTTTCATCCTTTCACATGGAAGAAAAAGCCTTGATGAAACGCAGTGACCGGGGTTTTTACATGGATTTTTATCCCTGGCGCGGCCAGGACGGAACCCTTTTTATTTCCCTGGCCCTTTATTCACAGTTTCATTGCAAAAAGCCTGTTTTTGAACTCCGAAAAAACGTGATTCAAGGCCCCTATGATAAAAGGGCGGATTTGTTCAAAGAGGCAGGACGGCTCATGGAAGACCAGGCAAAGCTTCACATTGCAGATGCCCTGGGCGGTGACGGGTTTGATTTTGTGGACACTAAAACGCCCCTTGTTTCCTTTGAATCCCTGGGCTATGCCCTGCCCCTGACTCCTGCTGCAAAAGCAAGCAATAATACCACTGACATTGTGCTTTCAAAATCCTGGCGTCTTGTTCCAAAGCATGGGGACGATGAGCCCGTGATCCAGTTCCGATTCCCACCACCACTTGACAATTACAGCGGTGAATTCAAACAGGCGGAAGGATCGGTCCTTTTCCCTGAAAATCTATCATTTTCCGGCATGACAGGGTCTGTTGCCGCCCATAGCAGTTCCGTTACCATGGGTGAAGAGGATCTGGACAAAACCATCAAGGATGATCTCTTTCTTGACCAGACCCATTTCCCTGTTTCGGATTTTCATCTGATCCAGGCCCGGTCCGATGACACAAGCCTCCGGTTTGGACGTCTGTCTCTGGTCAATATTGACGGAACCTTTCAACTGAAAGGCAAAACTATCCCCCTTTCCCTCCCCTTGGAAATGGAAGTTGTTCTCGACGAAAATGACCGCCCCCTAATCCTTGTCCGGGGCTCTTTTCCCATTGATCTCAAAACCTTCAACATCGAAGGCGCCACCGGACCTGAGCCCCAGAGAAACACCCTCTTGATCGACCTCAATCTTACCCTGGAACCGGCCCCTGTGGAATAATCGTATAGGACATTGGAACGCTGTCTGCGGGACATGTCCGTGTTTGTTTGTGACTGTCCGTGTTTGTCCAGGTTTTTTCTTTCGTGGACGAACACGGACGACCACGGACTGACACGGACTTTGGAACACTGTCTGCCGCGCTGTGATCTTGGTGCTCAGCGACCAACGGGACCGGGTGGTTGATAAAAAACCATGTTCCGCACAAGGACATATTCCCATTGACACGCCATTCGGGCTTTGTTATAGCTTCGTTACTTGGTGATCAACTTTCCGGCATTCGTTATTCCCGAATCAAGGTACATGTACACTCGCATAATTGTTGTATTATGCTGTATTCATAGGACAACAGCATTGACAAAATAACCATTTATTTTTTAAGGAGACCAAGCCATGACTATTGCTATGCAAGGTTCCTGGACCGTTTCAGTTTTAAGCAAAAATGCGTCCTGGGCTCAACGTTTTGTAATCAATGGATCAACCAATGGTGTGGATGGTGAATATTACGACACAAGCCCCCCCGTGTTTGTCACCGGCAACCAATGGGGGATCACCCTGCAACACAATCCAAGCGGTCCGGTCAGCTGGATCCAGAGCCGGACACGCATGGTCCGATTCAGGATTTCCGGAGGACAATTTCTGTTTGATATTGAAGGGAATGATACAGGCGGCGACGAAGACTTTGACGATCTCATTCTCACCTGTTCCATGACCCAGGCACAAAG
Source organism: Pseudomonadota bacterium (assembly GCA_018818835.1). Lineage (GTDB taxonomy): Bacteria > Desulfobacterota > Desulfobacteria > Desulfobacterales > Desulfolunaceae > JAHIRD01. Next base: position 8,525 of record JAHIRD010000023.1, read on the forward strand.
CGAATATGTGGTTTACGGCACAGTGAAAAGTTACAGCGGAGTCTGTTCGTTCAACCCATGTTTCCCTTCGAGCTATCATGTTATTGATAAGCCCTATCAGTTAAAAGAACTTCTAAAAGACAAGAAGGTCAGAAAAATTCTGGAAAAAATCTATCCGGAACGGATCAAGGAATTTGAAAAGGTCAAGCCCTTTCCCCAGCCGGATCCGCCGCCTTTCCGACCCATGATGATCCCCAGCGGCTTGAGTGACAGACCCGGATACATGGTTCAACCCCCAGCAACCACCGCCACCGAAAACATCCGGGCCACCACAACCCTGAAAAAAGCTGTGAAAAAAGGCTCGGCGGACACGGATGCGGGTGGTGTCGAAAAAGCCGTTTACACCCTTGCGTCTGAACATGCCGCCAGCAGCAGCCTCCTGACCCATGACGACCTGATGATTCTGGGTAAAATCAAGGATGCATTCCGGGTCAAACCCTGTGAGGTGGAACCGGTGACCCAGACCATTTTACGCTTTCTGGAATATGACCGCACTGCTGCAGAAAAACTGGGCGACCCTTACACCGGTGAAGGTAATAGGTTTGCTCTGGGAGTTAGCGCCACAGACGAATTCGGGACGTATCTTTACCGTTTTTCCCAGACCTATGACCAGCTGGCTGAAGAGGCAGGCGATATGACCACGGGAGAAGATGCCGCAATGGAAATGCGACCCGATGTGATCATCCAGCTCCTGGAAACCCTGCCGTCCGGGGTCATGTATGAAACGGCCCCCTATTACAATATCCCCAACATAAAATGCATCAATCTCTGTATTCCTTCAGAGGAACTGGTCGTTCCCCTGACATCCTGCCAGGGCGGCCGGGCCATCCAGGCCCTGGGCAACCTGTCCATCATCACCACCGGCACCACCCTCCACACTGACGGGACCGTTTCCAATAGTAACGAGACTGGCCCCATCGTCGATCATGCGGCCTGGTACGAGACCTTGGACCTGCATGCCTGTTTTCTGGATACCAACCCCAGGGTTAAATATTACACCCTGAGATCCAGGACACACAGCAGTGACGGCTGGACAGGCTGGACTTACGTGACCGAAGAATACAAACACTCCAAACAGCAAGGCGACGGATCCTGGAAAAATGAACGTGTTGGGCCGGACGATATCAGCCTGAAGGTTAACGGACCGACCCAGCCCCCGGTCCTTGTGAGTGCATATCTCAACATTGAGGACCAGAACCTGAACCAGGAATGGCAGAACTGGAAACGCGACCGCAAGCTTCAAATCAACACGAAATTATACCAGGCAGACTCCGGGCTTGTGGAATACAAAATACAAGGCTACGACGCAGCAGGTGAAAAGGTGACGGCAGCCGTGGATACCATCCGTCTTTTCGTCGACAACACCTGGACCAAAGGGGATGTGGATTATGTCAAAATGGGTGCAGAAGATCCCGGTGAATGTGCGTTGTTTGTCCTTCCCACACCGGGCCAACCCCTGACGGTCCGCTACCGGGTCACTGACCCGGAAGGTTTCATGGCCAATTACGCCCTGACCGTTTACCGGGGTTCCAACACCTTGGTTCCCACGAAAAATCCGATCACAAACCTCCCTGTAAACGTTTCATATCAGTCGGCATTCCCCTACCGATTCAGGGGAACCCTGGATGAAACCGTAGACACCACAGGTTACGTGGAAATTTCCCTGATTCCATCGGGCACTGACAATTCCTGGCTTGCAAACGGGGTTGATTTTTGCGCTTTTTCCTTTGAACTCACGGCCCTTGACAGAAAAACCAACGGGACGAGCAAGCCCAGTACCCACATGCTGTGGCGCGAACTGGTCGGGATTACTTACGAATGGCCTGAAACTCCCTGACGTTCAAAGGGACGACCCTATCTCCATTATTAAAACATAAACACGGATGCCCGGGTGAGTTTTTAAAACCACCCGGGCATTTGCTTCATGAATGAGATTTTTACGAAGCCATCAAACCTAAATGGTCTAAATCTATAACCATCAATGTTCACACCCCATATCCTGATTAATCTTCTCGCGCAATATCCGAAACGTGTTACATTTTGCCATGAAGGCGTCCACCACGTCAGGATCAAAATGCCTGCCTTTTTCAAGAATCAGAATTCGTGCAGCTTCCTCATGGGAATAAGCCAGTTTGTATTCCCGTTTGGATGTCAGGGCATCATAAACGTCAGCCAAAGAGACAATCCGGGTCGAAAGTGGGATTTCCTCTCCTTTAAGCCCTTTAGGATATCCTGTTCCATCCCATTTTTCATGATGATGGTAGGCGATTTCTTTTCCTATGGTCAGAAATGATTTCCCGTGGACTGTGGCTTCCACGGACTTGAGTGCATCACCGCCAAAGGTGGTATGACACTTGATGATTTCAAATTCCTCGGGGAGAAGTTTGCCTGGCTTCAGTAATATGGCATCGGGGATTCCCACCTTGCCAATATCATGGAGAATGGAGGACTGGTAAATGGCTTCAATGTACTCGTCAGTAATGTAGCCTCGGTATTTGGGATCTTTGGATAGTTCATCCGCAATGATTTTTGAGTACTCACGAATGCGTTCAAGATGTGCTCCGGTGCTGTGATCCCTGTATTCCGCAAGTTTGGCCAATCCCAGGATGGTTGATGCACGGGCATGCTGAATGTCCAGATAGGATTCTATCAGTTGGTTTTCAAGGCGTTTTCGCTCCGTGATATCCCGGACCACCATCTGGAATCCCACATGTCTGCCCTGTTTTGTGATCTGGGTGGCATTGCATTCCACATTAAACACTTCACCCATGACATTCACCAGCCGGAATTGAAAATCCTTGATACTTTCGATTCCCGGCAGTTTTTCAAGGAGGCTCTCACGGACTTTGTCGTAATCCATGGGATGGACATAGTCAATAAGACTCATGCCACCGGCCTGGCTTTCAGCAAAACCGACCAGGGAGTAAAACCGGGGATTGGCCATAATAACCCGGCCGTTTTTGTTCACCAGAATCACCATGTCCACAATATGCTCATACAACTCACGGTATCGAAGTTCTGATTCTTCCAGTTTCTTTGCCCGTTTATCCACTTCCTCTTCCAGGTTGTGGGCATAATATTCCAGTTTAAGCCTGAGATCAAACGTATGGATCCGCAGACGTGTATCATTCCAGCATTGAACAACGGTAATGAGCATAAAGGAAATGAAAAAGAAATTATTTGTGTAAAACACATTCAGGTCATTTCCATAGGGATGGGTGAACAAAACCACCGGGACGACGTAAATCAGATAAACAAGTGTGGCCAAACCGATGGATTGCTGTGTGTTAAGGGGAATGATCATGGAACAGGCGATCAGTACCAGGATCAAACCCGGATAATAAAATGACCCGTACCCGCCCATTTCAACAACCATCAAGGAGATCAAACAACTGGCAGGAAGATAAGTAATCACGGCAAGAATGAACGGATGGTCTTTACAATAACGGGCCTGATGAAAAACAATCATCACCCCATATAGTAAGGCACAGATCAACCGGTAGACCAGAAAGGGAAGAAAACGCTCGGGAACAGCCACCAGATCCAGCAGCGAAAAAAATGGGATAAGGGTGATTCCAAGCAGGATCACAACCAGAACACGCTGATGCATTAATGCTTTTGTTTCTTCTTCAAATCGCTTCCCGCACTCATCCGGGATAGTCTGTGCTAACCATTTGAACAACACTTAAAGCCTCCTTCAGGATGGTTTTGTCGCCACAGAAAACAGGTTAATTCCCTGGGCCTCGCTGATCACCCTGACATGGCCCCTGAACGGAGAATCATCATGGAGATGAATCAGGTCTGTTTCGGACCGATGGATTAATTTCCAGTCCAACATATGATCCATAAACATCCGGATGGGATTTTTCGGAGAAAAATTCCCCAACATCAATACGCCACCAGGCGCCAACTGGTCGTGGCATCGTGCAACCATGGCTTTGAAAAGCCTGTCATCAAGATAATCCATCAGACCGGATGAATAAATAATGTCCTGGGGGCCAAAATCATGTTCCACACGCCCCATACACCACTTGACAAGATTCTCCTGCATCAGGGATATGGTGGCCTTGTGTTCAAACGACGATAAAACAGTATGAGCATATTTCAGGGCATCCGGGTCAATATCCACACAGATGGCCCTGATGGCCTCACTGTGATCACATCGTCCAATAAAATCGGCCAACTCCCTGCAGGGACCACAGGCAAGATTCATGATGGAGACGGTTTTACCGCTTGTAATTTTATCGTGACAGATGGTTTCAATCTCCCGAGCCAGCAGATCGCGGCGTTTTCTAACAGCCTGCGCCGCCGGGGAATTGAGACACCAGGCATCCATAAGGGTGCCGATTTTTCCATCGCCCTGGGGGGTGTCTTGATAAAGCATTTCAATGGTCATGAAGTCCCCGGCATACCCTTTGGGCTTGAAGTAGGACCTTTCTGCAAAGCGACTGCGCATCACATAGGGGAAGGCTTCTTTGAACAGGTACTGCCATAAAGAGGCTTTGGCATCATCATCAAGAAGAAGGAATTGGAATCCCTCCATCATGGAATTGAATTCATTGAACATATCTTCCCCTTGCCTTTTCAGGTCATGGGAAATGACTGGGGCCGGATCTTTCTGAAGGAGACAGGAAAAGTCAAATACGCGGGACTTGAAAAAGGTATCAATCTGGCCTTGAGCCATGATTCCCATGGGGGTTTTTAAAAAATCGTAACGGATCCCGGGTTCAGGCGTCTGGGTTCGTTGCCCTGTTGAAAGAGACGCCGCATACGCTGTGAGAGGCTCCCGTTCATCCAGGATTCTGCGAAATTTCTGGGAAATGGAAAATGAAACCACCATCATCAATTGACCAAAAAGAGAGGTTTTGTTTATCTGGAGGCGATTCAATGCATCACTATCAAAAACATGAATGACAGCATCTTCAACTGCCCGGATATCTCTTATCCGATAGGATCTGTCAAAAAATCCACTTTCACCGAAAAAGTGACCGGCACCGATGAGGGCAACCACAATCCGAGTCTCTCCCAAGGGATATGACACTTCCACAGCCCCTTGACTCAGATAATAAAAACTGGCCGACTCCATTCCCCCGATAATGACCTCCATATTTTTCCGGCATTGCATGGTTTTTGCGTAAGGTAAAACCCTATCCATCAAACGGCTTCGGGTTTTATGGGCGATGATGTCGGAAACGTCCATGGGTAGATTTTCCAGCTCCTGGCTCTCCAACGTGTGATCATTCTGTTTCATTGTATCCTCCATGGATGGGGTTAATCATGGGTCATATACAATCACAGGAAACGGAAAAAACTCCAAAACATCACGTCAATTTGACTTATTAAGATAAAAAGGCAATCGTTTCAGGAATTTATTTATTCCCTGTACCTAACCGTTTTCAGGTGATGGTTTTGAAGAAATCGTCAGCTTCAATGGACAGGACGCATGCCTTTGTAAAAGAGGGAGAGGACTGATTGACAAGGCAGACGATATGCATGCAATCATTTGTCTTATCAAAGAATAGAGGATAGAGAGAGGGAAGTCAACAGGATAAACAGATCATTTTAACTCCAATCGTCCCAAGATGAATAGTGTTCACTTTCAGAACACGAAGAGCAAGAAATAAGGAACGATAAGTTGGCCGTTCCTTCATTCTATAAGGCCCTCTTCCTGAAAACTAAAATAACCTTTTTTTGTCACAATAAGATGATCCAGTATCTTTATGCCAAGGAGCCTGCCTGACGCGACAAGTTGTCTCTGCAATTCAAGGTCATCGTTGCTTGGCCTCAATTCACCCGACGGGTGATTATGGGCAAGAATAACCGATGCAGCCCTGTCCACGATCACATCGGCAAAGACTTCCCGTGGATGGACCAGGGTTCTATCCAGAAGCCCGACAGTCACAATGCGTTTCTCAATGACTTCATTGGCCCCGTTCAATGAAATGCAGACAAAATATTCCTGATGTTTATTCATGATATCTGAAAGAAGGGGCAAGGCATCCAGAGGCTTGGATATCTTGACAGATTCTACGGAAATATATCGCCTGGCCAGTTCAAATCCCGCCAGAATCTGCGACGCTTTAGCAAGGCCTATCCCTTCGATGGCCGAGAGCAATCCAAGACTGACAGCACCATGGTTTCGGGATATCAACCGGGACACTTTTGAGGCCAATGACATCACGTCCCTATCTTTATTGCCGCTGCCCAGAATCACCGCCACAAGCTCCGTATCAGACAAGGCCTGGGCACCCTTTTCCCTGAGTTTTTCTCTGGGGCGCCCGAATTTTGGGAGATCTTTAACTTTTTTCATGGTTTATCGCCATTCATCATCTGTTTATCGCCAAGGATTCATTAATCTTAAATATGACTTAAATGTAACAAAGAAAATAACATATTTTTTTATATATATTGTTTACCATATGATCAAGTTTTATTTAAAAACTTACATAATTATCCACCTGCTCACGGTGGTCACTGAAGAACACGAAGACGGGAAACCAAACATACCCTTGACACAGAGGGACGGTAACTGGTAAAATTAGATTTCAATGATGAGGTGCATCCCCTCACAACACCTTTCTCAATCTCTTGTTAACTCCATTGGTGATGCGTTATTTCGGTGACCGAGATTAACGTGGCAACTTCGGATGGCACCCTAAACAAACGATAGATACAAAACCTATACTTATCCCGGTGAAACAACACCTTTGTTTTACGGCCTTGGGCGTTCGAAGGAATGATTGTTTTAACGGGTGCCCACCAAAAAACGGTGGATTGAAATTTTAACACGAGCATGGATGAACTGTAAAACACCCCTGATGGGTGGACACCAGCGAATGACTCATCTCATCTGATATCTGACTTCCTCCCCTATCCTGTCATTCCAAAAGAGCGGTTTCATACTCAAAGGGATTCAACATTATTTATGGTCGGGCATGTACTTGAATCGAAAAGGCATTATCGGTCATGGTTTAAATTCTTATTCACATCAACAAGCAGGAGAAAAACAATGAAACCAAAAAAACACCTTATTTTTATGGGAATGATTGTCATTATTTTGTCTGCATGCGGATTACAAAAAACAAGCACTGTTGAATCAGGCAACCCGGGAAAGATGGTCAGCCAGTTAGAAAAAGATCTTGACACGGCACGAGCAAACCAGTTGAACGTCCTGGCCCCGGAATGGTATGATAAGGCTCAAACATATTACTCCAAAGCCAAAGCCTCCCTGGACAAGGGGGAAAAGATGTCCGACATTGGTGAATATGTTTCGGAAGCCAACATCAGCCTGGGAAAGGCAGAAGAAATCGCAAAGGTTTCCAGGACGATACTCGGCAAGGTCAGCGAAGCGCGGCAAAAAGCGCTCAATGTGGGTGCTGAAAAACTGGGTGAACCCTTTATGGATGTTGAAAACAAATATCTGAAACTCAGTAAGGCCATCGAGAACGATAACATAAGCTATGCCCAGGAAAACAGCACAAAGGTTCAAGCCGCATTCAGGAATGTTGAAATCATGGCCATTAAAGCCAATGCATTGGGTGATGTCCGCAAGATGCTTGCAGAGGCCGAACAGGACAAAATGTATAAGATTGCTCCCCAGGCCTATGGTGCTGCTGAACAATCATTAAGTGAAGCGGACGACTTTATTGCCCAAAATCCCTATGACAATGATATGATCAAGCAGAAAACAGCTGCGGCCGAATTCCAGGCACGTCGGATGATGGCCGTCACTGAAAGCAGCAAAAAATTCAAGGAAATGGAACCTGAAGAATCCGCGATCTATCTTGAAAGTCTGCTGGGAAGCTTAAGCCAAACCATCGGCACCGGCGATATCCGGGATAAACGTGTGGAAGAGCAATTTGATCAATTGATCGCAGGGTCAGAGAAGAAAAACCAGACCACGGCATCGCTGAAATCGGATAACACCCGATATCTGGCCCAGATCGGGGATCTTGAAAATCGTCTTGATGGCCTGAAGGGTTTCTCGAGTCAGCAGGAAGAAGCAAAAAACAGACTGTCAGCTGAACGGGAATTCAGCGAGTTGTTCAATAAAGTCCAAAGGTCCTTTGATCCGGACGAGGCGGAAGTATACAAACAAGGCGGCCAGATGGTTATCCGTTTACGTGGAATCAATTTCCCCGTGGGCCAGTCAACACTGAAACCGGAGAACTATATCCTGCTCAGCAAAGTCCAGCAGGCCATCCAGACCTTTGGTGAGCCCTCCGTTACCATCGAAGGTCATACAGACAGCACAGGCTCTAAACAAACAAACCAGTCCCTTTCCCAGATGCGGGCAATGGCCGTCAAAACCTATCTGGTGGCCAACAAAACCCTGCCCTCAGACCGTATCCAGGCAAAAGGATATGGTCCGGACAGGCCACTGGCCCCGGACACAACACCCGAAGGAAGGGCTGCAAACAGGCGGATCGACGTGTTGATCAACCCGGCCAAAACTCACTGATCGAACGGATTTACCCCATCTCGTTCCCAGGCGCCAGCCTGGGAACGAGTCATCCAATGAGGATTTTTTATCCAATTGATCCGCCTGATTCATTTGCTGTATACCCGGACATATAAAGTCGTTTCATCTTGGGGCATTGATCAAGCAATCGATTGGTGAGATTCCGTCCATCCCTCGCATCACAACGTCTGTTGTTAGACCTTGTTTTTCATTATACCAAAAAATAATGTCTGTTCATTCTCAGGTTTTCCATTTATTATATCTCATTTTTTATAAAACCATCTGATAAACCAGAGATAACCCATGTCACGAATACAAATTCAAGATATCGACCAGCGAAGCCGATCACGGAGCTACAGATGGCTGATCTTTTTGATTCTTTCAGGTTGCTACATTCTGGTCAATTTTCACCGGCTTTGTCCGGCTGTTCTTGCGATAGATCTCATGAAGGATCTTGAGGCAAGCGGCACTCTGACCGGTTTTTTAAGTTCTGCCTATTTTTACTCCTATGCCATCATGCAGCTCCCTGCAGGCCTTCTTGCCGATTCCTGGGGACCGAGAAAAACCATCACACTTTTTTTTATCATTGCAAGTTTAGGCTCTTTAATTCTGGGGATGTCCTCTTCCGTGGCCCTTGCCATTACCGGCAGGGCTCTCGTTGGGCTGGGCGTGGCCATGGTATTCGTACCCACCATGAAAATCCTGACCAAATGGTTTCACGTCAAAGAATTTGCCTTCATGGTCAGCCTATTCATTGCCATGGGCGGTGTGGGAACGCTAACGGCCGCCACTCCGCTTGTATGGCTAAACGCCCTTATCGGATGGCGTAACGCCTTTCTGGTGGTCGGGGCGATGACCTTTGCCCTTGCCCTCTGTGTGTGGTTCTGTGTGCGAAACAGTCCGGCGGACTTTGGCTGGCCCGCCCCATACAAAACCATGCCCGAAGAAGTCTCCCCAGACAGAACTCTCCTGAAAAACGCGAAAATCGTTCTTTCCACCCTCCACTTCTGGCCCCTGGCCCTGTGGTTTTTTTGCAATGTCGGTATTTTTTTTGCCATTGGGGGTCTCTGGGGAGGGCCTTATCTGGAGCATGTCTACCATCTGGGAAAATCCGAAACAGGCCAGATCCTGTCCACCATGGCCATGGGGCTTGTGATAGGAAGCCCCTTATTCAGCATTCTGTCCGATCGGGTATTCCATAGACGAAAAGCCGTCATGGTTATTTCAAGTGCCTTGGTCATTGTTATTATGGGGATTTTTTCCGTATTTACAGACGGCCTGCCCTTGCCGATCCTCTATCTTCTTTTTTTTCTTTTCAGTGTCTTTTCAAACTCTGTGGTCTCCATCGGATTCACCCTCAACAAAGAACTGTTCCCGGTCTCCATATCCGGCACAGCAACGGGCCTTATCAATCTTTTTCCCTTTGCGGGCGGGGCTTTTTTCCAACCTCTTGTGGGGCATATTCTTGAGTCATACGGCAGGACAGACGGTATGTTTACCCTGGCAGGCTACAAAGCTGTTTTTCATCTTCTTTTGGCTGCATCCGGAATCGCCTTTACGGCCTCACTCTTCCTGAAAGAAACCATGTCTGGGAAACTGAACAAAGCGGCGTATCCTCAGTGAAGTTTAATGAAAAATCACCGAATTCGAACACCGGGTCAAGGGATTTCAAGCCATTTAATGGCTTCATCCCTGTTCGTGAAAACCTTTCTGTTTTCAGAGTTTCCAGCCATCTTTTTTAGCTCCAACACCGTCTCCACTTGATGACTTGATATATGATCACCTACCAATACAGCCGTTTTCCGTTCCAATGGATATTCTCCGATTTTTTGTGATCCCATAAAAGAATAAGTAAATCGATGTTTATTATTAACAAGAAGAACATAGGGCTCTGTTCTCAAATTATTCCAAAAAGCACTGGCTTCTTCAGCACATATTTCATCAATGACAGCGCCGTCATTTATCGTTACCTCAAACATTGTGTCTGACAACTGCTCAATTTCACAAAATGACAATGTATACTTCATGGTGATCTATAACCTTAGAATTAAGTTAGAATAAAAAACTGTTCTTGTATTTGACAAAAAAAGGGATAAAAATCAAATAAAATACCTTTTGATACTCAAAGGGCAACCGAACGGGACGGGCCCGTCACATATGCCCCCGGACATAAGCTTCCAGGTCAGGGGCGCATGCCTGATCAAGCAGGTAGGCGTCCACATCCACCGAATACTGGTCGCCCTGGTGTTCGGCAAGCCGGATTTGGGGTTTATGTACAATGGAACTCCAGGGAGCACACAAGACAATGGTCTGAATTTTTTTCTGAACTTCCGGAAAGGATTCCTGGGAAGTCAGGGTCAACCTGAAGGTGGCAGAGGCTGATTTCCCGGGGAATTTTTCCATCACGCTTTCTTTGACCAGGGCACTGTAGGGGATTTCAACGTGACTGCCTCCTGGGGTTTCAATGGTCAGGGACCGATATCCCAGATAGGTCAGGCGACCATGAACATTTCTGAAGCTGACCTTGTCATTGAGCCTGTATCTGTCTTCGGCTTTAAAAACAACACCGGCAATCCAGTCCCTGACCACAAAACTGCCGGTCCAGGCCAACAACCCCACCATCAGAACCAACAGAACCATGGTCCCTGCGATGCCCGTTTGAAAAATCAGTTTGGCACCCCACATCAAAAACACGATCCATACGGAAAATTCAACAATGGGAAAAACTCGGTTGATCATAGGGTTCACCTGTTCCCGGGCAACAAGGACATGGAGTCCTTTTTGGATGAGACGCAATCCGATGAACAGCCCCATACCGGCAGCCAGGATTTCGATCACCGTCAGTTCCGAAATATCATGAAACAGTTCAATCATAGTATTTTCCTTGCACGAAGTTGATCAATCAAAAAGGACTCTGCATAGGGGTTAATTGACCAGCGGTTGTCACCGTGGGCCTCAAGGATGCCTGCCCGTTGAAGCACATCAATGATGCGCCTGCAAGGGGGCTCCTCCCACCCCATCAGCCTCATCAGACGCGGTCGATTTAAGGTTTTATGCAGGACAAACTGGAGAATCACGACCATCCAGTCCATGGGCAGATGGGATAGTTTCGTCAGATCGGGCAAAAACGACGTTGCCATCTGGACCGTATCTCCCTGGACTTGATCAATATGACTGATCCAGGCATGGAGCGCCACCCCCGGATTCCCCTTGGAATAATCGTAAAACCTTCGAAACATCCGTGCCAGATTCAGTTCCGAAATCGTCTCTTCGGTGTGATGTCCATAGGTGAAAATCAAGCCGGTGGCCTTATGCCGCATCAGAATCATGGTTTTTAATTCTTCCGGGGTCATGGGTCTGCACTCAATCACATCCAATAAATAATCATCAATTTTCTGAAGATTCCGGATCAGGGCCAAGGCATGGGTATTCATGTTAAAAATAAAAAAACACTGGTGGCCGAATTCCCGGATCATCCATTCCAGATGGTTCATAATCGCGCTGCCCTGGGGATGGCGCTCCCACCAGAGTTCCAGATTATGAAAAACAATCACACTCTGTGAGGGGATCTGCAGAAACAGATAACGGATGTCCCCCCTGACCTGAAGGGCGGTTTCCATGCTCTGATGAAAGGTATCCAGACTGCATGATCCATCCGCCGGGGGAAAGATTTGAAACACAGACTGGGAGTCGAAAAACTGCTGGGCAATAAAATGGGACAGTGTTCTTTTTCCGGAAAAACGCTCACCCGTCACCATCAAGGCACCGCTCACGCCTGCCTTGAAACGATCCACAGCAATTTGGGCACGGGCAAGTTCATCTTGCCGTCCCACCCAGAAGTCTTTACTGGGGGGTTGTTCACTCAAAAAAAGCTGCTTGTAATGAAAGGGCAGATCTTCAAGGACACGCTTTTTGGGCGACACGGTTTCCAGCCATGCCAGGATGTCCTTGACACAGGGTTCCTTATGAGAAGTTGTCTCCGGCCCATGGGTTGCTGTGATCATCTGTTTCTGTTTGTAAACCCATTTGATAAGAATCGACTGGGCCCAGGTTTCAACGCGACGTCCTTTTTTTCCAAAAATGGAAATGACTTTTTTACTTTCCTGATACCGGATGTATCGCCTGAGTTCACCGGAAGATTGAATGATCAGATAGGGATTGATTTTTTCGGTAAAAAGCTTCAAGCCCTTATCAATAATATCCATGAGTTCCTGTTGAAGGTCTGTCACCGATTCTTTTTCCGTTTCTATCCGGCCCACGGTTTGATTGACAATGGACTGGCCCCCGTTATCCCCTTGAATTTCACCTGAAAACTCGGGTGAGGACAGATTAAACGAAAGAAACCTCACGGCCTCCTTGACCCGGGAGACAATGGATTCGATCTCAGCCTGAATTCCTGTAAAATGCTGACGTAAGGGATCCAAGAGTTCTGCGTATACAAAATATTCCAGAAGTTCCCGTAAATCCACGGACATCCCTTCCATTTCCGTAAAATGCCCATCCTGCATTTGCTGGAGGGACAGTTCCGTTATGGCCTGGGCACTTTCGGGAATGGCCTCGAATGCGGGTTGAATCTCATCAGCGATAAACTTGACGGCATGCTCCGGTATCAGATTTGGCTTGACCTCAAATTGAAGTTTGATTTTTCTTTCCGTCTCTTCATCTGAGGGGCTTAAACCCTCCTTGGCATCATCGATCAGGCGTTCAATCTTGTCATGCAATCCGTTTTCCAGACTCAAAAACCAGTCTTGCTTGATTCTCTGCAAAATAATGGACAACCTTCGCTGAAAGGCCATCAAAGAAAGATCCATCAATATGACGTCAACAAAAAGAGCCTGATTGTTCAACCACACCCGGGGGAAATCATTGATACTTAATTTTGCCTGTTTACCCATGGGCATGTGTTTGACATGCTGCCTCAGAAAAAACGCGGCATCGATTGATCCGGCATCCTGTGACACCTGATTGGCAAACTGTCGCTCATCCTGCAGCAGGTTCTGGATAAATTCGAAGAATATATTATCATTGAACGTCTGGATGCGATCAATGGCCGCTTGAGTATCCTGTTTCATTTCAGAAACATTTTCGGGTGTAAGCTGCCCGTCCAGAAAACGGTTCTCGGCCCAATCCATACGATCCTTTATGGATTTGAGAGCCCCCTGAATGTCCTGGCCCCAGACATGGTGATGGAGCGCCATCTGTTGAAACTGCGTGTTCCATTTTTCCCAGACAAGATGATCCCATGAGGCCTGGACCAGCTGCCTGAAATGAACTGATACCGAAGGATTTTTTTTCTTTCCCCAGCGGTGTTCCAGTCGTTTGAACCATTTAAAGCATTTCAATGCCAACCGATCACCTGGGTGGGCTTGGATGTTTTCCGGGGAATGCAGGACAATAACCGACTCGGGCAGATTTTTCCAATGGTCGTCCAGACGTGATGTGATGCTCTGAACAGCTTCTTCCAGCATATCTTTCTGATGGCCCATGGCTGATTGTCTGAATTCGGAAATCACACGGATAAACTGAAAAAACAAATCGCCCTGCATTTTAGCAATGCTGCGTCTTGCCTTGAGTGACCCACTTTCAATCACCAGGCCGTCAATCCGGTCACACACATTTGCCGCCAGATCCCCAAGGGATTTCAAAAGGGTCCGATTCCGCTCATGGACTGCTGAAAAATATCGTTCCATGGACTGAAAAATCAGGGTAATGACAAACTGATCCAGATTCGTCACAAGGGATTTCAAATGGTCATCGTCCGTTAAGGATATGGCGGGCAGATCAAAGTTCTGATTCCCAAGGTTTGAAAGGCCATCATCCCCGAGAAGGGCCATATCCTTTTTTGATTCATATTCTATGCCCGTGACCACATTATCGAAAAATGAAGAGGCTTGAACCAAAAGTGTTGTCCCTAAACGAGAAAGGATGCGATTGGTATTTTCAACGGCAGCCGATGCATTTTGATGTAACATGTCAGGCAGCCCAAGGATGGTCAGATCCGATGCCGCCGATTCCACGGAAATAATGTCCTCAAAAGGACGTTGCTCTGCTGCATTATTGATCACCTTGATATCCCCATCAAGCCGGGCGTCCTGAAGAGTACGGGTCATGTTTTTATAGATGGTCTCAATCCGTGAACTCTCATGGGTTACAATCAAAAACCGGGGCCTGGCATCCCGCCAGGGAAGGCTTGCAAGAATAAACTTGACCATGGCCAGGGTAAAGTTCCCGTTTCTCCCGGCGCCCCGCCACCAGATATCAATCGTATTACAGCCGCCAAAGCCTTTCTGGTCATGATAATTCATCAGCATCAGGTTGTAGTCCAGCTCCTTTAAATTTTTCAGAAGCTGGAGGAATTGTTCAGGGTCTTTTGTCTTTTTTCTCCAGCCCATCAAAACGGCATTGGGCTCAATCCCTGAAAATCCATAGGTCCGGGCAATGGTGTTGATCCCCTCATAAACATCCCGGCATTCCTGCCGCCTGATAAACACCCCTTCAAAGGCCTCATCATCGGAAATGACAGTCTGGCTTGATTTGGGAAACAGCACCTTGGCTGAAGGAGTCTCGATCAAATCGAAATTGGACACCATGCCAAGCTGTCCTGCGGTCCAGCGTCCGAATTCGATCAGATGAGGCCTTGCCACGGTCCCACCGCTGAACAGCAGGATGTTGGGTTTCCAGTTACGCTGGTGGCGGCCGCTCTGGGACAATTTGAACAGCCCCATGCGAACAATGGACAACCAGACACTTTCCCAGGCATCCCCTGATTTCAGGGTCAATTCCCTGCTTTTCAAGAAGAACAAAAGGCCGCCCAGGATAAGAATACCGCCGATCATGGCCAGAAGGTCCAGCTGGATCATCACGATCAGACAGGTGAGGAACCCAAGAATGCTGACCCATTTCGGGACTTTAAACGAGGGCCTGAAATCGGAACTTGCCCAGCGTTCCACGGCACAGGACAGATTCAAAAAACCATAGGTGGTGATAAAAAAAGTGGAGACAATCCGGGCGATAATGTCCAGTTCACCGATGAGAATCCCGGCTTCCGCTATCATGAAGGTGATCAGAATCGCGTTCCTGGGTTCGTTTTGCTTACCATGCCCTTTGGCGAAAAACCGGGGTGTGATATTATCCACCGCCGTGGCCTGGAGAATCCTGGGTGCCCCAAGAATGCTCCCGATGGCCGATGAAATCGTGGCTGCCCAGATTCCTGCGATCACCAGCTGAGGAACCAGGGAAATTTCAAGCAGCACATTGGGATTGGTGATCAGGGTATTCGCATCAACCCGGTACAACAAGAAAACGGGAAGACTCATGTAAACCCCAAGACCCACAAGAATGGATGCAATGGTTCCTATGGGAATGGACCGTTTGGCATCTTTGAGGTCCCCGGACATGGAAACCCCGGCCTCAAACCCGGTGACCGCCGGGAAAAAGATCCCGAACAGCACCATCATGGAAGGGGCTGTGGCCTGGGGCAAAAGGGTTATCTTGTCAGGGACATATGCGGAATGACCGAACAGGACTGAGACCAGGGACAGGGCAATGGCGCCCAGAATAAAAAACTGGAGTCTCATGGCCAGGGAGGTGCTGATAAAGGTGAGAATCGTCACCAGCAAAAGTACGATGGACCCGGTCAACCGAATGGCATTGATGGAACTTTCTATGCCCCAGTATGCGTTGAAACTTTCGGAAAAACCGATGATATACAAACTGACGCTGAACGACAACCCGAAAAAAAGGGCAATACCCAGGGTCCCGCCAATGGGCAGGCCCAGACTCCGGGAGATGATGTAGTAACTCCCGCCCCCCTCCACCTTCTTGTCCGTGGCAATGGAGGAAACACTCAGACCCGTACAAATGGATACAATGTGGGCCACAAGAACGATCCCAAGGACCATATAAAGCCCTGACTGGCCGACGATCCATGGTAGCCTCATGTACATGATCACGCCGAGGATGGTCAGGATGGATGGGGTAAACACCCCTGAAAACGCTCCGTATTTTTTTGCCTGGGCCATAACGATGGTTACTCCGGATTAAATGTCATTTATATGAATAGCTCACATGGATTACATCGGAGCATTCTCCTCCACATGATGAGGAAAAGACATGATTTTTTATGAAAGGGTTTTAAAAGCACCCCTTATGACTTTTATTAGCTTTTGAGAATATGACATGACCTTCATGCCTGTCAAGGAATTCGTGATAGGAATTCCTGGCGTTAAACATACAGCATAAATAAATCGTGTCCCTTTGATACGGTTCCAGTCCATTGAATTTATTCTTGTATCATTTAGCCATACATGATAGAGATCAGATAAATATCTCTCTCATTGGAAATCAATTCTTCAGATTGAAAAAACTTGCGCGCGGTTTGCTCAGGGTAGACTGCCATGTTTTCGTCGAATCCACACATGTATGCCCGACCTTATACAACTTAGATTTTTAACATTATGTGATTATTTGACCTGATAACACCATCAGTGTCCTGACACGGATCACTAACCTGGTAATCATAAACCAAGCCGGATACGTTCCCGATGATCCGATTAGGGCTTCCGTCAAGGCTGAGTATGCGATTGAAAACGTTTCACACCAGACTCCTGTGTACCTTCTTCTTATTGATCGGGGGGAGTGGTCTTCTCATCGTCCTGACCGGCACGGTCTGTTGCAGGCATAGCGTGCACAAATCCGCCCTGGCCCAGGGGACACGGCTTGCCCAATCCGTCTCCCACGCTGTGAATGAGCCCCCCCTGCCCGACACCATGTTAAATCTGGATCAATTATTAAAGGGTCGCCTTGCCGAAAACCCGCAAATTGCCTATCTGTTCATCACAGATCATGGAAAGGTCATGGCCCATACCTTTGCAGGGGGGCTGCCCCCCGGCATCCTCCATGCCAATGGCCACACGGACAAGTCGGGCGCCGCCTTGGTTCATATAGACTCAGGAGACGGCCAACGCTATGTAGACATGGCCTTGCCCATGTTTGACAACCACAAAGGCCTATTGAGAATCGGATTTTATGAAGCATCCCTGATGCCGACCATTCAGGCCTTATGGATACAGTCCGGTGTGACAAGTCTTCTTGTTCTTTCACTGACTCTGCTCCTTGGTTTTTTTATCATCCGGCGATTCACTCGGCCCTTGAGACGTCTTTCCATGGCAGCCCATACCCTTGACAACAAGAACCTGAACTTCCTTCCGCAGCCAAGCAATCAACGTGAAATAAACATCTTATCGTCATCGTTCACCAACATGGTCGAACAGGTCAGGTCATATTCAACTGGCCTTGAATCGCGGACCCTTGAACTGGATCGCGCCTACCGTCTGATCTTCCATTCCTTTGACATGATCCGGACCATGGGCAACCATTCTACCCTGCACAATGTCTGCACCTGCCTGATGGACAAACTTAAGGATATCATGGAATGCAGCCATCTGACCATGGTTACGTCCAGCCGGGATCAGCTTTTTTATTATCTTTATTCATGTGGTCAATTGACCATTATGCCCGACGAACAGTACCAATCCGTATCAAAATTATTGAATCATCTTAACGAATTTACCTTTATCAAAAAAAATTCCCTCCATGCTCCGATGTTTGAGGGTCATTTCCCGTCCTCGTCCCGGATCGGTATTTTCCCCATCCATTTTGAGAATCAAAAACTCGGTGCCTTATTTGTTGGATGCCAACGGGAATGCAGGTGTCCGACCAGGGAACTTGAGTTAATATACCATGCCCTCCAGGAATGCGCAGGGGCCTTAAGCCGGGCTGCCAGTCATACGGAAATGATTCAGAGCACCCATGGCCAGATCAACCAGCCCGTACAATTCTGTGGCATCGTAGGGAAAGACCGGCATATGCAGGACTTATTCACACTGATCAAAGACATTGCCCCAACCGACGCGGCCGTGCTCATTCAAGGGGAAAGCGGCACAGGTAAAGAGCTTGTGGCCAGGGCCATCCATGACCAAAGCCCCCGGAAAGACATGCCTTTTATTGTTATCAACTGTTCGGCCTATCCCTCATCCCTCCTGGAAAGTGAGCTGTTCGGCCATGAAAAAGGAGCGTTCACAGGAGCGATCCGACAAAAATCCGGGAGATTTGAGCAGGCTGACGGAGGGACAGTTTTTATGGATGAAATCGGCGAAATCGCACCCTCTGCCCAGATAAAACTGCTGCGTGTGCTCCAAACCCATACCTTCGAGCGCATAGGAGGCGAACAATCCCTGCATGTGCGTGTGCGCATCATCGCTGCGACAAATAAAGACCTGATCGAAGAGGTTCAAAACGGACGATTTCGTGAGGACCTCTACTATCGACTGAACGTCATCCCCATTCACCTTCCCCCCTTGCGAAAAAGGAACAATGACATCCCCCTTCTGGCCCGTCATTTTCTCAAGCAATTCAACCAGGAACAAGGAAAATCAGTGAAAGATTTCAAAACCGAGGCCATGCGCAGGCTCCTGGACTATCCCTGGCCCGGCAATGTCCGGGAACTGGAAAACACCATAGAGCATGCCCTGGTACTCACCCGAAGCGATTATATCGAAGTGTCGTCTTTGCCGTTGACACTGCGATCCCAGGAAAACACACATCCAACACATCACCAAAACACCATGGTTGAAAACGAAAAAAAACTATTCCATGACATTCTGGAAGAAACAGGCTGGAATAAAAAACGTGCGGCAAAACGTTTGGGAATCAGTCGCTCAACCCTTTATAATAAAATCAAGAAATATAACCTCCTCCAGCCCACCCTCCATTAAATGTTTCCAGGTTTCTGTTTGTAGCGCCAACCTCACCCATGGCATGAACTCCCACATCACACGTTAGCCCTGGGCATCGGTCATAGAATCCATGCTCACAAAGCAACGGATGAGAAGTGTCCTTGAAGATGCGTCCGCATTAAAACAAACGAGGTGATACATTGACGAAATCCAGATCGCCTTTACCATCTGGGAACTCCTCAGCCAACTCGACGCGCTCATCAGAGACCGCTACTTCGAGGATTTTACCGAAATCATCTACAATCTTGAAAAGGACGTGATCACTCAATTGGATTATGATAATAATTTAGAAAATCACATAAACGCTCTTCCTATAATGCCTAAAATGCATTATGGTATTGACAATAAAACAATTTTTTCAGGTAGGTACGACCATGTTATCAACTGTGCAAATGAATATCACTCAGGAGTTGGCTTTGCGTCTCCAGCCGCTTCAAGGCCAGATCCAGCAAATTCTTGAATTGGGCCTTCGAGAACTCAATGCCCAAAAACAGCCCGGATTTGAAGGGGCATCAAATGTATTAGAGTTTCTGGCCGGTCTTCCCACACCGGAAGAAATATTAAATCTCCGGCCATCAGAAAAAATGCGGGTAAGAATCAATGAACTTTTGGATAAAAACCGGTCTCATGGGTTAACCACTGATGAACAGGCTGAATGGGAGCAATACCAGTACATTGAACATCTTGTCCGGACTGCAAAAGCTAAAGCTCACCTAAAAATGAAAGAATCGTAACCGATCGATGAGCATCTATATTCCTGCCGATCTGAAACGAATCGTCCATGAACGTGCCGAAGCTTGCTGCGAATACTGCCTGATTCCCGAGTCAGTAACGTTGGCGGTTCATGAATTTGATCACATCATAGCCCAAAAGCATCAAGGTCAAACAGACGCGGACAACCTTGCACTTTCCTGTACACTTTGCAATAAACACAAAGGAAGCGATATCGCTTCCATAGCCCCTGATACTGGTGAGGTCATCGCCCTTTTTCATCCTCGAAAAAATCGCTGGTCTGATCATTTTAAAATCGAAAACGGTTACATACACCCGCTTACGCAAACCGGAGAAGTCACAGCACGATTGCTGCAATTCAACACCATGAATCGTGTCCGTGAACGAATCCTTCTTATAGAAGCCGACTTGATCCGTTTGCAAAACACCTAAGACAAGAGATCGTCTTTGTCCTCGGTTCCAGCCCGGCTAAGGCCAGTTTTAGGGGCAGAGCCGGTCTGATTTATTAGATCCCCCGCCGGTCACGGTCTGGGTTTGTTTCCTCCCCAGGGCATCGTAGGTGTAGGTGGTGATGATATTTTCATTTAAATGTTCACGGGTAACCGTGGACAGGCGTTTAAGGGCGTCGTAGTCGTAATGGGTGGTCATGCCGGTGGCGTCCACCTCAAATTCCTTGTTGCAGCATGTCCAGTGGCTTTCCGTTTTTGTGCCGTCTAATTCCGGGGATTGTCACTAATTAAGTAAGCTGTCCCCTGAATTCGGCGGGCGATTACGTCGTAGGCGTAATCGTATTCAAAGCTGATGTCCGGGCCAATTCCTTTGATGATGTGGCCTTCCGGAGCAAAACGTGCGTCCGGTTATCGTTTACACGCTGGATAGGTGTCCAATTTCTACACAACAATATCTATCCGTTATTATTAAGTTTAATTCCACACACCATCATTTGTGTCCAAAATCAGTACACGGCTTAAAGGTCTTAAACACCCCTAAAATCTGTCAACCTCAAGCCCTCATCACCCAATCAAAATTCAATAAACGTACAAACATACAGAATTATTACAGCCTATTAAACATTTGCGTACTTGACTATATAACACACACATCAAAACCCTTATGAATCCTGGCATACAGTCTGCAAGTAAATTGTCGGGTTTATTGCTCATTTTCGTTTTGATTTTGCATGTCTGTTGGCATGCCGTTCTGAAAAGAGAGAATTTCCCCAAATCACATAATTCGTATCACCGACAAAACGAAAAGCAACGCCCACACGACGTTCCGGACACGCTCCATTCTTTTCGAAGGCTTTGCCCAGTATCACGACATGATAAATAAAAGGCAGAAGGCCGAATCAGGTGAAAAAAGAAATCGTCATGCTGGATGGGAGCCAGATTAAAGAAAATGACGTGTGTAAATTACTGGCCGGTCATCCCTATCATATCAAACACGTGAAGACCCTTGCGGCGTGTGAAAATTATATTCAACACCACAGGTGCTCTGCATTAATTCTGGACCTGGACACTGTTGCCATAGACAACCGTACCATTGGGCGTCTAAAAAAAAAGCATCCGGGGATAAATATCATCGCAAAATCGCAACGCACCTTTCATCCTGAATTTGAAGAATCTTTACGACATTATTTTTTCGCCTGTCTGGCCAAGCCTCTGGATAGTGATGAACTGAATTACTGGCTCAAATTACTTCCATAGGCCAATGGCTGACCGTGACAGAGCATACCCATCCATTAACGGACACTGTGGACGAATCAGAATCTTAAGGAGGCCTCATGACGTATCTGGTCCAAGGTTTGATGACTGTATTTTTTACCATGGCTCTGGCTTTGCCCTTCATGGGTTGCAGCCCCGAAAAACCGGTAGACATGAAACGGATCCTGGCCCAGGAAAAATCATATGTGGGGTCCGACACCTGCAAGATGTGCCATCTGGAACACTACGATTCCTGGAAGGAAACCATGCACAGCCGGATGACCCAGGATGCCCAGAAAAACCAGGATGCCATCATCGCCCCCATTGATGAAAAAGAAATCCGGAAAGACCTTGCCAAACGCAGCGGAGAGCTCAAGGTGCCTGCCGAATCCATTTACATACCCAAAGTCGAAGACATCAAAATCGTCATCGGATCTGAATGGAAACAGCGCTATGTTGTTCAAAAAGATGGCGATTACTTTGTCGCACCCATTGAGTACCACTCGGACAAACACCAATGGCTGAATTATTATGAAGAAGACTGGGACAAACGATCCTGGCTGCTGTTGTGCGCCGGCTGCCATGCCACGGGTGTGGATATTGAAAAGAAAACATACACCGAGTTGGGCGTTGCCTGCGAAGCCTGCCATGGCAAAGGGTCATATCATGCCGCCCTTCCCAAAACAGCTGTTTTCGAAAAACGACAGACCATTGTCAATCCCGCAAAATTGACCACAGGTGTCGCCACCCAGATCTGCGGATCCTGCCACACCAAAGGTCAGGCCACCCATAATAAAGACGCTGGCTGGGCCGTGGGCTATCAACCGGGAAAAGCCTTGCAACCCTATTTCCGGTCCAAAGACTATGAAGGCGATAACGTCAAACAATACTATGCTGAGGATTTTTCCAAGGGACATCATCAGCAGTTCTCAGATTGGCAGCAGTCCCAGCATTTCAAAGAAGGGGTCAGTTGTACCTCCTGCCATTATGTCCACCAGCTTGGCATTGCCCAGGCCGGCTCCCAGACCCTCAAACCTGGATCACAACAGTGTTTTGAGTGTCATCAGATCCTGAACAAAACAACCGGGCATGCCATCCACTCTTTTGCCAATTGCATCGGCTGCCACATGCCAAAAATTGCGGTCAGCGATGAATCGGGTTTCAACCACAGCCATGTTTTTATGGCCCTGACGCCCAAGGATACCATTGAAAATCCTGATGTTCCAAACTCATGCCAGGCCTGTCACAAGCATAAAAATGATGTGCTGCTTGATTTACAGAACAAGGCTTTCCCCGGATCCATGGATGACTGGTGATGATGGCGTCGTAAAAAGTCCCATATGCGGCGTTATAGTGTTTGGCCCATGGACCTTTTTCCATAGCCATCCGTCGACTTTTTGCGAATTCATCTTGAATGAAGGATTGTTTGAATGCAGAGAATCGGGTTTAACATACATGATATTGCCTGGATCACATGGATAACCACGGCCCTTTTATTTGTCGGTCTGCCCCTGGCACAGGCACAGGAGGAAGTGGCCTCATCACTCAGGCGATACAAAAACCGTGATGCCAGCACCGGATATTATGAGCAGTATGAGGCTTCCCCAACCTCTGATCCCTCCATTGTAAGCGTGCCCGGTGTGGGACGGGGTGTCTTTTCCTACAGTCCTTCCGCAGCAAAGGCCCGTATCCGAAGACGGTTGACCGATTCCCACATGGGGATCAAATTTTATGAGTCTCTGCGGTGCGTTAACTGCCATAGTGAACAAGCCAAAAGTTATCATGTGGCCAGGGCGAATTTAAGCTGCAGGCAATGCCATGGCGTTGAACCCATTGCCAGCATTGACCATTTTTATTCGCCCATGAATCCCATCAGACGCCATGCCTATGTATGCGCCAAGTGCCATGAAGGGGCCAGCGTTTCCTTTGGCAGCTATATGGTCCATGAGCCCCCGGCCGGGTCAGAGGCCGCCAAAACCCAATTTCCCCTTCTGTACTATACCTACTGGTTTATGGTTTTCCTACTGGTGGGGACATTGTCCTTTTTCATCCCCCACAGTTTCATGGTGGGGGTCAGAGAGCTGGTCATCCGTATAAAAGAGGAGACGCACCATGGCGACGGATCGCATTAAACGTTTCAGCGTCATCGACAGGTTATTTCACCTGTCCCTCATGCTGACTTTCATCATCCAGGCAGCCACGGGTTTTGCCCGGGTGTACCAGGCCACGGCCTGGGGAAAAAGCCTGAGCCATGCCCTGGGGGGCTACGATACCTGCATGACCATCCACAAAACAGTGGGTCTGGTGATGATCGCAGGGTTTATGCTCCACACCCTCATCCTCATCTTTCGGATAGACTGGAAAAATCCTGTGAAGAGCCTGCTGGGACCGGATTCCCTGGTACCAAATATCCAGGACCTCAAACATCTGAAAGAGCGCATCCTCTGGTCGGTGGGTCTGGGCAAAGCACCCAGCTTTGACCGCTGGGCCTATTTTGAAAAATTTGATTACTGGGCCGTTTACTGGGGAATACCCCTTCTGGCCATCACGGGCCTTATGGCCATGTACCCGCTTACAACATGCAGGATCCTACCGGGTTGGGCCCTGAATATCTCCGCCCTGCTCCACCGGGCCGAAGCCATTCTGGCCGTGACCTATGTGTTCATTGTCCATTTTTTTGTGGGCCACTTGAGGCCCATGAGTTTCCCCATGAATGAGGCCATGTTCGCCGGCAGCGTGCCCATGGAGGAACTTCTGGAAGAAAAGCCGGTGTGGCTCAAGCGCCTCAAACATGAAGGAAAACACGAAGGGATGAAAGCCGGCACACCATTGCTCTGGTTCAGGGTCATCTATCTGATTTTCGGCTTCACGGCTCTGTCCACGGGGATTTACATCCTGATCAACGGCATCATTTACAGTCGCAGTATCAACCTGCATTAAGAGCCAAGGAAAAAGGTCCATGAAACACTCAGACATAAACACCTCCGGATCACGGGTTGATCTTTACACCATGAGAGCACTGGATGTGATTCTGATCGTTGTGATTGTTCTGGGCTCCGCCGGATGGCTCATCGCATCAAGTCTGGACCACCGGGAAAGGCCGTTTGATTCCAAAGAGGTCCTCATCTACCAGGATGGTGTCCTGACCGATCGCCTGGACGTTGACATCAATCGTGCGTTGCCCCTGCTGGAGGGCAAAATGATCCTGGAAATCCGGGATAAGAAAATACGGATCAAACATTCAAACTGCCCCCGTCAATTCTGTGTACACCAGGGGTGGATAAACTTTGACGGAGAATCCATCATCTGTGTTCCTTATAAAACCCTGATCGAAGTTCAATCGGCCTCACGGCCGGTAGTGGATGCGGTCATTTATTAGAATACGTGCTCCAAGGATATTTAAAACCATGACCATGGAAACAAAGACAAACGCTGTCCAACCGGACCACAAGATCTGTAAGATCGCCCTTTTGGTCGCCCTGGCCTGTGTGCTTCAGATTTCCGAATCCCTGATTCCCCACCCCATACCCGGCCTGCGCCTGGGCCTTGCAAACATCCTGACCCTGACCGCTCTCATTGATCTGGGCTTTAGCTATGCCCTGGAAGTGGCCATTCTCAGAACGGTTTTAAGTTCCTTGATCATGGGAACCTTCATGTCCCCCACATTTATCATGAGTTTGGGCGGTGCTGTGGTCAGCACCCTGGTCATGGGATTGTTTTACTGGCTGTCCGGGCTGGGTTCATACCTTCGCATGAGCATCATCGGCCTCAGCATCATCGGTGCCTTTGTTCACAACTTTGTTCAGCTGTATCTGGCCTACCTGCTTCTGGTCAAACATGCGGGGATTTTCTTTTTTTTCCCATGGCTGAGCCTGGGTGCCGTGGCAACAGGATGGGTTGTGGGCGTGGTCACCGGGGGGGTGTGTCGACGTCTTCAGGATAATGAAAAAGGAATGGGGGCACATCAGCCCCAGCCTATGCAAAAGGCCTTTCAACTTCGTCATTACACCCCTGGGGATTCATGGCTCCACAGACTTGGGGCCGAGATCAAACTGATCAGTCTTTTTATTATGGCTGTATCACTTTTGTTTATAACCCAGGCAGACGTTTACGGCATTTTTTTTATATTCATTTGCCTATTGCTTCCCTTATCAAAAACGCCTTTGAAATTTCTTCTTTCCTCGGCCAAAAAATACCGTGTCCTGATTGTGATGTCTGTCCTGTTGCCGCTTTTTTTCAATTCAGGAACCCACATTCTCTTCAGCCTGGGTATGATCAAAATAACCCGGGAAGGTATTCAGACTGGAGCCCTTTACGGGGCGAGGATTCTGCTGCTGGTCCTTTTAAGCGCCTTTCTTATCCGAACCACATCGCCTGAAAAACTGGTCAAAGGCATGGGGCACCTGTTATGGCCTCTGAAATTATTCGGAATTTCAGCCCATCGAACCGCCATGATTCTGTCCTTATCCTGGACAGCGGTGCCCCGTCTCTGGGATGCCGCACGGGATACGGCAGCTTCAACCAATTTTAAAAAAATAACGACCTTGAAAGGTCTTTTGCCCTTGTTGAGCAATTTTATCGCCACCTTGTATTTAACAACGGAGCCATCGCACGGTCTCTGGGATCAGACACCTTGGGCTGAAACCCGTGATCCGGAGCAGCCATGCGTTTCATCATGACTCCGCCGACTTTTTACGAGTTCATTGTGATTCACGAGTCGTTAAACCTGTATGACCGGTTGAATGACTCTGCGCTTAGGTTGACAACCTTAAGAAAAGGGGAGAAAGGAGATGAAATTGAAAACTGCATTGATAGCAACCGTTGCGTTTATGTTTTTAAGTGGCGTAATGGCCGGCGCCGATCAATTATCCGATCTAAAAACCCAGGTGGAGTCCCTGGAACAGAAAGTCGAAGGATTGGAGTCAAAACAGAAGGAACAGGACCTGACCCTTGAGAAAGTTCCGGAAATCGTCGAATCTGTTGAAGGACTTCGGAGCCAGCCGTCTGCCCGGGAGGTTGTCTCCCAGGCCATGGGAAACCAGGCCACCATTGGAGGGCATTTTAAATTCTATCTGGCTGACCAGGCCAGGGGGGATGTGAATGACCAGAGCCAGCACAATTCCTTTAGCATGGGCATCAGTGAACTCTGGTTGTATGTGAACAAAAGCGTTACCGATTGGCTTCAGATCACCGTGGCCCCTGAAATCGCTGTAATGGCCGAAGCCACACCGTCTTTGGGAGGTGAAATCACCCGTTCCAATTCGTCCAGTATGGATGTGGATCTGGATGAAGCCTTTATGACGGTTCGGCTTCCAGGCATGTTCGAACTCAAAGTCGGTGCGTTTTACCCTCTTTTCTGTGAAGAGTACGCCACCAAATCATGGTGGCATGAGCAGTATCACAACAACAATGGTCTTGTGACCCTACAGGCCATGCAGTCCACGGGACTTGAGCTTTATCGGAATTTTGATTTCGAGAACTTCTCCCTTCCTATGTCTTTTTCCCTGGTTAACGGTGAATCCAGGGGCCTTGACCAGGATAGCCGGTTTACGGATAACAACAGCGCAAAAACAGCCATGCTCCATCTGGCACCTGAATTTTTTGTGGCTGAAGGCCGTCTTAGGATGTTGGGTTCCGCCGGTTATGGCCGCTGGGACAATGAGGGAGACTATGATGCTTACCAGTGGGCAGCAGGATTCGAGTATACCCGGTCCAGCCTCAGCCTGAGCAGTGAATACCTGCTGCGCTGGCGAGAAGCCCTGCCCCTCACCGGGGGTGGGACCGAAGATGGCGAGGACAAAGGATGGTATGCCAAGGTCAAGTATTCATACAACACCAAGGTACGATTCGTTCTCAAATACAGCGACGTGGACCTCTGGGCCACATCCACCAGTGCATTGCTAACGGACAATTACAAGACCGTTTCCCTTGCAGGAGGCTGGTGGGTCACCGACAGTTCCACCATCATTCCCCAGATTGAGTATGTGGATGCCGAACGCAGCAACAGCCAGATCACTCTTAAATACACCCGTTATACCCTGGGGTGGCGAACCACGTTTTAGTGGCGAGGAGGTCTGGGCATGATGAGTCGTCAACCCTCACTTTTAGCAAAGCTCAACGTTAACATGGGAGATTCACGTGATTAAAAAAGGTCTTCGTAAAACCATGATCCTGACCATAGCGGGTGTTCTTATTCTGTTTACGGCGGCCCTGGCTGTCCGGACATACAATATGCACCGGTTTCATGTGGAAAAACAGACACGGTTCATGATGGATACCTTCGTGACCATCTATGCGGTGGGACCTGCCAAGGTGGGTGCCAGTGCCATGAAGGCCGCCTTTGAACGCATGCAGGAGGTTGACTCAAAATTCAACCACCTGGACCCCAACGGGCCCATTTATGCATTCAATCATGACGGCACATCCATCACAGACCCCGAGATTGTATTTGTTGCCGAAAAAGCCTTGGAAATCGCACACATGACAGACGGAGCCTTCGACATCACCATTGAGCCCCTGATTGAATTATGGGGATTTTACGACGACAAACCGGCCCTGCCGGATGATTCGGCCATCAAGGCCTGCCTTGCAAAGACAGGATTCAAGCATCTTAGGATTATAGATGGGATGCTGGTCAAGGACGATCCATCCATCCGCATTGACCTGGGCGGTATTGCCAAAGGATATTCAGTCAACCAGGCCAAAAACGCATTAGCGGAAAATGGCATTTCCTCTGCCTTGATTGATGCCGGGGGTGATGTCTTTGCTCTGGGCCGACGGGGAAAGGATCTCTGGAAAATCGGTATCAGGAGCCCCAGGGGGAGTGACATTCTGGGATTTCTGGATGTGGAAGATCTGGCGGTCATGGGATCGGGTGATTATGAACGTTTTTTCATGCACGATGGCAAACGGTATCACCATATTTTCGATCCCAGAACAGGTTACCCTGTGCCTGGGGTCAGCGGGACCACGCTGCTTTATGGGGACCCCATGCTGGCCGATGCCTGGAACACAGCCATATTTGTCCTGGGCCCTGAAAAAGGCCCTGTGATCGTTGAAAAGATACCTGGCATGGAAGCGGTGATGATCACAGACACGGGCAAGGTCATGTACACGTCCGGTCTGGCAGATGCCTTAAAAATAAACAATCAAACCAACATATCAATCGCAAGGAGATAATACATGTTAAGAAGATGGAGTCTTTTTGGGTATAGCCTGATTGCGCTTGCCTTCTGCCTGCCAACGGTATGCCATGCATTTATCGTTCTGACCGAAGAACAAGCATTGAAGGAAGTTTTCTTTTCCGGTGCCGAAATCGAGACCGAAACAAAAACCTTGGCTGGAGATACGCTAAAAAAGATTAAGGAGAGCCTGGGGGGCAATCTCATTTACCACCAGGAAGGATCCGAGTCTGCGGATGTTCAAAGTAATCAAAATGTCAAATTGTTCTTTGCAAAAAAGGACGGCGAACGAAAAGGGGTGGCCATTATTGATGAACAGCCCGGCAAATGGGGCCCTGTTGTCTTTATCATTGCCATGGACATCAAAGGAACCGTCAAAGCGGTCCGCGTCATGAGTTACCAGGAAATCAGAGGCCGCCCCATTGCCAGGCTTGCCTTCATGAACCAGTACAAGGGGAAATCGGTGAATTCAACATTAACCGTGGGAAGAGATATCGTCGGAATCAGCGGCGCCACCATATCATCGCGCTCTGCAACCTTTGCCGTTAAAAAAGCTCTGGTCCTTTACGATGAGCTTTATCTTAAAAAACCTTGAGGATTGTCGTGCATCACGGCCCTGTCCAGTGTGAGATTAATGCAATTAAAAAGGAGGGTGAAACATGTTCGGCATTCATCATTCCAAATGGGAGGTAGTCATGTCCAGCCAGCAAGATAGATTTAAAGCTGTGGGGATTGCCCTGGTCTTCGCCCTTGCCTTGTTTGGCTGTTCCGGCTCAAACTCGGCCCTTGACGAAGAAACCATATTAACAGCTCAATCCTTTGATGAAAATTGTGCCTTGTGCCACCGCTCCGGAAGCATTGCTGACGTTGCGGAAATACACGGTACGGAAAGCAGCAGCAGTGTAAACGCTAAAATCACAGGTGTTGCCGTCAACGACGGCACTGGAAAAGTCACCATCAGCTTCAAGGTGTTTGACAGTGAAAACAGCCTCATACCCATTACCGGTGTTGCCAAAGCAGATATCCGCTTCACCATTGCCCAGCTGGTAGCCGATGGCGACGGCGTGTATAACTGGCAGAGTTATATCAACACCACGGAGGTCAAGGATGCCGGTGAACCTGGCAATGCGTCCGACGGCACAGCCACACCGGACGGCTCCTCCAAAATACAGGCGACCTCCGAACGGGCCAATGCCGGCTCAGGGGTGTTTACGGATCTTCTTAACGGCACCTACACCTATGTGATGGCCTTGACCATCAACACGGTCACAACACCCCTGGCCGTGACATACGACAACACCCTGACCCATCGGGTGGCCATGCAGCTGAGCGGAAATGAGTCCAATGCCTTCTACGATTTTGTGCCCGACGGCGTTACAGACCTCCGGACCCATGATATCGCAGACAACGCATCCTGCAATGAATGCCATATCAAGCTGGGCCTCCACGGGGGAGACAGAATCCAGATCGAACTATGTGCCACATGCCACAACCCGGGCACCTATGATGCCAACAGCGGAAACGTGGTGGATCTCAAAGTCATGATCCACAAGATCCATGCCGGAGAAGAACTGCCCGAAGTCCAGGCTGACGGCGAGTACGCCATCTGGGGATATGGAAACAGCAAGCACGACTATTCAA
The DNA here is from genome assembly GCA_018818835.1 of Pseudomonadota bacterium. Lineage (GTDB taxonomy): Bacteria > Desulfobacterota > Desulfobacteria > Desulfobacterales > Desulfolunaceae > JAHIRD01. The sequence continues at coordinate 39,078 of JAHIRD010000023.1, forward strand.
CGGTGGTGTTTCCCCAGGATCTGCGCAACTGCACCACATGCCACGATGGTGCCGATGCGGCAACCCTCGATGGGGACAACTGGAAAGACGTACCGTCCACAGACGCATGCACCGCCTGCCATGCTGACCCCGAGGCTGACGACTATGTGGGGTTCCCCAACCTGACAGCCGTCCAGATCGCAGCGGCTCACGCCATTCCGTCAAAAACCGCGGCCGGAACCTTTGAATACACCATCACCTCTGTCACGAACACGGCCCCGGGCCAGTATCCGTCCGTCACCTTTAAAGTGACCGATCCCACCAACGCAGATGCTGCCTATGATATCCTGACCGATGCGCCGTTCACTGCCAGTGGGGGGGCCAGCAGCCTGAACATCCTGATCGGCTGGGAAACCGCTGACTACTCCAACACGGGCAGCGGAAGGACACCGGCCCAGCCCCTATCCATCAGCGCACTTTCAAGCAGCAATTCCACTGATAACGGAGACGGAACATTCACGGTCACATCCACCGTTGCCATTCCAAGCACGGCCGTTGGAAGTGGTGTAGTGGCCATGGAAGGCCATCCGGCCGGTGATTTTGACGGAGACACGACCTATTCGGACCGTGTCCCGGTAACCGGTGTGACAGAGGCCTTTGCCATCACCGACAGCAGTGCCGTGTCCAGACGCGAAGTAGTGGATATCGACAATTGCAATAAATGCCATAATGTCCTGAGTCTCCATGGAAGCAACCGTACGGGTGAGCCCCAGCTTTGTGTCATCTGCCACAATGCCGATGCCACGGACATAGGACGACGGCCCACCGGCACAACGGCAGTGGACGGGAAAGTGGAAGAAGCCATTGATTTCAAAACCATGATCCACAGCATCCATGCCGGGAAAGCCGATGAACACGGGTTCCGTGAAAACGGCATCGTTGTCTACGGGTACAACAGCAGTGTCAACGACTTCAGCCATGTCCGCCTGCCCAACGGCGAGGAAAATCTAATGAACTGCGCAGGCTGCCACAGCGGCACGACCTATATGCCGCCCCTTGATGACACTGTCCTGCCCACAACGATCCTGACAAATACGGATCTTGAAAGCCCTGATGACGACACAAACATCACCCCCACCACAGCTGTGTGCTCATCATGTCACGACTCGGTATACTCAAAAACCCATATGGCTGAAGAAGGAGGCCTGTTTAATTTTGTCCCCTTCATTGAAGAAGCAGCCAGCTCGGCAAATGGGGAAATCACCCTGTGCGCCCCCGGCCCTGTAGCCTCCCAACCGGGAGGTCACAGCAGCCGAAACGACTGTTGCAGTTGCCATAGTATTTAGACAAGGATATACCCTAAACTCTGTTTCATGGAGCGCCCTTTGGTTAAAGGGCGCTCTTTTTTTGGGGGAATGGCACAAGGAGGTGCTTTCTGATTATTTGATTATTAGCGACTGAGGCCCTGCCTGGGCTTGCCAAACATAGCTTCACCATGGTACATTTGGCCTGCTTATTGATTGTCTTAAACAGAGCCCGACCAGGAAATTCAGCAGATGCAGAAAACACTGTGTTTTTTAATGATTAAATCCATCAATCCACATGGTATCCATGATGATAAATAAACAACAAGACACAACCTCCATGGCAATCAGTGAGGCACAACTGGTTTTAGCGGAAAAAAGAACCTCTTTGGCTGTATTGAGAACGGGAATTGCGGTATTGGCCTTGCCTCTGACCGTTGTGAGTTTTCTGATAGTCACATCGAAATATTATGATGCCATTCATGTCCTTCATTTTCTTATCCCCTTAAGCATAATCAATATTTCTTTAATTATTTTAGGGCTCTATCTTATTATTCGCTCCGTATACCGTTTGCGGCATTATGATAAGCTCATGCATGAAATCAAACAAAACCATAGTGTCATCAGTAAATTTATTGCTTAGTACCCATCCATAAATTGCATGGTGTGCCCCTCGGTGTTCTTGAATTTTCGAAAAGTCCTGTGGC
>JAHIRD010000210.1 GCA_018818835.1 Pseudomonadota bacterium
AGTATCAATTATTACCTTGCCGGCCATTATTTCAAGAGGAGCCATGGCAAGAGATTGGAGCTTCAGGGGAGCGGATAAAGTATCTAGGGAATTAATGATTGTTCCGTCTTCGCCTATAAACGATTGAGCTACAAAGTCGGACCCAACAGTAAACGATGTGGATACGGAAAGAGTATTAATGGCCGCTTGTCCTGTTACATAAAGTTGTCCGAGGACAAGTTCATCAAGGCTTGCAGAGTCGGTTGCCGTGAAGATATTTGAATCTGTCACATCAGCTAATAATTCCTGATCCTCTTGAGATTGTCTTAATAATTCTTCTATCTGTTCAATGGTAATCGGTGACTCTTCGGAGGGGGATGATTTACTAATGATTTCATCAACATAGATTCTGTCGGCAACAAGTTCTTTTGTTTTAACTTTTTCGGATTCAAGCGTGCCGCTAAAAGTTGCATTTCCCTCGGCGTCAATGGAAGCCACTTCTTGTTCATCAACACCTTTGACAACAAGTTTTCCAAAACTGGGGTCAGTTGCGGAAGGAGCTGAATTATCAAGATCAATAATCAAATCAGAGTCAGCAATAGGGGAGATTGTTTCGGTATTAATAATAGGAGAAACCAAGCCGCTAGTTATTAAGAGATTGTCAACAGTTCCTTGGAATGCTAGGAAAGTATCGGTTGTAATGCTGGCTGTTTCAATTGCACCAGCCCGAAGTGTATTGGCAATATATGCAGAGCTTTTGACGGTTAGGTCTGTTACCTCTATCGCTCCAGCTTTAATATTAGCCACAGCTAGGCCAGCAAAAGCCTCAATACCTTCAATAATTTCTCCAGATATTGTCCTTATTTTATACTCAGTGTTTTCAGCGAATACCTCATAATCAGAGAGACTTGGTATTTCCTGATTAATGTCTCCAGTTCCGATTAGTTCATCATCATCTACAACAAATCCAAAAGTTCCAGGATCGTTGTTGTAATTAGACCAATCAGCAGCATCAAATCTCGGGGCCGTGAGTCTGTATGAAACGGAAGTAGGTCTAGAGGTGTAGATTGACAGAGTGTAGTTATCGATATCTACTTCATACCAAGACCTGGCATTGCCTGAAGGAGAAAGAAGGACAATTAAGTTGTCAATGTGCTTGTCAATATCAGTGGCTTTGCTAAATAACCAAAGATCAGAACCTCTTTCTTGATTAGTAAAATCAATTGTATGTTTGTATCCAACTCCGGGAACATACTGATTGGTTTCAATAATACCGGCTGTTTCCTCTTTTACCCCAACCATACCAGCCATGTAGGTGGCAAATTTCTCCCCCCCGACGTTATACACAGGGTCAACCGTTCCGGCATTAAGTTTTCCTGTTCCATCGCCGATTATAACCGTACCAGCTCCCGCATCAATAGTGATATTATTGTCAGCGGTTGACTGAATAACACCTCCTGCAGTTAAAGTAAGATCCCCCACTAAAATTGCGTCATCGCCAGTAAATGAGAGTGTTAATGTTCCAGTATCTGAGCTATAAATACCGCTATCGGGATATAATGCTCCGTTGATTTCTAAACCGTCGGAAATAAGAACGTCATTTGCGGCACTCAATCCATGGTTGGTGGTACCGGTTCCAAAACGAGAATAGGTGGTGGTTGTGGTTGAACCAGCGTTGAGTACTCCGGCAATACCGACGTTGCCATTCGCTAAAATTGTAAGAGCTTCTGTGCCTGCATCATTAACAAGAAATTTCATTCCTCCAGAATCGGCCGCTGTTCCATAGGACGTAAAGTATAAATAATCACTGGCTGTATACACCTGTCCATAATTATCTACATCTCCGCTTTCTTGAAATCTTGCTGATCCGACCACATGGAAAGGGTCACTCGGACTTGTCGTCCCAATCCCCACATTCCCTCCAGGATTAAAGGTAAGGTCAACAGAGCCGTTGGTAGTAAAGTCAATAGCCGTGGCCGTATCTTCATCAAGGTCAATGGTTAAGGTATTAGTTCCATCAGAGAGAGCGAGCTCTGAATCAACCGCATTGGATAATGTTTCAGAATTAGCAAAGGTTAAATCACCGGATGCAGCACTAACATAGAATGTTGCGGAAGCGGTGGCTGTTCCACCAATTGCCAGATCTACAGTTTCATTGATAGGAGAAAGAACCCCAAGAGCTTCTGCCCACCATGAAGAGCCACTGCCACCACCAGAACCAACTGCAGCCCATCCAGCCGCCGTGTAATAATAAAGGCTGTCATCAGTTGTATTGTAATAAATCGAACCTTCTCCTATTGCAGTAGGATTACTGGCAAGATTTCCCACTCTGACCTGGTCTGAAGCATCAATTTGTCCAATATTAATTAAATTGTCGCCCGAGAAAGAAATATTATCTGAGGCGGCATCGATTGTGATATCGCCGGAGGTATTGGAAATTGTCGATGAAGCGTTATATAACTGCAAGGTGCCATCATTTGTCAACGTCATTTTTGTTGAGCCGGAAGCGGAGGCTGTTAGAATATCCTCGGTTTCCCATTGATCAACAATAAAAGCCGATTTGCCAGTTAATGTTGTTGTATTAGTAGCAACATGCAGTCTTGAAGTAGGAGAATTAGTTCCTACCCCTAATTTATTATTGGTGTCATCCCAGAAGAAATTAGGATTATCTTCTGCCAACCCTGAGGCTCCTTGAAAGATAACAGAACCAGTTGTAAAGCCTGGATTAATCGTTCCGCTTACATTTCCATATATTGTTCCATCTACTTCTAGGTTTCCTTCAATATATAAATCATCATCGGAATCGACATTAGCTGAGGCTCCTGTCGTTGAATCTCCGATAACGTTGTAGAGAACATCACTTCCGGAGCCTCCAATATTTATTGAAACAGTATCAGAGAGAATCAAATCACCTCCACCGGAGTTAATTGTCAAATCTCCTGTTGTAGTAAAAGTAGTACTTGTTCCATTAAAAGCGATGTTTGTGTCTGCAACAGACAAATCTCCATTTACTTCCAGTGTAGTTCCAGCATCTAAAGTTAAAGTTCCCGAGGTGTAATTGTCTGAGGCATCAGAACGTAAAAATTGCGAAGCGGTTAAACTCTCAAGAGAAGAAGCATTTATTGTTCCGGTCCCAGAGTAGGTGAGTGATGCCCCTGTTCCGACTACCATGGCTGCAGATACGTTCGTTCCGGATGTAATGTCAGCAAAGGCAGAACTCCCACTTCCACCTACGTCTACCCAGGTTGAACCGTCGAATACCTGAATTTTGTCGTCATCAATATCCCAGGCGACAAATCCTTCACCTGATGTCGGGGAGATGAAGGATGTATTTTGGGGTAGTCTTATACCCTGTAAAGCGGTGTCGTTGTGAATGATTGCTGATAAATCTAAGAATGTTCCGTCGGAAAAGGAAAGAGCACCTGATGTATAAGAATCGGAGGTATCACTCCTGAGAAAATCTAAAGCGGATTCGAAAGTTCCTTCCGTTGTTGAATCGATAGAGTCGATATTGTTTAGACTTGCAGTGTCTCCTCCTGAGAAAATCGACGTAGTTCCTAATGTTATATCTCCTCCTGATACAGTCAAATCTCCGGAAGAGGTAATATTGCCAGTTACATCAAGACCGTTTTCTGCATCAACGTTGCCAGCAAAAGAAACTTGTCCAGTAGAATTGAAGTCAAGTGCTCCTGAACCAGATGTAGAAAGAACAAGAGAGCCGAGAGCAATATTGGTATTTGCATCTAAAGTCATGTTGTCTTTGAATTCTGAAAAGTCCCACATATCGGGAGAGGCTTCTGTAATTAGGTCTGGTAAGTCTGTCCAATCTTTTCCATCAAGCAAGTCTGCGTTGAGGTTTTCAACTTTAATGGTATTTGCGACTACAAGAGGAGCATCACTTCCTGAGGTTGAGTGGAGAACACTACCTTCAACATATCCATTAACAGAAAGATTAAAATTACTGTCTAATACCCTAGCTAAAGTAACGATGCTGCCCCCCTCGGTTTCTACACCAAGCACCTGTCCTTCAGGGTCTAATATTTGAACTTCAGCTTGTATGGCAAGCATATCTGCCTGTTCAATGACCATGGCTGAGAGGCGAACAATGGATATCATGAAGGTGCTTACTATCACAAAAGCTATCAGAGAAAGATTAAAATACATTTGCCTTCGATCCGGCCGAGAGGCTATATGAGTTAATTTGGGTTCAGGTTCAACAACTTGTTTTGTTTTTTTCGTTTTAATAGACTTTTGAACTTTTTGTTCAAGGCTTGATACTGGATTATGCTGGATATATCCTTCTTTATGA
>JAHIRD010000207.1 GCA_018818835.1 Pseudomonadota bacterium
CAATTCCCGCTGCGTTGAGCGTCGTCCCCACCTGGAGAAGATCCGATCCTCCCCCGACAATGGCGGTCGTAGAGATGCTCGTGAGAAGGGCATCTGAACTGTCCGCCCCCGCGTGCGACGGATCGCGCACCCACGACTTGGCGTTATGCGGCGTCACCATCGCAAAGAGCGGGAAGAGGGTACCGAGCTCAAGCGCAAGATCCCGCACCCCGCCAGCCCCGTCGCCGGTGTAGGACCCAAAATAGAGCGCCCGACTACAGGACGATCCCGGCACGTACCGTCGCCAAAGGCTATACGCAATCTGCGCGGCCCCCGAAATGTGCAGCGGGGTTTGGGTCGTCAGCCCTCCCGGCCCCCATGACACCACGTCGGCGGTTTCGGCCGCGCCCAACAGAGAGGCGTTCGCGTTCGCGTGCCCCGGTCCTTTGTACCAGTGACGAGCGGTCACCCCGGTACTGACCTGCTCCACAAGGAAAAACCCAGCCTCGGGAGTGAACGCCAGATCGCGCAGGGCTTGCAGCGCACTCGCGATGTTTGTCCCGTGTGCGACCGCGCCGTTATGGATGAACGCCCCTCCGGGATCGCAGATCACCACGTACTGATAACTCACGCCGCTGGCGTTCCCAGACGCATTCGCCCCCGTGACGCGCAGATGTGTACGCCCATCCGCGTCGAGGAAGCGTGCCTCGGGCATCAGATCAGCTTGCGTAGACTCTTGCAATCCTCGATGCGCGCTCAGACAGGTCGACCACCAGTGCACCCCGCCCGTGCTTCCCGTCAGTGGACGCACTCACCACCAGTGAGCCTGAAGCGGAGCTAGGACATCCTGCCCAAATGCGTCGCCTGTGTAGATTCCCCCGACCACCATCATGTCCGCAGCCGCTTCGGCCATCGTCCGCACCCCGACTGACGGATAGGGCGCGTTGTGGATCGAGGGCTGCGGCGCGGGTTGTGGTGCCGTGAGGTCGGCATCCTCGATGCCCCAGACACCCAAGAACTCCACCACCCCCATCAGCGACCGCACCGTTGCGAGATCGGCGGATGCCGCCTTCTGGTACACCAGCTCTACAGGGAAGATAGCAGGCGGGCTCACGAGACCCGACGGGTGATACAACACCGACTTCCACGCGGGCACGGCGGACTCGGTGATCCCTGCCATCACGGGTGCGGCACCCGCAAGTGAGTACCCAAGCGTCCCATTCGCTACGCCGGCACGATTGCCGTACACCCCCGTTACCATCGCGACTGCTCCGACCGAGTCGATGATGTGTACATGCGTCGTGATAGCCGCCGCCGCCTCACTGGTGGAGGACGTCAGCCCTCCTGTCGCTCCGGCGGGGGGATTCTGTAGGACGCTGCGCCAGTCCCCAACCCAGGCTCCCGAATGTCCCGCGGCAAACGCATCGGCCCCGATGCGCTGCATGTGACTGCCCGAGAGCCAGTCGATCCCCAGGAAACTCTCCACCCCGCCAATATTCGGAATCTCTGCGTTCATCCAGTCGTCGATATCTAGTTCTAGTACATTCGCCGTGGCGGAGTCGTTCCCCAACTTGGAATTGAGATGCCGACTGTTCGCGATCCCGAGGCCGTTGCCATCTTGGGGGACCGCCATTGATAGGACTATCTGCTTACCGAGGAAGACACGCACACTGCCCGCCGCGCCCGCACCCGTTGACCATCTAAGGAGCAGGTCCAATCGCGTCCACACATCAAGCACCAACGAAGCAGGAACCGTCCCCAACAGGGTTGCGATGCTGAGATTGCTCATCCGGTAGACCGCAATCTGTCCCGTAGGAAGGATGTCCAATCGGAGCCCACCAAAGGGAGCCAGGTTGGTCCCGCAGCGCCAGAACATCGTGGAAGCCGTCGGTGCCTTGCGGAGCCGCAGGTACATCCGCTCCCAGGAGTCTGGGGGATAGGCTCCTCCGTACTCTATGGTACTCCGCACCTGCACAGTGGACGTGATCGACCGCATCGCCAACCCAAGTCCGTCAGGCAGACGCGAGGCATCTCGGGAGACACGGGTGA
>JAHIRD010000297.1 GCA_018818835.1 Pseudomonadota bacterium
AACCATATATACTATCTGTTACGGTATTGGCAGCTTCCTGATCAATCTTAAAAACCATCCCAAAAACGTCGTTCGTGACTGTGCCACCATCGAGATCAACCACGTTTGATATGCCCCACAGGAAACGAGTGTTCACCGCGTCTCCTACGCTGCCGGCTATCAGCTGTGTGTTCAAACTAAGCCCAATCATGTGGCCTATTTCGCCCCCCACCTGATTGAGGATCAGATTGGAATAGATCCCATACAGGGAGTCATCGTGGTCGGTCGCACCGAGCATCTTGCGATGATAATTGTACTGGCCGTAGTATGCCGCCACAGTGTTTATGGCGGCATCGAATACTGTAAAATGTCCTGGAGGTGCCAAGTGCCCGACACCAACATTGCAACCCGAAAAATAAGCATAATTCGTCGCCCCAGCCGAGTTAAACATCAACCTCGCCGTGCCTACTGCATTACCGATCCCACCCGCAGCGGCCACGATGTACATGTCGTTAGCCGCGTCTACCAATAATCCCGCATCACCAGCCAATGCGCTTGCTGCTGTCCAGTAGGCGACTTGATTAGCTCCGCCTGTGCCAACCGGCACAGCACCTGCAGCGGGGAACGTCACTGCCTGAGCCGACCAGCCCACCTCAGCTGCTGTACTCTGTAGCACGTGATTTGCTGCCGCAGGATGGGCCAGGTCTTGCCAGCCTGCTGCATCACCGTAGACCAGGCCGCCCTGTGTCCAATCGGCCAAGTCCGTTAGCGGGAGTGGCCCGCTGCTGATAACGCCGGTCGCACTAGATTGTACGGCACCGGCACCCAATGCTCCGAACGTGATTTGGCCATCAGAGCCTTGAACAACTAACGCATCGGCATGACCAACCGCTTCAACCCTGAAATCAAGATCATACGCCAACTCATTAAAGACAACTTCTTCAGCGCCAGTAGTAGTTACAAAGGTTATGTACTCACACGCACCTCCTATAACGCTATCCACTACATGAGCACCCTTTGCAACATTACCCCTAACAGTAATAATGTTGATCCCTGTATTGCCCAGGAGAGCCATGCCCTGCATAAACGTGTGGCTCCCCATCCAAGTCGGCGTCAAATCCCACACAATATCGGTCGCATCCGAAACCAGCGCGCACCCGGCTGTGCCAGGATGGGCATACGCTTCCCAATCGGCCACACCGCCACGAATAATGCTCCCTTGCACATAGTTTGCCAAGTCTGTCAGCGGCAATGCCCCACTACTGATAACCCCGCCAGCGTCAGATTGAACGGCTCCTGCGCCCAACGCACCTAACGTGACTTGCCCATCACTGCCTTGCACGAGTAGTGCACCAGCAACACCAACAGCTTGTACAATGAAGTCAATGTCTGCCCCTGCGGGGTTGACTTCAAATTCATTCGGGGCCCCCTCATCCATATAGAGAAAGTCTACATTGCCTATACGGAATCCAGCAAAGTCTGGTGAGAAAAGCAAATATGTATCTGGATCGCCGATGTGGTATAGGATGTTCTCAATACCGACATATCCACAGTCCTCGAATCTTGCCTCATCGGGAACCGCATTATCAAAGACCAATCTACCAGCAGCCGGCCCCAACCCCACATAGCCAAGGTCAGGCACTATAACATTACCCACTGACAATGTATCGGTTGCTGGGGCATATGTCATGCCAGCGTCACCTGCTAACACACTGGGACCAGTCCAGTATGCAACTTGATTAGCTGCACCGCTCCCACCAACATCAATGGATAGCCACGCCACGCCGTCCCACTGGTATGTATCTCTGGTATCCGTTTCATACCAGAAAAACGGCACAGCCAACGACGCTGTTGGAAATCCCCCACGTTCAGCGGCAGTTCCCTGCCACCAATTGGAATGGAACCCTCTGGACATTACTTAATCCTTACGTATATATGCCAGTCACATAGATCGTGCCAGCACCAGCCAAGGTCTCATCAGAATAGATGTCAGTGGCAAACGCTGCATCTATACCAAGTAACCTTATAGTCTCGTCAGTACCCAACGTGACACGGATGCGTTCCGTGCCGCCAGCACCGCCATCTTTGATTATTATGGTG
>JAHIRD010000024.1 GCA_018818835.1 Pseudomonadota bacterium
GAAATTGCCCCGGAATCCGATGACCCCATCCACCTGCGGCAGATCGGTCCGGCCGGTCAGGGCGTTGTACTCGCTCTGGCTGGCGATCACCGGGATCCGTGTATCAGCAGTATTGTCTCCGATGGAGATCAGGGTACAGATTTGCTCGGCGGCATTGAGCGTCCCGTAAGGCAGTAAGACCGATACCGGTCCGCCGCAACGATTCCCTGCCGGGGCCCGATCGGAAAACAGAATTATGCCTGAGAGACCTGTGTCCAGTAGAAGGGTCAGTTCACTGCCGTCTTGGGTGTTTAGGGTGAGAAAGTAGGTGCCCGATGCTCCATCATGGGCAAAGGGAATATCTTCCACCGGCAAGGATTCTTCGTATATCTCCGTGCTTGACTCCGGCGTATCTGATACATTGTAGGCATAAATATCCGAGCCCCCCATGCCGCCGGGACGGCTGGAATGGAACAGGATATTTCGGTTGTTGCCTGTAAAACAGATGCCTTCCTCGTCAAAGGCTGAATTCAGACCCGAGAACATTTCAAAACGCTCTGTGTTCCGGTTGAACACCATGAAATCCCGGTCATAGATTCCCATCTCGGGATTGTGCTGGTTGGTATGATAGGTGATATAGGTGTTGTTGGGGCTGATCACGCCATCCATTTCCCAGGAATCCGAGTTGATCTGGGAAAGGGGGTCCAGGGTATGGGTCAGGACATTGTAAAGAAAGACACTGGAATCGTAGGTCCCGCCAACATAAGTATCCCGGTCAAAGGTGATGAGGCTGCCATCTTGGTTCAAAACAGGGTCGAATTCCCCATCGGCGGTATTGAGACCCGGAAGATCGATCAGGGTTTCAGTTTGGCGGTCATACAAATAAATATCCGAAGCGCCTTCTCCCCCGCTTCGTTCCGAACGGAAGGCAATATAACGCCCGTCGGTGCTGAGGGTGGGTGTCCGGTCCAGGGCATCCGAGTTCAGCCCCGGCGTGTCGATAAACACGCGTTCTTCCAGGTCGTACAGGTAGATATCCCAGTCCCCAACTCCCCCGTCACGGTTGGAATAAAACACCAGGTACCGGCCGTCGCCGGAAAGGGACGGGTCAGCGTCATCACCGTCACTGTTCAGATTGGGATAGGTCAGGATGCCCGTCCCGTTTCTCCATAGGTAGATGTCCCAGCCGCCCAGGCCGCCCGGCCGGTTTGACTGGAAGGCCACAAGATTACCGGTGTCGTCGGCTGTGGGGAACCGGTCGTCGCCAATGGAATTGAGGCCGTTCAGATCCTGGTAGTTGAGGGACTGACCGGGCAGTTTCTGGTTATATGCCTCCGCCACATTGGGCCGGAACAGCATGAGGATGGTCCCGTCCGGTCCTCCGCTCTGATAATCCGCATAGGAGAAGCCCACCACGTAATGCTGCCACCGGTCGATGCCCAGCACAGCCTCATAGGTCACACCCAACTGGCTCAAGGGTGCCACACTGATTTCGGACACCTTGAATTTGGGATAAAGGGTGACGGTTTTACCGACACCCACCAGATTGAATTCGATCTCATCATCATCCGACAAGTCCCAGGTCCCTGTTACTGTATCGTAACCCAGGGATTTGGCCACCTGGGTATCCAGAACAAGCTTACTGACCGCGCCGCTATCGAAAAGCACATCCAAGTCGCCGGTGTTGGCTTCCCCGAATCTGCTTTTGGCCCGAAACGGCACCTGAAGATCGGCATAACTGGCATCGGCAGGCCGCTCGGGGTCCAAGAAGGTATAGGTCTTGGCCTTGAACACATACTGGGACTTGGCCCTGTCCAGAACGGCCATGCGTCCCAGGGAGATGGATGCCGGACCGGATGGGGGCAGATTCAGTTCAAAGATGTTAATGGCAGGTTGGAGCACATTGAGGGGGGCGTCCAGAAAAACAGCGTCATTACTTATGGACAAACCCTGGGTCCGGCGCAAACCGATGATGCCGTCCGCCTGCTTGGCGGTCAAGGAGGGGTCGCTGCCCGAGGTGGGCGACGTAACGACCATGATGGTCATGTCCGGATCGGAATACGCTCCGATTCGGATCGATGCCTGGGCCAGGAACCCGGAACGGGTGGTGCTGGCATAACGTTTGGTCACAGGCGTTGCCGACAACTGGACCGTGGTGTCCACGGCCAGTTTGTCTGCAAACACCAACAGGGCGTCTGACCCGGTATCCACCAGAAGGTTCAGGGTCTGATTGCCCACGTCAACGGGGATCAGGAACTGGTTGTTGCTTTTGCGCTGAAGGGGGATGGCTGTTTCCGTGCCCTTGTAATAACTGCTGCACCCCTCATCCGTCAATCCGTTCAGGTCATTGTCCACACTGTCACCGCAGATTTCCTGGGCTCCGGGATAAACAGACGGGTTCGTATCATCCGGGTCGGTGTCGTTCGCAACATAGCCATCGGGTCGGCTGTATGATGAGATTAAGACAGCCTCATCGCCGTACCCGTCTCCATCTGCATCCCGGTAAAATGTGCGGCTGGCCGGTATCAGGCTGGTCAGATACTGTCGCCAATTGGTGAGATTGACGATTTCATCATTCACTTCAGGGGGGATATAATAGTCCCCCTTATCAACCCAGACACGTCCGCTGGTCAAAGACCCCAGAGGGTGCAGTGTATCATTCTGGGCCTTGGTCCTCAGTGCCGCGTGATCGTTCAAAAACAAGGTCAGGCTTCCAAGGGTATCATTGATCCGGAAAAATCCATCCGCCGCCGACTGAACGTCATTGTTCAGTGCATAGGGATAGACACCCCCCAGCCAGAGACCGACAAACGTTTCCCATGACCCCTGGCTGAAAAAACTCCGGGCATCGGTAATGAGCCTGTTTCGGACCGTGACCAGAGCGGCCGTATTATGTCCAGCTGTTGCAACCTTGGGAGAGGTAAACAGGATGTACGCCACATAGCTGTCCAGCCAGTCTGACATTTCATGGTAATGGGCATAAAACACCTCTTCTTCCGAAACGGTCTCTTCAATGGTCGTCAGGGCATCCTGTAAAAAGGCATCCGGCGGGGTGCAACCACGTTTAAGCAAACGAAAGGCCACCATGGGCATATAATAATTGCCCTCTGCATCAGCCTGGCCCAGGATGGTCGGACTGATGTCCGTTTCAATATCCACAGAATGACGGTCATTGTAATCAATAAGCTCTGAAACACTGAGCCCCTCGAAATTTGAATTGCTTACTTTGTAAAGGGCCTGCATCAATCGGCTTCGAATATTCCAGTATTCGTCATAGGCGTTGACCTGGGCCTGGCTGTACAGCTGGGGATAGAAAACCGCATGGGTCAAGCCGTTAACTCCGGTTTTGTCCGTGACCGGCAAGGCCATAAATGAGGCCAGGGCCTTGCTTGAAAGGTGAGCAAGGTAGCTGACACAGGTGTCTTCATGCCCCTCGAGATTGTTTATGGCCACAAGATTGTCCCCATCATTGAGGAAATCCACCATTTGGCGTAAAAAACCGAAGGCTTTTGCACTGTCGGTCTGCAGATTGGAAACCGTGAAAGTCGACCCGAGTGTGTAGGACGGGCTGTTGCTGATCGTGCCGATCAACACAGGCGAAAAACCATCCAGCGTGAATGTCAACCGGTTGTTGGCCTGATCATAGCTGTCCGGATACACATAGGTTTCGATTTTGGTGGCTGAATTAATATGGATCAGAACCGTTTTCAGAGGATCCACAATGTCATCGGGTTGAAAGATAAGGGTCACCGGTGCCTTGAGATCTTCGGACAGCCGGATATCAAAGGCCGCCGTGATGGTTATATCTCCTATGCTTGTACTTGAAAGACTGCTCAGATCCAGTTCAACAATATCCATAATCGTCAGGGTGCGAAAGGATAAAGGCCCAGGTTGAACCGTCAGATGTCCCATGGTCACGGGGGTAATATTTCCTGCGGGGAAAGACTGGCTGTAAGTTGTAACGGCCGTGACCGTGTTCACAGGCAGTGTGAGAGAAAGCTCAGTCCCGTCCATGGACACCAGAAAAACAGCCTGGCCCTGACCTTCGGTCGCGCCCGGTGTGATAGTGATTGCGCCATTGTCCACGACCACGTTTTCAGGGCCGTCAAAGGAGACCACTGAAACACTGGCTCCTGAGGCCGTCAACTCCGCCGGAAGCGTGATGGACACCTGGGCTCCGGCCACAAACAGAGCGGGCCATTGAACCCTTAGAATTTGACCCATCAAATTCGCGGTATACAATGGCAGGGTTTCTGTTTCCGAATCCATGAATTTCGCCTTGATCCATACGCCGAGGGCGTCAACCATAGCATTCCCTGTGGATCGGGGCAGACCTGAACCGGTCAATCGAATGGACTGTTTTACAAAAGAAAGAGGGCTGGCCGTGCTGTCCTTTATGTTTGCCACAAGGCAGGCCGCCTCGGTATAGGGGCTGATTACCGTAAGATCGGATGAAAACGAATTTCCGGACGCCAGAATATCCGCCCCTGCGATCCAGGACCGGAGAACCCGGCCGTTTACCGGATTCGTGGCAGTCAAAACATAGGCATCGGAAGAAAGCAGTTTTGCCCGTTCAACAGACAGGCTGAAGTTGCCGTGCTCATCACAGGTGGCTGTGGAAAGAATATCATCATCAATACCGTGTTTCATGGCCACCGAGGCGCTGGCGACGTCCTGATCGTTGACACTGCCGGAAACAGTTATGTTTGCCGCAAGATTTGAACTGCCTCCCCCCCGGCTGCAACCCATCATTAGAAAAAATACCAGTATAAAGGCCGCACCAATCCCTCGTTGTTTAAACCCCTTCATCCCCCCCCCTTTGCAAGCTCTGAAACAGTGAATTCCCAAAATTAATAATAAAAAAGTCATGGTTGTTTTTTGAACAACAACGGACCTAAAAAATTAAAACCCCCGGTTCAATAATATAAAATGGCTTGATAGACGATTGTCTCTTGATAGAACACCCTTTTCTCTTGCGGCAACATAGCACACATTGTTCCGCAATTATGTCAAAAATAAAAATCTATGTTCATTTTTGGGAATAGCGTTAATTACTAAAAAAAAACAATATGAAAGGCAAGGGATTGGCAGGAGAACACATCCCTGTGGACAGGCTGAGTCAGTCACGGGCAGCAAATTCAAACAATGCTCTGATCGTGGGGAAATTCGGAATCGGATGTGCCAACCCTAAATGGAAAAACATGCCACCTATCTAAAATCATTTATTGTTTCCCGCAAAATTGTGTATCGCACGATCAAAACGCCATGAATGAGAACGTATTTAATACTGTTCGGCAATAGAGAAAGCAAACTTGAATTAATTTTTTACGTTTTTGTCTTTAAAACGATGTGTGAACTCAAAACCGGATGGCTATATTCCGTATCCGGTTTATCGCTCCTGAAAGGTCCTGAAGCCTCGGACGAGCCAGGAAAAGCTTCGTGTTGGTGTATTTATTTAAACTGTCAAGACCGTCGTCATCCATCAGATCATTGATAGTAAGAGACAGTTTGCTTGGAGACATGTGGGCATGGCCAAATCTGTTTCGTGCAAGCAGCAGAGCATGGCCCACAGCTAAGATTTGATCTGAATCCACCAGGCCAGCCAGTTTGGTCAGATCCAGCGTGGATTCGCCATACTCAAGAATCTTTTCATAACGTCTGAGAGGTTTGATACGAACAGGGATTGTCTTTCCAATTCGTTCAGCCCTGTAGGAGGGATTAAAATTATCAGGCAAAAGCATGCGCTCGTCTCTAATGACTAACGGGTCACGGGGTCTGGAGGGGGCAGGCATTTTCAGCTCCCTTGCCTGAGTGGTCATGCAGACAGGCAGATAATCCCGCATGGCAATGACGTGGTCTGCCGCACCGATATAACCGGAACTCCCACCTGTCACGATCAATGTGCTGACACCATGATTTTCATATAAGTCCCGAACACGGTCAAACAGGGGGATGATTGTCTCTTCCGGGATCAAACGTCTCATGATGCGGTCCCTGTTCAGAAAATTTGAAGCTGAAGAGTCCTCGTCAATCAAAAGGAGCCGGGACTCGGAGAGAACCGCTTCGATTATGGCCGCTGCTTCAGATGTACTTCCACTGGCATTGACCGTTACGAACCGTCGTGTATCAGCACCTCCGGGCACATTTGGTATAAAACCGGATATATCCACGCCATTGACTGAACGGCCATCTTCAGCACATATACAAACAGCACTGGGATCGGTTGCCACACCTTCGCGCCCGTCTCCGGGGACATGGGGATAGACACTTTTGACAAGGGAGTCCAATAATGTTGATTTTCCGTGAAAACCCCCGCCGATAAGAGCGGTTACCCCGCAACGTATTCCCAATCCGCGTAATGTCCCAGCATGGGGAAGATCCACCCGCACAGCTAAGTCTTCCGGTGCGAAAAAAGGGACAGCCCCATGTTTTAATGGCGCTTCAGAAATTCCTGATTCCCTTGGCAGAATGGAGCCGTCAGCAATAAATGCCACGAGGCCATGATCCTTAAGCTTTGCCTGAAGCAAAAGCATATCCTCGGTACTATCGCAATGTTTGAGCAACCGTTTTTTTTGGTTTGTCAGGGAATGTTTTATAAAATCAATAACACGAGGCAACTCCAGCATCACCATGTCGCAGGCCTGTTTACCAAGCACACGGTTATCGCGTGATCCCGGAAGACTGATTCTGAAATAAAACTGGACGCCCTCATTGTCAAATTGGACGATGTTTCTCTCTAAAATCTGAGGAGGAAGATCAATGGGTTGATAGGATCCACTGCCGTGACTGCCACGGTTTGGCCTTGTGTTTTGTTCTACACCGTCATTAAAAACGCGTAGAATATAATCTTTGACCGCAATCGCTCTGTTTTTGTTTGAAACATCCGAGGGGTCAAGACCCAAATTCATTTGTGTCATCCGGACAGAACAGACCGAGGCCGGATATGCTCCAGGGCTGGCCTGAATATGTTCAAACCGGAGATCATAGTCGCTTCTTTGAAACGATATCCCCTGAAGCTGCCCGTAACTCGCATAGGGTTTTCCGTCAATGCGTGTGAAGAATTCCATCAGATGCTTCATGGCGTGTCTCTGAGTCATAGACATCGAAAATCCATCCTTCCATGGGTTCATCAAATTCCATGTGCCCCATGCAGTAAAACAAAAGGATTAGATATTTAAAACTCTCTTCCGGGATTGCCGCAAGTACAAAGGCCGTGTATGCCGAATGGGCCTACGGATGATCCGGTATCAACGTCAGCCATGGGTTGAGAATGGCTCCGACAATGAGTATAGGCACAACACTGACAGACCCCAGCAAAAAGGTCCGGATAACAACAGGTCAGGGCTCGGGGAAACAGTCGCTGTTCCTAAACCAAAAAAGCAGCAATAGGCCTGGTAAGAGGGCTGCCGGAAATGTAAAATAGAAAAAATTCATGAAATTCCCCTGTCTTTAATTGAGCGGTTCTCTGAAAATACTATCTTGGAATCGTCAAAAAAGAAAGGGGAATTGGGATGGTTTTCATGGGTTGGGCTTATCGCCTGTGATTAAATGAACATGGCCGAGTCTGTCCATTTCAAAGATCATGGAACCGGCATGCCGGGTGTTGACAGCATGGGGGCAGATCCTGGCATAGGGTGTTGTCAGGGGTGATATTTCCTTTATTCCCAGGTTCAAAATGGTGTATTCCGGTTTCATCAACTTGACCGCATCCATGTGGAATCCCCTGGCCTGGCCATGGTGTGATGCTTTTAAAATCGACGTGTTTTTTATGTCATCGGGACAGTCGGAAACAATTCGGCTCCAGATCTCTTTACTGGCATTATTTCCAAGAATCATTTTACTTTTACCATAGCGAATGATCAGAACGCAGCTGGGCAACGCATCACCGTCCCTGGTGGATGAAGACCCACCTGCCGACGGCTGCGGGCTGATCACCTGGATGTCATAGGCATCGGAAGACTCAATCCTCCCCCCTGAACTGGGTGACTCCAAGCTGATATCAGGCCATGTTCCATGGCTGAGAAAGGCATAAAATTCCTGATCTTTTCCAAGAATGGGTTCTGACTTACCCGGGGTTTGATTGTTGACCCAGGGGGGAACCCATGCCGATGCAATTCCGATATCCCGGTTAAGCGCCCACAGGCCCGAGAAATAAGTGATATCCGGACGCGAGGAAATAAAACGAAGTCCATGGCGGGCATGGCCGTTTTTATTGATAAGGGCTTTGATGTATGGGATGGGGTCCGTGATCCGGACAGTGTATCCGGATCGTTTCAACAGGGTTTTGTAATCAATGGCCCCATAGGCATAAAGAAATCGTTCCCCATTAAATTGCCTTGGATTCCAGGCCTTGACCACATCCATAAGTGTTGCCCAGTCCATTTGTGAAGACCGATTAATATCAACCACTGTCAGACGGCTTTCCGCGTGTTCGATAATCGCACAGTCCCCCTGGCCGACATTGAGAGCGTGTATTCGAATCATAGTCTGCCTTTCTCCTTCCCGCAGGTTTCATGAACGATGACTGCCTCAATGCTAAAATGAAGGATCATGGGCAGTCTTGTTTTTTTCAATGTTTATTCGTTTAGGCCATATACTGCATCATTGAAAAAGTGATTGTCAAGGGAAAATCTCATTTTTATTGCAGTATAATATATACTGTGCTAAAAAAATGCATATGAGCACATTAAATACGATTTCAACGATTCAAAGCGGGTTCCAATCGCGAACGAACATCAGGCCGGAGGAGGATGGGTCCCATGGTTTGATCCAGATCCGGGATCTCGATCCGGACACGCTGATATTGAAGAATTCAACCATGATTCGATTCAATCCGATCCTGTCACGGAAGGACTGGGAACTCAAAGACGGGGACATCCTGTTCATGGCCCGGGGCGGGCGTAACTTTTCTGTGCTGATGCGAGACATTCCGGGTGGCGTCCTGGCCTCCGGGTGTTTTTTTATCATTCGACTAACATCCCCAAGGGTTCTGCATGACTATCTGTGCTGGTATCTGAACCAGGAGCCTGTGTCACAATACGTGAAACGAAAGACTGGTCGGGGTGTTCATATGCCTGTGGTCAAACGCTCTGTCCTGGAGGCCATTGATATCCCCATCCCTTCAAAGGATATCCAAAAAAAGATTATTGAACTCAACAGGCTCATGAACAAAGAGCAGGCTTTGCTTGTGTCTTTGGCAGAAAAACGGAAACAAATGATCACCCATGCATGTTTGAATTCGGTGAACCATGAATAACTGTGATCAGAAGACTGTGAGCGAAAAAACCCTCAGCAAATCGAGGCGAAACACTCTGTTCAATGCAGTTCGAAAGGCAATCGATACATTCCGTTGCGGCCTTGAGCCCAGCCAATTCAGGGATTATATCCTGACCCTTTTGTTTGTGAAATATTTGAGCGATTTTTACACATCCAAGGTCAGGGAATACAAAAAAAAATACGCAGGGGATACGGTGCGGGTTAACAGAGCCATGAACCTTGAGCGGTTTGTGATACCTGACATTGATATCCGGGACGATCAGGGTTTGGTGAGAGATCACTTTAAAGCAACCTTTGACAGTCTGTATGAACGACGATACAGGATAAATCTGGGTGAGATAATCAATGCGGTGCTGGGACGTCTTGGGGATGCCAATACACATAAGCTCCATGATGTATTTTGTGCCATTGACTTCAATAATGAAGAGATTCTCGGAAAAATCCGTCAGAGGAACTCCCGATTGAAGAATCTTCTGGAGGATTTGAATCCCCTTGATCTGACAATGGAACCCATGAAGGGCCCGGATGGAATTGGAGCATTTTTTGAAGATCTGATAGATTATTTTGCATCAAAAGCCGGAAAGAAAATCCGTGGGTTTTACACCCCGGCAACTGTTTCGGAAACCCTTGCACGAATCATGGCACCCCGGCCGGGAGATCGAATCTGCGACCCCACATGTGGCTCGGGATCATTGCTGATACGGACAGGCCTCCAGGTCGGATCCCATGACTATTCAATATTTGGTCAGGAAAAGGGCAGAGGGACCTGGGCTCTGTGCAAAATGAACATGTGCATGCATCAGATGGATTTGGCTCGCATTGAATGGGAAGATACACTCCGGCTTCCCCTTTTCGTGGATAATGAGACCCTGATGATCTTTGATGTGGTTGTTGCGAATCCCCCGTTTAACATGGATAAATGGGGGCAGGAGATGGCTGAACAAGATAAGCACCGACGATTTAAACGGGGCATACCCCCTAAAAGCAAGGGCGATTGGGCCTTTGTTTCACATATGATCGCCATTGCCGAGGAAGGCCGGGGCCGGGTGGGGGTGATCGTTCCCCATGGCACCTTATTCAGGGGAGGGCAGGAAGGAAAAATCCGGGAAGCCTTAATCAATGAAAACATGCTTGATGCCGTGATCGGGCTTCCTGCCAACCTGCTTTACGACACGTTAATTCCTTCTGTCGTTCTGATTTTTGATAAAGCCAGATCCTTTCAAGGAAAGGATCCTGTATTATTCATGGATGCCAGCATGGATTATGAAAAAAATTTAAACCGGAACCGGCTCAGGCAACAGGACATTGAAAAGATAGTCACCACCTTCCACGGGAAAAGGACCATTGACCGGTTTTCTCGGCAGGTGCCTTATGCTGAAATAGCCAACAACGATTTCAATCTGAACATTCCCCTTTATGTGGATAGGATTGACGATGACCATGTGTACGATATGGGGGCGGTTCAATATGATATTGAAGGCATTAAAGCCACCCTTGTACGGACACAAAAGAAAATAGATAATTATCTAAAGGAGCTTGGGGTTTAATCCAAGGGCAACCCAGGCACTCGTAATTGGGATTAAGAAACGAAATGGAACATCATTCATACTATGGGCAGGATGCACCTGAATCTGATCTGAACCCGGAAAAGTCCTGGTCCCAGCTGACGGCATTGCACCTGTTGACCCAGATGGGGTGGGAGTACGTGTCCCCCGAACAATGCCTTGATCTCAGGAACGGTCAGCTGGATCAGGTACTTCTTGAATCCATTCTGACCGATTTTCTGCGCAGAAAGAGTTCCTATGAATTTAAAGGGTCTGTTCGTCTTTTTACGGAAAATGCAGTCCAGAGTGCGGTCCAGGCCCTGAAAGGGATCAGGGTCACGGGTGACATTCTTCAGAATTCACAGATGTACGATCTGTTGTGCCTTGGGACCGGCACTCCCCAGACCGTTGACGGAGATACCCGAAGTTATGTCATGAACTATATTGACTGGCAAGATCCCGAAAACAATCTTTACCATTTCACCCGGGACTTCAGGCTTGAGTGTCTGGATCACGGGTCACACGTCATTATTGATATCGTTCTTTTTGTCAATGGCATACCCATGTGTGTCATGGCATGCAGGGGTTCTGATGATGATCCGGTTAATGCGAACCCCATGGATCAGGCCATTGATGCGTTAGGGACATTACAGACCCATGAGCGTATTCCCCAGTTGTTTGTCTACAGTCAGATATTGCTGGCCTTGAATCGGGACGCGACCCGTTACAGTACAACAGGGACAAAAAAACAATTCTGGACCGTATGGAAAGAAGATGGGATTGATGCATTCATAAACGAAATGATTCGTGCTCCCATGGACCTTGGAATGGCCCCTGAACTCATTTCAAGAGTGATGATGAGCAAGACATGGAGAAGCATGGCCGGGCAGAACAGGGACGTCGTTGAACAGGATCGGGCCCTTTATTCGCTGTGCCGGCCCGGACGATTTCTTGATTTGATATACCGATTTATCCTCTTTGATAAGGGGACGAAAATAATCGCCCGTTATTCCCAGTTCTTTACGGTCAAGAATTGTATAAATCGTCTCCTTGGCAGACCCAAGGGCAGGCCCCGGGGAGGGACGGTCTTGTATGCCCAGGGCAGCGGAAAATCCCTGACCATGGTGATGCTTGTCAAATCTCTGTTTCTGCATTCGGATCTTATACATGCCCATGTGGTTCTGGTGACTGATCGGATGGATCTTGGGGACACCCTGGGAAGTGCATTGAGAGCCTGCGGTACAGATGTGGAGCAGGTATCCACAGGGAAGCATCTGGTGGCATTGCTCCGGGATCAAGGCAGGCATGTGATCATGTCACCCATGCATAAATTCGCAAAGGCTCTCTCCAACAGGGCCATCAAACACATATCACGGGATACCCTTGTGATTATGGACGAGGGACATCACCCTGCCCAGATGATCATGGCCATAAACGGTACCCGTGTGATTGGATTTTCCGGGGTACCTCTGGCACACATGGCTGAACATGATCTTTTCGGATATGACAGAGACCTCATACCACCAGCCTATACGCTGAGCCGTGCAGTTGAAGATAAAACAGTGACACCACTTCTTTACGAAGAACGGCATGTTACCCAAGGTCTTGACGCAAAAAATTTGGAACGCTGGTTTAAAAAAATGACCTCGTGCCTGAACACGACCTGGAAAGATGCGCTGGCAAAAACGTTCATATATGAGCCAAGCCTTTGCAGGGAATACATGAACATTCGGATGATTGCCTGGGATATCAGCACTCATTTTGCCACAAGGTATCAGGGGACAGGGGGCAAAGGCCAGCTGGTCACACCGGATAAGGACACAGCTCTTTTATATAAAACGTTTCTGGATGAATTTGGTTTTGTGAATTCAACGGTACTGATTTCACATCCCTGGGAACGGGAAGGCGAGGATAACCAGGAACCCTCGCAGCAGACATTGCGTTTCTGGGAGGGCATGATGGCCCGGTACGGTTCGGAAAAGAAATATCACTCCCAGGTGGTCCATGGGTTCCAGCATGAACAATTTCCTGACATCATCATTGTCGTGGATAAGCTTATAACTACATTTCATGCACCTTGCAACGGTGTTCTCTATCTTGCACGCGACCTCAAAGAACACACCCTTTTACGGGCCTTGGCCAGGGTGAACCAAGTTTTTCCTGGGAAAGAGTACGGCCTTGTCCTGGATTATCGTGGAGCCATTCATGGTCAGAATAAATCATTGGCTTTTAATGGATTCATGGCAGATATTTCCGAAAAAACAGCAGATCTGCCTTTTTTGCATTCATCTGTATGGGAATTGTTTTCAGGCATCAATAAATCCAAAGACACCGAAGTCTATGGTGTTTATTTGAGAAATGAACGCCTGAGGCGTACCTTTTACACTCGTTTCGGGCATTATGCCCGGGTCCTGGCTCTTGCCTTGTCATCATCGACATTTCTCAGGTCAACACCCGGGAAGACCCTTAACTTATATAAGAAGGATCTTTCATTTTTTCTGAATTTAAGGGCGGTCCTGTCAAAGAGGTTTCAGGAAAAAAACGATTTTTCCGAGTATGAACCCGTGATTAATAAACTGCTGGATACCCATATAGAGCCTGGCGGGTCCATGCAGGATTACGAACCACTTCACCTGTTAAATACCGATGAACGGCTCAATGTTTTTGGGGATCAAGGCCTGAGTGATCCATTTAAAGCAGATATGATCGCCATGGCAACCCGCAACATTATCCTTGGACACATGGAAAAAGATCCGGCCTTTTATAAAAAATTATCACGGCGTCTCGAAAAGGTCATCTCGGGGTTTCATGGAAACACAATCAACACAGTCAAGGCCCTTGGGTCGATTAAAGACATCGCGGAAAAAGTTTCAACCCATGTGGATGAAGACCTGCCCCCCGATCTTCTGGCTCAGCCCTTGGCCAGACAATTTTACGGATGTCTCAGAGAACCCATGGCTGAATACGCGGGTGGTAACACCCGTACTGGAATTGATGTCGCCCTTGAGGTTGAAAAACGGATTTTACCCTTTAAAACCAGAAACTGGAAAACAAACCCCGATGTGATCAACAGAATTCGGAGGGAAATCGATGATATTCTTTTTGAAATGGTATCCACCCGGAGAATAGAGCTGCCGGTGGAAGAACATGATGCCATTATTGAACGCTGCATAGAGATATCGAAAGAAAATGAAAAATAGGCTTGATGAGTCTTTGACGTTTGAAGCGGTAGGGTCATACTGTGAAAAGGATATTGATTTAAACATACGCCTCGGAAATTCTTTTCTCAAGATATCACCACAAGGCATAGGCGGCCACTGAAATCTATATTGGCCTTAACGGCATTTTCCCGAAGAACCATAAAAATACACACTAAAGCCAAGGATCACTGGCGCGATGAATGAGAGTCCAGTCCAATGGATCCGTGAGATATTTCCTTGACGAAGACAAAATCACACTTTAATATACACATATTATTTCATAACAACGAGACATATTTTTCCTCTATTTGAATAACGATAAGCCCATGAAAAAAAAGATTCTAATCATTGGCGCCGGGGCCATTGGAAGAGGCTTTGCAGCCAAGATATTCAGCGACGCGGGATACACACTGTCATTTGTGGAGAATGACCCCCTTGTGTATGAAGAACTCAAGGCCCGGCATTCTTACATGACAGCCATTGCATCAGGAAACCGTTATGAAGAGGTCATTATTCATTATGATAAGGTTTTCATTTCAACCATCAAAGCCCAAGAGTATATCAAGGAGTGCGATGCCGTAATTACGGCTGTTGGACCGGAAAATTGCAAACAGTTGAGTTGCAATTTAAAGAGTGCTAAATGCATATATATCCTTGAAAATGACATTAATATAATAAAAATCATCAAAGAAACATCAGAAAATCCCAATGTGTTTTTCGGTATACCCGATGTTATTGCATCCAATACCGCCTCCCCTGAGTTGCTAAAAAAAGATTCTTTATGCGTTGTCACTGAAACAGGCCGCCTTGTTCTTGAAAAAAGTCCCTGTGAGCTGGTTAAAAGCCCTGACATAGACATTGTCGATGAAAAGGAGCTGCTCAAGCACTGGTGGTGTAAATTTTACATTCACAATGCCCCCCACGCCATAACAGCCTATTTAGGGGCTTTAAAAGACTATGTTTATATCCATCAAGCCATGGCTGACCCCAAAATATCCGGGGTCGTTATTAATGCCATGAACCTCATGGCAAAGGCCGTGGCAATGGACAACCGTGTTTCCGAAGACCTGGCTGAAGATTATAAAACCAAGGAACTTCTCCGGTTCAGCAATAACTTGATGTATGACCCGATTTCCAGGGTTGCCCGGGATCCCTTAAGGAAACTGGATTCAAACGAACGACTTATTCAGGCTCTGTTGATTGCAAAAAAATATGGCTTGAACACCCAGCCCTTTCTTATGGGCGTTAAGGCTGCCCTGAATTATAAAAAAGGAGTCACCCGGGAGGACAAACGATTTGAGGATCACATTGAAAAGAAAGGAACGGAAAATTTTGTTGGTGAGATTTGCGAGATTAAGGATAGCTTGAGAGATGAAATTATCGGTACTCAGGTCAATGACATTATTCTTAGAAATAAGGTAATTCTGCTCATGGGGGCCGGAGCAAGTTCATTGCTGGGTTTTCCATTGCTTAAGGAATTGCTGGACAATGAAATGAGTGAATATCACCCGGAAGAATCGAGTGACCGTTTGCAATGCCGCCGGTGCGTATTCTCAGGCGAAGATCAGATTGAAACAAAAGCCAATCAGGACCTTTTGACGGCATACGGTCTTGTCAGAGATCTCTGGGAACGCGGTAAAGCCCATGGTGGGTCACTCGAAGAATTAATGGGCCAGCTGATCAGGTATATTCAGGAAACGGACAAGCTTAAACAGGACCGGTTTGTCCAGAATATCATCGGCAATTGCTCGGACATGATCGATCCCTTTGTCGATTCGTGCAACAGTGCTCTTTCATTGTGCTATACCATGCTCGCCAAGTATTATAACCACGAATCAAGCCTTTATAAAAAGGGCATATACACCGAACATGATTTGTATAAAAAAGGCTCGGAGAATTACCGGAAAGCCGAGAAAATCATTTCCCTCTTATCAAAACTCGCCGGTTTTAACAAAACCAATGGTGTTGCACAGCCGTTACAATTGTTTACAACAAATTACGATACGTTTTTTTATTTTATTTCAGATATCGATAGCCAGGATATCCATATATGTAATTCCATTCCCGAGCCGCCACTGTCCGAAAAAGTGTATCTTTCCCCGGAGCCGGAGATCATTACCCATGATAAGGTGAACGCAGAAACAAAACAACATGTCGTTGTCCATCGTATGCATGGCTGTGTTGCCTGGTTTATGCATGAAAAAGACAAAATGCGGCAGATCAAGATGGAAACCCTTGGCGAATTGGACCGTAAGATCGCAGGGCTTGATAAAAAATTTCGTGTCATGGGAAATGTATTCCTGAACCGAATGGTCATCAAACTGCTTTCGGATAATACCATCCTGGGCAAATATCCATTTACCCAGGAATATGAAGAATTTAACAAATCTCTTAAGGATTCATCGGCGCTGATCGTGTGGGGGTTCAGCTTCAGGGATGCTGAAATCGTTCGAAAAATCCAGGAAGCCTGGACCCAAAGCAGGGGGCGATTGAAAATATACTACATTGACCCCTACCTCAGCAAAGATAAAGCAACGGATAATATTCGGCGAACACTTGAAACCATTCCCGGACATGGGGGAGACAACAATTTCAGGGTTCAACGGATTCACTGGTCCGTAAACAATTCAATCGACGTTTTAAAAGATAATATTCTTTCTGCTTTAAACAAATCAAGGATGGTGAACCATGAAACAGAGTAATCCTAAAAATAAGACCCAAAGTCCTTTGAAGGATAGGCCATTGGATGAAAAACAATTGAAAACTCGAATTGAACAATTAGAAAAAGTAAACGAACAATTCAGGCAGGACAGAGATCTTCTTGATAAAATGCTGCAACAACGAGCTATCTTGCAGCGGGGGGACTATATATCAACAAAACTGGAATCCGCTTCATCCGATGACAGCGAAAGTACACCCTGTTCGGATTATAAACTTGTGATTGCAGAGGTTGTTGCCCGGGAATCGGAATTTGACTTTGAAGAAAATGAAGCTGCGAATACCGATAAGCCTCTTTTTGTCGAAGATTTTGATTCAGTTTTACTGGATGCCGGAAGTACCATTGAACGGATTGCCCAGCAATTGTTTGAGCACCGAAAATATTTGACCATCTTGACGAATAACATGGGGGTGTGGGCCAATTTTTGTGGCACAACCGCTAAAAGCCTGAAAGAATTGCTGGAAGAATTAAAAAAAACAACCGGAAAAGCCTCACGTGCTCAGAAATACAGTACCAGCCAGAAAATAAGCGAAATTCAGGCGAAAAACGAATTGGTCCTCACCGGGGGACGGTATGCGCAAATGTACGATTCCCTCTTGGGCGATCAGACCATCAAGGCCTTTGAAACATTTTCTCCAAGTATTGTGATCATAGGCACCAGTGGTATTATTGCCGATGAAGGTTTGTTTTGCCATGGGGGAGAGGAGTCCAATGTCAAAAAGCACCTGTGGAACACAAAGACATCAAAGCGCATAATCGCCACATCCAGCGAGAAAATCGGAAAACGCGATTCACACCGGTTCGGCGACATACAGAAATCAAAATCCTATCTTGATGGAGAAGGTACAGAAACCATATTAATCACCGATCGAAACCGACGCCTGAACAATGATAATGACTATATCCGGGAATATGAGAAGCTGAAAAAATATTTATATATCATTGAAGTGGAATGCCATAGGGAAGAGGGCGGTGATTATTTTGCATATTTATATTCTTCAAAATTAAAAGATGATAAACTGTTGAAAAAAATTAAGTTGAAACAATCTAAACCTGAGTTGCTCATGGGCGATGATTAATCAGGTTGATCAGGCCATTGGTTGACGCATCATGGCCGTTGGCATGCCCACCTGAATCCAGTTGGTCAAGTATCTTTTGGGACAGTTGTTTCCCGAGTTCAACCCCCCACTGGTCAAAACTGAAGATGTTCCAGATGACACCTTGTACAAATATCTTGTGTTCGTACATGGCAATAAGATTACCCAGTGTTCTGGGCGTGAGTCTATCCAACAGGATTGAGTTGCTTGGCTTATTCCCCTTGAAAACTTTATAGGGAAGAATTTTATTTATCGCCTGTTCATCCATCCCTTTTGACTGTAAATCATCTCTGACTTCATGGGCATCTCTGCCACGCATCAGGGCTTCCGACTGGGCCAGAAAATTCGACAGAAGGATATGATGATGATTTCCCACATGATTCAAAGGTTCCACTGAGGCAATCAATGTTGCCGGAATCAATGGGGTGCCCTGGTGAAGTAATTGGAAAAAGGCGTGTTGACCGTTTGTACCTGGCTCACCCCAGACAATGGGGCAGGTGGGATAACTCACCGTGTTTCCGTTTCTGTCCACGCATTTGCCGTTGCTTTCCATGTTGGCCTGCTGAAGATAGGCAGGTAATCTGTGCAAATACTGATTATACGGAAAAATTGCTTCGGTTTCAGCCTTGAAAAAATTGGTGTACCATATGCCAAGGAGCCCGAGAATCACCGGAATGTTTTGATCAAAGGGGGCTGCCTGGAAATGTTCATCCATGTCATGGGCGCCTTCTAAAAGCTCCCTGAAATTGTCAAAGCCGATGTAGCAGGCAATGGGAAGGCCGATGGCAGACCACAAGGAGTAGCGCCCTCCAACAAAATCCCAGAATTTAAACATGTTTTTTTTATCAATGCCAAATGTCGTGACCTCTGCCTCGTTGGTTGAAAGTGCCACAAAATGCTTTGCAATGTGCCTGTCATCCCTTGCGCTTCGCAGGAACCATTCTCTTGCAGAATATGCATTGGTAATGGTTTCATGGGTCGTAAAGCTTTTTGAGGCAATCATGAACAGAGTGGTCCGGGGGTCAAGATTTTTCAGTGTTTCCGATAGATGCGCTCCATCAATATTTGATATAAAATGGATATTCAGGGAATCATGGGCATAAAATTTCAACGCTTCGCAAACCATTTTTGGTCCAAGGTCAGAGCCGCCTATGCCTATATTTACAATATCCTTTATGTTTTCACCGGTGTATCCCTTCCATTCCCTGCGTCTGATCTTTTCGGAAAACTCCTTCATAATAGCAAGAACAGCGTGAATGTCTTCCATAACATTCTTTCCATCAACGCAGATGGACGTGTTTGAAAAATTTCTAAGGGCGATGTGAAGGACGGAACGATTTTCTGTTTCGTTGATCTTTTCCCCTGAAAACATTGAATCTATGGCTGCCTTAAGTTGAATTTCTTCAGCCAGTTCCACAAAAAGTTTTATGGTTTCATCGTCGATAATATTTTTTGAGTAATCAAAAAAGAGACCCTTTAAAGGGATTGAAAATTTCTTGAATCGCTGACTGTCGTTTTCAAAAAGATGCCTCATATGAACAGCCTGTATCTTTTTGTAATGATGCTCCAGCTTTTTCCATGCCACGGTAGATTCAGGATTAATTTTATTCAACATGCACGCTCTTTCAAGAATCAAATTGTCGTAAATGAATGGTACAATGGTAACTAAGCTTATTAGTATATCATAATTATGACACTAATTCGTAGTTTATTAACAAAAAAAAATCCCCATGATAAGTCAAAAATATATATTTGATAAAATTATCTTTGCTAAATTGAACGGGGGCGGTTAAGAACACACCCTTGGGGTTAATCTGCTTGACAAAAAGGAAGGTCTTCTCATAGGTTGTTTTTTTAAATCCTATTACCCAGGAGTGTATCATATGCCCAAGGTCTTGTCCTTTGTGGGAACATCCGATTCAGGGAAAACAACCCTTGTTTCAAAACTCATTTCAGAGTTACGAAACCGCGGGATACGTGTTGCTGTTATCAAACATGCCCATGACGGCTTTGAATTGGACCGAAAAGGATCTGACAGCTTTACCTATCAAGAGGCAGGTGCCCATGGTGTCATGCTGGCTTCCCCCCAGGGTATAGCCCTGATGAAATCGTCTCCCACGGACGTGGATCTGGATGAACTGATCACGTTTTTTCCGGATGTGGATCTGGTGATCACCGAAGGCTTTAAAAAAGAGAACAAACCCAAAATCGAAGTATATCGGGCAGGAAGAGACGAGCCCCCCTTGGGGAGTCGTCTGGAAAATCTCATTGCCACGGTGACGGATGCCCCAATCCACACGGATCAGCCTGTTTTTCCCACCCAGGACATCCTGGCTCTTGCCGATTTTGTTGTCAAAACCTTTTTATCGTAATCCTGCATCCACAGCTTCGCCCTGGGGTTCGGCGGGGATATGGGAACGGATCAGAACATTCTTCTGAAGGGCCTGGACCACATCATCCACGTTTTCCACGGCAGAGCGTATCTCTCCGATTCCGCTTTTCAGTGAGCGGGTCACAGGCGGGACATCCTGACTGCCTTTTTCAACGTTTGCCAGTATTTTTTTAAGTTCAGCAATGTTTGCCAGGAGCTCTTCGCCGATTTCATGTATTTTTTCAAGATCGGTCCGGGCCTGATCCACGGCTCCGGGAACCTTGGATGTGGTGAGGACCACATTGTCCATAATTTTGCCGATCCGTTCTTCCACCTGGGCCAGGGAGTGATTGATACTTGCAAGGGCAGTAAAGAGAGGGCCTTCAGGGTCCTTGATCAGGGCAGTGATATCCGCAAGATCCTGAACAGCACGAATGACCATTTTGGCGGTTTTTTCAATCTCAAATTCTTTGAGTATGTCCCCGATGGATTTGTTTTCAACCGAAGGAATATTTCCTTCCTCCTCAAGCAAAGGGGCTTTTTCACTTCCCGGCTTGATGGATATGTATTTTTTCCCGATATAACTGATACCCTCAACACTGGCCGTTGAGTCGGTTCTGATTCGATTGGCGAATTCCTCGTAAATGGCCATGGACACTTCAACACGGTTTCCGACCAGATTCACCTTTTTGACTTTTCCGATGTCCGCATTGAAAAGTTTAACCGAAGAATTAAGGTCAAGGTCATAGCTTTCACCAAAGGTGGTGGTGTACATGACATTTTTCCGGAACCAGTCCTTGCCCCGGCCCACCAGGACCACCATGGACAAAAGAAGAATAAAAACACTGATGACAAAGGTTCCCACCACTTTTTCCATTGTTCTGAATTTTAAAACCATAGGCTACCCACTGTGTGTCTGGGAATCCGAAACAAAAGAGACTCCCCCTTTTTTGATCTCCAGGATGATTCCCGGAAATGCGTTCATAAAATCCTCATCATAGGTCAGGAAAACCAAGGCCATCCCCGCCTTGATTTCTTCTTTAAGTACTCTGATCAAGGTGCTTTTATAAATAAGGCCTGAAAAATCTTCGGGATTTTCAAAAAGCATGACCCTTGGTTTCTTTATCAATTCCCGGATAAACATGGCACGTTTGTTATCGGCCAAACCCAAATTAACGGGACGTTCATCAAGCAGAGCTTCAATCCCGAAGTCCCGGCATAAGTCCAGGGTCTCCTGATCCAGCTTCACGGACAAATCATTTCCAAAATAGACGTTTCCCAGGCTAAGATTATCCCGGATGGACCGATTGCTGATCAAGGTGGTGCTTGAGGTAAGATAACCAATATTTTTTTTGGTTTTCAAAAGATTTCTGTAATCTGAAAAATCAAGGGCCCGGCCTTGGAATACATAGGTCCCCTTTTGGGGATAACTCAATGTGGCAAGGCCTTTGAATAATAAATGAGCATCGTTGGCAGAATCCGACTGGATTGAAACGATATCCCCCTTCCCAATGCAAAGATGACAAGGGCTGATTCCATGCCCATTTTTTTCAGGGGTCAACACATAATTTTTCAATTCAATCAGAGTCATAGTCGGGCCTATAGGTAGAAAACCCCTGAAATAATGATATTAATCACCATAATCCAGAAAAAACTTTCTACTGCTGTTTTTGAAGCACTCACGGGAATCATGGTGATGATTTTTTTTGTGTTGAAGCCATGATACAGGCTGATCACGGTTATGGACACCCCAAAGGTCAGAGCCTTAAGCAAGCCGACCACCATATCCGTTGGCGTAATGGCCTTGGCCACAAGGGGGAGAAAGGACCCCATGGTCACATCTGTGGCCACCCATACAATGGCGTATCCCCCAAAAATGGCTACAATATCAAACACGATAAACAGACAGAGAACAGCCGTGGTGATTCCCACAAACCGGGCAAATGATACTATTCTCATGGGATCGACCCCGGACATTTCAAGGGCCTCGATTTCATTGAACACGGTCATGGCACTGATCTCAATGGTCACGGCCGTGGCAGATCGAAGAATCACCAGAAGGGCTGTAATAATGGGTCCAAGCTCCCGGACCACCAGAACCACCGTGACCTTGCCCAGATCAAAATCACCGGACAACTTGGTAAATTGGATGATCAACATGGAACCAACCATCAATGCCAGGGGAATGATCATGGGAAGGGCCTGCACGGCCGTAAAATAGATCTGCTCCACCACGGCTTTTTTGATCAAGGCACGTCCCTCCACAGGCCGGGTGATGAACAGCTCCATCAATCGGAACGTGAAGGCAAAGATATCCAGCAGGTGATTGATAAACTCCAGTGTTTTTCTGCCTGTATACCCAGCTATCGACTTCATAATATGGTAAGAATCGTACATGAACGTGATGTGTGTGCCCCCCCCCTTTGGCCCGGCCTCCTTTCAAGATATCATGGCCTGACATAATGTGGTTTAGTGTACTTGAAATGAAAGAACAAATCAAAATAATTTTCCCCGTGGGGCATTTCTAAAAAAACGGGTGTATTTTTTTTGATTCAGTGATACCTAAACATATTCTTTTGCACTGTTTTTTTGTTTTTTAACTATGTTTACACGTATATGATGATCATGCCTCAAGGTTTTACAACATACAGATTCAAGGTTTTCCTGATGGCCCTCTGCCTTGGGCTTTTCATTATTCCGGGATCCGCAAGAGCGATTGATTCCAACGACCCATTTGTGGAAGCCCAGTCCCTTATAGGCGGGGGGAAATACCTTGAAGCCGTGTCCCAGTACCGGAATATTATTGATTCTTCGGACCGGATAAGCACAAAAGCCAGCGCGCTTTTCTTTATCGCGTTCATCTATGATCTTTATCTTGATCAGCCTGACAGAGCCTTAAAATGCTACGCCGATCTGATTCGTCTTTATCCCCAAACCCCGGCCGCTTCCGACGCCTTGTTCAACAGCGGCAGCATTCTCTATAAAAACGACCGCTACCTGGAAGCCCGGAAAGCATTTCAAGCTTATGTGGATCGTTACCCTCAGGGCATGCGACGTCAATCGGCCATGGCCTGGGCAGAACGTGCCCAACAAGGCATTCGGGTTATTCCCTCACGGCCCGAAGCCCTCCCCGTTCTATCGGCCCTTTCACCCAATGTGCGTATTCTTCTGGCCAGAAACAAAGACAAACTGGTTATAGATTCAGATTCAAGATTGAGTGTCAGTGATTTAAAGAGTGGACGGCCTCTTTTTAATGGTGAGGGGCCCCTGGTCATAACCCTTCGACAGGGAATGATCTCCGTGAACGCTGGAAAAGCTGTCAGCCGGGAATGTATGATCAGTGCAAGCCAGGATGTCCTGAGTCTTGATGGTCAGAGATACAGGGGGGCACTGCGTGTTCTGGTCAAACCGTCCGGCCTTCTGGTGGTGAACCATATATCCATCGAAGACTATCTTTACGGGGTTGTTCCCAAGGAAATGTCCTGGCTATGGGACCCGGAAGCCTTGATGGCCCAGGCCATTGCCTCACGGACATACGCTCTTTTTATCCGAGAGAAGCAAGGTCTCATTGCCAGCGATTACGACCTTGAGGCAACCACCTCCTCACAGGTTTACGGGGGTGTTGCCGTGGAGAAAGAGCAGACCACCCATGCCGTGAACAACACAAAGGGGATGGTGATCACGTTCCGGGGGAAGCTGATCATCTCATATTTCCACGCCAATAGCGGTGGCTATACGGAAAGTGCTTTGAATGTTTGGGGTGTTGATATCCCCTACCTTAAAAGTGTGCCTGACAGCTTCAGCACCATCCTTCCGGAAACAGTCTGGGATCACCGGGTGTCTTTCAAAGACCTGTCCAACCTTTTTAATCAATCCCATCCAAACCTGGGCCCCATCCGAAAAATAAAGACAGGGAAAACATCACGTTCCGGAAGGATTCTTTCGTTCACCCTGGTATCGGACAAAAAACAGATGACCATCTCGGGTAACAATTTTCGTATGACCATCGGGCCACGGGAACTTAAAAGCACACGGTTTGACATTTATCCAAACCATCAGGGGTTCTTTTTCAAGGGCACAGGATACGGTCACGGTGTCGGTATGAGCCAATGGGGGGCCCATCGTATGGCCCAGGCCGGTTACTCATGCAAAGCCATCATTAAAAACTACTACCCAGGTACCGTAATAACAAAGGTCAGCTATCTTTGATGGCGTTGTAAAAAGTCCCATATGCGGCGTTATAGTGGTTTGCCTATGGACCTTTTTCCATAGCCATTCGTCGACTTTTACGAGTTCATAAGTTTTAAATGAATTCAAACTGGGATTTTGGGTGAATGGCGGGTCATCAATCGCTCATTTTCAATCCCCCCATGGGGACAATTTGAAAAATGGGTAAGCAATTGCTTTCCATTTTTTTAGAGCATGTTATAATGCATTTCTTTTGAACTTATCCTGCGGGGGGTGGTATGTATCGATTTTGGACCGTTTTATCGGTGGTCATGGTGCTATGCGTGACCATGGCTTCGGGTGTTAAAGCTGATCCGGATTATTCCGTGTTTGAAACCCACGAGTGGGGAACAGTGAACTGGTCCATGAGAACGGTTCGTGCCCACAGCTCCGTGACCCCCCTTGAAAAAACCTCTCCCAGGGATCTGAACAAACAGGACCGGCTGGTTGAATTGGCCAGAAGCCAGGCCAGTTCTAACCTCATCGCAAGTATTTTATCTCTTCCCCTTGATTCCGAGCGCCTGGCATCCAGTGCCATTGGTTCAAATAGCGATATCATGGATCAGATCAAAGCCATGGTCAACCAGTCCAGGCTCATTAAAAAAGACTACTTGACGGATGGATCCGTAGAAATGGTCATTGAGATGTCATTTGACGGGGGCTTTTCCCAGCTGCTTCTTCCGGAAGAAATTCAGCAGATTCAGCCCCTTAAAACCGTAACAGAACGAACTTCCGAAAAAGGTTTAGTTTCCCAGGAGTCCGATCCCAACCCTGACGTTCCGGTGCCCTTTACCGGACTTATTGTGGATACCCGTGGGCTCACGGTACATCCTGTCCTGTCCCCCATTTTGCTTGACGAAAACGGCCAGGAAGTTTATGGGCCGGCCTACATCAGTCGGGAATACGCCGTTCAAAATGGACCCGTGTATTATTCCCAAAGCATTAAGGACCCTTTTATCACCCAGAGGGTGGGTGAAAATCCCCTGGTTGTAACGGGCCTTAAGACCCAGGGCACCTTTCAGGGGGATATCGTCATCAGCAACGCCGACGCATCCAAACTCCATAGTAACTCGGCCCATCTGGTTTTTTTGAACCACTGCCTGGTGGTGATACTGATCGATTCCGGTACCTCAAAATAAAAAAGGCCGGGAAATTGATTCCCAGCCCATTTTACGGATTTGATCTATTCGATTTGATTGGGGTGTTTTAAAGACCCGCTTTACTCTTCAGGATTTCAACTTTATCTGTATTTTCCCAGGTAAAGCCTATGCCGTCGGTTCGGCCGAAATGGCCATAGGATGAGGTGGCCTTGTAGATGGGCCTGAGCAGATCCAGGGTCTGGATAATAGCCGCAGGCCTCAAGTCAAAGACATCTCTGATCAGTTCTTCAATTTTGCTTTCGGGAATGGTGTTGGTGCCGAAGGTATCAACCAGAACGGATACCGGTTCAGGATAACCAATGGCATAGGCGACCTGGACTTCACATTCGTATGCCAGACCTGCAGCAACGATGTTCTTGGCCACATAGCGTCCCATGTAGGATGCACTTCGGTCAACCTTTGAGGGATCTTTTCCGGAAAAACAACCGCCTCCGTGGCTCCCGTGCCCGCCATAGGTATCCACAATAATTTTCCGACCCGTAAGACCGCAGTCACCCATGGGGCCGCCCACAACAAATCGTCCCGTGGGATTGATCAAAAATTTGGTCTTGTTATCGATCATTTCAGGCGGAATGGCTTTTCGGACCACTTCCTCAATGATCCCTGCCTTAAGGGTTTCATAGGAAACATCCGGCGTATGTTGACTGGATACAACAACGGTATCCACGCGTAGGGCCTTTTTATCCACATACTCAATGGTCACCTGGGATTTTCCATCGGGCCTGAGAAAATTTAACGCACCGCTCTTTCGGACATCCGCAAGGCGTTTGGTCAATTTATGGGCGTATATGGCAGTCATGGGCATCAATTCCGGTGTTTCATTGATGGCGTAACCGAACATCAGCCCCTGGTCTCCAGCTCCCTGGTCCAAAAACAGGCCTTCGCCCACATTGACTCCCTGGGCAATATCCGGAGACTGACGGCCAATGCTGGTGAGCACCGAGCAGGTCTGCCAGTCAAATCCCATATCAGAGGAATCGTACCCGATTTCTTTGATTGTTTCACGAACAATCTGGGGCATATCCACATAACAGTCCGTGGTAATCTCACCGGCTATGAAGGCAAGACCGGTTGTCACCAGTGTTTCGCATGCCACACGGCAGGCTTTATCCTGATCCATAATTGCATCCAGGATAGCATCGGAAATCGCATCTGCAACCTTATCCGGGTGCCCTTCCGTAACAGATTCCGAGGTAAAGAAATAATTTGAAGCCATAATAAACTCCTTGTCACTCAGTAGTGATTGTTTATAGACACATGACCAAAGGGGATCATCAGGGTTCCAGAATCATGTTGTCAATCAGCCGGGTGTTACCGACCTTAACAGCCAAGGCAAAAAGAGTCGGCCCCTGAATCATGGGTTTTGATTCCAGACTGACCGGATCACACATCATTAAATAATCAATGCATGTTTCCGGTTGTGATTCGATGATTTCCCTTGTAGATTGAATAATTACTTCCGTTTCATTCACACCGTTCTTAACAAGTTTCCTTGCATGTTGTAAAGAATAAAACAAACACAGGGCAGATTGACGCTGGACCTGGCTCAGATAGGCGTTTCTGGAACTCATGGCCAGACCATCTTTTTCTCTGACAATGGCCCCCCCAATAATGTCTATATCCATGTTCAGATCACAGACCATCTGACGGATAACGGCCAGTTGCTGAAAATCCTTCTCACCAAAGATCGCCACATGGGGTTTCACAATATTGAATAATTTTGTCACAACTGTGGCAACACCCCTGAAATGGGTGGGGCGGGATATGCCGCAAAGATAATTCGGAAGTTTTTCAAGACTCACATAGGTCTGATAATTTTCCCCATACATCTGGGCTGCATCAGGCAAAAACACCGCATCCACACCTTCTTTTTCAGCCAGACCCAGATCCCGTTCAATACTTTTCGGATAGGCATCCAGATCTTCCCCTTGGGCGAACTGGGTGGGATTCACAAAAATGCTCAAAATGAGATCATCCCCTCGATTACGGCCCTCTTTCAACAATGACATATGACCCTGGTGAAGAAAGCCCATGGTGGGAACAAAGGCAATTTTTTCCCCCGCCAGGCGCCTGGCCTCTGATCGAGCCTGCATTTCCCCAATTTTATTTATAATATCCACAACGGGTTCCTCCTCATGGGAAGGTGACCTGAGTCAGGCCACAGTTTTTGCCGTTATTACCGTATCCGGCCCCAGGCTGTGATCCCCACTGACAAGGATCTCAACTATGCCGAACTCCGCTTTTAATACATGAAGATTACAGTTTTTTAAACCCCTGAATTTGGAAATATTTTTTGGATGAACCAAAAAAGTCACAGATGACGCCATCCGAAGATATTCCTGTTCAAGGATCACCCGTGCCTTATCAAGAAAAATTCCCGAATAAATCATCTGACCGAATGAGGGATGATAGGGTCCGTCTAAAATTCCTTTACCCAGCTCCAACCCTTCTTCGGCCTGAAGGCCCATCCGGATCACCGGGATGCCCTTTTCTTTAAATAAAAGGTAGAGGGCTTTGACCTGTTCGACACTTTCAGCCAAGCTAAGGGGCTGATATTCAACTTTTTTATGGAGTATGGCCAAGGGACTTTTCTCCAGAACCACCGTGGGATAAATCCGAACAAAATCAGGTTTCATCGCTGCCATGCGCAAGGCTGTCTCATAGGATTTTTCCTGACTGTCTCCCGGAAGTCCCACCATCATCTGAAGTCCGATCTCATACCCCTTGTCCCGAAGTAAGGAGACGGCATTTTCTGTGTCTTCGGCCGTATGCCCCCGATGGGACAAAAAAAGGACCTCGTTGTCCATGGACTGGACTCCCAGTTCAATGGTTTTCAATGGGAACGGCCTCACCAGGTCCAGGGTATATTGGGTGATCGTGTCTGGACGTGTTGAACAGCGGATACTATGAACCCTCCCCATGTCAACATAATCTCGGGCCAAGGTCAGGTAGGTAAGGATCTCTTGGCGTTCCAGTCCAAGAAAGGTTCCGCCATAATAAGAAATCTGAACCATTCCGCGATGATCGCTTTTATAGGTCAAATAAGTGTCAATCCGGGTACGTAAGGGTTTTAGATCAAGGCTGTCCTTGTTCACACCGGTGATAGCCGTCTGATTACAGAAAATACATTGGTGAGGGCATCCCTTATGGGGGATGAAAACAGGTATGATAAATGGTTTGAGAAAAGATGTCTCTGTCATGGATGGCTCAAGGAGGTTCTATCCTGGAGGAATATCGAAATCTTTTTGAAGAGATCCAAGGGCATTCCCTGCGGCATCCTGCTCTGCCGATTTTTTACTTTTTCCGATGCCATAGGTTTCCAGGTCATTGATGGTCAGAAGGACTTTAAAGGTTTTATCATGATCCGGCCCACTTTCATGAACAACCTTATACCGGGGCATGGCTTTCAGATACACCTGGGAAAATTCCTGGAGCTTGCTTTTTGCATCGTGGCTGATGGAAGGACTGTCAGATTGCTCAATTAAATCGGAAAACTTATCTTCCACAAATTCAAAGGCATTGTTAAAACCTCCATCAAGGTAAACCGCCGCAATGAGTGCCTCAAACACGTCCGATAAAATAGAATTCTTTTCCCTGCCATTGGTAAGGTCTTCACCCTTGCCCAGTTTAATTTCATTGCCCATCTTGATCTCTCGGGCAATCTGGGCCAGTTGGGTTTCATTGACCAGATTGGAGCGCAGTCGGGATAGATCCCCCTCATGCAGGTCCGGGTAACGGTGCATCAAAAGATGGCCGATGACCAGATTCAAAACAGCGTCTCCCAGAAACTCCAGTCGTTCATTGTCCTGTAGATTCGGGTCTGCCTGCTCATTCACAAAGGAACTGTGCCTCAGGGCCTGCTCAAGGATATGCTTATCCTTAAAGGTATAATGTATTGTTTCTTCAAACCCAAGATTATCATCATACTCATCCATCATCTCACACTCAAACACACCGGGAGGTGTTTCCGATTATAGCCATGATATCCTGATAAACACGAAAAGGCACGCAAAGCGCACCCTTTCCGGAGCCCATCCGGATATCTGACTTAAACGAGCCATGAAAATCAGACCCGCCTGTCATTACAAGCCCCATTCTCTCAGCCAACATGCCATATGCACGGGTTTCTTCAGGACCATGATCCGGATAATACACTTCCAGTCCTTTAAGCCCCATGCGTTTCATCGTTAAAAGCAGCTTCTCCAGAGTTTCCATGCCCATACCAAGACTGACCGGATGGGCAAGGACAGGAATACCGCCCGCTTGATTGATCACCTTAAGGGCCTGGGCGCAATCGATTTTGTGTTTTTCAACGTATGCGGGTTTTCCCTTGGCCAGAAAACGGTCAAATGCTTCCTTGACCGTGGACACATAGCCCTTTTTGATAAGGACCCGTGCCATATGGGGGCGGCCGACCACCTGGCCTCCGGATTCATCATATACCTCGTCCAGGGTGATATCCATCCCCAACTGGATCAGACGGGTTATAATTTTTGGGTTTCTTTCGTTTCGAGCCTTCCGGATACCTTGCAATGCCGCGTTCAAATCAGGGTCATCCCGTCGCATACCGTATCCGAGAATGTGAAAACTTCCGGATGTTTCAAATGGCTCAGGGGGATTTGAACTGATTTCGACGCCGGAAAGGACATGCAGATCGTCAGGAACGTCATGCCCCATGATAGCCATTGCACCGTCCAGTGTATCGTGATCGGTAATCGCAATGGCTTTCAGTTTCAAAGACCTGGCTTGTGCGATAATATCTTGTGGGGTCAGAGAACCATCGGAAAATGTGGAATGTATATGAAGGTCTACATTCACTCCTTAAATTCCAAGAGCTTTTTCCATGGCTTCTTCTTTTGTTTTACAGTCAATGCATTGCGTAGTCACAGGCCGTGCTTTCAGTCGTTCGACAGAAATAAACTCCTCGCACGTTTCACAGATTCCATAGGAGCCGATTTCGATTCGATCCAAAGCCGATTTGATTTTGTTGATCAGTTTGTGCTCTCTGTCCCTGATTCGAAGCATGAAGTTCCTGTTTGCCTCATGGGACGCGCGGTCGGTCGGATCCGGAAAATTCTCTTTCTGGGAGGTCATACCCGTTACGGTATTATCCGCCTGTTCGAGAAGATCATTAAGTCGACCGGTTAAAAACTCTTTAAAATATTCAAGTGTTTCCTGATCCATACTCAAACCCCTTACGAGTAAGTTTTACAACACGACGCACTGTTTAAGTGTAAACACAGATTGTAAATATTGTAAAGTAATAAAAATATTATGAACCTGAACCCTTTTCGCGAAACGATAAATACTTTTCTTTATAAAAACAAAATGTTATCAGGCAGAACCCCAATTTCGTGTTCAGGCTGTTCATGGGGCTGTCACCATTTACGTTCTTAAGGCAGATGCGAGTCGAACATTCAGCCTTAAACCAGGTCATGACTGAGACTGATAAGCAACTAAAGATGAAACGGGTAACTCGGATACAAACCATCCCTTGTCACAAGGATATTCTCCAATTTTTGGCAAGGCATCCATAAAGGTCAATGAACTGAAATGGCATTAAATACCATCTTTGAAAAAAAGTTCAAGACTTTTCATGGTGTTTACTGCATATATTTTTCCTGGGAAATCGCCTGGCAGGATCTTTTTTAACAGTCCCGAGAGAACATTGCCGGGGCCGACTTCAACAAATTGCTCGACACCCTCATTGATCATGTGCTGCATGGATTCATACCATCTGACCGGGCTGCACAACTGATTGAGCATGTTTGTTCTCATGTCTTCCGATGTATCGGCACCCATGGCAGAAACATTGAATATTATTTGTCGTGCAGGTTTTTCAAAGGGGCACGTATTTAGAACCTCCCCAAACTTATCTTCAGCTCCCTTGATCAATGGGCTGTGCCAGGCGCCACTGACTTTAAGGGGGATGGCCCGTCCGCCCCTCGTTTTTATTTTTTCACCGGCTTTTTTCACCGAATCGGGATCCCCACTTATCACAATCTGGCTTTCGGTGTTATGGTTCGCGATGGTCACGCACCGGGGAAAGGACAGGGGGCGTTGGACGTCTGTGACCACCTCCGCCACCTGGTCGTATGAGAGACCCATGACAGCGCTCATGGTTCCTTTGTGCACGATGGCCTGCTGGTGCATCAACTCTCCCCGTTTATGGACCAGTTTCAAGGTATCCTCCGGGGTAATGACCTCTGCACAACAAAGGGCGCTGAATTCCCCAAGGCTGTGGCCGGCTGTTATTTCAGGCATGATCCCTTCTTTCTGAATCGCAAGAAGGCAGGCCAGATTGACCACCGTCACTGCAGGCTGAAGGATGACGGTTTGCGTGAGATCCTCCATGGGGCCTTTGAAGCACAAACGGGACAGATAGGTTTTCGTCAGATCTTCAGCCATATCAAAAAGCTCACGGACTTCTTCATATTCCTGATACAATTCAAGTCCCATGCCTATGACCTGGGATCCCTGACCGGGAAACAGAAATGCTGTTTTTTTCACATGGCCTCCTGATATATATTTTTCTTAAATAACGGCAGAGTTGTCTTTAGGTATTGATTAACTCGTAAAACGTCGACGGATGGCTATGGAACTCGACGCTATCATGTATTGATTAATCAGTCCCGTCCAGATTAAACAACACTCTGACCAGGCTGAGGTACACGGATTCATCCCTGTGGCAGCCCCCGTTTTTTAAAAATTGAATGGGATCATGAAGAATTTTATTTAATAGGGCCTCGCTCATCCGGGCTACGGCCATTTTTTCTTTTTCAGACAGATGCTTTAAGGATGAACCCATGGTTTTTTCAAGTTCCATGGCCGCCATGGCCTTCATTTTGTCCCGCAGGTCCACAATGGTGGGCACAATATGGAGCCCCTCCATCCATTTTTCGAACCGGATAACCGCTTCATCAACGATGCGTTCGGCCTTGATGGCCTCTTTGCTCCTTGTTTCTACATTCCCGTCGATCACACCTTTCAGATCATCAATGTCATAGACATAGCAATTGTTCAGCCGATTGATTTCCGGATCGATATCCCGTGGAACAGCGATGTCAATAAAAAAAAGGGCCCGATTACGCCTGGTCCGAATTGCCGATTTAA
Source organism: Pseudomonadota bacterium (assembly GCA_018818835.1). Lineage (GTDB taxonomy): Bacteria > Desulfobacterota > Desulfobacteria > Desulfobacterales > Desulfolunaceae > JAHIRD01. The sequence continues at coordinate 32,687 of JAHIRD010000024.1, forward strand.
CCATTTCCCTTGAAATAACAACCGTGGGGGAACCGGTTGAGCTGATGATGATATCCACAGTCTCAAGGGCCGATGGAATTTCCTCGAACCGGATTGCTTTGCCCGAAAAACGACTTGCCAGCTCAACGCCGCGTTCAAAGGTTCTGTTGGCCACGAAAATATCACCCACACGGTTACGGATCAAATGCTCAACAGCCAGTTCAGCCATTTCACCTGCGCCGACCAGAAGCACGGTCCGGTTTTCAAGATCGCCGAAAATTTTCTTGGCCAATTCGATGGCTGCATAGCTTATGGAAACAGCACTGTCACCTATGCCTGTTTCCGTCCTCACCCGTTTGGCCACATTGAATGCCCGGTGAAACAGACGATTCAAGATGACTCCCGAGGCTTTTTTCAAGACAGCGGTTCGAAAGGCTTCCTTGATCTGCCCCAGAATTTGGGGTTCACCGATGACCATGGAGTCCAGGCTGGCAGCCACCCTGAAAATATGCCGCACAGCTTCTTGACCGTGATGAATATAAAGATTCGTCTCAAAAACATCAAGGGGCGTGTTTTTTACCTGGGAAATGTGCTTCTTTGCAATCTCAACAGCATCTTGGCCATTATCGGCAGTCATCAGCACTTCAACGCGATTACAGGTAGAAAAAAGGAGCACTTCCCGTATACCCGGCTGGGCCTTGAGAAACTCAATGGCGCCTGCGCTTTCCTCGCTGTTGAAGGCCAGTTTCTCCCGTAGCTCCACCGGTGCTGTGGTATGATTCAGACCTGTTAAAACAATATCAAGCATAGCCTTGTGTTCATCACCCTCTCTGTCATGGCTTATAAGGTATCTGCCACTGGGTAAATCCCCCATGATGGCCGCCCATAAGAAAAGTTACTCCCAAAAAACTGAACATCAGTACGACAAATCCAATGATGGCCATGATCGCTGCCCGACGTCCACGCCAACCCACAGCAATCCGCTCATGAAGCAGAGCCGCATAAACCAGCCAGGAAATACCGGACCAGATTTCTTTGGGGTCCCAGCTTGCGAACCGATGCCAGACCAACTTGGCATAGACCAGACCCACAATAAGACCCACGGTGAATGCCGTAAACCCGATAACGATGCCCGCGTAGCCTGTGGCATCCAGTTGTTCCAGAGACGGAAGCCGGGAATAGAAAAACCCCCTTTTTTTGGATTTAATCCCATGCTCCTGGATCAGATATAGAATGCCGGCCCCACAGGCCATGGCCAGAGATGCCTCACCAATAAACACCGTGATCACATGGACCACAAGCCATACACTCTTGAATAACTCTGCCGCATGGGCCGGGATTTCAGGAAAATTAAGGGAAATGATATAGACACAAGCCACCAAGGGGGCGGCATAGATACCCATGACTTTGATGCGGTACCGGTATCGGATCCAAAAATAAACCGCGGCACTTGACCAGGCTGCCATGGACAGGGTCAGCCTGAGATTGTAGACGGGCAGGTAGCCAATGCTCACGCATTCCGTCAGAATAAACAGGGTATGAAACACAAACCCCCCAGCCATCAGAGCCAGGCCTGCTTTCTGGAGTCCATCCTTTTGTTTGAAAAGATAGACACCATAGAACAGGGTGCTCATCACATACAAAACAGCAACAGCTCCATGCAAGGCATCCATATTCATCATTGTTCCTTATGACCGTATAGGTCTTCATGGCTGAATCCCGGGCCGAGGACGGCCTGAAGCAGATCGTGAACAGCCTCCTGATTTTTTTCTTTCAGCATCTCTAAAAGTTTACTCCCGATCAGTTGCTCAAAAAGTCTTTTATGGGCCTGGGGATCATGGGCCTCAGCCAGAAGTTTTTTTCGGATTATACCCATTAACGCCAAAAAATCCGCATACTCCTGGCCGAACTGTTCCGATAAATCCTTCCGGAGTTTTTTTGCAAAGGCCGGGCTGGTTCCAGCCGTTGATATGGCAATGGTCAGATCGCCTCGTTCAACAAGGGACGGCAGAATAAAATCCGACTCCTCGGGTAAATCGGCACTATTGCATAAAATACCTCTTTGTTCAGCATCCCCTGCGATTCGTTGATTCAAGCTCATGTTGTTGGTTGCACAAAACACAAGAAACATACCCTCAAGGTCCTGGGGGTCATAGTCCCTGATTTCTAAAACAATTTTATTTGCCCCGGCCATGGATTGCAAACCATCTGATATATCCGGACTGATCACCGTCACGGACGCACCGCACCGAAAAAGGGTTTCCGCCTTCCGTGTGCCCACGGACCCCCCGCCGATGACCAGGCATTGTCGGCCCTTGATGTTCAGGCAAACCGGATAATATTTCATCGTTCGGCACCCGAAAAGATGTTAACATCCGTCATACGTACCCCATGGAACGGACCCCGCTTGTTAAAAATTAAAGCCGTATTTTCATTAAATCATCGGCTAAAAATAGTTTTCCATCATATGTTTTACGGCATTGTTTTGCAATATCTGTTTTGTCGCATTCCGGATAAAAATGAGTCAGAATAAGGGTCTTCACCGCTGCACGGCTGGCCATACGCCCGGCAAGGGAGGGTGATAAGTGTTTATCTCGTTTCAAGAAGGCGCCTCATGGTTCCTGGGCCAAGATCAAAAAGAAGCTTATCATCTCCTAAGTCAAGCAGAATTGAGCAGGAACTCCTTTCCAGGGACGGAACCGATGTCCCTGAACCCAGGATGGTCAGCTCGAATCGTGTGTTTTCAGAAACCATGGTCTCTCCCCATTCTGTTTTTTTCCCCTCTGTTTTTTTCCCCATCACCCGGGTCTTTTCCCGGATAGAAAAGGGGCTGGATAAATACAGTCAACTATCTGTATTTTTGCAAAAAAAATTGTTTTATGCAGTTGTTTTGCCGGGATTTTTCCCCATAAAAATGAGCGATTCATCCTATAGACAATCCCCATGCAAATTTTATATATTAGACCCACTCCCCCTCCCTCAAATATTATGTCCATAATATTTGAACGTAGTAAAAATCGAGCCATTTAAAAGCTTACCTTAGATTGTTCTAATTCAGGCGGCCTCCGGGCCGCCCAGCTTTTTTAGGAACTGTATCATGCGAAAGCCCTCTCTTTACCCTTTAAAAAAAACCCAGTGATGCTCAGGAAAAACACCCATAAAAATGAAGGATTCATCCCATGGACAGGGGCGTGATCTTTTTTTATACTTAAACCAGATTTTCCCCTTATCTATCGCATCCCCTACCGTTTGTTAGGCGACTCGCAATGAGTCGCCTATTTTTTTGCACGGTGCATCACCCACAGGCAGGGTTCTCTGGTGGACATAAGCGGCACGGACCGTATCCCCTCAAGCTTTCATAAAGAGCGATGCCCACAGCTGTTGAAAGGTTCAGGCAGCGGATTTCCCGGGTCATGGGAATATGGTAAATATCCCGGTTGAATCGTTCCAGGACATCGGGCAAAAGCCCCTTGGTCTCTGAACCGAAGACAAGAAACATACGTTTTTTTTTGGGCATGTCCCACACTGATTTTTCCCCAAGCTTTGCAAACAGAGCCACCTCGTCTTCGTTTGGTTTCATGGCGGATATCAACGATTCAAAATCATCCCATATCTTCAACCTGACCTTCGGCCAATAGTCGAGTCCGGCACGTTTGACTTCCCGGCTGCCCAGGGAAAAGCCTATGGGCTTGACCAAATGAAGGCAGGCCCCGGCACCCAGACAGGTCCGTCCAATATTGCCTGTGTTCCAATGGACTTCCGGTCCCACCAGAATCACATGGCGCTCCATTTCCCCCTTGTCCTGATCCATGCCACCATCCTTTTTCCATAGGCATCCGTCGACTTTTTGCGAGTTCAATAATGAAGGTCATTTTATCATCAGGCCATCGTCATGCCCGTTCTTTTTCTTTCGGCCTTGAAAAATGAATGGCCATTCTTATCATAAAAAAGGAGTTTATCATATTGACTTATCATGGGCAGGGGGTTTACTTATCTATGATGACCTTTGAAACGGGGATTCCATATGACAGAATCCCGTGATCATACTTTTATCGATACGAGGCTCTTATCATGGTTATTGATTTTCACACACATATTTTCCCCAAGGAAATCATCGAACGCAGAGACCGATTTTTCACCGGAGAAGCCGCATTCAAACTTTTGTACGATTCACCCAAGTCCAAGATGGTGGCCGCCGATGACCTCATCCGGGTTATGGATGAGGAAGGGGTCGATAAATCAGTGGTTTTCGGCTTTCCCTGGATTAAATCAGACACCTTTAAACTGAACAACGACTGCATTGCGGATGCGGTGGCCAAATACCCGAACCGCCTGATCGGCATGGGATGCTTTGATCTCAGCAGCCCGGAGGTTGAAAACGAGACACTGCGCTGTCTGGATGCAGGCCTCACCGGTATCGGAGAGCTGGCTTTTTACGAATCAGGCATTGATGCCGATGCCCTTGATAAAATGATTCCGGTAATGGACCTGTGCCGGGCCCGGAATTTTCCGGTGCTGATTCACACCAATGAACCCGTGGGGCACATGTATCCAGGGAAAACCCCCATTTCCCTTTCCCAGATCTACAATCTGGCCAAGGCCTTTCCTGACAATAAAATCGTCCTGGCCCATTGGGGCGGAGGAATTTTCTTTTACAATCTATTGAAACGGGATGCCAAGGATGTTTTGAAAAACATCTACTACGACACAGCCGCTTCACCCTTTTTATATGACCCGTCCATTTACCCGGCGGCCAAGTCACTTGCAGGGCTTGATAAAATCCTCTTTGGAAGCGATTACCCCTTGCTCAGGCCCTCTCGGTATTACAAGGACATGGACGCCTCGGGCATTTCACGCGCGGATATGGACGAGATGCTCGGTAACAATGCCGCCCGTCTTCTGGGTTTATAGCCGCTTTCCCCGGCACCGGAGCCACGCGCAGCTCCGGTGCCGGAAAACCTGATTTCAACCGTCCACCTGGGAACATAGTTTTTCTAACCACCCGTTCGCTATGCTCACTGAAGGACACGGAGAAGGGCAAAAGATTATCCCTGTTTAACCAAGTCTGGATGGCATTACATGCCAGTCCCGGTTTTCCGGATGTCTTGAAACACATGATGCGACTGGATAAACGCATTGACGGCGTTAAGCCCAGAGGACATGGCTATTCCCGAGCCGCTTTTTTCCCTTGCCCAGTCCTGGTGGGCCAGGATGGAACCTGCCGCAAATACATTATCAAAGATGATGTCCCCATGGTCATTTATGGGCCGTTGAAAGGAATCGGTTTCGATACCGGCCTTGTTGATGGCATGGCCTTGGTCATCGAAAAATAGTTTTTGAAACCAGGTGCTTCGGCCTTCCGGTTGCACTACCGGGAAATTGAACACGGCTTCTTTGATTTTTTGTCTGTCTGCAACAAGACCTTTTCCCATGAACCGTCCGCTTGAAAGAACGATCCCTTTGGCCAGAATGGTTTTGGTCAGACAATCTGTGGACAGGCGAATAAAAAACTCGCCTGTGTTGTTTCGTGATAGTGAATCGATCTTAAAATTGCTTAACCGGACTCGACCTTTTTTATCAAGACCTTGCTCAAAGGCCTCTTTTAGTCTAAGACCCGGAACACTGGGAGGCAGACATGGGATTTCAAAAACCGGTATCCCCAGCTTGTGCTCCATATCGCGAAGCGCTTCCGTTGAATGATGAACACCCAGAATGGGTGGGAGTCCGACTGCTTTTTCACCGTTTAAATGGGGCCGAATGATGTTTGCAAATAAAGCGCGGTTTTTTTCACTATCCAGTGCCCTGGCCAGATGTTCGCATGTCTTTTCACCGGGGCGGCTAAAGGGGAAATCCAGGGTGACGGCATTTAAGCCGGGCCATGTGCCGCTCAAGGTTTCCTTGATCTGGGTTGCACTGAATTCACGAAGTCCGTTCACACCCACAAAAAGGACGGGCCATTTTTTTTTGAGGGCCTGAACAGAGGCTTGCATGGACAAGGGAATCATATAGGAGCGTTTCAGGGTGCCTATGGATGTGGCCACATCGGAATTTTTTTCGGCCAGATCCTCATAAAAAAGGCCCTGGGCAGCCAAAAATGTCTTTACCTCATGGAACGCCGTTCGGATCGTTTGTTTATGGATTTTTGCATAGGGGTGCTTGGGGTTTGTTTTTTTTAAATAGTCCATGGCATCCCAGGGATCGGATGCGTTCGATGATGCCTGTGCAGGGTTGACGCAAAGAAGATCCAAAAGGCCGCTGTGGAAGCCAAGGGGATAGCTTTTACCCACCTGGCAGACGCGAAGCCCTCTGTTCACCGCAAAAAGTGCGGATGACATCCCGGCAAGGCCTTCTCCAATGATAAAAAGATCGCATGCAACATCAGGGGTGGTTGTCATCGCGTTGGCTCTCCTCCTATGGGTCTTTTTATGACGCCATTAATTTTGTTCAAGATTAAACAAGCCGCACTGAACAGCTTCCTGAAGCTCAATTTGCGCCAGAGTCGGACCCATGATAACGGTTCGTATGCCTTTAAACCGACTCTGGATAAAGTCTTTCATATGGCAAAGGCCCATGGTGCGGTTCAGCCATTTTTTCGTGTAAAGATGGGCTGTCACACGAAAAACACAGAAGGCACCCTGGCATGGCCCCTTACCCAACCGGCTTCTCAAGCCCAGAGAAACAAGGGAAAAGGGTTGGCCTTCATCGGTCATTGATTGGGAAAGTTCGTCGATGATGCGTGTTGAAATCATCTCGCATTCACAAAGAAGAACCTCGTGTGAATCTGTTTTTTGAAACCAATGTTTTGGGGATGCGCCGGGTGTGGTCCATCGGCATTCGGGTGCATGCTCAAGGGGAATGTCACGGGTCCGGCAGGGTTGTGAAATCCCCAAGTGAACGCAAACGAGATCCGATGTTTTTTCTGCCATCAATCGGCATGTGGTGAGTTTGCCCCCGGTAATGGTCATAAAATTTCCCACCCCGTCCAGGGAATGGTCGATCAGGCTGAATCCCCGGGATAAAACCCTGTCCCCATTTTCTCCGCTTTTCCCCACGAGAGGCCTGACCCCGGCATAGGCTCTGATGTACCGTTCGGTCCGTAGTTTTGGTATCAGCTTGCTCCCTTCGTCAATGATCATGTCCGTTTCAGGGACTGTGGGGCACACATCGTCCGGGTTTGAGATACGGAGTGATGTTGTCCCCAAAATGGACACCGTTCCGCCAGGGACAATGATGTCTGCATCGCCGGGTGGTCTCAATCGATTCACCACCCTGTGTGCGATGCGTTGCCCTGTCACAAGAAGGGTGCCTTTGGAATACGTCATGGGAATATTTACACCGGCCTTGTGTCCAACCTGAGCGGCCCAGGCACCTGCCGCATTGACAACCATGTCCGTTTCAATGTTAAACATTTCCCCGGTGAGATTGTTTTCAAGGCTTGCGGAAACGATGTTTCCGTTCACAAGCCCAAAGGACAAAATCCGTGAATGATAAAACACCAAGGCCCCGGCATGTGTGGCGTTTTTTATATTCTGCTGGGATAATCCAAAGGGATCGATTGAGGCGTCGTTGACACGATATGCGGCGATGATGTCGCCTGAAAGGTAGGGTTCCAGTTCTCTGGCATGGTCAAGGGAAATTTTTTCAGCCAGGATCTTGGCCTTTGAACAATAATGCGGAAAATCCGCAATGAAATTTTCATCATCACCTTTGACTGCAACAAACAGCCCGCCTGTGTTTTCAATGCATTGGGGCAATGTTTGTTTCAGGATTTCCGATTCAATCCGGCATTCCAACGCTGCCTCCGGATCTGAAACGGCATATCTGGCGCCGCTGTGCAAAAGGCCATGGTTGGCCCCGGAAGCCCCGGCGTTCATGTCCTTGCTTTCAACGAGAACACAATGTATGCCCCTTAAGGTCAGATCACGTAAAACGGAGGTCCCTGTGACACCTCCACCCACAATCAGTACCTGTGTTTTGAATTTTTTTCTCATAGTGATATCGCCGATGTTCATTTTTGCTCGTTGAAAAATGCTAAATTACCACATCCTGATCATAAAACAACATTAAATTTCATTTATGGGCATTTTTTATTTCCTGAATGATGCTATATGCGCCATAAGTTCCAGGGACTCCTTGGTATGCCACCTTATGTATAAAACATTTAATGAATAATTTTAGATATATAAACAATAGACACGATTAAAACATAATGTGTTTTCACAAACAAACAATAATGTTCGTATTTTTCTATCCTCCAATCTTGCCTTTATATTATGAAGAAAAAATTAGGATCGCCGAAAAATTTTCAGGCCTTGTTTCCAACCCTGCCTCCGTTTTTTTGAATATTCAGGCCGCAACCGAGGACGTGCCGGGGTTTCTTAAGCGAACAAAAAAGCTGTCTCAGGGTTATCACCAACCCGAGTACATGCCGGGGGATAAAGATTATTTTGAGGGCATTGTTGCAGGTGGACTTATCCGAAGCAAAGACATGTGTATCACCGGATAAGCCACCATTGACTTAAAGTTGACTTCGGCTCCAGGGATCCAGGGGATCCAGGGGATCCAGGGGATCCAGGGGATCCAGGGGATCCAGGGGACAGTCAAATAGTGTGGCCGGTCAAGGTCGTGGATCCAGGGGACAGGCAACTTATACATAATTTCCACTTTAACAGTTTAGTTGTTTCTAACTAAATGTCCACTATGTATGATTTTTTTTACATTTGCATGCCCGCACAAACCAAACTGTTTGCCAAAAAAATGTGTCATGGATCACGTGAGTTATAAGACGTTATTCATGTTCGTTAATGATAGGTTTTTCGATTAAGGCTTCATGGAGTAGACAGATGGCTGTGTCAAAAAAATTTTCCTCGATGACAAACTGAATATTCACATTCCGCAGGCATTTGTGCACCGTTAACACGGGGATGTCATTCTCCTCAAGGGTACTGACCGCTTTTGATAAAATCTTGGGAAAGGACATGTTGTTTCCGATAACAGATACCAGGGCGACTTTTTTGACCATGATTTCTGCTGATGTGAATTCTTTTTGGATAGATGACGTGATCCTTTTAATCATATCAAGAGGTTCAGCCACATAATGGGTGATGGTATTTGCATTGGTATCTTTTGCAATATACCTGATTTTATTTTGAACAAAATGTTTCATCAACCTGACATCATGGTCATACCGGCCCATCATGTCCTGGTCACGGCATTCGATGGCCATCACACCCTTTCTTCCGGTGATGATTTCAACCCTGGCATAATCGCTTTTGTATTCTTCTTTAATAATCGTTCCGGGATGATCAGGTTCAAAAGCATTCCGAACACGTAAGGGAATGCCGCTTTGTCTCATTCCTTTTGCCGCTTTGGGGTGAATGGCTTCCATGCCCAGATCCGATAACTGATCTGCAACATCGTAGTTGGTTTGTCCGATGGTGACCACTTTATCTTCACCAATAATTTTGGGGTCTCCACTGCTCAAATGAAATTCTTTGTGAATGACCCCTTCACATGCTTTGGTCAGGACAGCAATTTTGCTGAAAGTGATTTCACTATACCCTCTGTCGTAGGAGTCCATGATCCCTTCGCGGCACTGGGTGTATCCGGTGACTATGGGGAGCTCTTTTGAATAGTCAATATTGGCAAAATGATGTATAATTTTTTCGTCAAACGAATAGTTTTCCGTTTCCAGCCAGCCGGTCAGATCGATAAACCGTGCATTGATCCCCATGGATTTGAGAATTGAATATGTATTATAGGCGCTATGGGCTTCACCAATGGCACTTAACATTTCACGAACCGTCATCAAATGTTCTTCAAGTTGAAAATGCCCATAGGAGCATAATCGTGTTAAATCCAGCAGACAGCTACGGACACCTTCTATGCGTTCTTTCACAAATCGATCTGCAAACAACAGGTCAAGGCCCAAAGGTTCCAGTTGTGCGTTGATTTTACACATGGAATCCCCCACATTGGATATGGCGTCCCCCCAGGTCCAGGATGAATCCGTGCTTGCAAAGAGAGCATAAACACCTGATTTATTTGTTTTTTTATGCTCAAGAAGCTTGTCGGTTATGCCGCCGTAAGCCGAAACCACAATAATTCGATTATAAAGATCTTCTTCTTTACGCTGACCCACAAGTATATTGTCAAGGGCATCTTTAAAACGGGACATGGTTGTCCCCCCTATTTTTTCAACTGTATGCTTTCCCATGCGTTCGGTACCTTTCTAATGAATTAAATATATCATTGCCCAACTCGAATGATGTATCGAATCAAACATTCATTATTTCTAATCGTTTTGATTTTTGTCAATCAAGATATATAGATATAAATCTGAAATATTTGTGTTTAATAAATTTCTATACGTGCTTTAAATCTAAAAATTTTGAATTATCCTTACATAAAATACTGAATACGTATTGCTAAAATAAAATCGATAAATAATTAAAGTATAAATAACTATTTAATTTACAAGGTATTATATATTAAACATACCCCAAAATAAATCGAATAAAACCATTTAAGATCCTATTGATATCATAAATCTACATTCAATACAATGTTACAATATATTACATTATTTATCCTTTATTAACAAATAGATAAGCTATGACTGTATTCACATTCAGTCGTAATTAATAGCAATAAAATAAATACTTCATATCTATAATACCTGCTAAAATGTGATTCAGGATTTCTGATTCAATCCAGGATTAAATGTCATTTAGGCGCATTTTATGTCCTAAATGATGCTATACGCATAAGCCATTCCAATCAAATCCTTGGCCTGACATGGTATATATAAATTGGTTGTTGAATTATTTCAAATATATAAACAAAAGGTATGATTAAAGATAGGGGTTCCCACAAGCAAACAATAATATGTGTAGTTTTTTATCCTCCAATCTTGCCTTGTCAGATGATCGGACCAATGGTAATAACCATCTATCTGAAATACGTTTGAAAACCTTGGTTATAAGTAAGAATCAGACCCAAACGATTATAGCGGCGCGTTTTTAACCAAGCGGCCCGCCGGAGACCTTACGCGTTCATGGTTAATGACAAGATGCACAATGATGAGAATCTGATGCCCGCAAGGCATAAACGGATTATTGAAACGGTTTCAAATCAGGGATTTGTTGCCGTAGATTCTCTGGCCAAACAGTTTTCCGTGACGGCCCAGACCATCAGGCGGGACATTAGAACTCTCCAGAAATTAGGATTCATTCAAAAATTTCATGGTGGGATCTGTGCCGCCTCAACCGTTCAGAACATTGCTTATCAAACCCGAAAAAATCTGTATTCTGAAGAAAAAATCAGGATCGCTGAAAAACTTTCAGGCTTTATTCCCAACCATGCCTCCATTTTTTTAAATATTGGAACCTCCACCGAGGAAGTGGCGCGGGTTCTTAAACGAACAAAAAAAGGTCTACGGGTTATCACCAATAATCTGAATGTCGCATATATGTTAGGGGATAAAGACGATTTCGAGGTGATTGTTGCCGGAGGCCTTATTCGAAGCAAGGACATGGGTATCACTGGTGAATCCACCATCGACTTTATCCGCCAGTTCAAAGTGGATTTCGGGGTCATTGGCGTGAGCGGCATTGATGTGGATGGAACGCTTCTGGACTTTGATTATAATGAAGTCAGAATTTCCCGTGAAATCATCATCAATTCGCGAAACGTTTTTCTGGTAACGGATAAAAGTAAATTCGGACGGAATGCCCTGGTAAGGCTTGGCAACCTCTCGGAAATTGATATTGTTTTTACAGATTCGGAACCCCCGGAAGCTTACCGCCAGGCCATGATCGCATCAGAAACCAAACTGGTTGTGGCCTGACCACAAAAGGGGGAACACATGGATATAGCCGAATCCCTATTATTTACTCCAGGGAAGATAGGCCAGTTAAGTATAAACAACAGATTTGTTCGTTCCGCTACATATGAAAACACTGCCAATTCAGATGGAAGTATTACGGAAGATTATTTAAAGATATACCGGACCCTGTCAAAAGGGAATATCGGGCTGATCATCTCCGGCATGATATTTACAAGCATTGATGGAAAAAGTTATTCTCGTCAGGCAGGTCTCCATTCGGATCATGTGATTCAAAGCTATTCACATTTGACAGATATGATCCATGAGAACGAATCAAAAATTTTCGCTCAGTTGTGCCACGGGGGCAGACAGACCCAAGTTCAGGGTTTAAGCCCAAGGGCACCGTCTGTCAGCAGACCGGATCTCATCTACAAAATTTTCCCCAGGTCAATGAATCATAAAGAGATTGTACATGTCATCAAAACATTTGGGGATTCGGCAAAACGGGCAAAACATGCTGGGTTTGATGGGATTCAGATACATGCGGCTCATGGATATCTGATCAGTGAATTTCTATCTCCTTTTTTTAATTCCCGTAATGATGAATGGGGTGGCAGCTCAGAAAAACGGTTTCGTTTGTTAAAAGAAGTCTTTGAATCGGTCAGAGACGCGGTGGGCACGTCGTATCCGGTGACCGTAAAAATTAATATTCAAGACTACACGCCCAAAACGGGTCTGTCTTTGGAAGAATCCATTGAGCATATTAAACGACTTGTGGATTTGGGCATTGATGGGGTTGAAATTTCTTGCGGCACCCTGTCCTTTTCAATGTTCAATCAGTCCCGTGGAAATGTTCCGGTCCAAGCCTTTGCCAAAACAATGCCTTTACCTTTTCGTCCCTTTACTCGTCTTTTGCTTAGATCGGTCTACCCGGAAATAAAATTTCGATTTTATGAAAATTACAACCTTTGGGCAAGCAAAGACATTAAGCCGATCATGGGTGACACCCCATTGATATTGGTGGGGGGCCTTCGAAGCTATCATGCACTGGAAGACATATTAAACAGGAACGAAGCCGATTTCGTCTCCATGTGTCGACCGTTTATACGCCAGCCTCTTTTTGTTAAAAACTGGAGTGAAGGCAATGTTAAGCCCCTAACTTGCACAAACTGCAACAATTGCCTGGGAGGCATAGCCCTCCATGAACAATTAAGATGCAATCGGAATCGTGTTTTTTAATCAGCATGGGAACATCGTTTTTTCTTTGTTATATTTATGCCTTATGGCCAGGAAAAAAGGCAATATTGGCAAGCTATGGTCCGTTGCCAAGGGGGCTTTGGGATTGAAGCCGTAAATCGCAGAACAAGCATCTGTGAAAAACACGATGAACCCCAGCTTCACCGGGTAAAAAACGGCCCATTTTTTTGTCACTACCCCATGACCTTCTGGGCCGCATCAACTGCCTGGGCCATGATAAGGTCATTTTTTTCGATCTCGCCGGGTTCGTCGACTCCGCATGCCCGGATCAGGATGTTGTTTTTAAAACCCATGGCATTCAGGAAAAATTCATATTTTGGATAAATATCATTGAAAAAGGATGGATCATCCTGGCCCTGGGTCTGAATGAACACCGCCTGTTTTCCGGGCTTCAAGCGGCTTGGCTTGGGATTTGTCATAAAATCGGGAACAAAAAAGGAATATGTCCTGTCAAAAAACATTTTCATCTGGGCTGTCATATCGCCAAAATACACAGGCGTGGCAAGAACAAGCACGTCCGAATCATGTATCGTATCAAGGACTTGGCTGAGATCGTCTTTCAGGATGCAATGATCTTTTTTTGTCTTGCAGCCCATGCAGGCCTGACACCCTTTAAAATTCATGGCGTTTAAGGAAAACCGGCTGGTTTTCGCTCCCAGCTCTTCGGCTTTTGACAGAAATGCATTGGTCAGCACGGCGCTATTCCCTTTTTTTCTGGGACTACCATAAAGAGCGATGATGTTCATTTTATTCCTTCCTTGCGGCTTAAAGTTTTATAGTTCGACAACATTCGAATTAATATATGAACAATGTCTCCTTTGTCAAATGATTTTACAATAAAAACCCCATATGACGTTTGTCTTTTTTGGTATGCCAATTGTTGTTTTTAGTTGCTGCTTTTCACGATCCTCTGCGCTCTGCCGGTGAATACTGCATACAATAAAATATTATTGATTTATCATAGTCGAAAATCGTGGACTGGCACGAGAATCCCCGGCTACGTCATTTTAGCCTTCTTTGCTTTCGCTTGGGGTAAACGTGGACGGGACGATTCCTTTAAATGAATAGGCCATAAGATTCGGCCTTGGTTTGACTTGCCGAGTCAGCCAGGCTGATTTGTGGGGAGTGATCATGGCATAAGGCATGATCCAGATCAGGGCGAAAAACCAGAAAAATCCGTAAGCATATGACCAGAATGCGCTAAAGCTGCTGTGCTTCCATCCATAGAATCCGGCAGGAATGCTTGAAAAGATGACGATACTGACCAGTGTATTGGTCCCGAAATGAACCGGCTGCCAGAAAATCAAACCCCAGGTCACAAAAATAAATAGTGGGGTCAAGATAAGCGCCCGTAAACAAAGAAGAAGATTGATCCGTGTTTGCATAAGGCAGTCCTTTCGAAAGGGCTTAAAAGCAAATCGGCTCATGGCGATGCTTTCACGGATATTGCTTCGACTCCAGCGGAGATACATTTTACACAGATTCGAATATGTGGTGGGGACTTCGGTGTAAACCACAGCATTTTTCTGAAACAGGACATCGTACCCCTCTCTCAGGATCAAATTCGTCATGGCCCGATCTTCACCGATTTTTGCGGGTTGGCCAAAGAATGTCTGGTCAAGCCATTCTTTAACGACCGTCATCAGAATATCCCGGCGATAGGCGGAAAGGGCGCCGGGTGTGCACATGACCGTCTTGACCATGCTTTGGCTGGTCCGCATGAATTCAAAGCTGAAAACAAAAATCACGTCGAGCATTCGGGGGATTATGCCTTTATGGCAATTGAGTATGCGGATATTTCCGGCAATGGCCCCTGTCCTGGGACTGATCACAAAGGGACTGGTCAGATTCCGGAGTGTATCGGCGTTGACCATGGAATCACTGTCAACTGTGACCAGTATTGAGCCTGTACTTTTTTTGAACCCGCAAGACAGCGCACAACGTTTTCCCCGGTTTTTCAAAAGCCTGATGGCCTGAACGCGGCCACCCAGTTCCTGTTTTGCTTTTTGGATCCATCCCCAGGTGTCATCCTGGCTTCCGTCATCCACGGCAATAATTTGAAGTTTATTTTTGGGATAATTGCTGGCCGCAAGACTCTTCAGGGTGTCCATGACCTGGCGGCCTTCATTGAAGGCAGGCACAACCACCGTACAGGTGGGGAGCTCATCATCGCTGACACTTTGAACCGGTTTGTAGCGGATAACCAGACTTATGCGCCAGATTATTTCCAGGATCATCACGATGAAACAGGCTATAGATAGAAAATACAAAGGCCTGCCCCAGGGCATGTCCATCATTTTTTCCCATATCGCCTCATTCCATTTCAAATGAAACCATCCGGTCACACAAGCGATGCCTGCACATAAAACGATGATGTACTTGTAGTATTTATTCTCTGAATCCGTGATTATTCGATTCGAAGAAAGATCTGATACGCCGTTTTCGTTCAATATCCGAGGTAAAATGTATGCGTCCATGTATCGTTGACCTTGCTCATATGTTATTAAAAAACAATGACTTTATAAAGTCGTAAAAAATTGACGAATTAGTATACGCATCTTTTTACCGTTTGCAAGAGTTGTTTTTGACAGGGAGACAAACAATAAAAATAAATTTTATAGTTTTTGGGCTGTGAATGAGCCAATTTTTTTGGCGTTTTAATCTTGAGAGGCTCGCCGTTCATGCAGCTTACGATGCTAAAAATGGAGGCCTTGAGTAGAAAATAGCAGATTGGATAAAAAAGATCCGTTCACGGGGTAAGTCATACACGTCCCCAGTCCAGAGTCTGGGGACGGTGCATCATCGTTATGGCGGTCCTGTATTTACCAGCTTTCAGATCCATGGCAATCATTGATGCTGCATGACCGGGTGGACGGATAATAGACGCCACTGGATAAAGACACATCCCGAACCGCATTGATATGGGCTGTTTTGTTGATAATGATGTTTGAGCTGTTAATTATGGTTTGGTGACAACTGGAACACCGGACGGCTTCTTCCAGGTGTTTGCTGTGCTCACCTGAAAGAGATCCGTAATTGGTATAGTACCCGTGGCAGGAGACACAGGACAGGTTGGTCGACGATGTCCACAAAACGGATCCGCTGACCGTTCTGCCGTTTCCATGGCAATACAGGCTGCTGCATGTGGCGGTTGAAGAACTATAGACAGCACCTGTTCCGGAAGGGGGGGTGAACATAAGCTCTGCACCGGTCACACCATCCATATGGCCGGCATCATCCCAGGCAGAAGGGACAACATGGCAGACAGTGCAATCCCAGGCCGTATGGGATGGACTTTCCATAAGATGGGCCGTGTGAGCCCCAACGGCCTTGATTGAAACAGAGGTCTGTCCCAGGAGGCCATAGGGCGGTGCCCCGCTCGTGTTGTCCAGTCCGCCGTGGCAATAGGTACAATCTGTGCGCCAGGACTCGCCACCCGCATGGCATGAATCGCAGGAAAGCCCGGATGTCCCACCCCCGAGATCACTCCCATGACAGGTTTTACACCCCTCGGGAGCATCGAAAAAGGCATACCCGTGGATCGTGGCATCTGCCCATCCTGTCGGGTGAGGATTGTCCGAAGATTCAATAAAGCCGTTAATATGCTGGCTACTAAGAATGTTGATTTCCCCACTCATCGTGACAGTACCTGAATGGCAGGTGTAACATTGATTATTGGTTTCATGGGGAGGTGGCGGAGGTGTCCCGTGACAGGACCCGCAAGCCGTTTGTGAAGAATCAACTACGGTCCAGGCGGGGCTTGTCACTATGCCGCCACTTAAGCTTGAACCATGGCAGTAAACCGAAGAACATCGGGCATTTGTCCTGTCCCATGTCGGGGTGGATCCATTGGATGAGGCAAGGGCGCTCCATATTATTTCAGCAGGGGACGGGTCCTGGTGACCGGGCTGATCCACCGTTGCAGGAACCGTATGGCAGCTTTCACAGGGAAGGGCCGCCCTTATAGCGCCGCCAGTGAGGTGAATTTGATGGGCTCCCACAGCGATGTCCGTTGTCAGGTCGGACCCGGAAAGGGACCGGGGTGGCGCCGCGTTGTCCGAACTTCCATGGCAAATCGAACATTCGCCCCTGGTGCTAATCTCCTCGGGCAAGCCATCAGGAAGAGGGGAGGTACAACTCGAAAATATGAATAGGGCAACCAGTAGGGCAACACCTTTTAAAGAGAAGGCACGTTGGTCGGAAAAGATCGTCCGGATTGAATACTGATTCCATGTTTTTGAGTTGATTTTCATACAATTCGTCTTCCTTACATCCCTGTGGTTCATGATCTTGTGCCCCTCGGTTATGGCGTGTGGCAGGACGCGCACCAGGACGTATTGTGACACACGGAACATTTTCCCCGTTCGTTGACCCCTCCACCGGGTATGGCATAGCCGTGGGTATAGCGAAAGGCCCCCTTATGGTTCATGGGTTTTGTTTCCCTGTGGCACTGAATGCAAAAACTTTCCCTGTGACATGTTCTGCAGGATCTGTTTTCAATGGCAGCTTTTAAGCCATGGCCCCGTAATCGGAAAAAACCTGAATGGCTTTTGGGTTTCATGGTTTGATGACACCGGGTGCATGAGGGCTCCCCATGGCAGGTTCCGCAGTCCTTTCCATGGGTGATTCGATCCGGGATAGTGCCGGTTTTAATCCCATGGGTTTTAAGCCAGGCCCCCTGATGGTATCCTGGAGTAAACGATTCAGGGTGACAATCTCTGCATCCCGCAGTCACGCCCATGGTTGTGTGACATCGATTGCAAAAAACAAATTCAGGAATATTCGGAGAGCGTGTTTCCCGGATTTCATGGCAGATATCACAGTCTGTTTTTTCATGGGATTTATGGTGAAACCTAACATGATCCGGAATTTTTTTCTGGCCATGGCGGCTCACTCGCTCTTCCGGTGAATTGTCATGGCAGTCCGAGCAGATTTCGGCCAGGGGCATGGAGGGTTCGGATGTCTTTTTAACCATGGCATGGCAGTCAAGGCAGGTATGTTCCTCAATGTGACTTTTATGGGGAAAAAAGGTCGTGTTTTTTTCGTCAGCCATGGCGCTTTGGTGAAAAAAGATGATCACCACGACTAAGAATATATGTTTTGTTTTCATGGTCATTCCTGAAACATCAGTCATATCGATTTGATTTGTTTTAAAACTGCCAGTCTGCCGTTATGACAAGACGATGTTCATACTGGTCATAGATAAATCCATGGACTTCACCATAGGCATTCCAGATGGAACCATCATCCACACGGCCCCCTATGTTTTCATACACATCCCCTGAAAATGCAAAATCAAGGCTGCTCAGACTCTTGGGTTCAAAGATCAGGTCCATGGACTGGTACAGGGAGTGGAAGGTGCTTGAATCATTCGAATCATGACGCAGCCGATACTTAAGGGCAACGTGGCCCGAAAGGGCATTGTGTCCGTCAGTATCATCCCCTCCGGCAATGTATGCAGGGCTAATTCCGGGAGACACCAATCCCTCAACCAACAAAAACAGAAGCCCCATGATTAAAAGGATTTCATGGGAGATGTTTACATAGATTTTCATTTTTTTGTTATGCAGTCAACGGAAACTGTCTCCTGGAATTATTATTTATTAAATAAACGGCTTACGGGTTTATATTATGGGGATAAGAGCGCATTTTATCGCTAATAAAATTGACGTACGAACGGTGACATTATTTGTATAATCCGACATCATACACGGGTTCGTATGGGCTGTAAATTACGAATATAAAATAATATTTTAATATATCTGGCTTTTACGGTTCCCCTGTGCTAAATAATAGGTCCTTAATAATCGACACCTTCCGGTTAGGTGTCTGCTGCAGCGTGGTTGATTCCTTCCTTTTCAGTCACAATCCGAGCAATATCATTGTTTTCAGCCTGGACCGGCCCCAATGTTTTGGGTGGGCAAAATCAGGATTTATTTATATGTCATTTGAAACACTTGGCCTTCGAACCGAACTTTTGCGTGCGGTTTCGGATGAAGGCTATACATGCCCCACTCCTATTCAAGCCCAGGCCATTCCCATGGTTCTGGAAGGACGGGACATTCTCGCCGGCTCCCAGACTGGAACCGGTAAAACCGCATCCTTTGCACTGCCTATTCTCCAGAAGTTAGGACAGAGTAAATCAAGAAATCCCAAACCCCGTGCATTGATTTTAACTCCGACCCGCGAGTTGGCTGCCCAGGTGGAGGAAAGTTTTCGATCCTATGGTAAACATCTGAATCTGCGCACAGCGGTTATTTTCGGTGGTGTGGGTATTCATCCCCAAATCGGCCAGTTTCGCCGGGGCGTTGATATTGTTGTCGCAACTCCGGGTCGGCTTCTGGACCATGCCGGTCAGCGAACCGTGGACCTTTCCCAGGTTGAAATCCTTGTCCTTGACGAAGGTGACCGAATGCTGGATATGGGGTTTATCCGTGATATCCGACGCATCATTGCGCTGCTACCCAAAAAACGTCAGAATATGCTGTTTTCCGCAACCTATTCCGATGACATAAAAAAGCTGTCAGATACCCTTCTGGTAAACCCTGTCCGACTTGAGGTCACTCCCCGGAATACCACGGTGAAAACCATCACCCAGAAGGTGTATACCGTGGCAAGCTCCCGGAAACGCGAATTGCTTTCCAGCCTGATCCGTGAGGGAAAATGGAATCAGGTTCTGGTTTTTACCCGGACCAAGCACGGCGCAAATAAATTGACCAAACAACTGTTGAGCGACGGTGTCAGTGCTGCCGCCATCCATGGAAACAAGAGTCAGGCCGCTCGCACCAGGGCTCTGGCTGATTTCAAAGCCGGCGAAATCCGCACCCTCATTGCAACGGACATCGCAGCCCGTGGTCTGGATATCAACCTCCTTCCCCATGTGGTGAATTACGAATTGCCCAATGTCCCCGAGGATTATGTTCACCGAATCGGTCGAACAGGACGTGCCGGTGCCAATGGCATCGCACTCTCCCTGGTGTGTGCGGAGGAACAGAAGATGCTGAACAGTATCCAGCATCTTCTTAAGCAGAAAATTGAGGTGGAAGAGATTCCGGGATTTCAGAAAGAAATCCGTTTACCTCAATCCCCCCGGGTTCCCCAAACCAGGCAGCCCCAGGACCGTATGAAAAAACAAGCCTCATTCTGGAAATCGTCCCCAGGACGGCGGGCATAAGAACCAATCTCAGCGGCGCGGCTTGTCCGCGTCGCTGCTGCTTTTTACGACGCCATCACCCGCTTTTTACTTTTTTATACCCAAATAAATTCCGAACTAAAAATGGCATAAGACCCATGGGACGTATGAAGATTTAAACGTCCAACACCCAAGAATTTGGAACAGGTGTTCATACCAGAGGCCTCCAAAATGGGATTCTCCCTTGGATTTTTAATCATTAGAATCCTCTACCGCCCTCAACCTGTAGGAACAATCTCCCCGGGGTTGCCATTTTTCGAACATCAATACATTTCATTGAGTTGACAAACATATCTATCCAATATACGGCCAAACCCATTTGTGTCATCATTCAGGCTGGGAAGCTGGTCACCAGATGCATATTTTTTTGTGCTCTTCGTGTTCTTCAGCAACCAACAGGAGCGGGAGGTTCGGTAAAATGTATGCGCCCAAGCCCGAGTATGGAAACGAGTGTGGCTCATTCTGTGAACGCATACGGAAAATTATCTGTTGGGTAAGCATACTTGCTATAAAGATTGTATATCACGTCTCTATTTGTTATGAATAAACACGTCATCGTCATGATTATTTTGTTTAACACCTGACAAAATAGTGATTATTTAGTAAACATCGCCTTGTGATAATACCGATAAAGACGGTAGCTGCACAGGGTACCTGTTGTGGTGGACACAACATCACATAAAATTCCTTTTGAAAACATCGCGCCTTACTGATTCTGGTTATTTTATTTTTTGTTATAGGATATATCGTAAGAGTATAATCCACAGATAAACACTCACACCTTGATTTTTATCGGGGCGAAGAGAGGCCCATGGGACATCTTCGAAAAGCAATCACCGGCCTGACCATGTGTTTGTGTCTTTTTTGCCTAAGTGTTAACTCCGGTGCCAGCCAGAACAAAGGCCCCCTTCGCGTTCGGGTCGGAGCCTATGAAAACCCACCGAAAGTGTTCACGGTAAGCGATGGCACGGTCATTGGCATTTATCCGGATATTCTGAACATCATTGCTGAAAAAGAAAACTGGAAACTGGAATTCATCCACGGAACCTGGGAAGAGTGCCTTCATCGCTTAAAAGACAATTCCATTGATGTGATGGTGGATGTGGCTTTTTCCAAAGAACGCGAAAAGGAATATGATTTCAATGAGGAAACGGTTTTTGTAAACTGGGGAGCGCTTTATACCCGGCATGGATTTCAGGCCGATTCTTTTCCCGATCTCAAAGGCAGGACCATTGCCGTCATGAAAGGCAGTATCCACACCGACGGAGAGCAAGGCATCAAGGCCATTTTAAACCAATTCGATATCCCCTGCACCTTTATAGAGGTGGAAGATTATAAAACTGTTTTCAATTTGGTTGCAAGCGGTAAGGCCGATGCCGGGGTTGTCAATCGCCTGTTCGGGACCCTGAATGCCGAGGACAGCAAGCTTGTCCGATCCAATATTATTTTTAACCCCCAACATTTAAAATTTGCCTTTCCAAAACAGGCCAGCTTGACCCCCTATCTCATAGAGTGCATTGATCGACAGCTCAAGCCCTTAAAAGACAACCCCTCAAGCGGTTTTCACGCTGTGTTGTCCAATTATTTTTCGGGCATGACCGGCACCCCGAGACTTAAGTGTTTTGCAGACGATTTTCCCAAAATCACCTTAACACCGGAAGAAGCCCTCTGGGTCAAGGAACATCCCCTGATCCGTCTGGGTTTTGATCCTGGATTCTCTCCCTTTGAATTTGTTTCACAAAATGGGAATTATGCCGGAATTGCAGCCGATTATGTCCGGTTGATTTCACTGATGACAGGGATCCGTTTTGAGCCTGAAACAGGGCTTTCCTGGAGTGAGGCTGTTGAAAAAGCAAAACATAAACAGATCGATGTTCTTCCCTGTGTGGGGATCAGTCAAGAGAGGAAGGAGTTTTTCGAGTTTTCCCAGCCCTACCTTGTCTTTCCCCGTGTGATCATTACCCGGACAGATTCACCGATTCATTCCTTTGACGATTTAAAGGCCAAAACGCTTGCTGTTCAGATCAACAGCTCACACATGGACTATGTCAGGGAAAAGACAACGCTTAAACCTGTTTTTTTTGATACCTTCGAAGATGCCCTTATATCTGTTTCACGGGGTCAGACTGATTCTGCCATGGGCAATCTTGCTGTATCCACCGACACCATTTCCAGGCTGAACCTGACGAATCTGAAAATTGCAGTCCATGCTGAAGGAGGGATGTCGCCTCTGGCCTTTGCCGTTCGCAAGGACTGGCCTGTTTTAACATCATTGCTCGATAAAAGCCTTGCCGCCATCCCGGAGAATGAGCGTTCGAACATAATTCAAAAATGGGTTCCCATCCATCTGGTGCAGAGTTCATTTCCCGAATCGCCCCTTCTGATCCCCTTGACAGAAAAAGAAAAATCCTTTCTGATCAACCACCCCCGGATTCGAGTGGGGATCGACCCGGACTATCCGCCCTTTGAATGGCGTGATTCCAGGGGACAGCACCAGGGAATCAGTGCGGATTTCATCAATCGCCTTGAAAAACAGCTGGGGATTACCCTGGATGTGGCCCCCGCATTAACCTGGACCCAAGTACTTGAGGCTGCAAGGAATCGCTCCATTGATCTGGTGGCCTGCGTGTCCGAGACCCCGTCCCGAAAAGAATATCTGGACTTTACCCAGCCCTATCTGTCCTTTCCCATTGTTATTATAACAAAAACAAAGGAATCATTTATCAGCAGCCTTAAAGATCTTAACGGAAAAACAGTGTCAGTGGTCCGGGGATATGCGGCCCAGGAGTCCATTGAAAAAAGTTATCCGGGAATCAGGCTCTTACTTGCTAAAACTCCCCAGGAAGGCCTGGAGCAGGTTTCAACCGGCAAATCGGAAGCATGTATTGAAAACCTTGCTGTGGCTGTTTATCTGATGCAGAAACACAATATAAGTAATCTGAAGGTCGCGGCCCCTGCCACAGGCATTGCAAGCACAGATTTCTCCATGGGGGTGAGATCGGACTGGCCTGAACTGACCTCGATTCTCACCAAGGCACTTCAATCGATTCCACCGGAAGAGCAGAACGCCATATCCAGCAAATGGATGAGTCTCCGATTCGAGCATGTGGTCAAATGGCAACGTGTTTTGAAATTATTTGGTGGCCTTTCAGCGGCTGCCCTGATTGTCTTTTCCTTTATTTTATACTGGAACCGGAAGCTCGCGCAGGAAATAGCGTTTCGAAAACAGATAGAAATTCAATTGAAAGACGCAAAAAACGAGGCGGAACAGGCAAACAGGGCCAAGAGCATTTTTCTTGCCAATATGAGCCATGAAATCCGGACACCCATGAACGCCATTCTCGGATATTCCCAGTTGCTGCAGCAGCCCATGTTGACAGAGGAACATGAAAAAAGCGTAGACATCATTATCCGGAGCGGAGAGCATCTTCTTCACCTGATCAACGATATCCTTGAAATGTCAAAAATTGAAGCCGGTCGCCTTCAGTTTCATCCCACGGTTTTTGATCTCCACGCCCTTTTGAATGACATCCGGATGATGTTTAATGTCAGGGTTATGGCCAAGGGTCTGGGTCTGGAATTTTCAAAAACAGATGCCGTTCCAAGATACATCACAGCTGACGAAGGAAAACTCCGGCAGATTCTGATCAATCTTCTGGGGAATGCTGTAAA
The DNA here is from genome assembly GCA_018818835.1 of Pseudomonadota bacterium. Lineage (GTDB taxonomy): Bacteria > Desulfobacterota > Desulfobacteria > Desulfobacterales > Desulfolunaceae > JAHIRD01. Next base: position 56,614 of record JAHIRD010000024.1, read on the forward strand.
ATTCACAGATGTTGGCCAGGTGTCACTGGCTGTGGATGCACATAAACGCCCTGAAGACATGGAACATAAATTTGAAAACCGCATCACCCTGGAATTTGAGGTCAAGGACACGGGGCTGGGAATGGCCCATGAAGAAATCAAAACCATCTTTATCAGTTTTGAACAAACCCCTAGTGGGAAAACCAGAGAAGGGACGGGCCTTGGCCTTGCCATCTGCCGGGAATACCTTCAGTTTATGGGCGGTGATGTTCGTGTTGAAAGTGAACCCGGTAAAGGGAGCTTGTTTTACGTTTCCCTGCCGGTATGCGAAGGTATTTTGGCAGATCTTGAAGCAAAAAATACCGTTCCCAGGGTTAAACATCTGGCATCGGGCCAGCCGAGTTACCGCATCCTCGTGGTGGATGACAAGGAATCCAACCGGGGTATTCTTATAAAAATTCTCGGGCGGGTAGGTTTTGAGGTTAAAGAAGCTGTAAATGGCCAGGAATGCATGACCCTGTTTAAATCCTGGCAGCCCCATCTGATTTTAATGGACATCCGTATGCCTGTGATGGATGGCATCAAAGCATCGGAACTCATCAAAGCCTCCGAAAGAGGCAAAGACACGGTGATCATCGCTGTGAGTGCAAGTGCCCTTGAAGAAGAGAGAATAAGGATACTGGAATGCGGCGCCGATGCGTTTATCCGTAAACCATACAAAGAAAGCGTGATTCTCGAAGAGATTAAAAACAGCCTGAAGGTCATCTATGTATACGAAAATGAGCTTACGGAAAAAGAGACCACGGGCTTAAATCTGACGCCCCAGATGCTTAAGCACCTTCCGGATACGCTTGTCTCTGGTATTTTTAAAGCCACCGAAGGGGGTTATCATGATGCGCTCCTTGAATTAATCGCAAAGGTTGACGCAATTGATCACGAAATCGGCCGGTCTTTATACCAGCTGGCCATGGATTACGAATACGATCAGTTGCTTTCCTTATGTGCCGGTCCCGGCACCTTGTCCAACGAGGAAACATCTTAAACAGGAGTCAATGATTATGGACATGACTGCAACGTTTTCAAACCATGGGGGAACCATCATGGTTGTGGATGACAAGCCCTCCAACCTGAAGCTCCTTGGAAAGATGTTGCGGGAAAAGGGCTATGTTGTCAGGATTTTCCCCAAAGGTGAACTGGCTTTGAAATCCGCCATCATTGATCCGCCGGATGTGATTCTTCTCGACATCAACATGCCTGAAATCGATGGCTTCGAAGTGTGCAGGCAATTGAAAGAAAATGAAAAAACTCAAGAACTCCCGGTGATTTTCATCAGTGCCCTGACCGATACCCATGACAAGATCAAAGCCTTTAAACTTGGCGGCGTGGACTATATCACCAAACCCTTTCAAATTGAAGAAGTCCATGCCCGTGTGGCTCTGCAGCTTTCCTTAAAGCGCATCAAAACAGCCCTTGAAGAAAAAAACACGGTTCTTGAAAAAACCCTCCGTGATCTTCAAATAGCCCAGCAGCAGCTGATCATGTCCGAAAAAATGGCAGCCCTCGGCATTCTCGTGGCCGGCATCGCCCATGAAATTAACAACCCTGTCAATTTCATTAAAACAGGAATTATGGGATTGCAACAGGACATCTTTGATCTTAAAAAACTCTTGAACGCATACGAACGATGCACGGTAAAATGCCCGGACCACATGTTTGGCCAACAGATCACAGCTCTAAAAGAAGAGATTGATTACCCGCTGTTGTCAAACGAAATCCCCGAACTTGTCAAAAATATCCTGGAAGGGGTCCGGCGTACCGAACAAATCATCAACAGTATGAGAACCTATTCACGAATGGACGATGTGAAACGTGAAAAAACCGATATTCACAAACTGATTGACGCCGCCCTGGTGATCCTTAATAACCGATGTAAAAATCAGATTATAATCAAAAGATACGATCAGCCACTTCCGGGACTTTATGTTCATCCCGGCAAGCTGATTCAAGTCCTGATCAATATTATCTCCAACGCCATTGATGCTCTTCTGGAAAATGATTTACCTGTTCAGCCAACCCTTACTATTAAAACAAGCCAAACATCCCGGGAGGGAAGAGATTATGGTGTCATTGAAATCTCTGACAATGGACCCGGAATTCCCAAAGAAAATCTAAGCCGTATCTTTGACCCGTTCTTTACAACCAAAGACGTGGGCCATGGAACCGGACTCGGCCTTTCCATCAGTATCGGAATCATGAAAGATCATCACGGAACCATTGACGTGAAAAGCTCCGATAACAAAGAAACCGTTTTTTCAATCTTACTCCCTCTTGAGCAGGAGGTTTTATGAACACCCCGGGAAAATTTCAGAAAGCGCAGATTCTATATGTGGATGATGAAGAGGAAAACCTGCATAATTTCAAAGCGATGTTCCGTCGTGATTATGACATCCACATTGCATCATCCGCCCATGAAGGTTTGGAAATCCTTAAAACACAGGATATTCAAGTCCTGATCACAGACCAGAGAATGCCCGGCATGGCAGGGACCGATCTTCTTGAAATTGCAGCGGAAGAATTCCCCAATACCCGGCGCTTTATCTTAACCGCCTTCAGTGATTTCCCCCCCCTGGTTCAAGCCATTAACAAAGGCCGTCTCCAAGGTTATTTCTCAAAACCCATTGACAAGGACTTTATCTGTTCACGCATCAATGAAGAGCTTAAAAATTATTACCTTGAGCTTCAAAATAACGAACTTCTGGATAAGGTTCAACAAAGCGAACAGTTTCTCAATGCCATCATCGAAAATATCCCGGATATGATTTTTGTGAAGGACGCCGAAAATTTAAGATTTGTAAGGTTCAACATGGCCGGTGAAGACCTGATCGGTTACACCCGGGATGAACTCTTGGGTAAAACAGACTATGATTTCTTCTCCTCTGAAAAAGCAAATTTTTTTGTCAGTAAAGACAGAGAGGCCTTACACAGCAAACAACTTGTAGATATCAAAGAAGAAACCATCAATACCAGGCTCAAGGGATTGCGTATTCTCCATACCAAAAAAATTCCCATTCTTGATGAGCACGGGAAACCCGTCTATCTGCTGGGCGTGTCAAGGGATATCACCGAGCAACGAAACCTTGAAGCAAAACTTCGTCATGTCCAGAAAATGGAATCCATAGGGACCCTTGCCGGGGGAATTGCCCATGATTTTAACAACATCCTTTCCGCCATCATGGGTTACACCGAACTGGCGGTCATGGATGCCGACAAGGGAAACATTCCGACAAACTACCTCCGGCAAATTGATTCAGCCGGAAAAAGAGCCCGTGATCTGGTCAAGCAGATTCTGACATTCGCCCGTAAATCAGAAGAACAAACCATCCCTGTCCAGATGTCGACCATCGCTGAGGAGGCATTGAAACTCATCCGTTCATCCATCCCCACCACCATTGAAATCCGAAAGCATATTGAGAGAGAATCCGTCATCATGGGGAACCCTGTCCAGATTCATCAGATTTTTATGAATCTGCTCACCAATGCCGCCCATGCCATGGAAGATCAGGGTGGCATTCTTGAAGTGGGCCTGATCAAGGTGATACTGGATGAGGATACCTGCTCCCAACTTAATGGATTCACACCTGGAATTTATTTAAAAATCACAATTGCGGATTCGGGAGTCGGCATATCGCCCGATATATTGAAATTGATTTTCGAGCCCTATTTCACCACCAAAGGCCCGTCGGAAGGCACGGGCATGGGCCTTGCCATTGTCCACGGCATCGTTGAGTCTTTCGGGGGCAAGATCTCTGTTGAAAGTGAGCTTGACAAAGGGACGGTCTTTACCCTGTTTTTTCCTGTGGTCCCCCAAACCATTGAACCCGAATTTTCTGAAGAGTCCGAATTACTTTCCGGCCATGAACGGATTCTTTTTGTGGATGATGAAACAACCATTGCCACCATGGCTGAAGAAATCTTGATGCGTATGGGATACTCTGTCACGACCACATCCAGTAGCAGAGACGCCATTGATTTATTTACGAAAAACCCCATGGCTTTTGACCTGGTGATCACCGACATGACCATGCCTGATATCACCGGTGATATCCTTTCAGCCAAAATGATTGCCTTACGACCGGATATCCCGATCATCCTCTGCACAGGGTTCAATCGGAAAATTTCAGATGAAAAAGCACGTGAGCTCGGAATAAAAGCCTTTCTCTACAAGCCCGTTACACTGAAAGATCTATCCATGACCATACGTAAGGTGCTTGATGAATCTCCTCAGGTATAGCGAATAAATGCATGGCTCCAGCTATGCCTCTGGAGGCAAGATCCTGTGAACGAGGCAGCAAAGCCTCCCAAAAACAATTCTCTATAGGTCCCATGGGTCTTATAAGTCCCATAAGACCTATGGGACTCTATGACTTATGTCATTTTATCTCGTCTTTATCCGGGTATTATTTCAGGCCACGTGACTCGTTTCCAAGCCAACCCACTTGCGTGTCGGAGAGCCGCCGGAGGATTGTTCCTGAAATTCAGCATTTTGGGTGGACCCTTTTACAAAAGTGTCGTAGCATAGTGATTCTGCCGTGATGGGGCATGATCAATGGCGTTTGTCACGCGCGGCCCGACCTTATTGAGTGATCCAACATGGAGGTGATTTTTGGGCACATATAAAATCCATCCCATGGTCATGGGAACCAAGGTGTTTGACAAAAGCATGATGACCTATCAGCACAACAATGGCGTGACATTCACCATTCCGATATACTGCTGGTATATAGAAGGCGGGGATAAAAAAATTCTGGTGGACACCGGTGAAATGAGTCCCATCCAGTCCGAAGATCGTGAAAAGGCCATCGGAGGAAAGATCCGAACCTTTGAACAGGGGCTGTCCCAATGGGGTCTCACACCGGACGATATCGACATTATCATCCACACCCATCTGCACAACGACCACTGTGAAAACGATTACAAATGCATAAATGCAGAGATCTACGTTCATGAGAAGGAACTTGAGCACATCCATGACCCTCACCCGCTGGATTACCGTTACCTGGAAGATTATATCGACGATGTGGAGGAAAACGGACAACTGCGAATTATAACAGGTGATACCGATATCGTGCCGGGTATCCGCGTAATTCATACTCCGGTTCACACCGAAGGCGGTCTGACCGTTCTTATTGATACCCCATCAGGCAAAGCGGCCATCACAGGGTTCTGTGTGATCAATGAGAATTTCAATCCGCCCAAAGAGATCAAAGCCATGGAAATGGAGGTGATCCCCCCCGGGACCCATGTGAATGTGTATGATGCTTATGATATCATGATCAAGGTCCGCAATATGGCCGACATCCTGATCCCGCTCCATGAACCGGCCTTTGCCTCGGTTGCGACCATCGAATAACACAGGAGAGTAACATCATGACCGTGGAAGTCAAAGCCATTGGATATGTGAGGACCGATGCGAAAACCGTACCCCGGCACTGGTCCGTGTCCGATGTCCAGGGCGATCTTGACATTTTACCAGACTATGCAGCCGGGCTAAAGGATATCACGGTGGGAGAGTCCATCGTGGTTCTGTTTCATTTTCATCTGAGCCCTGAATTCAGATCGGACAACATGTTTCAGACGCCCCCAAACCGGCAGGAGCCACGAGGTGTTTTCAGCATCTGCTCCCCCATCCGCCCCAACCCCATCGGCATGAGCGTGGTCACGGTTCTTGCCAAGCAGGGCGGACGCATCAGGGTCCAAGGCATCGACATGATCAACGGCACCCCCATCCTGGATATCAAGCCATTGATCACCGATCACCGTGATTGCCCCAGTTCTATGCCGTCAGACAACTAATCGGATAGTGTCGCATTGTTGCGACTCTGCGCTCATTTTAACGTGCTTTTTTGCACCCCTACCCATTTTGCCCCAAGAAATTAATATTTTCATATACTCATAATTCCCTTAAATTAATAGTGATTTATACCTTCCGTTCATTGCTTGTCCTGGTGGTATGCAACTTGCTGCTTAAATGACCGGTATTGTCCCTGAACAATCCATGAGAAAGGAGTTTACTATAATGAAGGTGGCTATAAGTTCCACTGGAAAAGATTTAAATGCTCAAATTGATTCGCGTTTTGGCCGATGTGCCTGTTTTATCATAGTGGACACTGACGATATGAGCTTTGAACACTATGAAAATGAGTATGCCTCACTGAGTGGCGGAGTTGGAATCCAGGCAGCTGGTTTTCTTTCATCCAAAGGTGTAGAAGCTGTTTTGACAGGCCAATGCGGCCCGAATGCCATGAAAATCTTTGACGCGGCAGGCATGGATGTCTTTGCAGGAATCACGGGAACAGTTCACGACGCCATTGAACGATTTAAATCAAAGGATCTGACCCTAACCACAAAACCCACCGTGTCGGAAAAAGACGGTTTATCAGCAAGGAACGGGGCTGAAACCATCTCTAAACAACCCATGGGACGGTGTCAGGGTGGCTCAGGTCGTGGCATGGGCATGGGTGGCGGCATGGGCATGGGTCGAGGCATGGGTCGAGGAATGGGACGAGGCGGAGGTAAAGGGGGCGGAGGAGGCGGTGGTCTGGGTGCAGGTCGCTGAATCACGCCAACGCCGTCAGGAATATAAATAAGTTCAGGCCTTAAACACAGACCAAAAGGATGAAATCAGAACCATGGGACGTTTAGATGATTTTGTGGATAATTTACAGAAACAAATTTTTAATGAAGCCAAAGATGCCTATGGTGAAAAAGGATTTGAACGCTGGCGTTCTCCTCGCTATCAGGGCCGCATGACTGATTCCGATGCCCATTCCCGCGTCAGAGGAGAATGTGGTGATAGCATGGAAATTTACCTGAAATTTGAGAATAACCGGGTCAAAGAAGCATCTTATTTTACAGACGGTTGCGCATCTAGTGCGATCTGCGGCTCTTTTGCAGTCGAGCTCACATTGGGTAAAGATCCCGATGCCTTGACAGATATTTCCGGTGATGCAGTTCTCAAAAAAATTGGACGCCTCCCCAAAGAGGAGCTGCATTGTGCAGACCTTGCATCAGCGGCAGTCCAGGAAGCGTTAAGCGACTATATGAAAAAACACCTCGGCAAATAGGGCTATACCAGGAGGATTTTAATGCGCGTAACCCACTTATATGACCAAAAAAAGCCTGTGATTTCAATGGAGTTTTTTCCACCCAGAAATGAAAAGGCAAAACAGTCTTTTGGTAAAATTATTGATGAACTGGCAGAACTCAAGCCGGATTATATGTCCGTCTACACCGTTAAAATGGTCACCATGCTTTCCAGAATCTGTGGGACAAGCATCAGCAAAAATCTCCAACTCAGGCTTGATTCCGTGAATGCAGACGATAAAGAGGCTGTTTTAAAACTGGGTATTGATTTTGCCACGGATCAATGCAGGGATCTGCTTGCGGGTCTCCATTTTTACACCATGGACCGAAGTTATTCAACAAAACAGATCATGTCTAATCTGCATCTTTATTAACTCTATTGGAGACAATAAAAAGCATGGAACATTCGAACATTCAAAATATTTCCGCTCAATCAGACGATAAGTCAAACACTTCAAAAGATGCTAATCCGGTATGCAGTACCTGCGGCGACAAAGAGTGTTCAGCCTCAAAACCCAGGACCGATGAAAGCCATGAGGAGTTCAAAGAGCGCCAGGAACTTCAATCACGACTCTGCCGGATCAAACATAAAATTGTTGTACTATCGGGAAAAGGGGGTGTTGGTAAAAGCACGGTGTCTGTGAATCTCGCCACGGCCCTGATGATGTCCGGTCAACGAGTGGGTTTGCTTGATGTGGATATCCACGGCCCCAGTGTTCCCACCATGCTTGGTCTTGAAAAGGAAACTGTAACGGGCAGTAAAGAAGGGTTACTTCCCATTGAGTTGAACAATATGAAAATCATGTCCTTGGGCTTTCTTATTCACAATCAGGACGAGGCGGTAATCTGGCGGGGCCCCATGAAAATGGGTGTGATCAAACAATTTTTAAAAGATGTTGTCTGGGGTGATTTGGATTATCTGATCATTGATTCTCCGCCGGGAACCGGTGATGAACCCCTGTCCATCTGCCAGCTGATTGAGGAACTGGATGGCGCCGTGATTGTCACAACTCCCCAGAAAGTCGCTGCCGTGGATGTCCGAAGATCCATCACCTTCTGTCATCAGCTCCATGTCCCTGTGATCGGTGTGGTAGAAAATATGAGCGGTTTTGTCTGTCCAAAATGCGGTGAAGTCACCCAGATTCTTCCCTCAGGTGGAGGCCGACTAATTGCCGAAAGCATGAATGTCCCGTTTCTTGGTGCCATTCCCATGGACCCTGGGATTGCTTTGGCATGTGACAACGGCCAAGCCTTTATTTCTCAGGATGCAAGCACACCCACGGCAGAAATCATGCGAAGTATCGTAAAACCCATTATTGCTGCTGGGTCTGTGAAAAAACAGCAACGGGAACACCCATGATAGAAGGCCGCGTAAACATCACGATTCTTGTGGATAATTATTCTGAAAAGGGCCTTATGGCCGAGCATGGTCTGTCGCTTTGGATAGAAGCTGACGGAAAACATATCCTTTTCGATACTGGTCAGGGGCAGGCATTTGAACTCAACGCAAAATCACTGGGCATAGACATCGGCGACACGGATATCCTTGTGCTGAGCCATGGGCATTTTGATCATACCGGCGGGATTCCGTATATTCTCCTGCCGAACCGGAAAATTCATGTTTACGGTCATCCGGGTCTTGTTCGGCCTCGGTACAGCATCCGAAATAGCATGCCGGCTCCCATTCACATACCCCATGAATCCATGACAGCCATTGACAAGCTTTCCCGGAAATATATTCACTGGGTTCAGCATCCCATTGCCTTGACAGAGGCCATTGGCTTGACCGGTCCCATTCCCCGTAGGACTGATTTTGAAGACACAGGCGGCCCGTTTTACCTTGATTACATGGGGAAAAGGCCCGATCCCATTGACGATGACCTTGCCCTGTGGATCAAAACGGATCAGGGGGTGATCGTCTGTACAGGCTGCTGCCATTCCGGCCTGGTAAACACCTTGGATGTAATCAGTCAATTAAATCATGGTCTCAGGATTCGAGCAGTCATCGGAGGATTTCACCTGGTAAACGCAAGCACCGACCGTCTTGATCAGACCGTTTTAGCCTTGCAGGAACGTGATATTGACACGATTATTCCCTGTCACTGCACAGGTGATCATGCAGCGGCCTATTTAAAAAATTCCCTGGGTGACCGCGTATCTACAGGAATGGCAGGAAAAACCTATCGGTTCTGACGGCAATGGATACGCGGCGTTGGCGATCCAAAATAGTCGTACGCGTAATCGAAAAGGCCCTCATAAAAAAAGGTATGACTATGTCAGATACAAACAATTTAATCCGTATTAATGCAACAGTTGAAATAACGATTAAGTCTCTTCAGACAATCGTTGAAAATGCTAAAAAAAAAGTCGGAAAAGATAATCGGGGCATTTATCGTGTTGATACGGCTGATAAGGTCAGTGAAATGATTTCAAAATTTCTCCAGGAAAATGATTTTGAGACCTATGTCATGGATTTGAATCATTATGATTAAAGTATATTCTGAATAAAATCCGCAATTCTCTTATTTTCCATGCAGGCGCTGAAAAATTTTTCAGGGGGGGCTTCGGCAACCATGGCGCCTTTTTCCATAAAAACGACCCTGTCTGCCACTTCTCTGGCAAAGCCCATATGGTGGGTGACAATAATCATGGTCATGCCTTCTTTCGCAAGGGACAAGATGGTGTTAAAGACTTCTCCCACAAGCTCCGGGTCCAGGGCCGATGTGGGCTCGTCAAACAGCATGATCTCAGGATTCATGGCCAGGGCCCGTGCGATGGCCACCCGTTGTTTCTGTCCGCCGGATAATGTGGCCGGGTACACCTGCCATTTATCAGAAAGATCGACTTTTTTCAGCATATCCCGGGCGGTTTTTTCCGCTTCGTTTTTGGTTTTTTTAAGAACCGTAACTGGGCCTTCCATGATGTTTGCAAGAACCGTCATATGCGGAAAGAGATTGAAATTTTGAAAAACCATGCCAATTTTAGATCTTAAACGTGATATGTTTTTCGGGCTATCCAGAATCTGTTTCCCTTTTATTGCGGTATAACCCACCGGATCACCTTTAAAAAAAATCCTGCCGTGATCGATCTCTTCAAGGATATTCACCGCTCGAAGTAATGTTGATTTCCCAGAGCCGGAAGGGCCGATAATGACAATTCTCTCACCGGCTTTCACCGAAAGAGTCACCTGATCAATTGCGGTTACCTTGCCGAATTTTTTTGTGATATTTTCAAGATGGAGTATCACGTTTTCACCTGTTTTCATAAGCCCCCACCTTTTTTTCAATACGTTCAAAGACAAGAGTAAAGACGGTTGTAAAGGCGAGATACACCATGGCGGCAATAATCAGAACATTGACATTGAAATAGGTGTTAAACATCTGATCGGCAGAGCGCATCAACTCAACCATGGCAATGGTTGAAACAAGGGCAGTATCTTTGATAAGTGCAATAAATTCATTTCCTATGGGGGGTAACAGACGTTTATACGTCTGGGGGATAATCACCCGGCGCATGGCTTGGGTGTACGTCATCCCAATGGCTTTTGCCGCCTCCATTTGACCGTGGCCGATACTTTCTATCCCCCCACGAATGATCTCGCCAAGATAGGCAGAATAATTCAATGAAAGACCGATAATCGCCGCTGTGAATGGTGAAAAGGTAATACCCAGTGCCGGAAGGCCGTAATAGATAAAGAAGAGCTGCAATAACAGCGGAGTGCCTCTAAAAAACCAGATAATAAACCAGCAGAGACCGGCAAAGGATTTGAATCGGCTCATTCGGCCCAGGGCAATAAATAATCCGCCCAAAGGTGAGATCACCATGGTCAAGAAGGTCAGGGCAAGTGTTAACACTGCACCCTTTAAAAGCGACGGCAGAAAACGAGTACAGTCCCTGAAAAAAAGGATATAAAAAGGGATTTCTTCCTTTTTTAGGGCGATAAGAAAATTCCTGGCCTCTTTGTTGTCAGGGAAAAGTTCCAGAACGTCATGACAGGCTGCTTGGGCCTTTTTTGTTTGCTTTAAGGCATGATACAATGAGGCTGTCTGTATCCTGCTTTTGACAAAGTCCGATCCGCTCGTATTCGGGTCCGGCTTTGGAATGGCCCCAAGGGTTTCTATCGCTTTTTGATAGTCTCCTGCTGCAATGAAATTATTTGCCGCACTAAAAACAGATGCCGGATCAGACACCGCAGCAGTCGTTAGAGAAGGAAAAAAAGCTAAGCAGAGCAAGGCATAGAGAATCACTCTGCCCATTGACCTATGTATGTGGATCACGCCCTGTTTTACCATTTTGATGGATCTGTGATATCCTCGGCAAACCATTTCATGGAAATTTTTGCCATGGTCCCATCGGCAACCATATCGTCAATGGTTTTCTGGATGGTGTTCAAAAGTTGAGCATCGGCTTGCCTGAATGCAACACCAAAGGGTTCTTTGCTGATAAAACCGGGCAGTGTTTTGAATTTTCCTATACGTTTGGAGATTGTATCACGACCTGTCACATTGTCGATGATGACCGCATCAATCCGTCCGGCTTCAAGATCAAGCAGGGCTTTGGGATTGTCCGTGTATTCTTTGACGGCCGACGGTTTTACCGGAAGTTTTTCAATGGCCTTAATCGCTGAGGACCCTTTTTGAGCACCAATGATTTTCCCCCCAAGATCCTTATAACTGGTGAATCTTTTTTCGTCAAAACGGACAACGGCAACCTGTCCGTCAAGGATATAGGGTTTGGTGAATAAGACCTTTTCAGCTCTTTCGGGTGTTATCGTCATACCATTCCAGATGCAATCAAACATGCCTGAATTCAATGCATGAATAACACCATCCCAGGCCGTCGGCGTCCAGACGATTTTAATACCCAGTCTTTTTCCAAGTTCTTCTGCCGCATCAATGTCAAAGCCTGTCAGGGTTCCGTCATCGATTCGGTAGCCCATGGGCGGAAATGAATCGTCCAGTCCTATGCGTAATTCACCCTTTGCCTTGATGGTGTCAAAGGATGCATCACCTGCCGCAACAAGTGTTGAAACCGCTAAAATGCATGATACTAAAATAATAATTTTTTTCATTTTTTCTTACCCCCTGATTGTTTAAAAAACCTTTAAGAAATAACCGATAATGTCAAAAATATCAATGGTTCATTCAACCCGTCCTTGACCTGATGGGTGTATCAGGCTAATTTCTTTTCTTTAAACTTTTAGTGTGACGCATCCGTAAAACGTCTAAATATGGCGATGGAAAAAGGCCCATATGACCAGGCCATCACGTGTGAGGAGAAACCTATGAACATACTGATATTCGGCGGAGGCGCCGTGGGCCTTGGCCTTGCAAGCTGCCTTTGTGAATCGGGACTTAAACCGGATATTCTGGCACGAAAGAAAACGGTCCAGGCCCTTAAGGACCAGGGTCTTTTCCGCACCGGCATTATAGGGGACGGGCATTATACAGACCTTCGTGCCTTTTCCGATCTTTCAGATATTCCTGGTCAAACCCTTTATGATCTTGTCATGGTCTGCACCAAAAGCAATGACACCGACGATGCAGCCCGGATTTTATCCCGGTATCCTGACCTGGTCGGAGCCTCGACTCAGCTTGTTCTTTGCCAGAACGGCTGGGGAAACCGTGAAATTTTTCTGAACTATTTCCCCTCATCCCAGGTGTACAACGCAAGGGTCATAACCGGGTTTCACCGCCATGCACCCAACCGGGTGGACATCACGGTCCATGTCCAGCCCGTCACCCTGGGCAGTCTGGACCACAGCCCCTGCCCGGAGCTTCTTTCTTTGCGAAACGCCATACAAAAAGGGGGCTTATCGTGTGAAATCACGGATACCATAGAAAAAGACCTTTGGGCCAAGATGCTTTTCAATTGCTCGCTGAACCCACTGGGAGCCATTTTTGATGTCCCTTACGGAGAGCTGAAAAAATCCCCCCAAACCCGGGCCATCATCAGGGATATCGTCCATGAAATTTTTCTGGTTCTTGGCGCTGCGGCCTACACGACATATTGGGAAAGCCCGGATGAATATTACGCCTTTCTTCTGGACACCCTGATCCCCGGAACAGCCCGCCACGAATCATCCACCCTCCAGGATATCCGGATCAAGAAAAAAACCGAAATTGACGCCCTTACTGGAGCCCTGGTCCGATTGGCTGACAAAAACGGGATTTTGGTCCCTGTCAATCGCATGCTTTACAACATGATCCGCTTCATGGAAGGTAGATATCTGGGATATGATTGATGAGGCAAGAACATCCTATGTTCTTTTTTCCACCTCCCGTTCGTGGGGCTTACTGAAGGACAGGAATAAAGGCAAATAATATCTGTTAGGGATGTGTACCAATTTGTCGGGTTTCGTTCCTCAACCCGACCTACCAAGCTTTTAGCCCTTCTCTGTGCTCTTCGTGTCCTCCAGCGACCATTGGGAGCGGGTGGTAAAACATTAAATTACTTTTCTTCATATGCACCATTATTTTATAACGCTTATTTCATGGAATTCATCAGGGTAATGTTCTTTTATACACTGGTGTGGTTGATATCTGTATAGGAATATTTAAGGAATCGGAAGATAACCTCTATCAGGTTTAGCATCAGCAATTCCCGGTGAAATTTAAACGATGCCAATTTCAACCTTTTCCAGAATTAATTCATTCCATTTTTCGTAAAGTTTTTTCTTCTTATTGCAACGCTTCTCAGCCAAATCTTTATAAACTATTTTATAACCTATTGA
>JAHIRD010000025.1 GCA_018818835.1 Pseudomonadota bacterium
AACTCTGGGCCTTTAAATCCAGACCGGACATGAGAACAACCCGCATCGAAGGAGTTCAGGCCATTGACCCCATGCAAAGCAATCTGCCTGAGGCATGGAAAAAATACAGCTCATACAGAATCACCGATGGCAGCAAAATTACCATGCACGAAATCCAAAGGGGTTGCCCTGAACAGGACACCGACTCCCTTTTTCTCTCACGGGAACTCTGGCTGGATTTCAAAGGACACGGTGCCACAATCAGGGACCTTTTGTCCGGCACCCTTGGCAAAAGACGTTATCTTTCCATGGACGACCGGAGTTACACACTGGGGCGCATGTCCCTTGACGGAAAAGATCGGCTGATCACCCGGCTTGGTGACCTGGCCCAAGGCTTGGAACTGGATCGGGGACCCGTGTCCCTGGAGGCGGTATCACGATTGACGCATCTGGAGTCAGGAAAAAGCGTCAACCTGGGATGGGACTGCGATTACCAATCGGCGGATGTCACGGTGAACCTTCCCCCGGGATGGCGCCTCCTTGGCGTCCGGGGCGGCAACGTTAACTCCGGAGACACCTGGCTTAACCAATGGTCCATGCTGGATTTTTTTCTCATCCTTATTGTATGTTATGCTGCCATTCGCCTGTGGAATATTCCCTGGGGCGTTCTGTTTTTCACGGGGCTCATTCTGACCTGCCATGAAAAAGCAACTCCGTTTTACCTGTTTGTGTTCCTCATTCTGCTGGTGGCCCTGATTCGTTTCAAAACAGGACCCCATACCCCCCCGTCACCGGGTGTAACACGATTCAAGAAGCTTGTCCTTTCGGCCCTTGTCATTTATTCTGCTTTTTTTTCTGTGGTTCAAATCAGATCGGCCCTTTATCCCCAGCTGGAATCCCCTGGGGGGTTTACTCTCGGTTATGGTTCCTCGTCCCCTGAACCCGCCATGATGATGGCTCCCCCGGAACCATTTCCCGAAAGTGAATCCAGGATAATGGCAGTCATGGATGAGGAGGCGCCCATGGAAAAAATGATGCCCATACCCCGAGCCCCTGTCCCACATAAAAAAAAATATACCCTGTCTTCGGAAAATATCATTACCCAGACAGGACCGGCCATCCCCACCTGGGACTTTAAACGCATCACCATAGACCTGGGACGTGTTCCCTCATCCCACAGCCTGGGTCTCTATCTGATGTCTCCGGCCCATAATTCTTTTTTTTCAATAATCCGGGTCCTTCTTGTCATGGTCATGATCCTCCGATTTATTCCTGTTCGATTCAGAGACAGGCTCCGCCATAAAAACAAACATGCAACACCCGTGTGCCTTGCACTGGTTTCGGCCATCACAGGTATCTGTCTTATGAGCCCCGCCAGGGCCCATGCCGATATCCCCTCGCCCCAGCTTTTATCTGAACTTGAAACACGATTGACCAAAGCTGCGGACTGTTATCCCCAATGCGCATCCCTGTCGGAGGTAAGCATCAGCCTTCCCGATGCGAATGGAAAAAATGACAAACAATTCATCGTGATTGATTTTACAGTGAACGCCGCCCTCAAGACCGCCATGCCTCTTCCGTCGGGTCTGGGTTCCTGGGAATTATATGATATGAGACTGGATGAGGCGCCCCATTTGGCCGTGATGCGGGATAACCGGAGCCAATGGACCCTGATCCCCCAGGGCGTCCACCAGATCAGCCTCAGGGGCATGGCCGTGGGCCAAAGCTCATTCAGGTTTTCATTCCCCCTTAAACCGGCTCTGGTCCGTGTGCATGGCAAGGACTGGGATATCATTGGCCTGGACCAAAACATGCAGACGGAAAACAGTCTGATCGCAACCCGAAAAGCCTCGGTTCCGGAACAAAGCACCATACCAGCCGATGATGCGACTCTGGAGTCTCCGGAAAAACCGCTGGCGGATCATGTGACAGTCAGGCGCGATGTATCATGTGACCGTGAGTGGACATTGACCACAACCGTAGAGCGATTTCCCGGGACCGATGATCAGAAAAGCGTGATGATCGCTCTGCCCCTTTTAAAAGACGAAAAAGTCCGTACAGATCTTCCTGGCCTGAACCTGAATGAAACAACGGCCCAGGTGAGTCTCGCTCCGGGTGTCCACCGTTTAAGCTGGATATCAAGCCTGCCCATCACCCCCACCCTGGACCTTTCGGTTCCCCTTTCTGCATCCTGGTCCGAAATCTGGTCCCTTAAACTCTCATCCCGGTGGCACTTGACATCCAATGGACCGCCCATGGTCTGTCCTGACAGCGGGGAACATTCATTCTGGTATCCCTGGCCCGGCGAGCATCTCAACCTGTCGTTCACCCAGATGGAGCCCGCGGCAGGAGACTATTTCACCATTGATTCCGCATCTATTGACTATTATATCGAAAAAGGGTCCAACCGGATTGTCCTTACCTTTTCTTTAAGAACCAGCCAGGGCAGGAATTACACCATCCCCACGCCCAAGGACTGTATGGTTAAAACAATTCTGATCAACGGCCGTTCCATGCCCTTTTCCGGAAGCCCCGACACCATAGACATCCCCCTTTCTCCAGGGCCTCAGACCATCCGCATTGAATGGAATCAGGCGAACACCTGGAACACATCTTTTCTGGAACGATTCATTAAGCCCGACATAATCGCTTTCCCTCCCATCGATATGGGAGTCGACGCGGCCAATGTGGATATGACCATGCATCTTCCGGACAGATCCTGGATTATATACACCCATGGCCCTTACCTGGGGCCGGCTCTTCTTACCTGGGGTCTTTGCGGTCTCATTCTGATGGGTGCCCTTATCCTGGGGCGCATGCCCATATCTCCCTTGAGCTCAAGGACCTGGACCATTCTGGGACTGGGCCTTCTGTCCCTGTCCCTGCCCCAGATCCTTTGTGTGGTCGGCTGGTTTCTGGTTATGGAGCTTCGGAAAAACACGTCGCCTGTGTCCCCCCTGCTGTTCAACCTGATGCAGGTCTTTCTTATGGCCTGGACTGCATGGATGGTTTTCACCTTTTATCAGGTGGTGTCCCAGGGGCTTATTTCCGTACCGGACATGACGGTAACCGGGAATCATTCAACCCAGGATCTTTTGATATGGACCCAGGACCGTTCACCCGGTATCCTGCCAAGTCCCTGGGTTGCGATTTATTCAGCCCACACCTATCATCTTTTGATGCTCTTCTGGTCCTTATGGCTTTCGGTTCAGCTACTGCCGTGGTCCAGGTTTGCCGTGGCGGCCCTGAAATCAGATACATGGTTCCGGCCTTTTCTTTTTGCCCATGGCAGGAGGAAAATAAAAAAATAATCCGGATCATAGGAGGGCAAATGGGTATGCGTGGGTATGAAACAGCACCTCATCGTCCGGGATTCTCTTCCCTTGATTTTTTAAGGAAAACACAGTTTTGAAAAAAAAATTCTCAATTAAAGAAACGCTCTCGCTCTCAGATATCATGACGAATCGCTACAAATGGCTGCCCAATCCCACGGTTCTCTTTCTGTTTTCCATGGCGTCCCTGGGCCTGACCCTCTTTTTGTGCATCTTCTGGTACATTGAGGTAAAAAACGGCCTGGAAGAGTTCATTGGAAGGCTGAACTTTGATCCCTTATTAATTTTTCAGTCCAGAACCTGGATTGTCATCATTATTTTTACACTGATCGGAGGGGTTATCCTTGCCGGTATTTTCATGAGTTTCGTGTATTATCAAAAAGTGCTGCACCTTTACAACTATCAGCAGAATTTTATCAACAACTTCACCCACGAACTGAAAACCCCGGTTACATCCCTGAAACTCTACCTGGAAACTTTCCTGAAGCATGACCTGTCAAAGGAGGACCAGCACAAATACCTGCATTATATGCTCTCGGATGTGGGACGGCTTTCAGGAAATATCAACAGCATCTTAAACCTGGCCCGGCTTGAAAGCCACGAATACGAAGGGACTTTTGTGCCCAGGGATCCTGTGGCCCTGACCGAGGATTTTCTTAAAACGAACAACCATCTTTTCCCCGCCTGTGAGATTCACCTGATCAACGAATTAAAAAAGAGCGTCAGCCTGCCCATAGATACGTATCTGTTTGAAATGCTTCTGATGAATATTCTGACCAATGCCATGAAATATAATCATTGCGAAAAATGCTTTGTGGATATTAAATTCTCTTCACGACTGAACAAGTTGATG
>JAHIRD010000026.1 GCA_018818835.1 Pseudomonadota bacterium
ATGCGGTTCATCCCCACAGGTGTGGGGAACTCAATCTTGTTTGAATTTTACAGTATTAACTCCACGGTTCATCCCCACAGGTGTGGGGAACTCTAAGAACTTGCGAAACATTATTCCTGTACAAACGGTTCATCCCCACAGGTGTGGGGAACTCCTTTTACACATTTCTCGTTCAAACCCAGATCCCGGTTCATCCCCACAGGTGTGGGGAACTCCTTGGACATTATGGTGGAATAGCTACACAAACCGGTTCATCCCCACAGGTGTGGGGAACTCCTATACAATATAGAGGTGCTGTTGATGACTGGCGGTTCATCCCCACAGGTGTGGGGAACTCCACATATAGTTGGGTGATCACCTCGTTTCTTCCGGTTCATCCCCACAGGTGTGGGGAACTCTGTCAGAGCCTGACATGACTCGTTTCGGCCTCCGGTTCATCCCCACAGGTGTGGGGAACTCGATCCAGGAGTCCGCTTCATTCCTCCTCCTGACGGTTCATCCCCACAGGTGTGGGGAACTCTCTTTTAATAAGTCACATGCTGTTTCTTATGGCGGTTCATCCCCACAGGTGTGGGGAACTCTTGCCCAAAGAATGCTACAGCAGCATAGTATTCGGTTCATCCCCACAGGTGTGGGGAACTCGTATTTCCCAAGCCGAAGGGGCATGCCGAACACGGTTCATCCCCACAGGTGTGGGGAACTCTTCTTGTCTGACCTGATACGTTCAAGGATATCCGGTTCATCCCCACAGGTGTGGGGAACTCCTTGGAAAAGAGTAGTGAAAGAAGTAATCAAACGGTTCATCCCCACAGGTGTGGGGAACTCGTTTGAAGATTGCTCTTTGCAAGAATCCATTCCGGTTCATCCCCACAGGTGTGGGGAACTCTATATGAAATTAAGTATCAGTAAAAATGTAAGCGGTTCATCCCCACAGGTGTGGGGAACTCTTCCGAATGTTTGTATTACCACATTTGTCTCACGGTTCATCCCCACAGGTGTGGGGAACTCTTCTTTATCCGATTCCAATTTTTCTTTTTTAGCGGTTCATCCCCACAGGTGTGGGGAACTCTACCGCCGCAAGTATCACAGGTTCGGTAAGGGCGGTTCATCCCCACAGGTGTGGGGAACTCCTATAGTATTCTCTGGGGGAAAACAATTTCACCGGTTCATCCCCACAGGTGTGGGGAACTCCACCACGACTTGAAGCGCCCCTAAAATAAAATCGGTTCATCCCCACAGGTGTGGGGAACTCAGTGCCGACTCTGGTGTTGGTGGTAGTACAGGCGGTTCATCCCCACAGGTGTGGGGAACTCCACAGGTAGTAATCGTGGCCGTAATTGGAGCGCGGTTCATCCCCACAGGTGTGGGGAACTCTATCAACAGTATTATCATACATATCAAGAGCACGGTTCATCCCCACAGGTGTGGGGAACTCATTTTTACTTTCCTTTTCAGCAATTTTACTGACGGTTCATCCCCACAGGTGTGGGGAACTCCAATTCAAACAGATCCATCCTGAACGGATTGCCGGTTCATCCCCACAGGTGTGGGGAACTCCATCTATGCCGGGGGTGACTCTTGGCGGAAACCGGTTCATCCCCACAGGTGTGGGGAACTCAAAAAATATTCCTCGCTCTCTGGCTGAAAAAGCGGTTCATCCCCACAGGTGTGGGGAACTCGGCCCGGTCGGAGATAGGACCGTTTATATTTTCGGTTCATCCCCACAGGTGTGGGGAACTCGAGGTTGAGAGAACAGAACAAAAACTTACAAACGGTTCATCCCCACAGGTGTGGGGAACTCCTGTTCTACATGTGCAAATTATAGGAAGAGGACGGTTCATCCCCACAGGTGTGGGGAACTCCCTTTCTTTTTTTATAAAAAAAGGTTATAACGCGGTTCATCCCCACAGGTGTGGGGAACTCAAATGGACATAAATCTTGATCTTGATAAAATACGGTTCATCCCCACAGGTGTGGGGAACTCTGGGTACGTGGAACATGTGGAACACGTCAATACGGTTCATCCCCACAGGTGTGGGGAACTCGGAGCCTGGGTAAGCTTGCCCTCGGACATAAGCGGTTCATCCCCACAGGTGTGGGGAACTCGTAAGCCCAACCCAGTCAAGCGGCAAGACTACCGGTTCATCCCCACAGGTGTGGGGAACTCAAATGTTCAATCCCTGTTATTATAATGTGCAAACGGTTCATCCCCACAGGTGTGGGGAACTCATAAAGAAATAACATATTCATTCCAAGCCCACCGGTTCATCCCCACAGGTGTGGGGAACTCTTTCCACGAACATTTCAAGCAGGGTCCGTGGGCGGTTCATCCCCACAGGTGTGGGGAACTCCTGAAAATTCCGGGAATCTTATCTTGAATGTGCGGTTCATCCCCACAGGTGTGGGGAACTCTCGGTACCAATGACCCTGAAACAGAAGTAACACGGTTCATCCCCACAGGTGTGGGGAACTCTTCAAGATACTTCACAGGCTCCCCGTCTGGGCCGGTTCATCCCCACAGGTGTGGGGAACTCCGTGGCGGGACAAACATCCAATGGTTGTAGCACGGTTCATCCCCACAGGTGTGGGGAACTCATATGTCTCTGATTCGTTTGCCGTTTTATATGCGGTTCATCCCCACAGGTGTGGGGAACTCCCTGCCCATTTTAATGCCTGGTTTATTTTATCCGGTTCATCCCCACAGGTGTGGGGAACTCTGCTTTCTTTTCAGATATTGTTTATAATATCCCGGTTCATCCCCACAGGTGTGGGGAACTCAAGCCGGTCAATGGTCCGTTGCCCAAGGTTTTCGGTTCATCCCCACAGGTGTGGGGAACTCCTTTGCCATGTCCATTCATACTGACTATCTGTCGGTTCATCCCCACAGGTGTGGGGAACTCATCATAAAAAAAGAAAACTATTGAATTACTAACGGTTCATCCCCACAGGTGTGGGGAACTCAACAGACATTTTTCAGACATTGATACAACTATCGGTTCATCCCCACAGGTGTGGGGAACTCAAGAAAACTACTCCAATCAGCCATTTATAATCCGGTTCATCCCCACAGGTGTGGGGAACTCTCGTCCAGGCAGATGACGAAAAAACCGAAGCGCGGTTCATCCCCACAGGTGTGGGGAACTCCGCATACGACTACAGACGCCGCTGGATCATCACGGTTCATCCCCACAGGTGTGGGGAACTCTTAAAAGATCATTCGATTTATTCGAGTGTACACGGTTCATCCCCACAGGTGTGGGGAACTCATATTTAGGGTGTGTTTGGGGCAAATAGCCCACGGTTCATCCCCACAGGTGTGGGGAACTCGTGTGAAATGAGCAAGAAAACACGAATAAAAGCGGTTCATCCCCACAGGTGTGGGGAACTCTGCTGGGGCCTGTGTCTTACCTGCTTCTGTTCCGGTTCATCCCCACAGGTGTGGGGAACTCAGAAAATGTCATAACGTTATTAATAGTAATATCGGTTCATCCCCACAGGTGTGGGGAACTCTACCGCCGCGAGTATCACAGGGGCGGTAAGGGCGGTTCATCCCCACAGGTGTGGGGAACTCTTTATAACCTGTGTTTGATCATTTATTTTTATCGGTTCATCCCCACAGGTGTGGGGAACTCCTGGCGTTGACGCTATATAGGCCGGGAGTGCCCGGTTCATCCCCACAGGTGTGGGGAACTCAATATAACACCAAGTTGATCTGCAATACCATCCGGTTCATCCCCACAGGTGTGGGGAACTCATGAGCTACATTACCACTACAATCTGTGATAACGGTTCATCCCCACAGGTGTGGGGAACTCAACGAGCATGCTATGGTAATATTCCCCAGGAACGGTTCATCCCCACAGGTGTGGGGAACTCTTTTCTGATGGTGGGGGCCCCAAAATCACATGCGGTTCATCCCCACAGGTGTGGGGAACTCATATTGAGCTTGTCCATGCAGTAACCCCATAGCGGTTCATCCCCACAGGTGTGGGGAACTCTGCTCAGGACAAAGGATGGACACGCATCTGGCCGGTTCATCCCCACAGGTGTGGGGAACTCTGCTGTGGTTAGTTTAACATGTCAAACATTGTCGGTTCATCCCCACAGGTGTGGGGAACTCTCTTCCTGGAACTTATTGTTTTTAGAAGAGTTTTTGATAGTCAGTTTTTGTACCGAAATTTTTTATATTGTTTATCATTTATCACTCAATTGTCAAAGAGCTGTTTTATCGTCATTGCTGTTTTGATCAGGGGGAAGAAATGATACGAGTCTGAGACCATCGTAGTCAATTGGAATTCTTCGGTTCTTTCCGTAGGTTTGAAAATCAAATCCTGATTCGTTTGGTGCGGCCCAGGCCATGGCAACATTGCCTTGATCGGCAAGAACTGTGATCTGATCCCAGATCATTTCCCGGATTCGTCGAGAGACATCACCCACATAGACACCCGCTCTGATTTCAAGAAGCCATATGGCCAAGCGGCCTCGAAGACGTGGAGGGACAGCTTCGGTCACGACAACCAGCATACTCATATCATGCGCTCCTGTGTCCTTCGTCCCCGATTCGTTCAGGTTCCGGGATGGCCGGGGGTTGGGCATCCAGGGGTGGGAGAGGGGGTTCAATCCCTCCGGCTGAAAGAATATCTTCAATCCCCGGAATGATTTTTTTGAGTAACCGGGTTTGCCTGAAGACATCCCTGCACGCAATTCGCACCTCACGGTCCGGATGTGCCGGATGTTTGGCGGCGATTTGAAACGCAACCGGAACCACTGTATCAAATTTATAAATATCGGCAATATCATAAACAAAAGACAAGGGCTTTCCAGAATGGAGAAAACCCACTGCCGGAGCATAGCCTGCCGCTAAAATAGCCGCTTCAGTTACGCCATACAGACAAGAAGTTGCGGCGCTCAGACATTTATTGACCAAGTCACCCGAGTCCCAGTTTTTAGGGTCGTACTTCCTCCCTTTCCATGGAACCTTGTATTGCTTGGCCAGCAATTCATATATTTTCCTGACTCGTACGCCTTCAATTCCCCTTAATTGATCAACACTTCTTCGTTCCGGTGGTTTTTCTCCAAAACGAATCTCGAACATTTTTCGAACCACTTTAAGCCGTAAGCCTTCATCCAAGGCAAGTTTGGCCTGATAAAGCAGTTTATCCGAACGAGCGCCACCCGGCTGTCCTGACGAATATAGCCGAACCCCAGCTTCTCCCACCCAGATCAAGAGTGTGCCAGTGGTTGCCGCCAGCTTCACCGCCGCATGGCTGATCCTTGTTCCCGGTTCCAGCATGATACAGGCCACTGACCCCACTGGGATATGCTTACGTTCCCCATGAACATCATCTACCACCACAAAGGCTCCGTCCCGTACATCAATCTGGCCGTAATACACAAAAACCATGGATACCCGATCCTTGATGGGTATGGGCTTGAGGGGGATAAAGGGAGCATTAGTCATCCGTTTTCCCCCTCTGTTTTCAACTGGGTTTCCTGTTCGATCAACAATCGTTCTTTACAGATTTCCGTTGCCAGTTCTTCTTCACTGGGCAAGTAAAGCTTGTAGCGTGAGGCAAATATCTGATTGTTTCCTTCGGGTAAGGTATAACGCACCACCGCCTCACTTTTTTCGGAACACAGAATGATGCCAATGGGCGGATTCTCTTCGGTGTTGGTGATATCGCGTTGGTAATAGTTCACATACATCTGCATCTGTCCCATATCTTTATGCGTCAGCTCACCTACTTTCAAATCAATTAGAACAAAACTGCGGGTCAGACGATTGTAAAAGACCAGATCAATATAAAAATGTTTGCCATCCAGCGTGATCCGTTGCTGTCGGGCCATAAACGCAAAGCCTTTCCCCAGCTCCAAAAGAAAATCCTTCAGCCTGCCGATCAACGCTCCTTCAAGCTCTTTTTCAAGAAACCGTTCATCCTGCCTCAGTCCCACAAATTCGAGCACATACGGATCTTTGATTAAATCTTCCGGCTGTCTGACCTCGTGTCCTTTCTTGGCCAGCTCCAACACTCCTGTCTTATCCCTTGAAAGCGCCAGCCGTTCAAATAAAAGCGATGCAATCTGCCGTTCCAACTCACGGGTGGACCAACGTGAATTAATAGCTTCCTGTTCATAAAATGCCCGTGCCTCAGGCTTTTCAACACGCAGGAGAATCCGGTAATGGGTCCAGCTTAATTCGGAACGCAGTGCGTTCCGAATTGGATAAGTCTGGTAAAACGAACGCATATTCCTTAAATTTCGTTCATCAAATCCTTTACCGAATTCAGAGGTAAGGTTGTTTGCCAAATCTATCAGCAACCCTTTGCCATATGCTGCTCGTGCCTCGCCGTTTTGCTCATCTTTCACCAGAACCCGCCCGATCTCCCAATAACAACACACCATTTCATGGTTGACGGACTGCCATGCACGTTGACGAGCCCGGGTGAGAATGTCGCGAATCTCGGTGTATACATGTTGCTTCGCTTTTTCTGGGTTTGTTTCGGTCATGGTTTAACTCCAATAAAAAACGTCAGTTGTCGACAAATTGCCGACGGTTTAAATCCATCCTTTTTTATCCCGGAGCAATGGAAAGTAATCCACAGCCAAAACCTTTTGCCGGGCCGATACCTTCAATAATTTTATTCAGCAATTTATCAGGATCAACAATTTGAAATCTACCGTCAAACCGGGCTGTTTTTATTCGGATCTGATTCTCTTTTTTGAGACCGCTGATATAACCTTCATCAGTAACAGTAAACGACGAAATTTTAACACCCATCGTTTCGGACCATTTTAACATCCATGTTTCTAATGCATCATCACGGATTAAACCATATCGTTTCCCATTTCTCTTTACCGTAGGGTTTCCTCGCAGTCGGAAACGCAAACAAGCCCCTGCATTCAACACCGGATTAAACGGTTTTACTTGAAAGAATATCAATCCTTTACCAGAATCTTTCAGATCAGTCCAATCGGGGTTCACTGCGCTTTGAACAAGAATGTTGATTCCACTATTATTCCATTCCGGTTCAACTCGAAACAATACACGGGGTTTATTCTCATATGCTTTAAAACCGGACATCACTGTTTCATGAAGTCGATAAATATCCCCTGTTGTTTTCATGGTGCCTCGACTCAAGGGATCAAACGACAACCGGGATAAAATCATTCGCCACCTCCTTGCAGTCTGGGTATGACCTGATGAATCCGGACATAACGGTCACGGAAACGTCTATCTTTTAGATCAAAACTGATCGGTTGATCTTTTCTGACAGCATGGGTTTTTTCATCCGTCTCAATGACAACACGCATGGGTTCAAACGTTGAATCCTTCGCATTCTCTTTTTTATTAAACGACTGAACGAGGGGCGGATACTCCTGAAAAGCGCGATCCAAATTTATGCCAGTCATCAATCCATCTGAAAGAAAAAATGGGATACTGGGAACGAATGATTTTCTTCCAAGAAAGAGGGGCCGCTTTGGATGTTTCATCGCATGGTGTATGTCTGATAGCAACGCATGATCCCCTTCCAGGCCCACAAGAAAAACCGCGTCTGAAAGGTAATGCCGTGTGGATACCAGATTTGACGGGGTCCCGCCACTGGCGACGGCCACCTGCTGGACCGTTTGAAAATCTTTTTTCATGATTCCTTCACGATCCGCCCGTACGCCCATGTGTAATGACGCAAGATCGGCAATCGAATCTTTCCGATTCCGGCCCAGTGCAGATGCAACCAGGCCGATGATTCCACTTTTGGAAGGCTCCCGTTCTGTATCCCGGATTTCAAAACGGCTGCGGGTTCCCCAGGACTGCATGGGGCCGCCACAAGCCATCAACAGGACACTGTTCATTTTACCCCCCCAGTTTTATTGTTCAATACGTCAGAGACACTCGTTACAAGGTCTTCCAGGCTCCCTTTTTCCTTGATCAGGTTCATGGTTTCATCGCAAATTACACCCTCAGAACCATATGCTTTAGAAAGTTTATTAAAGTAAGATTCAAGGGCTTCAACAGAAGCTTCCTCAATGGACACATCCCGTCCTGCACGTACCGGTTTTTGAAAGGCATTGGCCAGTGACCAGGGAAATCCGTCATTGCGAATAAGGACTCGTGCATATTCCGGTGGATTTTGGGCAGCCATGCTGTTCTGTTTGCCAGTGGGAACAGCTTTGATACTTGCTTCCACAAAGCCTTTGACCGTTGAGAGAAGAAGATCTTTATTTGCCGAACCAAGGTTTTCACTGAGTTTCTTCAGGTCAATGTTGGCATAGCGATAAAAACAGGAGCTGTTGAACTCAACAGTCCCTATCATATCGGAACCCGATGAATCTTCAGGAAGAAGATCATCCACCGCCGTATAATAATCCATTTCCATGTCGACTTTGTGAGTTGATAGAGCATGGGCCATCTGACATGCCGCATCCACATTCATGTTTTTGTCATCGGCCACCATTCTTCCAAACAAAGCGATATCTGCAGCATAGCTGTGATTTGCAGTACGAGATTTTCCGATCACTCCTTTGAATGCAGCTTCCACAGGTTTTAATTCTTCATTAAGCGTTTTACTTTTTTTCTTTTTTTTCCCGTCTTCTGATTTTACCGAGTTCATCAGTTTTTCACTTTCAACGGAAAGGATATCCCAATGTGCATTCCCGATTTGTGCAAGTTCGGATATTTCATTTTCGCCAAAATAAAGAAGATATTCCGTCTTTTCAGGATCTTTGAGTTTTAATCCTATCAGGCCAATAATCAGGGAGGCTACTTTATCTGATATTTCAGTATCTTTTTGATAATCATTAACCAATATACTGGAAAGCCGGGATTTTAATCTTTTCGTTCTGACGCCAATATCTCCTCCCCCGGATTTTATCTTGTCAGCAAAGGATTCATGCCGTCGGACAGACCGTTTAATGCACTGGCTTGAAATTCGTGCTCGGCGATGTCCTCCGAAAATACAATCCTTTGGGGCATTGGTATCATCACGGTTGAGATTGGATGGCGCAAAATTCTGAAGAATATGAAGTTCAAGTATCATGCCTGGTCTCCTTCCTGGGTTTCGTTATGTGTGGTCTCTTGTTGTTCTTTCCAGTATTCCTTTGCCCATGCGAGCTGAACAAAACGGTCTTCATGATTCCAGTTTGTCAGGTCAGCGATAAGCCTATGATAGTCAATGGTTACACCTTTGGATTTTGCGAGGGACACAGCCTGTTTTAGGTGGTACCCCATATCGTCACTGTCCGCATTCAAAAGACGGATAAATCTTTTTTCAATGCTGTCCGTAGGGTCTAATCTCTGAATCACTTTGAAAACAGCCCCCATATTCCTGCCCAGTGGTGCTCGTTCAGGATGTAGTGCAAATAAAGCCGCGACCAGAAAGCAGTGTTCCTGCATCCAAAGGCTTTTGGGTAAAAAATTCACAACATAGGGATACATGTCCGGAGTCCCCATGCGTTTTCCTAATCCCCTACGGAGTTTAGCCATGGTAGCACGATCATCCCTGTCTCTGATCTTTTCAAGATATTCAACCAAGGGATGTTTCTTTTGTATCATTGTTGTTCACCTCCTGTTTTTAGTCGTTTGGCAAGACCTGAATTCAATAGTCCCGAAGCCCGAACCCATGAACGGTAAGTTCGAGCCGATGACATATATCGTTGTTCGATTCCCGTTTTAAATGCGTTACGTGCGATTGTTTTGATGCGTTTTTTTAGTTCCTGAAAAGAGACATCCCCTTGGTCCACCACCATGATAAAATTGTGGAATGCGGATTCCATTTGATCCCAATAAATCATCATGAATCCGCATGATTCGGCTTTAGAACGAATTTCCGCTTCTTTTGAATTTTCAGGAAGGCACTCCCGGATAAAACTTTTTCCTGCATAGTCCAACACACTCGCTCCATCTTCAATAAGGCTTAAACCTTTACGAAGACTGTCCACAAGCTTTTTTTCTGCAAGTAAATCGGTCGGGATGGAAAGCATTTCTTTGCGCCAAGCAAGTGGATTCGCTTTGTCATTTGCCAGAGCGTAGATGGCGCAACGATGACGTTCCGGCAATGATACCAGACGTTTTAAACGAGCGTTGCCAATATGCCTGAATGCCTTTGGCCGTTCATCTGCATCAGGACCAAAAGTAAAAAAGGCGGAGCTGTCTCTCCAAATCATTCTTTCCGGTTCCAGTTGGACAGAGTATATTTCACCCTTTTTATTCTCTCTGATAATTCCAAAAGGACTACGAACGTCTGGAAATGATTCACCTTGAGCGATATGTAGCCTACGAACCATTGGGGTGCCGTTATTATCCATTTCAGGTATTAGAGAAATATGACGGGTTTTGCATGTAAGATAGTTGAAGTAGCCTGTAGGTGTTGCAATACCCTCGCCACCAATATCATCCCTCTCCCATACAGGACAGTCATTTGGTTGTGATGGGATAGGTTTATCGGCATTGCATATAAGCATATTCAATGTCAGCGTGTTAAATAAGTTTGCACCCATGAGTAAGCAGAATAAACCAGTAACCATACTCCCATGTAAAAAGCTCTGCTGATAATCAAAAAAGTTTGTTGTTTTTTTATTCAGCCCACCCATGAGATATCCTTGTGCAGAGAGGAGGATCAGAGCCACTTCTTTGGGTGGTAAAGACAAAACCTCTCTATCCAAGGAATGATCAAAAAGTGTCTTTGTGTTGCCGTTTGCTTTGGCCGTTTGAATTGAAGAAATCTGAACAGGTGAACTTTTTTTGTCTTTATCAATTATTTCGAGTCCAGCAGTCTGATAGAAAGGATATTCTTCTGAAAAAAGGTCAAATCGACTGTGCCATTTTTCGAAATATTCTATGACCTTGCTTTCTTTAAATTCTTCGGACTGATATAACTCTTTCCATGCCATTGTATCTTTTGGCCCATCTACAATCCGGTGAACCAGGGCAAGCAGCATTCGATACAGCGCCGCCTCTTCAAGTGGATTCTGTAAATCAAACCCTGAAATATCATGGGCACTTAATAGAAGTTCCTTAAGCCCCATCTCTTTGTATTCCCCTGATTGTATTACGCAGGGTATCCACGGTTCATCGATCAGGTTGAATGAAAATTCCCCCATACACGTTACCTCCATTATATTTCACAAAGTTCAAGACCAGTTTCGTCGTTATAGATAAGGCCAGGGTAAAAAAGGGCCTGCCCATTCTGGATAATCAATGGCCTGGCATTCCTCAGCTGTGGGATTTCCATCCAATCCTCAGGTGATTCAAGATTTTCAACAGATTTGATAATTTTTCGAGTGGATACATCCACACTTTGGGACAGAAGCTTTCTGATCTCATCCCTGTGTGAGGGTTTGAAAACATCACGTTCAAGGATCACAAGTGTAATAGACTCATTGCCTAAACGCGTTGTGATCATTTTGTCTTCATTGAAATCATTGGAAAGGTCCAAAAGATAATCTATGTCATTCAAACAGTTGTGGACAGAGCACAGGGTGTTGGTCCGCGCAATAAATTCCTGGGCCATTTCTTCACCTTTGCGCTCTTTTTCCCAGAGATCCATGGCGTTGGAAAGATGGCCCGGAATACAGCCGGAGGCATTATAAACGGTTTCAATCCAGTCGATACCATTGCCCGGCAGAGTGACCTCGGCGTTTGTTTCACAGCCCAAAGGAGAGACCCAAAGAGCCGTTCGGGTTAAAATATCCTTTTCATAGACATACCCGCTATCACCAAAATCAGGTACTTTGTTCTGATAGTCAGGGATGGTCACAACCAGAGACCGTGTTTTGAGTTTTTCCGGCCGAAAGGGTGATGGCATATGATGTCTATGCAACCTGCCTGCACGTTGTAAAAGAAGATCTGCCGGGGCGAGATCGGAAATCATCAGATCAAAATCAACATCAAGACTTTGTTCGATAACCTGGGTTGCCACCACAATACCTTTTTCAGGCCTGTTACCGTTTTTTCCCCACGTCGAAAGAATCTGTTCTTCGATTACAAGTCGTCTTCCTTTGGTAAACCTTGAATGGAACAGAACCGTTTCTGCGTCGGGCATTCCATTTTTTACGAGACGATAAAGGTCCTGCGCCTCTTTAACCGTATTAACGATACAGGCGGCCGAACCTCCATCCGAAAGTCGTGTTTTAAGGATATCAAGAATTCTATATTTCTTATTGTTCAGATCTGTGACCAATAATTCGACGGAGATCGGGTCTGGTGCTTCATCTACAATTGGCATGGTGACTATTTTTTTATTATTCAAATCTATGCCCGTAACACATGGATAATCAACGGATTCGTCAACTCTTGCATTCGGGATAAAGGCCTGAAAAAGTTTTTGACGTAGGTATCGGGGCAAAGTCGCAGAAAGAAGAATAATGGATGTTCCGCATTGCCCCAGCCAACCGATAAGTGAAAATATTTCTTCTTGCATATAGACGTCATAGGCGTGAACTTCATCAAGAATAAGGACCTTGCCGGAAAGACCGAAAAGTCGCACAAAAAAATGACGAACTTTAAGCGCCGCCATCAAGGCCTGATCTATTGTACCAACACCGTAGCCGGAAAGGAGTCCCCGTTTTCTTGACATAAACCATGTGGACGCCGTCATGTCCCCTTCACCCGCATTCACAGAAGAAAGTCTGAGTGCTTCGTAGTTCCGGTTTAAATCTGCATTGCCGTGGAGGAGGTGCAATTCGGCACCACCTTTAGGCTTCAAGTTTTTTAAAAATTTTTCCATCCTTGGCAACATGGCGTTGCCGGTGGCTTGGGTGGGAAGTGCATAAAAAAGCCCCCCAATATCACTCTTTGCAGCGATTTCTGAAAAAGCGGATAGTGCCGCCTCGGTTTTGCCGCTTCCCATTGGGCTTTCAACAGCAATAAGCATGGGGTGGGACAGTCGTTGAGTCACATGGATGGTTGCAGCCTGACAGGCATTAGGATTATCAAAACCAAACAAATCTTTAAATTCATGCAGCTCAATTTTATTATTTGTCATCTTTAACGTTTCGACCAGTCGTTTTGCGATATCGAATCGTTCCTCAATGTATTGGGGAAGTGACGCGGGTGTTCCGGATGTATAGACGAAGTTTTCTTCTGATGAGGCAATCCAGTCAGCGACGCAAACAAGGCCCGCAAGAATCATTAAAACAGGAATAGGGGGAGTATTCACACCGGCAAGGGAGTCTATTTCAAATAAGTCTGAAAGGTATTTCATCACAGACAAGCGGCCATCCTTCCATGGCCCATCACCTGAACCGAATCCTTCTTCGCCTGCAAATACCCCATGGTGAGCTGCAAGAATGCTTGAAAACCCGAGAGCTAAGTCTTCTGAACAACCCAGTTCGTCCATTAGTAAATCAGGCAGAATATCAAGACTAACTTGTCCATGGAGAGTTTCGGATGCCTCTGGAAATTGATGGCCCGACTCATGCAATATATTGAAAAACTGTGTATTTTTCTTTTGAAATCCAGGACTTATTTTACCGATATCGTGAAGAGCAGCAAAAAAAGCTATTAGATTGAGTAATTTCATTTCTGAAAGACCGAATACCCCTTCCAGCCTTTTTTTAATTGAATTGGGCAATCCATAAAATAATTCATGTGCAACAATACCAACGTCCAGCATGTGACAAAGCACAGGATGCCATGATTCGTTATTGTATTTCCCCCAATATCTAAAAATCTCGTCGTTCATAATTCTTACAATCCATTATGAAAATTAATTTTTCAGTCCAGAAACCGAGAACCTCTATGTTATCAGAGACTCTGTGGTAAACTTAAAAATTTCATACATCCAACACTACCCCCCACCCATGTCAAAAACGGTCCCACATGCATAACTTTTTCACAGTTGCTTAAAATTATTTCCCCCCCCCCATGCTCATCCCCTACCCAAGATTTCCTTTAGCTCCCCCTCAATTTCTTTTCTCATCCCCTCAGGCTCCAGCAGCCGGGCTTCTTTCCCAAATGACATGATCCAGCGTTTGACATCGCGGTAGCCGGAGGTGGCCATGGACAGGGTGAGGGAGCCGTCCGGGTGGTTGTCGATGTGTTGGATTTTGGCCCAGGTTTTTTCTATGATGTAGCGGGCTTCGTTGGGCGAAAAATGGATTTTAACGGTGACCGGGTCGCCGTGGGTCAGGTCAAAGGCTGAGTTGAGTTGGTCTTCAGGGTTGAAATTTGCCGGGTAGTCCACGTCCTGATTTAGTTTTGAAATGCGTCGGATACGTTCCACTGCGTAGCTGCGGACAGAATTGTCACTGAGCTTGAGGGCGAATAGATAGAGGCCGCCGTTGTTTTCGTAGAAGTGTAAGGGACCGATAGTTTCTTCTTTGACCGTGTCATTATAGAACACATGGTAGGTGATTTTGCAGGAGTTGTTGTTCAGGATGGATTCGGTCAGGGTTTCGATGACGGATTCTTTTCCAGCGTATGTCTTGGATCCCATGGATTTTGAAATGAAAATCCGCTTGAGGCTTGAAAGATCTTTCCGGGTTTCTTTGGGGACAAAAAACATCAGCTTGGTCAGGGTGGTACGGATATGGTTGTCAATTTCAGTGCCTTTGAAGACAACAGACTCACCCGCCATCATGCACAGGGATATGATTTCGGAAAAGGTCAGGGCGATTTTGGGCAGACTGAGATTGGGAAGCCGATCGACATACGTGGCGTCAATATGCCATCGTTTCTGTTTTTCCAGGGGAACCTGCTCATCGAAAATGGGGATGTTTAATTTTTCAATCGCATTGAGAAGCCGGGATACGGAACGGTCCGTGATGCCAAGATTTTCAACAAGGTCTTTTTTGGTGCAGCCCTGGGGCCGGGATAACAGACTGAGTGCTTTGATCAGTTGGATCAGATTCTTTCCCCTCATACATCACTCCCTGGTTCACGTGGCGTAAAAATGACTCGTGCGATGAGTCAGAAATATGCCGGTTGACATCATAGTCTGTGGATTTACTTAATCCACAGTAAACAAGTATGAATACTATTTTTTATTATAAGTAAAATAGTATCATTTGTTTATTCTGTACGTTGCGTCACCATGTTGTTATGTTCAGGAGAAAGGCAAACCCCCCAGTCTTTTTTCTCATGTGTTAGAATGTGTAAACAAGACGTCATTTATTGTCAATGGTAAAACAATGGGAAGGGGAAAGGGGGAGGGGATTGTGAAATGATGGGAGTGTTGAATTTCAATAAATTATTCATAAGTCCCATGAGTCCCATAGGTCCCATGGGGTTTATAAGACTCATAGGACTCATGCAGGGCAATATTTGAAATTTGGGGAATGTGGACTCACAAGTTAACGGTGCCTGACACCAAAAAACTGAAATATGAAAAAACAAAACACATTTGGTTAATTACTATTGAACCGATCTGATAATTTTTTGATAAAAATAGTGCATTAATGTTTTATATGTGCATCTTAAAAGAAATATATTGCTCAATAAAATACTTGACTTTTATGGGAGGCATGCTACAGCTTTTATTTTTGAGAATTCGGATTTGGCTGGTACGGGTGGGGTTATAAACAATGTCCCTGTGACAAAAGCGTCGGTTGCAGCAATAGCTGCTTCATTAGTGATGAAGAAATAATTGAGATAGGACTTTAAAAATGATTTTTCGGCATTCATTGAAGACATGGCGTACAACATGGTGCATAGGGTTATTCTTGTCGATACTCGCGTTGCTATTTAACAAACATTTATTTTATATATACTATTACTTTTTTTTTGTAGGATCAATTTCGTTATTAAATTATTTTAACAAATATGTTTGTTTGGATAGTCATGGACTGACTTTATATTATAATGCCTTGTCACATGTGTCCATTCAATGGAACGATATAAAATCTGCAATAAAATCGACCTATGAAAAGGACAATATTAAGACGGCCGGTGGCCGTGTTCGCTTTACAATAAATCAAAAAGAAACATCTGAGGCGATTTTATTAGAATTTTTTAAACCGATTAATAAAGAAATAAATAACAGTAACGTTCAAATAAGTGATAATGGTCATAAATTAAGGATATTAGCACCACCGGATGGTGGCTTGGGGAATTTATTAGTGTCTATCAATGAATATTTAAATAAAGAGCCAAAAAATTTATCCCGGCATGGGAAAAATAAAATTCTAACGGTAATAAACATTGCGATATTTATGCTGTCAATTACTTTTATACTGATTAATATCAGTAAGTTCATTCTCAATTAGAGCGTTTATTTTTTTTAAAGCGTAAAATTAAACATATCAGAACAATAAATCCACATAAAAAAAATAGTAGGCCAACAGTCGGCTGGGATGTTTTATCGGGTAAAGCATAAATGCAAATTAGAGCCAATATTATACCGGTGCCTGATATAAATATTAGGGATAAAATTATTAATAAATATCGTAATGTACTATAAATATTCGTCATTATTTTAGATCCGTCAATTTATTGACCGATTAATATATTTTTTATCTAACATCGGATCAAACAATTTTCAAGTTTTTGATTTATCGCTCAAATGCTTTGAGCCGTTGAATCAGAAAGGGTATAATACAGTGTGCGTTTCATATGTCTCATAAGTCCCATGGGTCTCATAAGTCCCATGAAACTCATAAGACTCATGTCAGTGCCTTTGCCGTGGCGGTTTTGTTTTTTATAGAGCCTTCTAAAAATGGAC
This sequence comes from Pseudomonadota bacterium, assembly GCA_018818835.1. Classification (GTDB taxonomy): domain Bacteria; phylum Desulfobacterota; class Desulfobacteria; order Desulfobacterales; family Desulfolunaceae; genus JAHIRD01. Next base: position 16,656 of record JAHIRD010000026.1, read on the forward strand.
ATCAGAGATGGCATAACCATGCGGGAATGCATCCCCAGGATGGAGGGGACGAGATGGCGTAATAACTACAGGAGCAGTTATGGATCATCAAAAAATGAAAGAGTTTTTCAAGGGGACATTCAATGCGATTGCTACGGGGTATGACAACCCGGCCATGCGGTTTTTTTCGGAAAGTGCGGATCGGGTGTCGTCGTATTTGGATCTTAAGGGGAATGAACATGTTCTTGATGTGGCAACAGGGACCGGGGCTGTGGCGCTGGCCATTGCAGGGGATTTACCGGAGGGTCATGTGACGGGGATCGATTTTTCGAAAGGCATGCTTTCCCAGGCCATACGAAAAAAAGAGGCGGCGGGAATTTGCAATGCATCGTTTGTTGAGATGGATATGCAGGAAATTGATTTTCCGGATAATTATTTTGATGCGGCTGTTAATTCGTTTGGCCTGTTTTTTATGGAGGATATGGAACGGCAGTTGGCACATATCGCAGACAAGGTGAAACCCGGTGGCAAGGTCTTGATGTCTACCTTTTATGACAATTCCTTTACGCCGCTTGTGGATCTTTTCCGTGATCGTTTGGTGGCTTATGGGGTCCAACCTCCTTCCCTGGCCTGGAAACGAGTGGCAACAGAAGAACAGTGCATAGATTTTTTTCAAGATTCCGGCCTTGGCCGGGTAAGCTGTGACCGTGTGTCTTGCGGGTACTTTCTCGACTCGCCTCTGGGCTGGTGGGACATTGTCTGGAATGGCGGATTCAGGGGCCTGGTCAACCAGGTCAGCCCCGATAGGTTTGAACAATTCAAAACAGACCATCTCTTCGAGGTTGAGCAACGTGCAACAGATCAGGGCATCTGGCTTGAGATGGGCGTCCTTTATACCCTGGGCGTGAAATGACAGGCCATGGAAAAATTCTGCCGCTAATTTACGCGAATGGGCCACAAAATAATCTCATGTTTTTCCTCTGCGCCCTATACGCCTCTGCGAGAGAAACTAATACTCCGAACTCGTTAGGGACCTGAACGTTCATCGTGAGTCTCAGTTGCCGGTGGTGTCGAAATTCTGAAAGAAAAGCTTTGGGTCTCGCTGAGGCGCTGAGGGCGCAGAGAAAAGCTTTGGGATTGTAGAAAATTAATTATTTGTCTGCCCCTCTGTTTTTCTGTTTTTTTTGCCCTTCTCCGTGTTCTCTGTGCCTCCGTGGTAGACCTGCTTTTTTGGTTGTGGCTTTCCCGCGCTAAGCTCTTTGTGTTCTTGAGCGACTAAAGGGAACGGGTGGTTAAACTATTTAATCGTTTTTCTTCATGACCTTCATGTCCTTCATGGTAAAACCGTTTTTGTTTTATTCCCATGCTTTTAGCCCTTCTCCGTGATCTTTGTGCCTCCGTGAGAGACCTGCTTTTTGGTTGTGGCTTTTCCGCGCTAAGCTCTTCGTGTCCTTTATGGTAAATTCGTTTTTGGTGTTTCAGCATGGTTGCTCTGGGTCATGGGTGGTTTGGTGCAGTCTAAATTGGCGTGTTGGTAAAAGGTTATAATTACAGTAATTTGTACTTTTATGAGTCTTTTTGTAATTAAAAGATTAAATTGACCCTGGGTTTAAATAGTGGTAAAGTAAAAATGTGATCATATTCCAATGATAATCTTCTAAGATTCCGGCTGATAAGCCTTCTGCCTGTTATTCAAATAACGACGCTGTTCAATTTTAATTAGTGTAAACGGGAAAATATTTTAACGGTATTTATTCTGATGAAACACTCGGAGTGAATCAGGGCATGGAACTATACACGCGTGAGTTTTATGCTTCGTTTTCCTGAAAGACTCGTCAATGCATATTTATAGCCGGGGAGATGATATATGTATCAATCCCATTACGGACTTTCAAAAAAACCTTTTCAGTTAAATACGGATCCAGCGTTTCTCTGGCTTGGTGAAAAGCATAAAGAAGCCCTGGCCACGTTGAAGTATGGCGTCATTGACCAGAAGGGGTTTCTGCTTGTTTCCGGCGATGTGGGTACGGGTAAAACCACATTGATCAATGCGTTATTGAAAGAAATCGGAAACGATACACTGGTGGCAAACATCAGTGATCCTGCATTGGATATCATTGAATTCTTTAACCTCATTGCCATATCGTTCAATATACCCGTTCGATTTAATTCGAAAATTGATTTTATTGATTATTTCAGCCATTTTTTAAAGCAGGTGTATGCGGAAAATAAAAATGTCCTTCTTATCATTGACGAGTCTCACAGCTTGTCAAAAGACGTTCTTGAACATATAAGGCTTTTATCCAACATAGAACTACCCGAAGAAAAACTTATCAACATATTCTTTGTCGGCCAAAATGAAATCCATGAGACCTTGAGCTTGCCGGAATGCCGCGCCCTTCGGCAACGAATCAGTCTGGTTTATCATATCGAGCCCTTGTCAGAAAAAGAAACCTTGGAATACATCAGGCATCGTCTGAAAGTTGCAGGGACGACAAAATCCATTTTCAACCCATCTGGTGTCCGGGCTATCCATCATTTTTCCAAGGGTTATCCACGTCTTATTAACACCATTTGTGATCATGCTCTTTTAGCTGGGTATGTGAAAAATCTAAATATCATTGGCCCGGATATTATCAATGAATGCGCGATGCAATTCGATTCCATCAATAAAATGCCCACGGACAACCATTCAATGGCCCAGGTTGAACCTTTCCCCATAGAACAGTCTGATTTTTTCCTGGCTTTATCATCCATGTTTAGAAAGAAACCCTATGTCTGGGTGGTTGCTTTATGTTCAGCTGCAATGCTTTTTTTTATGACAGCATTTTATCAGAATGCGTTGACAACCAAAGAGAACTCCACTGAAATGAATGCCCTTGCTCCTAAAACAGCGGCTTCTTCTTCGGAGAAATCCGAAGATCATTCAATCTCTGAAGAGGTTGTCATACCCCCCCCCTCTGTCCGGGTGAATCAAACAGTGACGCCCAGTCTTATTGAGCAGGCAAAAAAGGCGCTGGACACGAAAGATTTCGACCGGGCCATTGTGTTGTTTGAACAGGTCCTCGCAGAAAACCCGATGGATATGGCATTCATTAAGATGTCTTATTCACGGGCCTTGCAAGGGCAAGCGGCCAGAATATTTAATATAAACCCTGATGTGGCCGAATCATTACTGTCCAAGGCTGTAGAGGTTGACGATCAAAATGCAGAAGCCCATTTTAATCTGGGGAGGATTTATACCAAATCAAACGATTATTCAAACGCATTAAAAGCCTATCAAACGGCTGCAAATCTAAATTACCGTTCGCCAGATACGTTTTATAATCTTGGGTTTATATATGCATCCATCAAGGATTATGAACAGGCGGAGAAAATGTTTCTCCATGTTGTTGACTTAAACCCGTCTTACCTTGATAAAGTGTTTTTTAATCTTGCGGTTGTTCAACAAAAACAGGGAAAAAGACAGCAATGCCTCGAAAGCCTTGAAAAAGCCGTGAAAAGCAATCCCAATAATCAACGGGCAGAACAATTTCTTAGTCAGCTTAAACCATAAGGACCTTACATTGTGGCATGTGGCAAACAACAGACGATGACTCTATGTGTCGTGTTACTATCCATGATGTTTATCCTGAATGGGTGTGTGCGCAAACACTCTATGGTTCAACAGGCACAGAATCTGCCTGAAATCAAGGTTGAAGACCCTATCGACGTGCCCGATGTGACGATGAAATTCCGTTTTTATTCACACCGGGTCCGCTGGCCGGATGAATCCCTTTCCCTGATTTCTAAATGGTACACTGGTAATGAGAAAAACCAAAATGCGCTTGCTATGGAAGAGCCTATAATACATCCTGGCCATGTCCTTATCGGCGACGTCATTTTAATTCCCAACGAGCTGATGATTACGCCCAAACCCATGCCCCGTAATTTTATTCATGCCACCCAACAAAGAAAAAAAATCAAGCAGGTTATATCCCGGAAAAAATCCAAGCCGTATTCTCCGAAATTGTTCGGCCCCATAGAATCTGCGGCCACACATCCAACTGCAAATGATGTTGAGCTGTTTCCCCCCATAGACATGGAGACGACATCTCAGAAATTTAACGATGTTGATTTGTTCCCTCTGATCGAGTGATCGTCATACGTGGGTTGCATAGCGTTTCCTTAAAAATGAGGCAAACGATATCACGGTGTCTTTTTCCATATGTGAGTCCCTTGTTTCGATGAACTCGGTCAGACTATTCTCGCTGAGAATGGTAATGCCACCACTTTTGTTGATTGTTGCCGGGCAGCTTTCGGGGGTTACCAGCACGGGCATGGGCATCATGTCTGAGTGAAAATATTTTTTCATGACAATGGATATGAGATGGCAGATGCGCCATGTGCTTCCGGTAAGGGTTTCAAGGCTTTTTTTGCCACTGTAAAGCACGCCGTCCTGCTCTGAAATCGCATGTGACTCACGGATTTTTGCTATCACAAAGACACCCTGGGTGCTCACCACCAGATGCTCCACCCGGAAAAGTTCGAAAACAAATCCATGAAATACGTGTGTGTCTTGATCGAGTTGGCCAAGGGCGTCGGCCACAATCAGGTCCTGTGCCAGATGACGCTCAAAGGCCTTGGGCCTGATAAGCCGCATCAATCCCAAGGGGTTGATACGGCTATATGCAAAAATAAGGATCAGGGCGATGCCCATGCCCACGGACATGCTTGAGAAAATTTCCTGCCATATATCTGCTTTGGGATCAAAGAGCAGGGCGGCTGTCAGTATGGCGATGCCCATCATGAGCCATAAACCCAAAAGAGTTTTTTTCAGATTTTTCCGGGTGGGATATCCAATCACGTGAGCCATGTTTTTTTCCTTATTCCTCAAGGTGTGTCCTTCCCGCTTTCGAGCGGGAAGGACAGTTCTGCAAGAGGGTTTGTATAAATTCAGGCTCGACTCAGGCAGGTGCCTGGGCTTTGACCAGTTGTGCATTGGGTTGTTCTTCTCTGCCTTGTTCGATGGCCTTTGCGATTTTGTCCGGGTCATTGCCTGGAAAGAGGGGCTCTTCTTTCATGTAGGCATGGTCCTTGTCGCTGCCAAGATAAATCAGGGCACAGAGCAGGATGGCGGCGCCAAGGCCCCAGGCAGCACCCCGTGTGGCAAGGATGGCACCGGATACGCCGGCGATTCCCAGATCATTGAAGGATCGGGATTTCAAGACACCGACACGGACGCTGACATAACCCTGGATGAGCATGGTGGATGCCAGGCCCACACCGAGGATGGGTTTGACTGTCGCGGCAATGGGGGCCAGAAAATACCCGGTCCATGTTCCGAACCTGAACGACGCAGCTCCCGAAAGAATGGATTCCATGGCTTTGGGGCCATGTTTGTATCGTTCACAAATAACGACCTGCATGGCTGCCCAAAGGGGGCCACACATGGAGATGTCCGGTCCCACCACGCTCATGATGGTGTTCCGGGCTCCAAAAATGATGTGTGATCGGTTGGGGTCGTAATCAATGGTTTCATCCGGGCGGTATTTTTGGGCGTCTTCAATCAGGGCCTGACTCTGGATCACGTCTCCGAACACAACGATATAGGCTGAAATCACCATGGGCAGACCGGTCAGAAACATTTTTGCCGGGGGAAAGGGGATGGCTCCGAATAGGGTGAAGTCGCGGAACAGACCCGCAAAATCGGGGCAGGTGAATATGGCACTGGTAAATTCGGGCCAGGGAAGTTCACCGGTAAGCGGGCCCACAAATATGGCCAGGGCCAGGGCAGGCATCATGCCCAGGTTGGCAAGATAGTAGAGGGCTTTGTTTTTACTTCTGATGCGTTTGAAGTGTTCGGAAAACAGGAGATAAAAGGCAATGCCGATACAGATGGTGACGGTCCAGGGAAAGCTGTCAAAGCTTTTTAAACCGTTGCCGGGTTTAAACACAAGCATGATGGCCGAAAATCCAGCACCTAGTAAAATACCTGACTGGACCGCGTTGGGGATGAGTCTGACCACTTTACGGGCAAGGCCCGTTGACCCGATAACGATACAGAAAAGTCCAAAGCTAAGCTGAAAGGCAATAAGGGCCTGCATCCGTTCCATGCCCGGGGCAAAGGTCTCCACATAGCCGATTAACAAGGGAATGGCCGGTGTAACCCAACCGGGGACAACCGGATCACCAAAGGTCACATGGGCCAGATATAATGTGCCGTTCATGACCACAATGGCAAGGGCCACTTCAAAGGACATGCCGAGCTTTCCTGTGAGCACAGGGATAATGGCAAGGCACACGGTACACATGAGAAGCCCCTGGAGATAGTCGGGGAACTCGAATCGGTAATGGATAAAAGGGAGCCTCAGGGTTAATGGTCCCAAGGGGATACCAGGCTGAATGCTTCCATACTCACGTTTGATACTCATTTAAAACCCTCCTCACACAATGTCATACTTCGGTTAGATGGGCTCCGAACTTAAACCGGTTTGCCCCACACTGTCTTGTTTTTTATCAGGATACATCCTGGTATGTTCTTAGAAAATTTTGCCGTGCTTCATGGGGCCAGAAGGTCCGTCGAAGTTCATCGGGAAGGGTCCGCATAAGGGGATTCCCTTTTAAATAAATCGATTCAAATTCAGCACGAAGCGCCGAACGGAAATCCGGATGGGCGATGCCGATCAGGAGCTTGGCCCGTTCGGATACGGATTTTCCCCTTAAATCGGCCACACCATATTCAGTGACAATGAAATGGACATCGGTGCGCAGGGTGGTGACCGATGCACCGGCATCGATATGGGGTACGATGCGTGAAATTTTACCCCTGGCTGCCGTTGAATGAAAGGCAAGAATACTTCGCCCTCCTTTGCTCATGGACGCACCACGAACAAAATCCACCTGGCCGCCCGAGCCGGAATACTGCTGAAATCCAATGGTGTCCGAGACCACCTGGCCGGTGAAATCCACTTGCAGGGCCGAGTTGACGCTAACCATGTTGTCATTTTGGGCAATAATGGCGGGGTTATTGGTATAATCCACAGGAAACATCATGACCATGGGGTTATTGTGAACAAAGGTGTACAGCCGTTCGGTACCCATGAAAAAGGTCGCAACCATTTTGCCGGTGTGGAGGTTCTTTTTTGCACAGGTGATCACGCCTGATTCCACCAGATCCACAACCCCATCGGAAAACATCTCGGTATGGATGCCCAGGTCCTTTTTATCGGAAAGAAATCCCAGGATTGAATCCGGGACAGCACCGATACCCAGCTGGAGACAGTCGCCGTTTTTTATGAGGCCGGCGATATGTCCGCCAATGGCCTCATCCGTTGGAGTGATTTTTGGCAAGGGCAGGGTTATGGGTCTGGCATCACTTTCCACCAGATAATCGATTTTGGATATGTGGATAAATGCATCGCCCAGGGTTCGGGGCATGTGGGGTGTGACTTCGGCAATGACGAGCCGTGCACTTTCCACGGCGGGTTTGGTGTAATCCACGGATATGCCGAAGGAACAGTACCCGTGTTCATCCGGCGGACTGACCATGCAAAGGGCCACATCCAACGGCATGATATCTTCGGTAAATAATCGGGGAATCTGACTGAAATGACTGGGGGTGAACATGGCCCGGCCCTGATGGATGGCTGTCCGGCTGTTGGGTCCTGCGAACAGGGAGCTGTGAAAAAAATGCCGGGCGTTTTCCTCAGCACAATAGGTTGACGGTCCCATGGATACCATGTGAACCAGCTCAACCCCTCTGTACTGTTCCTTGATTTCCATCATGGCAGAAAGAAGGGTCTCGGGTGAACCGCAGGCATGGCCCACGGCAACCCGGTCGCCTGAACGGATGTGGCTGACCGCGTCTACGGCTGACACACGTTTTTGTTGATAGAGTGTTTTCCAGTTCATAAGCTCACTTTTTCATCCGTGATGCCGCAGAGCTTTTTGGCTTCTTTTTGTTTTTGGGCAAGATTGACCTGCCGGGAAATCATGATGCGCTGTGCCTGGGGTGAACCCGCACCGTGCATGGATTCGGTCAGATATCCCACGGCAGCTGTTCCCAGGGTGATGTTTTCAATAAGTCGCAAGATACGCATACGGTTTTCCGTGCTTACTTTTTCATTGCCTTTGAAATATTTTTCCAGCCAATGCCCCACGTCCGGTGACCTGAAATCTTCCTCTGAGGGCAGGGTCACCATGAGGCCCCCTGCGATATCCTGGGCAAGTCGGGCAATTTCGTAGGGGAAACGGGTTACGTTTTGCTTGCAGATATTGGCGAGAAGGGTATTGACAAGATACGTGCCACTGGGCTGTTTCCCACCTTCGCAGGCACAGGCAATGGATCCACAGAACAGGGTCTCGTTCAGGTGGTTCATTTCAATGATTTTGTCTTTGACATGGGAGGCCTTTTCCGCGCCGTTGTATTCGGCGATGGTCTGGGTTGCTCCGATGAGAACGTCGCCCACACCGGCTTTGCAGGCATAGCTCTGGCGGTGGTACGATGCAAAGTTTTCCACCAGTTTCCCGGCAAACTCGTATTCTTTGTACATGAAAATCCGGTCCCAGGGCACAAACACGTTATCAAAAATTACAAGGGCTTCGTGGCCTCCGTAAAGGACGTTGCCTCGGTCAATGTTTCCATCTTCATACTTACGCGTGTCGCAGGACTGGCGTCCCATGATATAGGTGATCCCAGGGGCATCGGCAGGAAGGGCAAAGGACACGGCCCAGTCTGCATCATCCTCTCGCATGGCAATGGTGGGCATAATGATGATTTCATGGGAGTTTACAGCTCCTGTCTGGTGTGCTTTTGCGCCACGCACAATGATGCCGTCTTTGGTTTCTTTTACCACATGGAGGAACATATCCGGGTCAGGTTGTTTGTGGGGCGGAAGGGAGCGATCACCCTTGGGGTCAGTCATGGCACCATCGCAGGTCAGATCATTTTCTTGAATAAATTCAAGATATTTTAGGAAACGCTGATTGTATTCAGTGCCCATTTTTTTGTCGATGTCAAAGGTGACGATGGACAGGGCGTTCATGGCATCCATGCCCACGCAACGCTGGAAGCAGCAGCCCGTGAGTGATCCCAGAAGGCGGCACATTTTGGTTTTTCTTATCAAATCATCCGTGCTTTGGTGGATGTGGGTGAACCGATTGATTTTTTTTCCGGAAAGGTGCGATTTGACGGTCATCAGATCCTCATATTGGGGATCATGTGCCAGCTCGTAGGTCAGGGCCACGGCATTCATGGAGGGTCGAATAATGGGTTCGTCCACGACATTTTCGACCTTTTTCCCGAACATGTAGACATTTAATTTCAGTTTGCGCAAACTTGCCTCATACTCGCTGGCGTTCATCATAATAATGCTCTCCTGTTATCTATGGATGAGGACATCCGTTTATTTATGTTTCTTCAACTTATTTCAAAAAAGGTGCCAAGTCAGATTTTGTGGTTTTGAGTTTTTGTGAATATTTCTATAAAAACGGAATGTTCGATTGGATATTAAATTTTTGTGGTCTTTAGTTTTCGTGCATTGGAAGGGGGGCGGCGTTGATTTTGAGTGCCGATTGATGCGAATGTGCATCAAACATGGGATTGTTTTTGATTACCCAGGGCCGTGCAAAGGGACGGTTGACGTTTGATGCGAATATGCATCAAACGATGCATTATTGAATCAGCTCTTCCGGGAATGACGTTCCTTGACGAATTTAGGGTTTGATTCCGTGGCGCTTGAGCTTTCGTACAATGGTGGATTGGTTGACTTTGAGAATATCGGCGGCTTTCCGGGTGGTTTTGTGCTGTTGCATCACCTGGGTGAGCAGCGAGCGTTCCACATCGTCCATGATTTCGACCAAGGAGCGATGGCCGATGGATGACAAGTGGCTGAGGTTTGTTTCGTAACCCCAGTGATCGGGAAGGTTTTTTTGTGTGATGATTTCACCGGGAGTGATGACCACCAGTTGTTCAACAAGATTTTCAAGTTCACGGACGTTGCCAGGCCAGTCGTATGTCAGGAGCTGGCTGATGACCTGTTGGTCGATCTGTTTGCTCAGGCGGTACTGGTGGTTGTATTTTTCCAGAAAATGATAGATCAGGGGGAGAATGTCTTCGGGCCGCTCCTTGAGTGAGGGGACGATGAGTCTGACCACATTAATGCGGAAGAACAAGTCTTCCCGAAGTGATTTGTCCGATACCATCTGTTCCAAGTCCCGGTTGGTGGCTGCGATGATTCGCACATCCACCTTGATGGGATGGGTATCTCCGATGCGGTATATTTCCCTTTCCTGGAGGACACGCAGGAGCTTGACCTGGAGTTTTAAGGGCATTTCTCCAAACTCGTCCAGAAAGAGCGACCCTCCCTGGGCTGCCTCGAAAAGCCCGATTTTGCCCTGTTTGTGAGCCCCGGTAAAGGCGCCCGGGGCATAGCCGAACAACTCTGAATCCAGTAGCTGGTCAGGAAAGGCAGCGCAATTTATTTTAATAAAGGGTTTGTCCCGGCGGGGACCGTTGTCGTGAATCAGATCGGCAAATATCTCTTTTCCCACACCCGATGCCCCCTGGATGAGCACGGTGGACTCCACGTGGGAAAGGCGAAGGGCTGTTTTGCTCAGGTCCTGCATTTTTTTGGAGCGTAAAACGATTTTGTTGCCCCGGTGCAAGGTCCCTCGCAGTTGCCTTAATTCCACTTCCACTTCAAGACGTTGTTTTTCAGATGTTTCCAGCTGTTCCTGAAGACGGTGGAGCTCGGATACATCCCTGACATTGGTTACGACCAGATCGATGTTCTCCTGTTCATCAAAAAAGGGATTGCCCGTGACCATGAGGACCTTGCCGGTTTTGATTTTCTGTACCAGTGATGTGGGGCTTCGGGTCTCAAGGACTTTGAGTGTCACGGACTCGTTGAAGTAACCCTCTGCGACCAGGTCGTGCATGGTCCTTCCTATGACTTCATCCCGTTTGATGCCGGTGATGCGTTCATAGGCACTGTTAACACGCAGGGTTTTTGCTTTTCCATCGGTGACATAGATTCCATCGAATGATGATTCGATGATGGCCCCCAGCTCTGCGGAGATACGTTTGGTGTGTTCAAGCTCCTCGGAGATGGACTCCAGTTCCGAAATATCCTGCAGAACGGCCACGGCACCGATGATGTCATCCTTGACCCGGATAATGGTCCGGTTGGAGGTGAAGGTATGTCCCCCGATTTCTATTTTCTGGGTCAACTCCTGTTTGCCGGATTTGAGGGTTTTAAAAAGCCGGGAATCATGAATGAGAGTAGTTAAATCGCGGCCCACGATGGAATCCGGATCTAATCCCAAGACCTTTTCACCGGCGCGATTACAAGCGGATACCCTTCCATCCGTGTCAATGGCAATGATGGGGTTATGGATGGAATCAAACAGTGCTTTGACCCTGTCACTGAACTCGTTTAAAAAAATGGTCATCTGAACTCACTTATCATAAATAAGGCTTGAATTTTGGTAATCATCCATAGGGGGCAGGATCAGAGGTATGGATATATAAAACCCGGGTTTCTTTTGGAAAGTATATGTGCAGGCTTTGTGCCTGTCAAGGTCTTGGTGGATTCTGTGTCACAACGTCAGGGGCTTATGCATGAGAGCCAAAAATAAAAACTGCCCGGATGATTTATCCGGGCAGTTCTGTTTAACGATCCATGCGATGTGTCATTTGGATCGAACTACTTTTTTGATCGTTTTCTTCGTGACGCACCTGTAAGGCCAAGGAGACCGGTGCCCAGAAGCAACATGGTGGCTGGTTCGGGAACCGGGGCCGTGCCATTTTCATAATCAAGGGTAAAGGTTGATGAACCAAGCAGCAGCTTATAATCGCCACAATCACCATTTGCCGTGATCGTAACGTCTAACATATTACCATTTTCCCAGGTAGAGAAGACCGAGGAAATGTCAAAGAGACTGACGTTTGGATCATCAACAAGAGGTCCGTAAATTGGAAAAATCCAATGCCAGCCGATAATATCACGTCCGTAATCGCCACCTTCAACTAAATTACCCACTGCAGTCCCCTCGACAAGAACCTCATCATTGTTGTCATTGACCCAATAGGCTGAAATCGACAGCGAGGCACTGCTGACAACATCATAGGGAACCTCAAAATCAGTGGGTGTGTTGTGGGAATAGGTAACCGTGTTTGAGTGAAAGAGATTCATTATAGGGCCTTCAGCCAATATTTGAAGCTCCAGATCTTTCGTGTCCGTGAAGGTTGTTGCATAAGCTGAGTGTGTTAGGGCCACTAACAAAAACAGAGACGTAAGCATTAATAGTAGTTTTTTCATTTTTTTTCCTTGAATTTTAAAAAGGGTTATCGTTTTTTTATGGCTAAAATGAACAATTCAGAAATAGTGTATCCTCCCCCGCCCCTCCTTTCTGATTAAAAATTATAAAATGGTTATTGTTTTCTGAATTAATGATGATTTTGTATCGTTTGGAAAAACTTTATATGTCTTATACAAAAAATATGCCATATGCAGCTACGGGTGTTTTATTTACTTGAGAACAAGTAAATAAGCTAAAAGATGACCTTAATAGTAAAATTGTTTTGTGATGAAGTCCACAAATTATTTATTTAATGTTATAGAAAATGGGTGATAGTGGAATAAATTACATACATTTGTACCTTAAGAAATGTCGCTTGGTTATGTGAAGCATATCCGGTGACATGGGCTGAATAACATGGATATTTGGGATATAACTAAGATAGTTAGCCATTTAATCTGCGGGGTAGAGATGGACCATGTTTGGTCACACGGTCATCGGATAATTATTTTGATACAAAAGGTGATGTTGTCTGATCCATCACCCAGGTCATCACATTTATAACCATCCATGGTCTCTTGACAATGCCTAAACAATTTAATATTGAATAAATAACATAATCAAGTTCAATAAAATTATTATTGTTTAAAAAAGGTTCATAAATTTAGGCAAACATCTAAATCGTGTTAAATGTTCTTTTTATGGGGCCTGTTCCCTGTGAATGGATATGACCAATCCACAGATTTTAAAATGAATGCAGGATACGTTTATGGATAGAAGAGAATTTTTGAAACTCATGGCCAGGGCCGGTGCATTGACAGCCATGGGCGGATATTCTTTGAGCTGCAGCTCATCATCGGACACTCCGCTGGAAACACGACCTACCGTTGACTATCTGTCACGGAATCGGGATGGTTCGTTGACGCCCTATCTGGTGATTCCCAAATTAGACAATTACCATGACGATGATCCGGTCTGGAACACCTGGGCAGGGAGCGCCTGGACAGATTTTGTTCATCCTCCCCATGGATTCTGGTTTCTCGTTCCGGAACTCAATGAATCCGTGGATGTGGTTGTTCCTGTGATTAATCTGGGTAATATGACGACCCGTCATCTTGTTATCGAACTGTATGAAGGGCCCCATGCAGGCACCTTATCTCTTTCGGATTGTGCGCTTGTGGAACGACGCGGCCCTTTTACCTTGCACCCGGGCCGTATTACCGGATTCCCCATGCGCTACACCCGGAAGAGAGAAGACGGTGCGTCTGTTGCGATCTGTTATGACCCCTTTTATGATCCCATCCACAGCATCGCATCCGTGGGAGCACTGTCACCTGATCGTAAAAATCTCGGCAACTGCGACGGTATCATCCCTCCCGGTTATCCCAATTATTATGGATTTTAAGGAATAAAACATGCCCAAATACGGTGTCCATTCAATTATCATGGAAGAAGCCGCAGCGAAATCCACGGCTGAGATCAAAACTCTTTTGCAAGCCTATCGGGGAGCAGCCCTTCTGGGATCTGTGGGGCCGGATCTTTTGTTTTTTTCTCCGGAATACAAGGCCTTCAATTTTTTTATTCAGATGGCCCATAACCTGAAATATGTAAAAAAGATTTTCGGGGATGTGAAAGATGCCATCAACAAGGTGATTGAACCCATTGAAGAGGCCATAGAGGAATATGCGGCACCCATTGTCGAAACCATTGATACCATTGAAACTATTCTGCCTCTGTCCTGCCTTTCAGGGCTGGTGGATGATGTCAAGGATGCAGCAGGAACCTTGAAAAGCGCCATACAGGATACCTTGATGACCGGTGTTGACGGCGGGATTGATCTGATCAACGATGCGGTTGATATACCGAGTTTTTCCCATTCATTGTTTGATGACTTGTTTACCCCGGCCCACCAGTTTGGAAAGAGGGAATGGGAATGGTACTGGTTTGATATGCTGCACTACCGGAATACGGGGCTTTTTGCAAAAAATCTGGTTAAGCTTGCCACAAGCGATATTCAGAAAGCATACGCTCTGGGATATCTGACCCATGTTGCCGCCGATACTGTGGGGCATGCCTTTGTGAATCGTATTGTCTGTGGTCCTTACCGTTTGCATCCCCAGCGCCATGTCATCATTGAAAACTTCATTGATTCAGCCACCTATCACGATGTTTATGGTGTCAGTGTCAATAAGGCCTTGAACAGTGATCTTCTGTCGGCCATGGAAACCGGTGGGGTTTGTTCCGTGGATGACTATTCCGGGTATGTGGAAAGTTTCAATTCGGAAATAAGGGATCTGATTTACGATGCCTTTAAAGCCACTTACCCCGAAGATCCCACAACCCCTGGGGATACCCATGCTCCCAGACCGGGCTGGTTGAGTAAAAATGAGCTGGAAAAGACATTTGAAAATTTCCATGTTACCCTGTCGATCCTGCGGGATGCCTATGTGGAAAAACCCGAGGGCTTGGATGAGCGGTATCAGGATGTTGCCGATACACTGAATGATATTTTGAGTAATTTCAAAGCGCCACCATCCCCACCTGACACCGGGAATACGGGGTTTTGTCTGAGCCTTGAATGTGTGGGGCATTTTCTTGAAAATGTAGCGGAGTGGATGGCTTATTTTGGTGAACTGGCTGCCTGGACCTTTGAAACCATTGTCAATGCCCTGGACCTCCTTCTTGAACTGGCATGTGAAGCGGCCATTGCCGTTGTCAGAGCCGTCCTTTACCTTGTGGAATATTTGAGCTACGAGTTGTATCAGCATATGCATTTTGTTCTTTCTCTGAACGGTTATGTCTGCCCGGAACCCACCCATGCCAAAGACGATCCCAGGGGTGAGGTTCTTCTGCATACGGGAAAAACAGCCCGGACACTCATCGGGTCCTGCAGTTTAGTCCAGAATCCTCCGGTGTGTACGTCGGCCTATCCCCGGCAGCATGACCATATGCGGGATGCGGTGAATCCCCCGGATTCGGCAACCGAGACGCCAGCCACTTTTTTTCCCCATTCTGCAGATGATTATGCCCAATGGTACATCAGAAACGCCCCCTGGACCAACATGGCGGAAACGCTCACGCTTTATGCCGAAGCCAAGGATCCCTCCGAGAGTAGATTCCTTGCAAATCCCAATAATCCCGATTCCCAGAGTCTGGGGAATGCCGTGGACTTTTCCGTCTGGATGATGGAACAGGCCCTTGAGATCAAAGAACAGGAACAGGAAATCGGGGCAGGGGCCCATCCACTTTCCCATATTGTTTTCTGTAACTGGGATCTTGATTCGGACAGGGGGTATGGGTATAAGCAGTGGTATACCACGAAAACCCCGTCCACCTCACCCACGGATCTGGATGAAACATTCCTGGATGAAACCCTGGGCAGGGGGTAAAGACAGAGTGAGGCATGTCATGTTTTGATGCCTTTCTTGACATGAATTCTTCATTTCAGTATAATAATCAGGTATGCCAACCTCCTTGATATATTCCTATCTTGGGCCCCATGAAATCAAAAGACGAAAGACCATGAAGGAATGTCTATGCCATCTCTGATTATTGATAAAAATCAGAAAGGATATAAAGTCGTTAATTTTGAAAACGCCATTTCAATGGGCAGGGATCCTGACAACGATGTCATTATTGAAGATTCCTCTATTTCGCGGAATCACGCCTCCATAAAAAGGGTGGGGGCGGAGTTCATCCTGTATGATTCAAGCAGTAACGGAACATTTGTCAATGATGAACGAATCTTGGAATATAAACTCACCCATTCGGATGTTTTTCGTATCATGGACTATAATTTTTCCTTTATTGAAGACCATGATGCAGACACGATTACCCTTAAGGATGAGGCACAAAACAGGAAAAAGATTCATATCAAAGAGCAGGCCCTGGATAAAACAACAAGCCTTGTCTTTGATGAATCCATGGAGGAACAGCAGAACAAGAAAAAACAGTTGCGGGATACCTTGAAACGTTATGGCATCATTGCAAAAAATGATGCCATGGTGACGCTTTATATGGATATCATGGAACTGGCCCGGATTAATGTCCCGGTTCTTATTACCGGAGAGGCGGGCACGGGCAAAGAAAAAGTCGCAGATGCCTTGCACGTGTTTTCTGAAGTTCAAGGTGATCTTGTGCCCCTCAACTGCGCATCCATCCCCGAAGGGATTTTTGAAAGTGAATTGTTCGGGTCAGTCAAGGGCGCCTTTAGTCAAGCCGGTGACAAGCCCGGTAAATTGGAACAGGCCCACAATGGAACCATCTTTCTTGATGAAATCGGTGATATGGCCTTGTCAATTCAACCGAAACTTCTGAGGTTCCTCGAAGATAAAAAAGTGACTCGGCTGGGTGATACAAAGACAAAAACAATCAACGTCAGGGTCGTGGCTGCAACGAACCAGGATCTGGAGTCCATGATTGAGACCAAAAAATTTCGAGATGATCTCTACCAGAGGTTGGCTTGTATCAAATTGAAGATCCCGCCATTAAGAGAACGTAAAGAAGATATTTTTCCATTGGCGGAATTTTTTCTGAAGAAATTTACAAAGGAATATAACATTAACAAGCAGAGGCTGTCCGACAATGCCAAGAAACTTATGTCATCGCATTCCTGGCCTGGTAATGTCCGTGAGCTGCGGAACGTATTGCTCAGAGCCGCGATAAAAAACAGCAAAAATCTTATAGAGCCTAATCATCTTGCCGAGGCATCTGAAAAAATCAAAACAAAAGAAGCACCCTCGTTAGAATCCTTCTTATCCCTTGACGATATGGAAAAGAAACATATCGTGGCTGCCCTTGAAAAGGCGGAGGGGAATAAGGTGATGGCATCCAAACTCCTGGGGATATCCCGGGATACCTTATATAAAAAAATAGAAAAATATAACATATAAACCGGCCAGGTGAGTCATGGCTGTTTTTCACCTTTTCTTATCCCATGGATTCCACGGGGGCAGTCGTTTGGGATTCGACCCCGAGAATAACGGTTTTTGTCGTTTTGAACACAATAAATATATCCATGAGTACAGATGAGTTTTTTATGTAGTACAGATCGTAGTTCAATTTTTCAATGGCATCATCTTCCGTAGAACCATATCCGTAATTGACCTGTGCCCAGCCGGTAATGCCCGGTTTTACGGTAAAACGAATTCCGTAATAGGGAATGGATTTCTCGAGTTGGTTGACAAAAAATTCGCGTTCAGGCCTTGGCCCCACAAAGCTCATATCCCCCTTCAAAACATTCCATAATTGGGGAATTTCATCAATCCGATAGTTTCTTAAGTATTTCCCTATCCATGTGATACGGGTATCTCCGGCTTTTGACCATAATGGGCCTGATTTTTTTTCCGCACCCCATACCATGGTGCGGAACTTATACATGTTATAGTTTTTTTTTCCTTTTCCCATGCGAGACTGGGAATAAAACACAGGGCCCCGTGAGTCCAGCTTGATCAGGATTGCCGTGACAAGGATCAGGGGCATTAATAGAAGCAAAAGGAATATCGATAGACTGTAGTCAAGGGCAATCGTCATGGTATGGTGTAAGAACGAACGGTTAAACCCCTCGGAAAAAATCAACCAGCACGGGCTTATCTGGTTGACATGCAGTTTACCGGTTATCATCTCAAAAAAAGAGTTGCCGTCCATGACCCGGACTCCATTGATTCTGCACTTCAGAAGTTCATGTTCAAGACTGCCTTTGCATCCTTCCAGATCTTTATCAGATACAATCAGCTGGGCACCAATATCCTTTGCAAGCTCGGAAAGGCCATCATAATTATCACAGGCTGCTTTTATCTGGATAGTCTGGTTTTCACCCTTTATGTGGGGATCATAATCCGGGAGAACATGGATAATATGATATCCCGAATCTTTTCTGGACGTAATTTCAAGGATGATGGATCGGATCAGGGGGCTGTTGCCAACGAAAAGGATTGTTTTATCAAAAAGACGGCACCTCAAGATAAGGGTATAGATAAAACGCCATGACATCACAAGAAGAACCATCATAAGGAGGCTTAGGATGAATGCTGGGTTGGAGATGATGCCGTGGCCGATCCATAGATGGATTCCTGACAAGATGATGGTTGCCCCTCCAAGGGCCTGGACAAGTCGGCTGATCAGCTCCTTATTGTTTCTCAATGCATTCAGGTCGTACATGGTGTTGTAATAGAGGCAAATCTGGCAGATAAATGTGATCAGAAAACTTTGGGTGTATAAAACAAAAGCGGGTTGATCCGTATCCATACCCTTTAAAAATGTTGCCGACACGGTTACTGCCAGGAAAATCAACAGGCCTTCACCCATGATGAAAAATATATTCCGTACTGGATAATATCGCTTAAAAAGTCTGATCATTTATGCCGCCTTTTTGTATGAATTGTATTTTTTATAAATATTATAGGTGGTTCGACTCCCTGAATAATTGTTATAGATAACACCATAGATTTTTTTCTGATCCAGCAATTGAGTCAATTTTTTCATGTCGCTTACGTTTGTTCGTTTATGGCTGGCAACCAGAACGATGGAATCAGCGAATTTTGAAACCACGCAGCCTTCTGCCATCAGCGAGGGAGGGGCCGCATCCAGAATAATAATCATGTCCTTGAACCGTTTTTTTAATCCGGCAAGGAGTCTCTCCATTTTATCGGAAGAGAGCAGCTGTAATGCATTGGCCTTGAAAGGCCCTGCAGGTAATATCGACAGATTCTCTATGCCGGTGGCCTGAATATGATCGGCCAGGGCCACGTTGTCCTGGGCGAGAAAATCACTGAGACCTGTTTCGTTTGAAAGATTAAAATAGGTGTGGATCGACGGGGAACGTAAGTCACAATCAATGATCAAGACATGCTTGCCGGTATTTCGGGCAAGGCTTACTGCTGCATTTGAGGATACATAGCTTTTCCCCTCACCGGATGAGGGGCTTGTGAACATGAAGACCTGATGCTTTGTAAGAATATCCGATTTTATCATATCTGCTGTCAGTTTGTTGAACTGTTCCGCCTCATAGGAATCAGGCTGGGATACGGTGATGAGAGTACTGCTTGTTTTTTTATCATGGGCCAGGGCAGGGTTTGAGATGGCCTGTGAATTTCCTTTTCCGATTTTTTTTAAAGAGGCTGTGACCCTTGAAATCTCTTCGTTTTGTTTGAGGCTATGTTTTCTGATGCTGCCAAGAAGTTTTGCTTTTCCTGGTAAAACAATGGGTTTGTTCTGCATGGCCCGGGGCAAAAGAGATTCATCGATGGATAACACAACGCCATCGGCATGTTTTACAAAGGGAGGTACCTCCTCGGATACCTTGACCAGATCCGTGTTGATGATAATGACAATCCCAGGACATTTGGTTTTTAATTCATGGATAAACCGGGACATTTTTTCAGAGGACAGCAAGGATGAAACAGACCCTTTCACATGCCCTGCAGGAAGCAATTGAAGGCGATCCACAGGGGGTTTAAGAATAAGGGATGAAAGAACACACTCCCCTTCAAGATATTCCGACAGGCCTGGCAGGTCATGATAGTCAAATCGTAAGTGGATGGAGGGGGATGCCAGGTCTGCGTCAATGAGGAATACCGACTGGCCAGGCATCCGGGCAATGGCTGAGGCCAAGTGCACGGCAACATTCCCTTTGTCATGTTTGTTTACAGCAGACGCAACCACAATCACTTCAGGAAATAGATCCGGATCAATTTTACTGATTGAGCGTGAAAGGGAGATTAATTTTTGCTCGTCACGGGATTCATGATGCGCACTGGCCACAGGAGCCTGTTTATCAGGGACGGGTCGCTCCATGGGCCGACTCTTTATGATGCCTGCGTTCGTTGGATATGATTTGAGAAGGTTAAATCGGTATGCCATATCATGCCTCCATGCACTTATTTAAAAAACCGTGTTGAACCAGTGATCAGGCCAGGGATGCTCGGGTGGTTTTTTTGGATTTGCGCGTATAGCCGCCCAGCCCCAAAAGGCCGGAACCAAGCAAAAACAAGGTGCCGGGTTCAGGAACAGGTTGTGCGGAAGAGGGCTCATGTTCCATTATTTCGTTGATTTTGGCATAGGTAAAGTCAGCCGTGAAACGGGTGGGGTCATTTTTCAGGTAATCCAGATCAAACAGACCGATATAGTCATCTTTGGCAAAGGCCACGTCATCCCATACCGAATAGAGGATTGAGTAGGTGATCACGTTCAGCAGAATGTCTTCATCTTTCATTTTTTGGCTTAAGGCTTTCTCGCCGGTCATACCTTTATAAGAATAAGTCTCTGCATAGTCCGCATCTTCGTCGGTGATTAAAATCATGACTTTTGCGAAATCATTTCCGGTCCAGGCGAAATTGTCGGCTGCCCAGTCCACGGCTTGGTAGCTTCGCTCAATGCCACCGTATAGGTTGTTTGCTGCCCATTCTGCTTCGGCAACCACTGTGGCGATATCCGAAGGGATATCGGCCCAGGCGTTCCGGGTCTTATAATATCCGGACAGGGTCCCAGCCGTATATTCAAACCCGGCAATGCCGTAATTGGCTTTGATCCCTTTTTTTTCCACCGTTGAATTGATTTCTTTGAGGCTGTTGCTGATCCATTGAAATTCATTATACATGCTTCCTGACTGGTCCACGACGAAAACCATGTCTGCAAAGGATGCGGCCAAAAGTGATGCAGGTAATAAAACTAAAAATGATGCAATCAGGCTGATAAGTGTTTTTTTCATAGTTCCCCCTTGGTTAGGTAGCCCCGCTGTCATATCCTTATGGGACTTAGACCGGTGGATTTGCGCCCAGGATTTTTCAATCAAGGTTGCCGTTTCTTCCAATGTATGAATCATATTTCCCTCCTTTTTTACTGTTTGATCATACACCATCGCAATAGGTGTGCCGGAGGTGAAAAAGGGTAGACTCAAAGGCGGGTTGTTTGATGTTTAAATATCTGATATTATGAATTAATAATTTTTTTATTCGAAGATATTTCAGCGAAAGGGGGCTGGGAAAAAATGTGGAGGAATAGGCCCATATGTCAGAAAATCAGGCAGGTGAAAGACTGGTAATCTATTTAAGGTTCTGTAATATTTATATATAGTGATGAAGATTTTGATATGTCCGAAAATCGGACAGCCACGATGGCTGTCGGGTTTTCGGCCATGGTTGCATTGCTGGAGCCAACTTTATTCTTCTCCGCCGTTCCATCGGGGAGGTTTAAACCCCACCACGGTGACATCGTCCTGGCGGTTGTGATCGCCTATATGATCATGGAAGGCCCGGTGCAGAAGATCCCGCTGTTCGTCAAAGGGTTTATGGCTGTTTTCAAGCAAAAGGTGTTGAAATCGTTTGTTGCCGAAACGTAGTTTCTGGCCTCCGCCCAACTGGTCCGTATATCCGTCTGTGGCCATGTAGAATTGGTGATCCGTTTTCACGGTGATCCGGTGTTCGGTGAAGGTGTAGTTTAAATCCGATGTTGTGTAGCCCAGGCTCTTTTTGTCACCTTTGATCATGGTTAACTGATTTTTATCGACACAGATAAGGGGTATTCTCGCTCCGGCAAAAGTCAGGGTTTTTGAGGGGGCATCCAGAAAACAGATCCCCGCATCCAGGCCGTCATCGGACAGGGCATCACCCGTATCCTGATGAAGGGAGGTTTTGACGATGGCGTTGAGGCGTTTGAGGATATCGCCCGGTGATCTGCAACCTTCATCGTGAATGATCTGCCTCAGGCCGGTGGCCACGATGATGGTCATGAAGGCGCCGGGAACGCCGTGACCCGTGCAATCGATAATGCCAAGGATAGAGCCGTTTTCAAAGGTACCGGCATAGAAGAAATCCCCGCCGACAATATCCCTGGGGTCCCAGATGTAAAAGCTGTCCGGCAGCCAGGTCCGGATCTGGGTTACGTCGGGCAATAAGGACTGCTGTATCATTTTGGCATAGCGGATGCCTTCCAGAATGTGGGTATTGGCCTTTTCGACTTTTTTAAAGGTCAGGTTCAGCTCCTGAAGGGTGTTGTTTAGTTTATGGGTTCGCTCATTGACGCGCTGTTCGAGTTCGGCATTGAGTGTCCTGATTTCTTCCTCGGACCGTTTTCGTTCTGTAATATCCGTGACCATGGCGAATGATCCCGAATCGTTGCCATCGTAGAGCAGTGTGGTATTGAACTGGCAGATCAGAGTCGTTCCATCCAGGCGCTTGACGGGCGTTTCAAAGATGCATTTTTTATGTTTTCTTAATACGTCTTTCTGCTTTCTGACTTTTTCCTCGCTTTCCTTATCTCCAAATTCAAACATATGATGCCCGACAATGGCCTCCCGGGGACGGCCAAGGATGGCACACATTTCAGGATTGACATCCAGTGTGTAGCCCTTGTTGTCGACCTGCCAGAATCCTTCGTTGGCCGTTTCCAAAATATGGCTTAAATGCTCCCGTGCACGGGAGATTTTTTCATAAAGTCTTGCATTCTCAATGGAAATGGCGGCCTGGGACGAAAGAAGGGAAAGGACTTCAATCCCCTTGGGCGTAAACGCGTCTGTGGCGATAGTGTTTTCAAGGTAAAGTACGCCAACCAGTTTGGATTGCCGGATAACCGGCAGGCATAAAATGGACTTGGATTGGTTTTCAACGACATAGGGATCATGGGTAAAGGGACCTTCGAAGGCGGCATTGTTCAGGAGAAGCATCTCTTTTGTTCGCTCTACATAATGAACAATGGAAAGGGATATGCCTCCGTAATGATCAAGGGGCACGTCTTTTTGAGCATGAACACTTTTATCCCTACCGCCCTCGGCTTCGACGTAGAGTTTTTTATCGTATTCGTTTTCAAGGATCAAACATCCTGTTTGCGCTCCGGCGTTTTCGATGGAAAGCGTCATGATATCCACAAGGAGTTTTTCCAGATCTATCTCGCTGGACAAGGCCTGGAATGCTTTGATGATGGTTGTAAGATCGAGGGCCACCGATGAATCGGTGTTGTCCGCCCCTGAACCCGTGCCCGGCGTTTTTCCCAAGGTATCAATCATAAGTTCCGGGTATTTTTTTTCCAGGTCTTTGACCTTGGCTGTTGCTCCCCATTTTATGTAGCCGTACTGAGCGTTCTTCATGTATTGACACGCCTGTTCCATATCGCCTGTTTCACGGAAAAACAGTGCCGCACGCTCATTAGCAATGGCCTCGTTCTGGGTATAGCCATTGTCATGTGCTGATGCGATGGCCCGGTCATAAAAGGCTGCGGCTTTTTTGCGCTTTCCCTTAATACGAGCGCGTTCGGCTTCAACCAAAAGATATTTGTGCTCAAAGTTTTCAGGGCAGTTCTTTGTCCAGAGATTCATCTTCCCCTGATTTTGCTTTAGGATACGGCTGTATTTTCTTTTTTCCATGGACGGGAGTTGGGGATACAGGGCCAAAATGGCAAGGGAGGTATAAAAGTTGGCTTCAGGGACGTGAAGGCTTCCTAAATAAATTTTTTTCTTTGTCAGGTCGTCCAATCTGTTGAAAAGAGGGGGGCATTTGGAAAAATTTCCGAACAGATAATGAAGCTGAAGCATGATCAGAGAGAAAAGATAGGTCCCAACCAGATTATTCGTTTCCCTGTAAAATTTAAAATGGTCGTCAGGAACGAAATCCTTGGTGGCCAACTCGCCCCTCCGGTCGGTCAGGCCCTTTAAACACAGGCATGTCTGTACCATGGCCAGAAAATTATACCGGTTAAACGGGTCATTGCTTTCCATTTGAAAATAGCGATAGTTTTCATATTCCTCGAGAAATTCATCGATATTGCTGCCCAACATCCAATGGGTTTCACCCAGAAGTTTAATGCTGTGGCTGCCGAACAACAAATTCCCTGTATCCAGGCCTTCTTTATAGGCCTCCCGAAAATAATCCAGGTTATATTTCGCGTGTTTCCTCCAGTGTTGCAGAGAAAAGGCAAAAATAAATTTGAACCGGCACCTGTTTTTTGAGGATGCAAATCGTTCGCTGAGCTTCAGCGCGGTTTCTCCAAACCGAAAACCATGGGAATACAAACCAAGGGCCGATCCCAAAATGGAACCAATGGTAATGAAACTGAACGCGACGGCTTCAAACGTGCCGTCTTTTAGCTGATATATGCCGCCTTTTATGGATAAGTACGCGAATATATTAGGATCCGTATAATAGGCCACGATGCCTGTATGAATTGCCAGATTGTTATAGGCTAACTTGGCCGGGTCTGTCATCAGGGGCAAATCAATCAAATCTTCGATTCTTCTTCTGCCGAATTTGATTCTGTACTTGAGCAGCTCCAACACCACTCTTGCATCGCTTACCTTATCCGGTAGTTTGAAACCAACCAGTCGCATTCCTTCATAACCCAGCCTTAGAGCTTCTTTGTAATTTCCCTGGGATGTATAGAGCAGGATAATCAAGGTATAGATGTTTGCCCTGTCAATATTGGATGTTACGTTTTTCAGGACAATCTGTAATATGTTTTCAGTCTCCCTGAAGTTCAGATTGAGATAAAAACATTCGATCATTTCTCTGTACAGGGAATAGGTGAGTTGATAATGGCTCTTCCAGCAGTCTTCAGGAAGGAGGCTTTCGCCTGTTTTTAAATAGATGATAGCGGAGGCATACGCAGTGGAACTCTTCGCCTTTTGAGCGGCGCTTAGATTTAATTTTGCATGGGTAATCTTTTCATCTGCCCCAGTTACGAGTGAGATCCCACTGTTGATTTGATCGACAATATAAAATATCTTTTCATTCAGATCTTCGGGGCTGCTTTTTTTAAGCACATTGGTTCCGATCCGGTAGTGGGTCTTACTCTTTTCATTTTCCGGGATCAGGGAATAGGCTGCCTCCTGAATCCGGTCATGAAGAAACATGTACAAATCGCCATGGAGGCGTATTAAATCCTCATGAATCGCCACGGAGAGATCCCCAAGGATTTCCTCGATGGATTTCCCGGACACCATGGCTAAGGTCTCAATGTCAAATCTGTTTCCGATGCATGCGCAGATCTTTACGATATCCTGTGTTTTATTCGTGAGCCTTGAAATTTTTCCGGCCAGGAACTCAACCACATTATCGGTGAACTGCATCTGTTGAATCAGGCTGAGATCCCACTGCCAGCCGGTTTTTGGATCGATATCCAGAATACGGGTGTCATAAAGGTTTTTCAGAAACTGTATGACAAAGAAGGGATTGCCTGCTGTTTTTTTATGGATCAGATCGGCCAGGGGCATGGATTTTTCTGTGTGACATCTCAGCAACTCCATAAGTATCTTATTGACATGGGTTGAAGAAAGGGGACCAAGCACGATGCTGTTTATGATTTTCTCTTTTTTGATGATGTCATCAAAGGTGATTGAAAGGGGGTGCGATCGGTTGACCTCGTTATCTCTGTATGCGCAGATTAAGAGAAAATAGCTTGTTTCAGGATTGATTATAACCGTTTTTATCAGGTTAAGACTGGCCATATCCGCCCACTGCACGTCGTCCAAAAACAGAGAAAGAGGATGGTCTTTTGTCGTAAAAACATGAATGAAATTTTTAAATGCCAGATTAAATCTGTTTTGTGATTCCTCGGGATTAAGATCCGGGACATCCGGCTGTGTACCTATAATAAGTTCCAATTCAGGAATAACGTCCGTGATGACCTTGCCGTTTGGGCCGAGAGCGTTTAACAGCCGGTTCTTCCATGAATGGATCCGGTCTTCGCTTTCGGTGATGATCTGGCGTATGAGGCTCTGAAATGCCTGGATAAACGCGCTGTAGGGGACGTCTTTTCTAAACTGGTCATATTTGCCGGAAATGAAATACCCCTTATTTGCCACCACAGGCGTGTGTATGGCATGGATCATCGCTGATTTGCCAATTCCCGGATGGCCCAGAACACGGACAATTTCGCTGCGTCCTTTTGCCACCCGCTCAAAGGATGAACGTAAGGTTTCCAGCTCAGTCTCACGGCCCACAAGGCGCTGGGGAATATTAAACCGGATGGGTATATCCTGGCTTGCTAAAGGAAAGGAATCGATTTTGTTTTGACGGATCAGTTGATTGAGGCACATGTCAATATCGGCGGCCAGACCCATGCTGTTTTGATAGCGCTCTTCCGGATTTTTAGATAAAAGCTTCATGATAATCCCGGAGATAACCGGCGGAATCGATGCGTCGACTTGATCCGGGGCCACAGGTCTGCGCGCGATATGCGCATGAATCATCTCCATGGGGTCTTTTGACGTGAACGGTACTGTACCCGTGAGCATTTCATAACATGTGATCCCAAGGGAATACAGGTCCGCGCGGTAATCCACGTTCCGGTTCATTCGGCCGGTCTGTTCAGGAGACATATACGAAAGGGTGCCTTGGATCACCTCCGGGTTGTAGATTCCCTCATTGGCGTGCGTTAAGGCTGCGAAAATACCGAAATTGGCAATCTTCACCGTGTTCTGATCCGCATTCACCAGGATGTTCAACGGCTTGATATCCAGGTGGACGATATTTTTTTGATGAACAAGTCCAAGGGTCTCAGCCACTTTACCCGCGATGTTTAAAAAAAATGTTAAGTCGACTTGGTCTGATCGGATCAGCTCACTGAGGGGCGTTCCGTTAAAATCCTCTTCGATGATGGCGAATCTGTTATCATGTTCAACCAGGTCAAAGGTTTTGATGATTCCGTCCATATCAAGATTTCTGACACGCTGAAGTCCCTGTCTGAACCGCGCGATCTCGGGTGGGGTGGGATATTTGGTTTTAAGCACCTTGATGATGACGCTTCGGTCTTCCGATTCTTTATTGCCACGGTAAACCACGGAATGCATTGTTTCAGGTAATTTTTCCTTGAAATGATAAGGACCAAAATCAGCCATGCCCAGATGTCTCCTGAATGCTCAATGAAAAGAGGTACCACAATCCGGTTCAGCTCAAAACAGTTTCATGGCCGGTGAAATGGGCTATGCCGTTTAAGGAACTCAGAAAATAAAGGGTGGAATTTAGTGTGTGTCAACAATAATTGTCTGCAATAATAAATCTTATTAAATTTACCACAGGGCGGATTTTTAAACAAGACGCACGATGAACATTGATGCACTCGTAAAAAGTATCAAAGATGGCTATGGAAAAAGGCCCATAGGCAAGGCATAGTGTTTGGCCTGGGTTACGGCATACATGAGCGTATGTCGAAATCGAAATCGCTATCGGGATCGAAATCGAATTCCGAAAATCCATAGCGATTTCGATTATCCCAACACGGTCGATTTAAGGATAAAGACACATTGGATTTTTACTTGAGTTTCTTAGAGAACCGGATAAATTATTTTTGCCATGACCCATTATATGGATTAATATAGCTATAAAAAGCCACATGTGGCAAATTAATCAGTATTTCAGCAGATTGTCCATAGGTCGTATAAGTCCCATAGGTCCCCTAAGTCCTATACGACCATCACCCAGATCCCCGAACCGACTTCCCAGCCCAAAAAATAAGAGGCCTTTCGCTATTCAGAACGCATTCTAATTAGTTCTTGACAAGTAAAAGTGTTATGAATTACATAATTATAACGCATTCTAATCACTAAAATATGTAAGAAATAAATAATCTTAATGACAGGCCTTAACAAACGGGAGGTTCCATGAGATCATATTATTTTCTACGACAATTTTCAGGACTTATTTTATCGAGTGTTTTCGTGGCCATGTCAGCCACCACTTCTATTTGCGCGATCTCGTCTTATGTCGACGATGGCCTCTATGACTATGGACTTAGCCAGCCAACCGGTCACGGAATGATCACTGAATACAATATCGAGATCCCCATGAGCGATGGGGTCATCCTCATGGGCGATGTCTTTCGCCCTGACGATCCCGGCGTCTATCCGGTGATCATGGCTCAAGCGCCTTTCCCGCGTCACCAAAAAATGCGTTTGGGCGTTGATGACAACGGGGGAGTCGGAACCGAGCACTGGTACTTTGAGCAGGCAAATCCGGAGTACTGGGTTCCTCGTGGTTATATCTATATTTCCTTTAGTCCTCGTGGGTATGGGGGCTCGGAAGGACAAACGTCTGTTTTAGACTACCAGGAGTTTGTGGACTTCTACGACGCGATTGAGTGGGCCGCCGTACAACCATGGAGCAGTGGTAACATCGGGCTATACGGTATATCTTACTACGCGTTTTCCCAGTATTTTGTCGCGGGTCTTCATCCCCCTCATCTGAAAGCGATTGTTCCCTGGGAGGGTCTTTCGGATCCTTACCGTGACATCGCCTACCGGGGAGGCATTCCGTGCATGTTCGGATTTGCTTTTTCCATGTTAATGAAATTCACAGCAAACAATCCGTGGACGGCAACAGATTATGTCAATATGGTCTTGGATTACCCTTTAATGGACGATCTCTGGAGATATGGAGCAAATAGCCTGACGCGACCTGCCGGCAGCACCCCCGCTCTTTTGGACGTGATTTCCGACATTGATGTCCCCATGCTTTCCGTGGGTAACCTTAATGATCCGGACCTTCACCTACGAGGCAATGTGTTTGCTTTCAGGGAGGCAAAAAGTCCAAATAAAAAGCTGCTTTTATACACCGGAACCCATTGGGGGTCGGCCTATCAGCCCTGGGCCAACCGGACAGTTCTGCGCTTCTTAGACCATTGGCTCAAGGGAGTTGATACGGGGATTGAGAGTGAGCCTGCCATAGATATTCAGCTTCGAACCGGCTCGGGTACCTTTACTCATGTCTATGGGGACACATGGCCGCTTGAGCAGACCGAATGGAAAAAGTATTACCTTGACGCCAGAACCAAGGGTCTGAGAACGAAAAATCCGCTGATTAGCAGTTCGGCTAAAGCGATGTGGGAACGTGAGGACCTCGTCAGTGGCGATCAGATAAGGTTCCTCACGGAACCGTTGGAAGAGGATGTTCAAATCGCCGGACCCCTGAGCGCCCATTTCTGGGTGTCCAGCTCCAAGGATGACGTGGATCTCATTGTGGAGTTGAATGATTTCGATCAGGACGGTAAGGAAACGCGTTTCGCCTATTACCTTGCCGGATCGCCTGATGAACCGGTCTCCCGGGGATGGCTACGTGCTTCCCTTAGAGCCCTGGATCCTGAGCGTTCGCTGCCCCATCAGCCCTATTATCTTTTTACCGAAAACGACTGGCTTGAACCGGGCGTGCCGGTCCCTGTGGACGTGGAAATCTGGCCGACCAGCATGGTTTTCAAAGCTGGACATCGCATTGGGATGACCATTTACTGCGGCAGGCGCTATATGCGCGGTGAAGTCATTTACAGTGGGCAGCTGCTCCCCTGTCTTTCCGAGTCAGTACTGAACCTCAAGATTCCAGCTTACCAAACCTTTTCATCCAGGGCGGGTACCGTAAAAATCTACACCGGTGGCAATAAATCCTCGTGGCTGGATTTACCCACCATTCCGGTCGATAGTACTCACGTCCAACGCATCACCATCAGCGATGAAGGCTTTACACCCAGAACCTTGGTCGGCCAAATGGGTAACCGTTTTGAGTGGGCCAACACCGGTGATGACTACCACTCGTCCACCGAGTCAAGCGGTTTGGTTTTGTGGGAATCACAGGTGATAAATGGGGTTCGTTCTCACAATCCCGAGACGTGGTGGGTGAAGATCCCCTGGGCGGGTACGTTTAACTACCGTGATAGGGTCGCAGGATTTGAGGGGACCCTGGCGATACCCACCCGCATGCTTGAATCGTTAACACCAAGCGGCGACGTGAGCGTTGCACTCGGTGTCGCGCCCCCACCAGACGGAGTCGGCTTTGATGTCCAACTTCAATCCGTCGACGGAGTTTGGCGAACCGTTTACGAAGGAATAAGCGACACCTCGATTACATTTTCAAAACTTCAGTCTGATAGCTATGCCGTGCGAACACGCCTGAGGGGCTTAGATAAAACGTCACAGATGATTCATAGTGATTGGTCCCCACCCACAGCATTTATTGTGGAATAGGACGTCCCGGAATGGATTAAAAACAGCGCAAACAGAAACTGTTTAACCAAACATGATATAAAAATGACATAAGCCCTATAGGTCTTATAGATCTTATGGGACTTATAGGACCCATGGGACGTATGAAAATTTTAACTGAGTAAGTATGATGTGTGCATTACCTGATTGTTGATTATTGCGAAAGACTTCGTAGGGCGGGCTGTGCCCGCCGATTGGCACTCAATCTTATAAAATTCCATATACAGTTAAGTCTTGGCAAGTATCCGTGAATTAAGTATGGTGTCGTAGGAATTTGAATGATTACAAAGGAGATATCATGCCGAGAATACCCTATGTTACCTACGATGAGCTGTCACCGGAAAAACAAGCGGAAATCAACAAACATAATTTGAACTGGGACGATTCGCTGAATGTGTTTAAAGTGCTTGCAAATTCTCCGGTTGTGTATGATGCCTTTGGAATGCTTGGGGGCAAACTCTTCTTTGATGCGGAACTGAACCCGAAATACAGGGAACTTGTTATTCTCAGGATCGCCATATTAAAAAAATCCCGTTACGAATGGGCCCAGCATGTGCCCCTGGCGTTTACTACGGGAATTACTGCAGAACAAGTGACTGGGCTCATCAACTGGGAGTCTTCCAATCTATTCAGCCCGGAAGAACGCACCATACTTCGTTACACCGATGAGGTCATCAGAGACACCCGGCCCACGGATCAGACCTTCCAGGATGCAGCCATCTTTCTTTCAAAACAGAGCCTGACCGAACTTACCCTTGCCATTGGCTACTGGAACATGGTGGCTTTGTTTTTAAACACCCTCAAGGTTGAGGTCGAAGACAATTACCATGAAAAACACGGCAAAATCCTCCCTGATCCTGAACCCGAGTGGTAAATAAATTCGTATTTCTGCACATTAGGCCTCATAAGTCCCATGGGTCCCGGCCTATATCACCCCAAACCCAACAACAGTCACATCATCCTGTTGATCATTGGTTTTTTTATGATCTTTGAATGCCTGAATTAAAATTTCCTGTTGCTCGTCAAAGGGTTTATGGCTGTTCTCCATGATGATGTCTTGAAATCGCTTTCGGCCGAAACGGCGTCTATGAATCCCACCCAGTTGATCCACAAAGCCGTCTGTGGATAGATAGAACCGTTGACCATTATGTAAGGGGATCCGGTGTTCGGTGTATGAATAATTTAAATCCGAATGGGAATACCCAATGCTCTGCTTGTCCCCGCTTATCACGGTCAACTCTCCCTTGTTCGTGCAAAGCAGTGGCAGCCTGGCACCGGCGAATGTCAGGATATGTGACTCGTAATTCATAGAGCAGATCCCTGCATCCAGGCCGTCATCGGACAAGGCATGTTTTGTGTCCTGCTGAAGGGAGGTCTTGACAATGGCATTGAGCCGTTTAAGGATGTCGGCCGGGGCGCGACAGCCATCATCCCGAATGACCCTCCTTAATCCGGAGGCTGCAATCATGGTCATAAATGCCCCCGGGACCCCGTGGCCTGTGCAATCGACAACAGCCAAAATAAATCCATTTTCAAATACATCAGCATAGAAAAAATCACCCCCAATGATGTCCCTCGGCTCCCAGATAAAAAAGCTATTGGGCAGCCAGGTCTTGACCTGATTCAGATTTGGCAACAGGGATTGCTGGATCATTTTTGCATATCGGATGCTCTCCATGATATGTGTGTTGGCTTTTTCTACTTTTTCCAGGGTCAGGTTCAATTCTTTTGTTCTGACCATGACCCGTAGTTCAAGTTCCGCGTTTAAGGTTTTGATTTCTTCTTCAGCACGTTTTCGTTCCGTGATGTCCGTGACCATGGCAAATGATCCCGGATTCTCTCCTTCATGGATCGATGTGGCCTTGAAAAGACAATCCACCGTGGTTCCATCCGGGCGAATCAACGCCGCTTCATAAATGCTTTTTTTCTGGTGTTTTAAATCACCTCTCTGGCTGAGGGCCGAGGCGATGTTTTTTTCATCAACAAACTCAAAAAAGCTATGGCCGACAATCTCTTCACGTGGGCGGCCAAGAATCAGGCACATTTCAGGATTGACATCCCTTGTCATGCCCTCATGGTCTATCTGCCAGAATCCTTCGTTGGCTGTTTCAAGGAGATTGTGAACATGCTCCCGGGCCCGCCTGACATTTTCATACAGCCTTGCATTTTCAATGGAGATGGCGGCCTGGGATGAGAGCAGGGCCAGCACTTCGACACGGTCCGGTGTAAATGCCCCAACGGCAATGTTATTTTCAAGATAGAGAACTCCCACCAGTTTTGACTGACGGATCACCGGCAGGCATAGAATTGATTTGGGCTGATTTTTTATGACATAGGGGTCATTGGTAAAAGGACCCTCGGATACAGCATGGTTCAAAATAAGGATTTCTTTTGTCCGGGCCACATAATAGACAATGGAATAGGATAGGTCCCCATGACTGTGTATTGAAACGCCTTTTTGCACCCGGATGTCCTTGTCAGGGCCTCCTTCGGCCACAACATAAAGATGTTTGTCTTTTTCCAGGATTAAAAACCCCTTTTGGGCTCCTGCGTTTTCAATGGACAGATGCATCATTTTGTTAATCAGTTTTTCAAGATCCATTTCAATGGAAAGGGCCTGGGTGGTCTTGACAATGGTGACCATGTCTAAGTTATCCATGGTCGTTGAACCGGGTGCGCTTTCACGCTCTCGGGCAGGGTTATCAAATCGTCGGATCAAGGAGGGATATGT
This sequence comes from Pseudomonadota bacterium, assembly GCA_018818835.1. Lineage (GTDB taxonomy): Bacteria > Desulfobacterota > Desulfobacteria > Desulfobacterales > Desulfolunaceae > JAHIRD01. The sequence continues at coordinate 49,601 of JAHIRD010000026.1, forward strand.
TTTTATAAGATGCTCGACCTTGGCCTTTGCTCCCCATCGGGAATAGGCTTCCAAGGCATTTTCCATATAGGCTCTTGCAAATAGCTGCTTTTCTCTGTTCAACCAGAATTTTGCTGCAAGCTCATTGGAAAGGGCCTCATATTGGATATATCCATGCTCAATAGACGCTGCAACTGCCTTGTCATAGTATTCTGAAGCCCTTTCCTGTTTCCCCGTGACCCGGGAAAGCTCGGCTTCCACCAGATAATAGTGATGGAGAATGTTCATGGGGCCGTATTCAGCCCAGAACAGCATTTTTTTCTGGTTTGTGTTTACATGGTGTCGTATTTTTTTTTGTTCATGGGGTTCTGCCTCGGGATAAACGGCAAGGCGCGAAAGTGACATATAAAAGACCATAATGGGATAAACATGTATCTCTTTGGTAAAATCAATATATTCATCGGTTTTTTTTGCAGATTTTTCAGCATAGGCGTAGTCTTCGAACATATAGGCGGCCATCATTTCATGGAGAGTGGCCAAGGCAATGAAGATTGATGCACCGATTTCTTTCAAAATGGGAAGGAATTCCGGTAGGTTAAATATCTTTCCCTGGATACGGGCAGGATTCTCGGCACCTCCTGTCAGGTTCTGTATCTGCTGCATATAAATCTGATAAATAATAACGCCGTATGAAAAGCCCATTTTTGACAGTTGTTTTGAATGTTGTGCAAATTCTTTTTCAAGCTCAGACAGATTTTTTCCTGTATACAAAATCCCTGCATAGAACGTGAGGCACAAAGCCGCTGGTTGAACATGGCCGATCTGGGAAAGGTCTCGGGAGAGTTCCAGAAGATGGCTTATTTTACTGTTTAGATGCTCAGTCCAAAAGCTGACACTTGAATCGAAATACATGTTTGCAGATAATTTTTCAGGCACAAGATTGTATTGATCTGCAATATCAATTGCGGCCCTGCAAAGACGGGTTCCTGCATGGATTTTATCAAATATCCCGCAAAGTATGGACCCCAGGGTGGCAAAGGTCGGAATGGATTCAGGGACAAACCCGTGGGTGGTTGAAAGCTCAAACCGTTTCATGACAGCAAGAACATAAAGCGGTATATTCAGGGTTATGGCTGACAGAGTCATTCTAAGTAAAATACGCACGGTCGCGATTTTATAAGGATCCGTCATTTTGGGCAGGTCAGACAACCCACAGATCCCCGTTTCTGTTAAATGGTGCTCTAATTTGGCATATTCGATATGCATGTGCCGTTTGTTCGGAGTTCGAGGAAAGTGTATGCCCAATAAGCCCAGAACCTCCAGGGAGATCGCCAGAGACTCCTTGAGCTTGTTCTGGTTGGCCCTTGCAATAATCATTATCTCGTAGACCCTGGTCATATCAAGGACATCCCGCGCATGGTCTATAACAACCTGACAATATCGGGTCATCTCTTCATCCTGGTTGATACGAAAGCAGGCGATCCCGGCCTCGATGTGGAGTTTGAGGGCTGCCTCATAGGTTTCTTCCCAAGCCCTGTCACCTAAAAGAGCGATGCCTTTCTTTAAAAATTCTAAAGAAGATTCAAATGCTGCCGATCGTTTTGCGGTTTTCGCCGCCTTGATATTGAGTTCTACAAGACGGAATCTTTCGTCCGGGGTTTGTGCATGAACGCTTCCTGTGTTCAGCTGATTCACCAGATAGAGTATTTTTTCCTCACGTGAATCCGTGTTCGAGTTCTGAAGCTCCAGGTTCCCTATACGCCAATGCATGGCCGTTTTTTCGTGATCTGCGAGCAGGGAATAAGCCGCTTCGTGTATTCGTTCATGATGAAATCGATACATGTCTTCAAACACTGAAATCAGGCCTTCTTCCGTTAACTGGGCCAGGATGGTCAGGGTTTCATCCAGGGTTTTTTCAAGAATCAATGACAGTGTCACCAGATCAAATCGGTTTCCAATGCATGCGCAAACCTTCAGAACCTGTTGGGCAGGTACTGGCAGACACGTAATTTTATCTGACAGAAGATCCACCACGTTGTCAGTGACCTTCATGTTTTTTATCTTTTCAAGGTCCCATGCCCATCCCATGGCAGGGTCCACATGCAATACCTTTTGGTCATAGAGGGTCTTAAAAAACTGATTGACAAAAAATGGATTTCCAAGGGTTTTCGAATAGACCAGAGCAGCAAGGGGAAATGATATAGCCTTATCCACGTGAAGAAAATGAGCCACCAGATCATTGACAGCATTCACATCCAGGGGGCCCATATGAATCTCACTGGTCTGTGAGATGGATTTTTTCAGTTTGCGCATCAAGGTACTGACAGGATGGGTTTCATCAATTTCATTTTTTCTGTAAGCGATGATCAAAAGTAAGGATTTTAGATCATGTTCAGCGATAATCCGTCTGATAAAAACCGTACTTGCCGTGTCTGCCCATTGAAGATCGTCCAGAAAAAGAACAAGGGGGTGTTCCGGTGCCGCAAACACGTTAATCATATTTTTAAGCGTTGTGTAAAAAGCGGTTCTGGCCTCATCCGATTCAATCCATTCAAGCTCGGGCTGTTTACCGATGATCAGTTCGAGCTTTGGCATGACCGAGGTGATGAGCCCCCCGTTTCCCCCAAAGGCTGACAGCAATTTTTCTTTCCATAGGTTTATCTGTTCTTCGTTTTGGGATAATAATTGCTGTATCAGGCCCTGAAGTGCCTGGATTAAAGCGCTATATGGGACATCCCGTCTGAACTGATCAAAATTGCCTGAGAGAAAAAATCCTCGTTTCTCCAGAATAGGTTTGTGCACCTCATTGATTAACGTTGACTTCCCGATTCCAGGATCACCTGTCACCACCATAAGCTCTTTGCTACCATGGCTCACCCGTTCAAAACATGACATCAACGCGTTGAGTTCCTTTTCCCTTCCATGCAGACTCTGGGGAATGATGAACTTGATGGGGACGTCTTTTTTTGAAATATCAAAGTCTTCAATCCGGCCGTATTTCTTCAATCGGAAAAGACATTCCGTGAGATCGGCCAGAAGACCGAACCCGTTTTGATAACGCTCTTCGGGTGTTTTAAACAGCAATTTGTCGATGATATCCGAGAGGACCTGTGGAATATTCGGATTTTTATCCTTGGCAGGCAACGGTTTTCTGGCGATGTGGGAGTAGATCATCTCCATGGGGTCTTTGGTCAAAAAGGGAGGGGCACCTGTCAGCATTTCATAAAAGGTGATGCCCAGAGAGTAAAAATCGGTCCGGTAGTCAACAATCCGGTTCATTCGTCCTGTCTGCTCGGGGGATATGTATGTCAGGGTGTCCTCAATGTTATCCGAGACTGATACGATCTTTTTGTTGCGGGTCAGAGATGTTGAAACTCCGAAATTGGCGAGTTTAATTTCGCCAGTGTCTGCATTTACAAAGATGTTGTGGGGTTTTATCGCCTGGTGAACAATATTTTTTTGGTGAAGCTGCCCCAATGTGTTTGATATGGGGATGGCTGTTTCCAAGAACGACTTTAAATCGAATGATCCATTTTTTAAAGCGCGATGGATTGAAATGCCTGAAAAATCTTCCAGAATCAGAGCAAACTGCCCGGGTTGCTCAATGATCTCAAGGATGTTGATGATGCCATCCAATTCGGATGTTTTGATAAGCAAATAGTCCTGCTTGAATCTTGCGATTTCTGCGGGGCTGTGTTTCCCTGTCTTAAATGTTTTAATAATGACCGAATGGTTTTTCCCTGTTTTTCGGCCCCGGTAAAGGTGGGATTCTTTTGTTCCAGCCATCGTTTCGAGAATGTCATATCCTTGTACCAATTCCATCTGAGAGAGCCCCTTTGGTAAGCGATACATCTGTTATGATTGGACACATATGATTATAACATGATAAATGCATTTATATGTGAGTTAATTTTGGTTTCCTGTCAATAATGTTTTTATACGTATGCTAAAGATTATGACTGCGTGAAAGACTTGGTTTATGTATGCTTGTCAGTCACAGAAAAAAATTCATCTACACCAAAACCAGGAAAACGGCGGGGACGTCGGTGGAGTCCTATTTTGAAAAATACTGCCTTCCAGAAGGGGACTGGACATTTTCGCATGCCAGGGATGAGACAGTCTGCGAGCAAGGCATCATTGGTTTTCGTGGCAGCCAATCAGGTGATAAAACCTGGTGGAACCATATGCCGGCGGCAGACATTTGCGGGCTGATCGGCCAGGAGATCTGGCGTAACTATTTTAAATTCTGCGTGGTCAGAAACCCCTTTGACAAGGTGGTTTCCGCCTTTCATTTCTTTGGAACACAAAGACCCCCTGAGCCTGGTATTGAGCCGGATCTTCTGGTCCGGCAGTTCAGGGCCTGGCTTAAAGAAAATCAAAAGGTTATGGACAGGGAAACCTACATGATAAATAATCTGATCGCCATGGATTATTTTATTCGTTATGAACATCTGAAAGAAGGTATCTGTCATGTCTGCGATCATCTGGGTCTGCCCTTTGAACCCCATGACATCCCTGTTTTAAAAGCAGGGGTTCGGGACAGATGCATTGACCTAAGGGACTATTATGATGAGTCCAGCTATGCCATCGTCGAGGCCAATTACCGATTTGAGCTTGATTATTTCGGGTATAAACGGCCTCGCTGAGTTACTGACGAAGGAACTGGCATGGCATTAAAAGATTTTAGAAACGTTGATGTTTTCAACCACAAAAGGGATGCAGCGGATGCCCACACTGCCCTTTTTAACCCAGATTCGGGCCGTGATTGTGGTGTCACCCTCAAGAGTGACTTCATTGGAAAGTCGTTCCACATAGGAAATGTCCTTGAGCCTGAATTCAAAATACGTGGGATGGTTTCCGAACTGGTCTGCCACCAGGATAATTTTATCTTCTCGCTCAGGGTGTTTTCTGGGACTCCCGATAAAGCAGATATGGGTGTTTTTCAACAGGTTTATATCCTGTTTATCGTCAAAAATCCGGATGTCATATTTTTCGTGATACTTTAAAAAATAATCAAAAGGCATCGTTAACCTCCTGGACAGATGATCTGAAAATGCGCTGTGGAAAATGAAATGATTGATGCATCATTCGTCTAGGTTATACCATAGGGGGGGAATAGATTTCAATCGGCTTTTCCATGTGTATGGTGTAAGGGTATGGGAACGGAGCCATTAGGGCTTGAATTTATCGTGAAGGATATCAGCATGTTTTTAAATCCAATACTCATTGTTTTTTGTCTTTTATGTTTCGGCATCGGAGCCTTTTTATTCCTGTCTCCCCAATTGGGGGGAGGGCATTCATCCCATCGTTTGGAACGCATCCGTTCATCCTCCCATTATCGACGGGGGAGATTCCGGAATCAGGAATCCACAGCCTTGCTGGGGTCTTTGCCTAACCGCTTGCTGGCGGTTCTTGATTTTGCCCTGACCCGGAACAAGCGATTCCCGGAAAAACCTATACCTGTTGAACCCTTGGATACCCGGACGCTTGAGGCAGCTTTACCCGGTTCCTGCCGTATATTCTGGCTGGGGCATTCCTGTCTTTTGATTCAACTGGACGGGAAAAACATTGTCACCGATCCTGTGCTTAGTCGCAGGGCGTCCCCCCTTGTCGTTGCAGGCCCAAAGAGTTTTTACGACCAGGGCCTCGTGTCTCCTCTTAAGCTCCCTGAAATTCATATTATGGTTATTTCCCATGATCATTACGATCATCTGGACATCAAGGCCATTCGGGCCCTGGATAAAAAAACCCGTCACTATGTGGTCCCCTTGGGCCTGGGAAGTCATCTTGAATCCTGGGGGGTCTTGCCTGAAAAAATTCACGAATGCGACTGGGAAGAGAGTGTCTGCATTGACGGCATTACCCTGACGGCCACGCCATCACGCCATTTTTCCGGACGTGGGCCCTTTGACAGGTTCAAGACCCTGTGGGCGTCCTTTGTCATTGAGGGGGCAGGGAAACGTCTTTTTTTTGGTGGAGATTCGGGCTATGATCAGGGGTTTATGAAGATCGGAGAGTCTTATGGCCCCTTTGACCTGACCTTTCTGGAATGTGGGGCTTACAGCAAATACTGGCCCAATATCCACATGCTTCCTGAGCAGACAGTCCAGGCCCATCAAGATCTGAAGGGCAGGGCCCTTATGCCCATCCATTGGGCCAGATTTAACTTGAGCATTCATTCCTGGACCGAACCTGTGGAACGATTGCTTGCAAAGGCCGGACAAGACAATGTGCGTGTGGTGACCCCGATGATCGGTCAGGGCTTTGATCTGGATGGTGACATGCCGGATAGTGCATGGTGGTGAAACAAGATGACGTCGTAAAAAGTCCCATATGCGGCGTTATAGTGTTTGGTCTATGGACCTTTTTTTCATAGCCATCTGTCGACGTTTTGCGAGTTCGTTCAATGAACGATGATTTAGTCAATGTTGAGTGACTATGGTTGAGTGATTATGGGTTTAGTATTGACTCCACCAGGGTCAGGTAATACCATGGCCGGAATTTATACATTCCGGAAATTATCAGGTGGGGCCCACGGAACCTGTGGGCCCCTTGTCTTTTAACATGATCAAGGAGTATGGCATGAAACGTTTTGGGATCGTTGTGGCGATATTTTTCTCACTGTTTTGTTTTTCATCCTGTGGTTACAACACGCTTCAGCAAAATGAAGAAGGCGTTTTCAAGGCCTGGGGTGATGTGGAGTCCAACCTCCAGCGCCGGGCGGATTTGATTCCCAACCTGGTCCAGACTGTCAAAGGCTATGCAAGCCATGAACAGGAGACACTCCAGGGGGTGGTGGAAGCCCGTGCCAAGGCAACCCAGACCCAGCTTTCGGTCAAGGATCTGAGCAATCCCGAGGCCATGGCCCAAATGAGCAAAGCCCAGGGGATGCTTTCCTCGGCCTTGTCACGGCTGATGGTGGTGGTGGAGCGATACCCGGATTTGAAGGCCAACCAGAATTTCATGTCGCTTCAGGACCAGCTCGAAGGTACGGAAAACCGTATCAATGTGGCTCGCCAGCGATATAATCAGGCTGTGGAGCAGTTTAACGTGTCCATCCGGAAATTTCCTAACAGCCTGACCAACAAACTGCTTTTGAACCTGGAGCGCAAAGAGTATTTCAAGGCTGATTCGGATTCAAAATCAGCACCCCAGGTAAAATTTTGATTTTATAGAAGACCCATCAGGACACGGGATGAAAAACAATTTATTCAAAAAAGTCAGGCAGAGGATACTCGCCGTTTCCGTCATGGTCATGGCCGGGTTTTTTGTTTTTGCACAGGGGGCAGAGGCGGAGATTGCCGTGCCTCCTCTCAAGGGCCGGGTTAACGATTACGCAGGCATGTTGACCTCAAGGACCATCCAGGACCTTGAGGCACAGCTTTCGGCTCTGGAGACGAGTGATTCCACACAGGTGGTGGTTTTAACGGTGAACTCCTTAGAAGGAGAAGCCATTGAAACCTTTTCCATCCGTGTGGCCGAGGCATGGAAAATCGGTCAGAAAGATCTGGACAACGGCGCGATCTTCATCGTTTCCAAACAGGACCGGAAACTTCGCATTGAGGCGGGCTATGGACTGGAAGGACGATTGACAGACCTGATCGCCGGACAGATTATACGGAATGTGGTGGTCCCCGAATTCAAACGCGGGGATTTTAACCAGGGGATCAGTGCCGGTGTTGGCGCCATGATCTCCGTGGTGCGTGGGGAATACAAGGGATCCCCCGTAAAACACAGATCCCGGTCCAAATCCCAGGGCCCCTTGTTTGCCATTCTTGCCTTTGTCTTTCTTGTTTCCCAACTGGGCCGCGCTAACAAGGGCCTCGGGGCCGTTGCCGGTGGCATCATGCTGCCCGTGTTTGGCGGGATGTTTTTTGGCGGGGGGCTTGTTTTGCTTCTGATTCTTTTTCCCATAGGTCTCCTTTCCGGGCTTATCCTTTCGGCCATGGGGTCGTCTTTGGGTTCCCATATGGTGTCCTCACACAGTTATCGTGGCGGCGGTGGTTTTGGTGGCGGAGGCTTTGGTGGCGGAGGCTTTGGCGGTTTTAGCGGCGGTGGTGGCGGCTTTGGCGGCGGCGGTGCCTCCGGTGGCTGGTGATCAACGAAGGGACATATCACAGTGAATAATGATATACGTCCCATAGGTCTCATACGTCCCATAGGTCTTATCTATCCTATATGTTCTATGAAGACCCATCATCCAAACGAATGAGCTATTTATAAAAACAAAACAGGATTTCAAAGTTGACCATGAAAAATATGACCGATGCATTCTTAAGTGAAAAAGACCGGGAAAAGATCCGTTTGGCCGTTGAAAAGGCCGAGGGCAGAACCTCAGGAGAAATCGTTCCCATGGTGGTTTCTTCCAGTTACACCTACCCCATGGCCGATGTTCTGGGGGCTTCAGCCCTCTCTTTTCCATTGGCTGTGATTCTCACTGTCTATGTCTGCGGTCTTTTATGGATGGGAACACCTAATATGTGGGTGTTTATCGGTTTTTTTTCAGTGCTTTTTCTTGTGTTTCATGCCTTGATCAAACATGTTTCCGGGTTCAAACGGTTTTTTATTTCCAAACGGGAAATCGACGAGGAAGTGGGAGAAGCGGCTGTCACCGCTTTTTTCCGCGAAGGCCTTTACCGCACACGGGATGAGACCGGTGTCCTTTTGTTTATTTCGGTGTTTGAACGTAAGGTTATGGTTCTTGCGGACAAGGGGATTGATGCCCATGTGGGCAAGGATGCCTGGGTCTGGATTGTGGATCACATCACCAGCGGAATCAAGCAAAAGCGCCAGGCCGATGCCATCTGTGAAGCCGTAACCATGGTGGGAGACATGCTGGCGACACATTTCCCGGTCAAAGATGATGATACCAATGAGTTGAAAAACCTTATCGTAGAATCTTGATGGCGTCGTAAAAAGTCCCATATGCGGCGTTATAGTGTTTGGCCGGACGTTCGACATACGCATCACGTATGCCTTCACGCCCGGCCAAACACTATGCCTTGCCTATCAATAATGTGGCGGTCTTTCGTTGCCACCGATTGAAAGGGACATATTCTGGGAAAGATCAAGCATACGTTCGAGTAGACGTTCGGAAGTTTCTTTCAGCTCATCCAAGGTTTTCTGCTGCTCATAGACCACCGTGTTCAATTCGGCAATCATTCGTTCCTGATACGCCATTTTCATTTCAATATCTATTAGTCGTTGGTTTTCCATATGTTTCCCTTTAGGCTTTCCCTGCCATCCGTTCCACTTCCCTCAGGTATCCTTCAGACCGGCTCAGATAAAAGGACAATCCCCTGGAAAATTGTTTTCCGATGATGCCGTCCACAAACATCAGGCTGATTTTTTTCTGGTACGTCAGAAGAAGGTGACTGCGAACAAGTACCCGCCGCTCTTCGTCACTCATGGCCCGGATCATGGCCCGGAAAACATCCCGTGCCCTGGGTTGATACATCCAGAAATAGAGGAGGTCAAGGGCATTTAAAATTAATATCTGGTCAATGCCCTCAACAGGTTTGGTTTTATTCATATCTTCGAACTGGTCATGGGCCTTGAAGAAGGTCTCCACATCGGTTTCGGGAAAGAGAATCTCCAGCCGGATGTAGGCGTCCCTGATCTGGGACAGTTTTTTATCGTAATCAATCTGCCTCAGGCGTATGTTCTCAAACCGATCTGCAATACCTTCGATGACCCCGGCCATGGAGTCGGACGCTGCTTTGGAAATGACGGCGGCCCATTTTTGAAGGATGTCGTTGACGTTGGGTATTCCAAGAAAATAAAGGCTGCCTCCCACCAGAGTGTTGAAAAAAATGGCCACGGGTATGGACAGTATGCTCCGGAAAAAATTTCCGAAAACAGCTCCTTTGGGAAGCCCGCGAAGCATATTGTGTGAAGACAGGTAGACTCCGTTGACCAGGGCCATCACGGCATAGAGGGTTTGGGGTGACGTACTCGTTGTGACTCCGAATCCCCTGTCCAGGACAAGGGTTTTGACCAGATAATCCAGAAGGGGCACTGAAAATCCCGTATAAAACAGAGAATCGCTGAAACGTTGCCAGCTCACATAATCTTTCCATCTGACCAGAGGGGACCTGCGGAATCCGCCCCCACCAAGGACAGATTGGAGAATGTTTCGAAATCCGGTTATGCCGAACCATATAAAGGCTCCCAGATAGGCAAGGACCCACCAGTCTTTGGTCAGAGCAAAGGTGAGAAACGCTGGAATAAATCCGCACAGGATCTTCAGGCCGTTTTTCAAACCACTGTTCATGTACGCAAAGGATATACCCCCCTTCTTTTTACGCAGAGCCCGTGGGACAAGATGAAGGCCATTGTCTTTGGAATCGGCAATCCCTCCGATGGTGATGATATTCCCCTTGGGATCGAAATGGACGGATTCCGGCTGAATCACCCAGTCTTTGATTCGCTTCTGGCCAAAAAAAACCGCAAAGGGTAAAAACCGGATCAGGTTATTGAGCCATTTTATGAAAGGATTAATCATGGAGCCAGGGCAGCCTGTGACTCGAAAACAGGTTTTTACCTTCAGAGGAATGGGGAGGTACTGGAGCTGGTTTTTTCGTAAGGCACGTCTGGCCGCCCTGGGGAGAGTGCGTGCAATGGCAATTCCCATGCCCGGATATTTACGGGAATGGCCGGTGGAGTCGGTCCCGATGCATGATTTTAAGGGGATGTCCTTGTAAAAATCCATGAATGTGGAAATATCCAGGAGAATCTCATTGATTCTCTGGGCTCTCTGGGTCTGCCCCTTCTTTTTCAATGTGTCGATGATGTCCAGAATGATTCGTTTCAGACGAACCGCATTGCCGCTGTTCAGTGCCATTTGCAAGCCGTTGATGGCTTCGTAATCAGGGGCTTTCCCGGCAATGGAATCCTTGAGATTGAATATCTCAAGGTGGGTGATATTCCCCCCGCAATCATAGAGAACTTCCAGCACATCCTCGGGTGTGAGATGGGTCAAGTTTAATGTGATTCGTGAGCCGTGACGAATTCGTTTCAGGTCATCGATCAGCTCAATGGGAGAACGCATGAGCATGGGGGGGACATGGGGACCGGATTCCAGGCTGTCCCTGGGATCGATGACAGAGGGGTTGGCCGTGGGTGATAAATAGGCGTCATACACCATGTCCGGGTCAATATGGTTCATGGCCCTGATCACCTCGTTAAAATAAGCGTCCTTTTCCGGATTGGGGTCCTTTGCATAGTCCTTTCGAATCTCTTCAAGTCTCCGCCTCATGGCCGGGATCATGCAGGTGTGAATGTGCTTGGCCAGATGAAGCAAGGACGGCTGGCCCGTGCCAACGGAACGAAGAAAGCCGTCTGTGCAGATGGGCTCCATTAAGATACTGAATTCCTTGCGGATGGAATGGATATGTCTGTTATTGAATTCGGACAGTATTTTGAAAACATATTGCTGCTGGTACACCGAAACATTTCGGCTTTCGTTCATGAATTCGAGCACATGGGGTTTGGAAAGAAAGGACAGATAATTATGGGGCTGGGACAAACCCCGTACGCCCCAGATCAAATTGATGTATCGCCCCCTGAAACGGGCCGGGAATTCCACACCGATCCTCACGCTGATACCCATGATCTGGGCTGCTTCCATCAGTTCCGAAGCGGCTTCGGGTTCGATGTAGTTATAATAGATCACCGTGAGAAAGCGGATGCCTTTGATCCATGCATCCATGATCAGATGGGTTGGAGATTTTCTGCCTTTGGTGTTGGCGTCGTGGACATGATCGTCAAAGCTCAGCTGGTTCCAGTCTTCAGGCATTTCCAGTAAATGGAATTTCCGCAGCTGTTTTCGAACCACCCTCTGGTTGCCTGTGGCCGCAGCTCTGAAATCATGGGCCAGTTTCAGGGCTTCTTCCTTATCACCGGTGTGGCGTATCAGCTCTTTCATGATCTGGAGAAGAACCCGTGCTGTATTGAACCGGAAGGTGCTGGCCTTGCTGTTCATCACCTCATAGTTCAGGGTCTGTAAAGCCATGATGCGGTCTTTGGCTTCGTCTGCGTCCAGTGAGCCGATAAGATGGACAATGGAATAGGCCATGCGAAGGGCTTTGGGTGCTGCCATTTCAACAATGCCGTGGGGATGGAGGTTGGACCCGATGATGTTTTTTAAATGGCGCCGCTCTTTGCCGCCTTCAAGCACATCGTTGACAATGTTAAGCAGTTCATAATCCTGGGGGTCAAACAGTACGCTTTTCAGCGATGCGGGCATATCTACTCCATATTCATTAGGTGCACGTATTTAATTTTACACTTACATCATGCGCTATGGAAATACAAAACTCAACAGGAATCAATAATCCTGTGCATTTTCAGTGGTGTGCCATGGTTTGTTGGGGGCGGGGGTGTTTTTTGATTTGTTTATAATAGATTAAAAATTAGCTATTAATGTGATATTTTGATTGTAATAGGCAATAAATGGTATATTATTATTTATAATGGGACTTATGGGACTTATTGACAATTTAATGATTATTTATTATAATGGGCTTAAAATAGGCTTTTAAGTTTAATAACTGATGTTAATGATTAATTTTAGGTTTATTATGGACTATTATTCAATGACGGACAAGGGGATTGAGGCGGAGCTTGGCCAGCGGCTGAGGGCTCTTCGGCTAAGGAAGAACCTGACCCAGCAGCAGTTGGCCGATGCGGTGGCCGTGTCGGTGAATTCAATCAAAGCCATTGAAAAGGGGAAGGGCAAGATCGCAACGCTGGTTGCGGTGGTGAGGGAAATGGGCGCCCTGGATTCTCTTGATGCCTTTATTCCCCCTGTCCAGGTGAGCCCTTTGCAGCTGGTGAAACTCAAGGGAAAAAAACGCCAGAGGGCAAGCGGAAAACGGGGGGTGACTGATTCCAAAGGAGATGGAAAATGGTAGCCAAAGTGGATACGGCTGTGGTGCGTTTATGGGGTGATGTTGTGGGAGCGGTGGCATGGCTTGAGGATGGGCAGTACGGCGTCTTTGAATATGATTCTGAATTTGTGAAAAAAGGGCTGGATATTTCTCCCATCCACATGGGTCTTAGGGACGCCATGCAGGGTGACAGGACATTTCATTTCCCGGGGCTGAAAAGGGAGACCTTTCTGGGACTTCCGGGTCTGCTTGCCGATTCGCTGCCGGATAAATTCGGAAACAGCATCATTGATGCCTGGCTGATGCGGCAGGGACGGGAGAAAAACAGCTTCAGCCCGGTGGAACGGCTTTGTTATACCGGTAGCCGGGGGATGGGAGCCCTTGAGTTTGAACCATCCGTCAACCGGCAGTTTGACATGCATGTTTCCGTTGAGGTCGCAAATCTGGTGACCTTGGCCCAGCAGATCATGGCTGAGCGCCGCAGACTCGATGTGTCTCTGGGCCCCGTGGACAGGGAGAATGCCGATGCTTTGATGGACATCATCCGTGTGGGAACCTCGGCCGGTGGGGCACGGCCCAAGGCCATTATCGCCATGAACCGTGAGAACCACATAATTTCGGGCCAGGGGGATGTACCCGAGGGGTATGATTACTGGATTCTGAAATTTGACGGTGTTGATGACCTTGAGCTGGGAGAACCCAGGGGCTTTGGCCGAATTGAGTATGCGTATTATCTGATGGCGAAAAAGGCGGGAATCGCCATGTCCGAGTGTCGACTTCTTGAAGAGAACGGCAGAGCCCATTTTCTGACCCAACGATTTGATCGCAGGCCAGGTGAAAAACGTCATCTTCAGTCTTTATGCGGTCTGGCCCATTATGATTTCAACATGGCAGGGGCCTTTAGCTATGAACAGGCTTTTTCCATCATGAGGAAATTGCGGCTTTCCAAAGCCGATGCTGTTCAGCAGTTCAGGCGTATGGTGTTCAATGTGATGGCGCGAAATCAGGATGATCACACAAAAAACATTGCCTTTCTGATGGGTCACGATGGGGTGTGGAGACTTTCACCGGCCTTTGATGTGACCTATTCCCATAATCCGGCCGGGAAATGGACCAGCATGCACCAGATGAGTATCCATGGGAAACGCGATGATTTTACCCTGGATGATTTGGTGGCTGTGGCCGAGTCAATAAGTATTTCAAATTCGACGTTGATCATTCGCGAGATCTTAGATGCCGTGGCCACATGGCCCCAATGTGCCCGTGAAGCCGGGGTTTTGGAGCCGGTGATCCGCCAGATTGCAGCCACACACCGGCGCATTGGTTCATGAGACGCAACCATCTGGTCCTTCCGGTCACTGAACACGAAGAATCGAAAACAGATCCACACTAAACGTTATGTCCTTGGTGAGTATAAAAAATCCCAGGCGTTGCCTGGGCTTGAAAAAAAGCAGTTTAACCTTGCAACACCGTCTGCGGAACATGTCCGTGTTTGTCCAGGCTATTTCTTTCGTGGACGACCACGGACTGACACGGACATTGGAACACTGTCTGCCGTGCTGTGCTCTTCGTGCCCTTGAAGTGAGCTACGCGAACGGGTGGTGGATAAAAACGTTTAAACAGTGAGGTGGATTTAGTGTTTCAGTTTGAGAAATTTATAGCATTCAAACCAGGTGATGCTTAAAAGGCCTGTGAGGCTGGCCAGGGCTGCCTTGAAAAGACTGATGGGTTGAAATTTGAAAAGATCCAGAAACAGGGGCACGTTTAAAACAAGAATCAGAAAAAAAATTGCGCCGCCCAAAACCCATGTGACCGTTGGATTGGGAATGAAAAGAATTTGGAATATATGCCGCGTCCAGGACCGGTTGGATAAAATGGTGGCGATGTTAGCTGCGATCAGGCAGGTGAAGGTCAGTGACCGAATCTCCCGTTCCGGGAAACCCAAGTAAACGCCAAAACCGTAGACAAGAAACACGGACGCCAGGATGAAAAGCCCCTGGGTGCAGCTCATCATGATTTTTTCTATTCCGAAAAAAGGTTCATCCAGGGGTTTGGGGGGCCGTTTCATCACGTTCTTTTCTTCCTGTTCCGCTTCAAAAATGATGGAGCAGGCCGGATCGATGATCATTTCCAGAAAAACCACATGCACGGGCCAGAGCATGAGGGGAAGATCTTTAAAGAAAACGGGAATCAGGGCCAGGCCTGTGATGGGAACGTGGATGGCAAAGGTGTATGCCAGGGCTTTCTGGAGGTTGTCAAAGATGCGGCGGCCCATTTTCATGCCACTGACGATGGATGAAAAATTGTCGTCCATGATCACCAGATGGGAGGATTCCCTGGCCACATCGGTGCCTTTTTTTCCCATGGAGATGCCTATGTCCGAGGCCTTGAGGGCAGGGGCGTCATTGACGCCATCGCCGGTCATGGCCACGATTTCATTGTTTTTTCTAAGGGCATGGACAATGTTCAGTTTCTGTTCGGGCAGGACCCGTGCAAAGATATTCACCTCTTTGATACGCTGGCTCAATTCCTCTTCGCTCATAACCTTAAGCTCCTGGCCACTGATCACATGTTCTGGATTTTTCAGGCCAATTTCCTGCCCGATATTTCGAGCTGTCACCGGATAGTCTCCGGTGACCATAATCACCCGGACTCCGGCCATGTAACATTCAGCGACAGCCTGGGGCACCTGCTCCCGGATAGGGTCTTTCATGCCCACCAGGCCCACAAAGTTAAATTCAATATCATGCTGGTTTTCCGGAAGGGGGCTCAGATTGTTTTCGGACATGGCCACGCCAAGAACCCGCAAGCCCTGTTCGGCAAAGGCCTCGGTGGTTTGGGAAAAAAGGAGTTTCTCATGGTCCGGCAGGTGACAGAGATCAAAAATAGCTTCAGGAGCGCCCTTGGCGGCAATGATATGCTCTCCTGTTTTTTCATGGACAAACACCCTGGACATGGCCAAAAGATTCTGGGACAGGGGATACTCCTTGACCACCTTGTAATGGGTGTGATTGTGACGGGGTGTTGTCAAATAAAGGCTCCCCATTTGAATAATGGCTTTTTCCATGGGGTCAAAGGGATTGATCTGGCTGGCAAGAATACCGTATTCAAGAATATCGTGAAAGGCCGCAGGGCAGGTGCGGCAGTTCATCACGTCATGGATGTGCCTGCCGTTGTAAAGTAAATTCACGGTCATGGTGTTGCAGGTCAGGGTGCCTGTCTTGTCCGTGCAAAGAACCGTGGTCGAACCCAGGGTTTCCAGGGTGGAGGATTTCCGAGCCAGAACCTGCTTCCGGGACATGCGGAAGGCGCCGATGGCCAGGAATACCGTAAGAATCACAGGGAATTCTTCGGGCAGTATGGACATGGCCAGGGTGATGCCTGCCAGGATTCCGTTTAATAAATTATCCCGAGTCAATGCATAGACAATGACAAGAAGGACGCATAAGGCGATTCCGATCAGAGCGATTCGGGTGATCAGGCCCCGCATTTCTTTTTTCAGGCGGGAGGGTTCTTCGGGGATGGTTTCAATGGCTTTGCCGATTTTGCCGATTTCGGTATGGATTCCTGTGGCTGTGGCCTCAAGAATGGCATTGCCCTGAACAATCATGGAACTTGAATACACATAAGGCAGATCGTCGCCCCCGGGTGAAAAGGGATGCTCGTCTCCGGTCCAGGCCCTTTTTCGAACCGGAACAGATTCCCCTGTGAGTAGCGATTCGTCGGCCAAGAGGTTCAAACCCTGCAATACCCGGGCATCGGCAGGAACCCGATCGCCTTCTTTTAGAATGAAAATATCCCGGGTCACCATGTCCCTGCTGGGGATAAGTTTGGCCACACCGTCCCTGATCACCATCGCCCTGGGGCTGGCAAGATCCCGAAGAGCATCCAGGGCACTTTCAGTCTTTTTTTCCTGGTGGAATTCAATGCCCATGATCAGGAAAACAAAGCAGAGCAGAATCACGCCTTCTCCCACATCCCCAAGGATAAGATACAATGTCCCTGCGGAAACCAGCAGAATGAACATGGGCTCTTTGATTACACCCAGGGCCATGGAGAATATATTCTTACGCTTGGATGAGGGCAGTTCATTGTACCCCTCGGTGTTTCGTCTTTCCAGGGCCTCGTTTTCGCTTAATCCCTTGTATATTGTCGATGTGAAATCGATGCTCATGGTGAATGTCCTTGGTTGATACGTTGCTGCGGGTGATCACAGCTGACAGCCTTCAGGTGGTTAAGAAAGCAAAAACACGGCCAGGATGAGAGACTATTTGTTTTCTTTTGAAAACCCTTCTCTGGCGCAGGTGATGTCTGGTGTATTGATTGGGAAAAAAATAAAGGATGTCATGAAGAGTGTCAGGTTTATTGACAGCATGAAAAAAAGAGCGGTTTTTTAAAAAAAAACCGCTCTTTGAGAAAAACGTATCGAACAGGATGTGGGGACATCTCTTTCCCGGAAAGGCTATGACTGCCCGGTTTCGATCAACCACAGGAGATCCGATGATGATATGAAAGCTTGCTTGCTCTCATCGGAAAAACCCATGATGCATACTCTCATAATTTATATCGGCAGGTTAATGTCCAGGCTTTAATTTGAATTTATTTTTTTGATCAAATATGCCATGAGATAAGTATCTTTGTGTGTAACACATCTGGCCATGGCCAATCCGAACGACAAACGATGATTCTGACCAAAAATCAATAATAAGGAGGGATTATGAAGAATTTTATCTTATTCTTATGCATGGCGGTATTATGTTCTGTGGCGGCCCAGGCCGGAGACAGGAATGCGACTCACTATCCCATTGTTTTGTCTCACCACTGGTCCGGTACAGCCGAGGTTTCGTTTCTTGGAGATGACTGGGTGGATGATGATTTCAGGGCCTGGGGAGTCAAGCTGGCGCTGGAGTCCGAGGGTGCCATTGTGTATCAGCCCGATAAGGTGCCCTATGCCTCCCATGAAACCCGGGGGCGTCTTTTGTACCGAAAATGTGCTGGCGATACTCTGGCCGAACAGTTGTGCGAGGGACCGGATCCCCAGACCATTGATGGCGTTGAAGCCGCCATGATGGATTACTGCGGTGATCAGTCAAAATGGGGCATCGACTATCAAACCTATGAAAATTGTATCGAGCAAATAAAGATCAACATCGTCTGCCATTCCCAGGGATGCCCCGACTCCCGCTACATGATATCAGCCATGACCAACCGTCTGACAGGCCACCCCATGTATGAGCATGTGGCCAGCTGGACGTCCATTGCCGGTGCCAACAATGGGACGTCTCTGGCGGATCTGGCCTTGAGCATGGTTGATGACTGTGATGATCCGGAATGTCTGGGGCCGGATTTTGTGGAAGCCATGCTCGAAGAAACAGGGGTCAAGGAAAACGGCATATGGGTTCCCCGGGGGTATGAATCCCTTGTGGCCCTTTCACGGAAATACATGACAAAGACCATGGATATTTCATGCAACCCTCTATGCCGGACATGCCCTAAAAGTTTTAATGAGGCGTTCCCCAATCATCCCTCGGTTTATTACCAGACCTACAGTGGTGCTATTCGCTGGCTTCATCCCTGCTATGAGGACATGGAACAGACATGGCTGATTCTGATGCTCCTGGAAGGTGAAAACGATGGTTGGATTTCAGTGAAATCCCAGGCCTTTCTGTCTGCAGGAAGCAGCCCGGATGCCCCACCCACCTACGTTGCTTATCGGGGGAATGTCACCGGCGAATCCATTCTCTGGTGGTTGTGTCACCCGGGAATTTCCCATATGGGTTTTAACAACGCCCGGGTTCCAGGCATGGGCCAGGTGGATTGCGGCGGGTCGCCCAATAATCAGGATGCCTTTTATTTCAGCCGGGAAGGGTTTTATCAGGATGTCGTGGAAGATCTAAAAAACATGGGTTTTTAACCGGATGATGTGGTGCGCTGTTTTTAGAAAATAATCTTTGATTAAGTCGCTGATTATGATGTATCCTGCCGGCCTAATTTCTAAAAGAGAGGCAAGACCATGGATGATTCAACATTGGACGAAAAATTTATTCACCAGGGGGACATGCTGGCCAACCGGGTGAAGAAAAAATACAAACACCTGAGAAAACAATTTGCACGTGAAAATATCGAGGTGTTCAGGCTTTATGACTGGGACATCCCTGAAATAAGGGCTGTGGTGGACTGGTATGCCGGCCACCTTGTGATCGGAGAATATACGAGGACTCAAACCGTGCCCGAGTGGCTGCCTGCCATGGGGGCCGCCGTGGCAAAGGCACTGGATGTTCCTCCGGAAATGGTCCATCTTAAAGAAAGGCGTTATGGGTCACGGGACGGGAAACGGTACAAACGTCTGGATTATACGGATAAAAAAATCGTTATGTCAGAACGTGATCTGAAATTTTATGTGAATCCTGATGATTATGTGGACACGGGTCTGTTTTCCGATCACAGGAACACGCGCATGATGGTCCGTGACATGGCAAAGGGCAAGGACTTTTTAAATCTTTACTGCTATACCGGTGCATTTACCTGCTACGCTGCCAAGGGCGGTGCCCGTTCCACCGTGTCCGTGGACCGTTCGGAAACCGCCATCGCATGGGTCAGGGAAAATTTAAGGCTCAATGATATTCAAGATGAGGGAAACACTCTGTTTCAGGAGCATACCTTTGCCTTTCTGAAGAAGGCAAAAGCCAGAGACATGCGTTTTAATCTGGCTGTGGTGGACCCCCCTTCATTTTCGACCACACGGGTTTCAGGTTATGATTTTGATGTGGTCCGGGACCATCCCATGCTTCTGACCATGGTCATTGAGTTGATGACTGCCGGGTCCACCCTGTTCTTTTCAACCAACCACCAGAACTTTGAATCCAATATGGGGAATCTGCCTGTGAGCGGGATCAAGGAAATAACCTCTGAAACGATTCCGGTGGATTATGAGAGTAAAAAAAAGACGATTCACCGATGCTGGGAAATTACGATTTAAGGGATTTTGATTTGATTCTGCTGTAGTGATATGTTACTCTTTAAGACATTCAAATGGATTAAGCCCTCATAGGGCTGGGACATAATAAACGCCCCTCCGAGTCCTTTTCAAGGAGATCCGTGATGGGGCCATCCGAATATTTCTTTCCAACGACGCACATCGACATGTGAACCCAAGATCGTCTTACCTGTATAATGGATTTTAAGAAGAAAATTTCCCAAAAACGTCGTGGGGTGGTGGTCCGATGAACGAAACGATATGCACGATGGATTCAGATGAAGGGGTCAAAATTCTTGTTGTGGATGATGATGAGAGCCCCAGGGAAGTGATTTACGATTTTCTTGTTATGGCAGGATTTGAGTGCCTGACGGCCACCAATGCCCAGGAAGCCCTTAATATCCTGGACAGGCAAGAGGTAAGTCTGGTGATCACGGACATCAACATGCCTGGCATGTCGGGAGTGGAGTTACTGAAAATCATCAAATCATGCCACAATGCCAGTGCCCTTGTCATGACCGGCTACATCGGAAGGTATTCCTATGAAGAAATAATCGAGGTGGGGGCCGATGATTTTATCAGCAAGCCTGTATCCGGTCAGGAAATTATTCTCAGGGTCAAAAGGATCCTGCGTGAACGATGCCTGGTTGCAGAGTCGAAACGTGCCCATAATGATTTGAAGGCAGCCTACCTTGATACCATTAACCGCCTGTCCATGGCCGCTGAATACAAGGACGAAGACACGGGGGATCATATTCTCAGGCTTGGTCTTTTTTGTTCTTTTCTGGCGGGGAAAATGGGACTTCCGGCCAAAGATGTTTCCATTATCCGATATGCCAGTCCCATGCATGACATCGGGAAAATCGGTATTCCTGACAGAATTCTTTTAAAACCCGGAAAGCTGACGAACGAAGAATTCGATATCATGAAAACACACACAACCATTGGCGCGAAAATACTTGATAATTCCAAGGCAGAGGTTCTGATTATGGGCCAGAAGATTGCCCTGTATCATCATGAGAAATGGGATGCTACAGGCTATCCCACGGGGATAGGCGGGACAGATATCCCTCTGGGTGTCCGGATTGTGTCCTTGTTTGATACCTTTGATGCCCTGACCAATAAACGGCCTTATAAAGAGCCGTACCCCCTGGATCTGACACTTAAAATTCTTCGTGAACAACGGGCAAAGCAATTTGACCCGGATGTTCTGGATGCTTTTTTTGATCACCTGGATGACATCCTTGAGATCCGGGGAAAAGTGAGTGCGGGTGAAACCCTGGTGAACGGCCTGATTTCTTTGAGCGAGCGCGACAGGGACGACGGACTGGTCTGGGGATAGATGTTTGGGGGGACTTGGTGGACTTGGTCTGCGCCGGTCGAAACGTTCCGCATTGATCGTAAAATGGAATAAGCAGCCTATTTCCTGCTGGCCCCAAATAGTCCCTTGATATCTTCCAGGATCATATACTGAACGGGCACCAGGACCAGGGTGATGACGGTGGCAAACATGATGCCAAAGCCCAGTGAGACTGCCATGGGAATCAGGAACTTGGCTTGGCGTGATGTTTCGAAAATCATGGGGGACAGGCCTCCGAAGGTGGTCAGGGTCGTTAAAATGATGGGCCTGAAACGGTGGATGCCCGCCGCTTGAACCGCCTGCTCCAGGGGAAGTCCCGAGGCCACCTTTCTGTTTGTGTAATCAATCAAAACCAGGGAATCATTGACCACAACACCTGAAAGGGCCACCAGTCCGAACAAGCTCATGACCGACAGGGAATAGCCCAGCATCATATGACCAAGGACAGCCCCCACCAAGCCAAATGGAATACAGGACATGATCAGAACAGGCTGAATATAACTTTTTAAGGGGATGGCCAGAAGGCAAAAAATGGCCAAGAGAGCCATGAGAAGTCCCCGGATGAGGCTTGTGACGCTTTCCTGCATATCTGCCTGGCGTCCTTGGAAACTGTAAGACAGGCCTGGATATTTATTCGTGAGATCGGGAAGCCTTCCTGCCTTGAGTTCTTCCACAATGAGACCCGCCTTGGGCCTGGGATTGATATCGGCCGTCACACTGGAGATCCGTTTCCCGTCCCTGCGTTCAATGGCGGTGTATGCCCGCCCTTTTTCCAGATGAACGATTTCAGAAAGAAGAGCTTCATTGCCTTTGGGGGACGTGAGGATCAAGGTTTCCAGGGTATGTTCGGTCACCCGTTCATATTCCGGAAGCCTGACCATGACCTTTACCTCATTTCTTCCACGCTGGAGTCGTCTGGCTTCTGCGCCATAAAAGGCGTTTCTGATTTGGCGAGCCACGTCGCTGGCCTGGAATCCCAGTCGTTCACCCAGGGGCAGCAGGGTGAAATCATACTGGCGTTTTCCACTGGCCGATCCGTCATCAATGTCCGTTGCATTGGGAAATTCAGCCATGGCCTCGGCCAGTTCTTCGCTGGCTGTTTGAAGTATGCCTGTATCCCTGTGACTGAGCTCAATGGTCAGCCCCTTCCCGGAGCCGGGACCGCCCCGGTCAGACTGGAATGCCACGGATTCAATGCCCGATAGGGGGCCTGTTCTTTCTCTCCAGGCATCGGTGACAACCTGGGTGCTCACCGGCCGTTCTTTGGGCGGAGTGAGAATCAGACGTGCAGTGATGACGTTTTCATTGATCCGTGTCAGCAAACCCCTTGAGAGCCGATCTTTTCCATATTTTTCAATCACGTCGTGGGCGGATTTGACCAGCTTATCGTGGACGACCCGAACGGATTTTTCAGAAGAGCCGTAAGGAAGTGTTGCGGTGACATAGGCGTAATCCGATTCCACTTTGGGAAACAGTTCCATGCCCATGCGCCCGCTTTTAATGAACCCGAAGGTGATGACAAGAAAACTCAAGCTTAAGGCAAAAACCAGATAACGATGCCTGACGGCCATGGCGATAAAGGGGCCATATCTGTTTTCAACAAAGGATGTAAAGGCCTTGGAAAAGGATTTTCGTTCTTTGGTGCCATCATTTTTTCGGGAATCTGATTTTCGCTCATGGCCAAGGTGGGCAGGCAAGATAAAAAGGCTTTCAAAGAGTGATATGCTTAATACAGCGATAACCACCAAGGGAATGCTGCGAAACACTTTTCCCATGAAGCCCGGAACAAAGAAAAGCGGAATAAAGGCCACGATATTGGTCAGGATGCTGAAGCAGACAGGCACTGCAATTTCACGGGCTCCGTGAATGGATGCCTGGAGAAAGGGCATGCCTTGTTGCCTGTTGTAAAAGATATTTTCCCCCACAACGATGGCATCGTCCACCACAATACCCAGTGTGACGATAAAGGCGAACATGGATATCATGTTGATGGAAAAACCGAACAGGGGAAGAAAGAGAAAGGAGCCCAGAATGGAGGCAGGGATTCCCATGCTGACCCAGAATGAAAGCCGCATGCTCAGAAACATAGCCAAAAGAATAAACACCAGAGCCAGGCCGATATAGGCGTTGGTGGTCAGGAGATCTGCCCTTTGTTTGAATATCTCCGAGGAATCCCGGACCATGCCCACATGGATGCCTTCGGGAAGACCTGTCTGATACACGTTCATGACGCTTTTCACGGCATCGGCAATCTCAATGGGCTTCTGGTCACCCGTCCTGTATACTTCTATAATCACGGCGGGGGACCCATTGAAATAGGAGGACTGGACCGAGTCTGAAAACCCTTCCCGAATAACCGCCATGTCCCTGAGCAGAATTCTGGATCCGTCTTCATAGGTGAAAACGGGGATAAGTCCATATTCCCTTGCCAGTTCTTTGCGTTCGTTCATGCGGACAAGGATTTCTCCCCCATTGGTTTTTAAACTGCCGCCGGGCAGGTCCATGGAGGCGTTTTTGATCCGGCCTGCAATGTCTGAAATGCTCAGGCCATAACGTCTTAAGGTCTCCTGGGGAATCTCAATCCGGATTTCATGACCCCGTGTTTCGCTGATGTCGACCTGGGTGATCATGGGGTGGGCCAGAAGCGTGTCGCGGAGTTCTTCGGCCCTTTCGCTGAGGATGATGTCATCAAGGTTTCCATAGATTGCATAGGAAATCACTTCGTGCCGATGGCCCGAGGTGGTCACCTTTGGATCTTCTGCATCCTCCGGGAAGGTGGTGATGGCGTTGATTTCACGTTCAACTTCCCGTGACATGAGGGAAATGTCGATACCCTCTATGGCTTCAATTGCAACGGTTCCGTGACCCTCGGATGCGGAAGAGCGAATCTCATCAATCCCTTCAATGTTCTGTACGGCTTCTTCGATGGCCAGAATAATACCGCTTTCCACCTCATCCGGGCTTGCACCAGGGTATGCAACAGAAACTGTGACAATTCCCATATCAAATTCAGGAAAGACTTCTTGCTTTACCCTGGGGCCGATGATGAGACCGCCTAAAATCAAGACAGCCAAGAAGATATTGGCGGCAACGGGATTTGATGCCATCCAGGCGATGGGACCTCCGGGATTGTATGAGGGCATTGGGGTATTCATGACGGGTTGTCTTCCAATGTATCTTGTTTTATGTCAGGTTTCGTGTTTGAACGGACGCTCATTCCATCTATGACCCCGGAAAGGTTGGATATGATGATAAAATCTCCTTGTTCTATGCCACTATTGACAAAAACATCTGTATCATCACTCCATGAAATCTGTATTTTTCGTATGAATAATCGCTCATTTTCAAGAACCCAGACCTGGTTATCTTCATGAATCGCTGAACGGGGCAGGGCAATGATGTCATTAACGGTTCCGCCATCAATCCTCAGGTTGACATAATCACCCAGGAGTAACGGTATTTTCGTTGAGCCGGATTGGAGACTAAGGGGGTCGTTTATCCTGACCAAAACTTTTGCCAGGCGGCTTTGTTCATTAAGTTGCCCTGTGATTTTAATCACCTGGCCCGTATATTGGTCTGTTATGGCCGGGTTGATTATCAGGACGGAGTTACCGGGTTTGTCATTGCCTTTGGGCAGAGTGATCCAGGACAGGAGGCCAAGGGGTATGGATGCTTCAACCCAGTATTCGTTGGTATTGACAAGGGTGGCAAGGGATTCAAGGGACGACACTTGGGCGCCCACATGGGTGTTACGTGATACCATAAGGCCGTTGAATGGGGCTCGGATTACGGTGCGCAAACGATCCAGTCGGGCAGACTCAAGGTCCACCATGGCGCTGTCGTACTCAGCCCTGGCCTGGTCGAGCTGGGGTTTGCGAAGGGCCAGGCCATTGTCTTGAATAACTTTACCTGAGCTTGTCTGCATCATGTGTAGCTCTTCACGGGCAACATCCTGACGGCCCAGTTCCAGGTCAAGGTTTGCCTTTGCGTGGTTTAGCAGACTTTCTTTTTTTTTGACGGCCAGATCGTAATCCTGGGGATCGATACTCAGGATGATGTCATTTTTTTTAAAAAGTCCCCCTGGTACGAATTCTTTGGCCACGTGGATCACTTCCCCGCTGATTTTGGCTTTCAGATTGATCTGTGCCGAGGGTATAACCGTTCCCATGGCGGAAAGAGCCATTCGGCGCGGCCCTTTTGCAACGCTGATAACCTCAACCAGGGGCGCCTGACGGGTGGGAATACCCTTTTGGACCTTGGGTTTTGTTTTGATTAGAAATATGGCAGTGCCTATGCCGCCCAGAAGGATCAGGACAACGGCAAAAACAACAAGAAACGTCTGTGGTTTCTTTTCATAAGGCGTGCCCGGGATATATTTTTTTTCCATCATCGTGGCTCCGTATGCGTTTGATCCTCTGGATTCAATGCCCAGTTGCCGCCCAGTGATCGGTAAAGTGCAATCCTGTATTTGAAGAGAATGGCTTTTTGACGGATCAGCGTCACCTCAAGATTCTGAATATTCAACATTTTTTCCTGCATGAGAAGATAACTGTCCTGCCCTGCCAGATACCGCCTTGTGGCTTCTTTATACGATAATTTTGATACATCAAGCTCCTGGGAAAGGGCCCGTGTGTAATCCTTTTGCTTGAGTTCGTGGACCATGGCGTTTTCAACATCTAAAAGGGCCTGGAAAACCGTGCTTTCATAATTGGCCAGACGTTCTTCGGAAATGGCCCGGGCTTTTTCAACATCGGCTTTCCTTCGTCCCGCATCAAAGACAGGGCCCGTCAGGTTGGCTGCAAGATTGATGATCCAGTGATTGAAAACATCTTCCACATGCTCGGCAGAATAGGTGCCGGACCCAGACAGAGACAAGCTGGGCAGGCGGGCAGCCTTTGCTGCGGATATCTGCCAGTCCGCAGCCCTCAGCCGAAGACCTGCGGAGCGCACATCAGGTCTCATGGCCAGTAAATCCGAGGGCAAACCGGCCTTGGGAAAAGGGACGAGATCCGGCATTGAAAGACGGTTGATTTCAAGGCGAAATCCTGGAGGTTTTCCCAGAAGAAGGGACAGGTTGTTTGCCAAGACCTGTTCCTGGGCTTCAAGGCTAGGCAGAAGGGACAGGGAATGGGAAAGAGCCTCTTTCTGGTTGAGTACGTCCATGGATGTGGCCATTCCTTTTTCAAAGCGTTTCTCAAGCATGGCCATCAGCTCTGTGTTGGTGTTGATCCTCTCTTTTACGTAGGCAATCTCCTGGCGTGTGGCAAGGATGTCGATCCATGCTTCCGCCACATGGGCTGCCACGGTCATGGCCATGGTAAGATAGTCATCGGCGCTTGCCCTCATACCCAAGATTTCCGATGTTTTCAAGGAGCGGATACGACCCCAGAAATCGATCTCATAGCTTGCTGCAAGGCCCAAGGACAGTGTGTCCATGCGATCTGAACCCTTGGCATTTGTCTGTGAGTATCCGGTATTTCCTGAAAATTCCGGGAAAAGATACGAGGCTTGTTTTTTGACAAGGGATCGGGATTGTTTCAGGTTGGCATAACTTTTTCTAAGATCGAAATTCGATTCAAAGGCCTTCCCGATCAAACGGTTTAATTCAGTGCTTTGAAAATCTTCCCACCATTTTCCCTGAAAGACACTTGTCGTTTCAGGATACAGGGAATAGGTGAGGGGAAAGTCCACAGGCACAGGATCGCGAGAGTCAGGTTTAAACAGGGTGCATCCAAACAGAAACACCAACGTGAATGTTGTTAGGACGAGTTTGACGGGATTCATGATGATCGAATTGTTCAATTGAATGTCCATGCGTATGCTATATGCTTTCACCCAGGTGCTCTTTACGACGTCATCAAATTTTTAAAAGAATAGTATACCTGTGTTTGTCCTTAAATCCAATGAATTTCTGGGCCTTGGGCCAAAGATTAAGGCTGTTCAGATGAGAAGGAAATGGCGGGATGATCTGCTTTCGTAAAAGGTCCAGGAATGTTATTTTTGTTTTTGTCAGCACAGACTGAATAGATCCTCAGTTAAAAGGAGCGGAGAGGACGTGACAGGGATTAAGTTTTACTTGACGATTAACCAAATGTTCTTTAAAATTAAGGAAATATCTGTGATGGATACATAAACCCTACTAAGGCAATGAATCTTTTTCGAATGTGAGCCCCCTGCTCCTAAAAAATAAATCTGATGATGCGTCTCGATTTTTATATGATTAGATTCAGATTGCACGTCACATCATGCCCATATGTTTTATGAAGAAGGGATTTCATGTCAGGATACGCTTCTAATATTATTAAGGAAAAAATAATGGCTGAATGCTCAGTAATAGAAAACCTAATGGAGGCCGACGTGATATACAAGGATTTTTCCACAACCATCAGTGATGGAATCGATTCCGCCAAGGCCATCCAGAATTACTGGTTTGGTTTATCCAATTATGTCAGCGATTTTTTAATTCCCTGCCTAAATGCCTCAAGCTATTTCGGGAATGTGGAACAGAAGAACACACTCACGTATTCGCCTGCTGACAATATCAAATCGCAGATGGATTTGTTGAGGTTTAATGTCAACCTCGTCAGCAGGGGATATTCCGGTGCCTTGAAATTTTTGAATGATTATTTCAGTAAAGAGGGCCATGAGTTGATGGATGCGTGGTTCAACACCCTGTGCAAGGGGAATGGTGAAAATATTAAAACCATACTTTCCAAACGTATGGAAACCCTGAATCGTATCGCCGTTGAATACCCCAAAGCCATTGAAGAAGTGGGGCCTGAGTTTGGCTTCCATTTTGAGCGGGGTGAAAATGAAAAGGTCGCTGAGACAGATCGATTTACTCTTTATAAAATAGCCCCCACGGACAAGCAGGTGACAATCGATGACAGTCTCAAACCCATTGTGATCATACCGCCCTATGTGCTGGGCGAAAACATTCTGTCCTTTCTTCCCCATGAAAACAGGAGTTATACCCATGCCTTTGCCAATCAGGGTATTCCGACTTACATACGGGTTTTAAAGAGCATCATTGATAACGATGCCGTGCAGACCATGGAGGGTGATAATGATGCCACGGATCTGCGTTATTTCTGTGAAATTATCAAGAAGAAACACGGTCAGCAGGTGACTCTCAATGGGTATTGTCAGGGTGGTTTTATCGCAGTCATTGATCTGATTTCAGGCCAATTGGATGGCCTTGTTGATGCCTTGATCACCTGCGTCTCACCCATTGATGGGGCCAAGTGTGTGGGGCTTGCAAGTTTCTTAAAAAGCCTTCCCGACCGATACAATGATCTGGCCTATGGAATGAAAACATTGCCAAACGGGAATATGGTTGCCGATGGGCAACTGATGAGCTGGGTCTATAAACTTAAAAGTATTGATACGGAATCGCCCCTTGTTTCCTTTTTCCGTGACATGATCATGCTCAGTGCCACCGATCATACCCAGTTTGTTTTTAATAAAACAGCGACAGCCTTGAATTACTGGTTGAGAAATGACAGGACCGATATCCCCCTTGGAATTACAAAGTTGAGTTTCGCCTCGTTCAACACACCCATTACAAAGGACGGAATCATGCCTGTCAAGCTTTTTGGGCGCAAACTAAACATAAACCGCATCAAGGAAAAGAAAATTCCCTGGCTGATATGCTACGGTGAAAAAGATGATCTTGTGGAAGCGGGCTCGGCCCTTGCTCCGCTGGAATACATGGAGGTGGAAACCACACCGTTTCCCAAAGGGCATGTGGCCATTGCGACATCCTGGTCAAACCCCAAATCAAAATATGCATTGCATACCCAGTTTGGTGAAAAAAAATACAGAGGGCCGGTTAAGTTTCAAATGGATCTTAACAATAAAAAGAATAATAGCGGGATTAATAATTCATAAGCGCCAATAAAAAAAGGAGGCCGGATTATACATCCGGCCTCCTTATTGAAGAAAGCACATGGGTATTCATCGTCCTCCCATGACCAGGTCCTATGGGGGGACTTAGGTTAAAGAATATTCCCAAGAAGGTAATTTGATATGCATGATTTTAAATTACCCTCGGGAAAGCTGTTCAATGCATTATAACAATCCTTGCACTGAAAAACATAATCATCTGTTCGGATCAGCTTGTTAAAGGATGTTTTTTCTCCGCACACATCACAACAGCAATCGGTCATGCATCCAATCCCACCAAAATAGTTATGGCTTTTGACGATGAAATTGATGCCGATACCAAAATGGTCGTCATTCTCATCGGAACGCTTCAGTTCCCTGCACCATTTAACTCGTCCAAAAAAACCCCGATAAATTTCGTTTCTGGCTGACTCAAGCATGTTGACATAAACACCCTCATCAAATCCAAGGGCTTGCTGGCAGATAAGATACATTCCGCTACTGCTGTGATTCTGCATGATGGCATTGGCATAATTTCCATCAAGTTTGTCAGAAATGAGGATCGGGGCCATGAATGCGTCTCGGGGGCATGCCCTGCGTTTGTCCTGATACATATCTTTCCTCCTCAAATAAAAAATAATCACGTGACATGAAAAATCTCACTGGATAAAACAGATCCTGGATCCATTGTCAGGACGAAGTGGAAGGCATGAGAAAGAATAAGGAATGGAAATTGAGGATCAACAGCCTTGAAAGCAAACTGCCTGCGAAAGGCCAATAAAACTTCGTCGCTGCTCAATTTATTATTACCATCATACAAATAATAAGGGACGAGTGTCAATACATATTTATCAAATCTTGGGGGCAGCTATTTAGCCGGGGTGTGCGGGTAAAAGATTGACACCCGTGCTTGGTTGACATATAAATTTCATTTTTGATGGCGTCGTAAAAAGTCCCATATGCGGCGTTATAGTGTTTGGCCGGACGATCGACATACGTTTCACGTATGCCGTAACTAAGGCCAAACACTATGCCTTGCCTATGGACCTTTTTCCATAGCCATCCGTCGATTTTTTACGAGTTCATCATTTTTATGCATGAAATGGGACAGACATGGCCAGAGTGAATTCAAAAAAAAAACCGTATCCTGAACCTGAGCGATTGAGCTTTCCTGATGCGGAAGCAGCCTTTGACTGGCTTCCCCTGATTCTTGACGCTTATATCATCAGTGATCAGGGGATTTATGACAGCATTCAAAAAGAGATGGCCAAAAAAGGCAGACGGTTAGCGTGTGCAAGGGGGTGTTCCTCATGCTGCACAACCCATGTCACCATTCCGGTCTATCCTCTTGAACTTTTTGGCCTTTATTGGTATCTCCTTGATAAGATTGATGGGGCTTTTAAGCACAGGATTCTGGAGCAACTTCAAGACTTTATTCCTGGGAAGGGTTGCCCCTTCCTGATTGACGGGGCCTGCGGGATACATCCCATGCGGCCCATGGCGTGCAGGTTTTTCAATGTCTTTAATAAGGCCTGCGAAGATGGCGAGGATCCATTTTATACACGTCGTCATGATGTGCTGACACCCGATGAGAAGCTGAAAGACAAAGCTATTTCCAAGATGCTTCCCCACCATGGAATCCTTGGGCGAACCGATAAAAAGGAGGCTTTGCGGAACGGGTATATTTATCGGTTTGTAAGAAATCTTCAGGAAATCAACTGGCCCAAAATAGCTGTGCGAATTAAACATGGCGACAGGGCGCCTTTAGTTCGGTCAACCATGGAATAAGGGCTCGCCGTTTATCCACGCATAAGCTGGATCAGGGTGCTGCAGGATAATTTTAATGGACCGTGTGATATCAATTGGCTTTGATTCACATCCAACGGTATTGCATGCTCTGGAAAGGCCATCTCGAACCGCTCCCAGAATGATATTCCGAAATGGGGTGCTGTCAATTTCTGCATTTTTATCATTGGAATGAAATGCTTTCCGGCACTGATCGGCACTCAGGGAATGCCAGGCTCTGCAGATTAATGGCCGGGCTTCATAGATTGAACAAACGTCGTCATCAAGAAAAATGCAAGGGGTTTTCTCCCAGAGGTCAATGCGTTCATCAGCCGATTTGCCCATGGTCAGTCGGATATTTTTGTTGGCTTTTTTCATCAGAGCATCTGTTTTGCTCAGGGAGTAGTTCTCCTTGATGAACGATCCGATGAGAACGACTTCGGGTGGCGTTAAGGATACTTGGGAGTAACAGCAGTAGCTGCAGCCCATACTGCATTCGATTTTATGCGTAAGCCCTTCTTTGCGTTCAATGGAATCAACCTGATCTTCACCGAAAATATAGAGATTTTTTGCAAGAAGAAGGGCTGTTTCCTTGGTCTTTCCGCCTGCTTTGAATATGTCTGCAGCCATGGATTCGGCTTTTTTTACTATACTGTTTCTCGAGTTCAGAGTCATATGGATTGCCTGTGTCATGGAGTTTAAAATACCCTGTCAATACTCAAACATATACGAAATAAATTCGTATGTCGAGTCTTGCTTTACTCGATCCTAAAAATTTACTTAGGTCAAGAAAACCGAGAAATCATAGGGTTATTTAGAAAAAAGAAGATCAATGATGCAGAATTTAGAACCTATGAAGTCCACCCAGCCCACTAAAGTCCACCCAAGCCAAAAAAAAAGCACACCTCGCAATCATTGTGATTTACTTTGCGGGTGTGCTAAAAAAACATGGTATGGCTCAAGCCGGCGAGGGCCTTCTTACGCTTTGGTTGTCTCGGCTTTTTTGATGGCTTTTTCTTTTTCACCGATCTCTTTTTTCATGGTTTCGATCAGTTTTTTCATATTACCCAACTCCTGTTGGAGTGACAGGGACTGTTTCTTTTCATTGGTCAGATCCTTTTTCAGGCTGTCTGCCAGTTTTTTTAGTTCATCCTGCTTGTTTTTAGTGTCCTCCACGGTTTTTTCCCGTGTGGACAATTTCTTTTTTTCATTGGAGACAGCCTGATTCAGATCCGTGAGTTTCTTTTTCTGTTCTTCCTGGATCTTTTCAAGGGTCTTGTTATCCTTTTTGAGTTCTTCGTACGTCGTGACGAGGGATCGGTATTCTTCTATTGAAATCAGGCCAAAGGGTTTCAGGGCCTCATCAAAGGTTTTTTTGAAATCAAATAGTGCCGGAGTCATGGGCTTGAATGAGTCCCATTTCCCCATCGTTTGAACCAATGACGTGAATTCCCCAAAATTTGTAAGGCTCTGCTCAACGAGTTTTTCCATCTTTTTCATCTGGGCAGATGTGTCCCACATGTCCGTGAAAGCATTTTGCCAGAAATTCATATATTGATTGTCCATAAGTATTTTCCCATAAGTTGAGGCATAAAAGCGATAGCATATAGCGTCGTTTCGTAAGAAACGGCTATATGCTAATGATGGCTTTAAACGTTTATGAGTCAGGTTTATTTAGCCGCTTTTGCCGGCTGGCTTGATTCTACAAAAAAAGATTCAGCTTTGTTGAAACTCTCGTCAATGGATTTTTTAAGTTCGTTTTGACCTTTTTTGAATACGAGTTTCCACTCATCAACAATTTTTCGCCCTTCCGCAGGGATGGCTGAATTGTCTTTAAGTAGTGAATCTGTAATTTTTTCAGATTGTTCCTGGATTTTCACCAAGGTGTTGTACGTGTTGTTAAAGGTACTCTTCTGGAAATCCAGGATCTGGAGTCCTATTTTAGATGCATTGAAATCTTTCATGAAATCAAGGTTTTTTGTAAAGTCAAAGCCTTTCATTGAATCCATACCTTTCCACATATCGGTCATCATGTTTTTCATTGCGTCCTGCATGTTATCCTCCTTTTTTGGTTTAATAGTATTGTCTATTGCTCATGATGTCGTTTATTCCGGTTTTCGATCCATCCTAAAAACACATCATGCGTTAATTTTTTAGTGTGTTTTATTTTTTACGGATTGACTCTTGTGAAAAAATATCCGGGTGTCATCAGAGTTTTTTAAATTTTTAAGAAGAGCATGAAACTTTTTATGTTCGTAATATAGTGGTTAAACACGCCATTGTCAAGAAAAAATATTGCAATGCACCAAAATTAATTTGTGATAGAATGTTATCATTTAAAATGAAGTTAAGCTCAATAATACAGTGTGTTATAGTAAAATTATTGCATGGCGATTCATCATCTGTGAGGGAATCACATGCGAATGTATTGTGCGAAATAGCAGGTTTCTGCTCTTTGAATTGTGTTGAAAAGACATGGGCACTCTGATATTGGAGACCTAAGTTTTTTTCTTTTTTTATTTATGATGCTTATCCCGGATGTTATCCGGATGAGATATCTGTTAATTTTTTGTAAGGAGATGACAATGGTGCGAGTCGGCATTATCGGGGCCACCGGGTATGCAGGGGCTGAATTGGTGCGAATTCTTATTAACCACCCGGAAGTTAAGCTTACAACGATCACGTCGCGGCAGTATGCAGGCGTTTCGTTTACGGACGTCTATCCTGCAATGTCAGGACTGACGGATCTGGTGTGTGAAGAATTTCATTTTGACACCTTCTGCGAAAAAACCGACGTGGTATTCACGGCCCTGCCCCATAAACTGCCCATGGAAATTATTCCTAAATTATTGAATAAAGGTAAAAAGGTCATCGATCTGTCGGCTGATTTCAGGTTTGACAATGTGGATGCTTATGAAGCAGTTTATCAGGCACATACGGCCAAGGACCTTTTCAAGGTCTCGGTCTACGGTTTATGTGAAGTCAACCGTGATGCCATCAGGCACGCATCGTTGATCGGCAATCCCGGGTGTTATCCCACGACGGTTCTTCTGGCGCTTATTCCTCTGCTTCGAGAGGGGATGATAGAAACCACACAGATTATTGCCGACTCTAAATCCGGTGTGAGCGGGGCAGGTCGCTCCCTTGCTCTTGCCACCCATTTCTGTGAAGCCAATGAAGCCTTCAAAGCCTACAAGTTAGATGGCCACCGCCATTGTCCGGAAATGGAGGAAGTGTTGTCCAAGGAAGCGGGAACGCCGATCAGTTTGACGTTTGTGCCCCATCTTTTGCCCATGAATCGGGGTATGCTGTCCACGATTTACACCACAATCACCCAAGACTATTCTCTAACGGATATTCGCCATTGCTTTGAATCGTTCTACAAGGACAGACCCTTTGTCCGCCTGTACCCGGATGTCAAAAGGCCTCCGGATGTCAAATATGTCCAATACACCAATAACTGTGATATCGGTTTTTATGTGAAACCTGGAACCCGTCGGCTTGTTCTGATCTCCGCCATTGACAATCTCGTGAAAGGGGCTTCCGGCCAAGCGGTTCAGAATATGAATATTATGATGGGCATAGATGAAACAACAGGTCTGAGATGACAGGTTACGAATAATCCGGGTTAATAGCTTATACTGTTTATGCCGTGAATGTGATCAATAATCTAAACGTAAGGAGATGACCATGATTCAAAGAAAGACCAACGCGTGTATAGCTTTTTTGCTTTTAGGTTTTGTGGCTTTGTTATGCTGGGGCTGCAGCGATTCGGGCTCAAAAAACGAGCCTGTTGCAACGGTTGAAAGTAAGGACGCAAAACCCGCGCAAGTCAAGGAATCCCCCCTTGATAAATGGAAACCTGACTTTGATCCTTCGGGGGCAAAATACAAATGTATCATTTCCAATGTGTCCCACCCTGTTATCAAAGGCGTTTATACGGGATTTTTGTTGCGGGATGAGTTGTGGAAACGGACCCAGGGCCAGATATATGTCGACTTCAAACCTCTATCCATGTTGGGGGGTGAGGTGGAAGTTCTAAATCAGCTCCAGATGGGAGCCATCCAGGGCATGGGTGTCAGTTCGGTGGCCTCCACGAATATGGGCCCCCGGTTCGGTCTGGTTAATCTTCCCTTTCTTATCAATTCATTTGATAAGCTTGATAAATTTGTTGAAAGTGGATCTCTCTATGACCATTTTATGATGGCCATGGATCATCAGGGTATTATGGGCCTGGATATCACCGGGTATGGGAATTACGGCTGGGCAACCACTTCACCGGTCAAAACCCTGGACGATGCAAAAAAGATCAAATTTCGTATTGCGGAAGCGGCGGTCAACAGTCTTCTTTACAACCAGTGGGGACTCAGTGCCGTGGTCATGCCCTGGCCAGATGTGCCTGTTTCATTAAAACAGGGTGTAATCACAGGGCTTGATCATACTCCCATGGTCTGTAACATTACAAAGAAGTTTGAAGTGGCTAAGTACTACACTCAGATCAACTATGCCCAGGGGCTTTTTATTTGGGTTTTCAATAAAACATGGCTGAATTCTCTCCCTGAAGATCTTCGTGCAACATTTATTCAGGTGGTCCATGAGGTCTGTGCTGATATCCGGAATCAGACCAAACAGCAGGAGATTGATCAGATTGCGGCGGCAAAGGCAGATGGTATCCAGTTTTTTACTCTTTCCGATGAAGAAATGGATACCCTCAAAAAACAAGGGGATGCTGTTCATAAACAATATGAACAAGAGATCAATGCACTCTATGATGGAGATCTCATTCGGCCTGAAAACTACCTGAAGACTGTTCAGGACTATATGGGTTATGCACCTGGCAATGATCCTGAAGCCTAAAACGAGTTCATCGGATGTCGATGAGCTGACCATGGTTTAAATTAATGGAGGGCCTTCTCTTGGGCCCTCCATTTCATATTTGAAGAAATGCTTTACAGAGGGGTAAGTCCGCGATCCGTAACACTCGGACTCCTACTCTGTCCTGAATGGACGGTACTCGTCAGCGTACTCGAAAGGGCAAAAATGTTTGATCATGAAACGCGTGATGTATACCACGTCAGCATGACATTTGTTGCCTGGGCATAGCGTCTGTGCGAGGGACTCGAGTAAGAGAACGCGCACGAATAATTAGAAAAGCAATGCGGGAGGTGACGCAGTTAAAAACTGCGCTCCTTAGCTTGGGCGTTATGGCCGGAAAAGGTTCGGCAGAAAAAAAGGGGGGGGGATGTTTGGAAGAATTTTAAAAATAAGTGACACGGTGTTAACATTCGTTGAAGACTGGACACTTTTTCTTACGATTATTGTGGCTTTGATTGCCTTGTTCGCCAATGTCGTTATGCGATATGGGTTTAATCATTCCCTGGCCTGGTCCGAAGAACTGGTTCGGGATGTGATTATTTATTCGACATTTATCGGTTGCAGCGCTGCCATTAAAAAACAGTCCATGATCAAAATCGATGCCACGGTTCAGATTTTCCCCCGTCTCAAGAAACCCCTTTCATGGTTTTCCAATTGTGCCACCCTTGTTTTTGCCTCCATGATGATCTGGTATGGCAGTCTGATGGCTCAGCAACAGTTCGTCACCCATCAAAAATCCATCATCATGCAGGTTCCCCTGGTCTATCTTTACCTCATCATGCCCGTGACCGGCGTGATGATGTTTTTACGAACCCTTCATGTCATGCATCAGGATTACATGGGTGAAGATGAAGAGCCGCGTCCGGTGTGAAGGTTTTGTTTTAAAATGTACAGGGATGAACTGGAATTGAACGTATGACTATCAATGATTTAATTATTTTGCTGATTTTGCTGGGAGCGATGTCGACTTACGTTCCTGTTTTTATGTGTCTGTTTTTTACTGCAGTTGCAGGATTTGTTCTGTTTACGGATATTCCGGTTCTTTTTCTTGTTCAAGCTTTGTACAGGAGCCTTGATAATTTTGCCCTGGTGGTGGTTTTGTTTTTTATCCTCTGCGGAAATATTATGACGGCCGGATCCATTGTTGAGAAGTTGATTCGGGTTGCAAATGTCCTCGTAAGCTGGCTGCCCGGCGGGCTGGGCATGGCTGGTGTCATTGCCTGCGGCTTGTTCGGTGCCATATCCGGGTCCACCGTGGCCACGGTTGTCGCCATCGGGGGGTTTATGATTCCGGCGTTGTTGGATCATGGCTACGATGAAAAATATACCTTGGGTCTGATGGCCACGTCACCCAATCTGGGTGTGATCATACCTCCGAGCATCGGTATGATTTTATACAGCATGATCAGTAATGTGTCACTGGAAGGGCTGTTCCTCACCGGATTTATTCCAGGTTTGATGATTATTTTCTTTACATGCGTCTATACCTATTTTGTTTGCAAAAATGATCGTTCTATCCGATCCAAATCCGTTGAAACAAAAGAGATTTACCATGCTGTCAAAGATGGCTTCTGGGCACTTATGCTTCCGGTGATTATCTTTGGAGGGATTTTTTCCGGGGCCTTTACCGCCAATGAAGCGGCTGTCGTTGCATGTGTTTACGCTTTTATTGTTGAAATATGTATACACAGATCAATGAAATTCAATGATGTAAAACGCATTACCGTAAGCTCTGCCGTAACGTCGGCGACCTTGCTGATTATCGTGGCTGGTGCGACGTGTTTTGGCCGATATCTGACCATTGAAGATGTCCCGGGAAGGATAACAAGCGTTGTGCTGTCGAATATTCATTCTCCGGTGCTGTTTCTCATGATCATGAATATCCTGCTCCTGATTGTGGGGATGTTTATGGATATCATTTCAGCAACGTTGATTCTGGGACCTGTGTTCATCCCCATGCTTCATTCGTTCAATGTTGATCCCATGCATTTCGGTTTGATTATGACGGTTAACCTCGCCATTGGATACTGCACGCCGCCCATGGGCGTCAGTCTTTTCATTACCGGTTCCCTTGCCAAGAGGGATATTGTTTATGTTTCCAAGGCTGTTTTGCCTTTCGTGGGTATTCAGATCATTATCCTTTTATGTTTGACCTATCTGCCGGATCTGGTACTATTTCTGCCCCGAATGCTTGGGTTTGCACAATGATGGCTTTATCGTGGTGGTGGCAAATCGATGTGGTCATATATCGCATGCCATGTGATGATATGTCCATATTTATGACCTGTGCCCCTTGAATTATCAGAGTATTTAATGCTGGCATATCCTGTGCATGTTATTAATTTAAAAAAAGAGTAAACGCACATATCAGGCTAAAAATTATGGAGAATAGTCTGTTTGCTTGACAGTGTAATGATGTTCATGTTAGCAATAATGTTAAAGTATTATATGTTAAAGTCGATATATGTATTGGGATTATTTGAAATTATGATAACCCATTGGGTAATTTAATTTATTGGCCGAGTGTTTAAGATGGTATAACGTTCTGTTTTTAAACCAAAAAAGAATATAATATAACTATGAGTAAAAAATTTACGTTCTTCATTCTGAGCAATTCCGGCGCACCTGTTAAGCAGGCCACGTTATCAAAAAAAAATCTTATCTTTGTGGGCGTTTTTGCTGTTTTTTTCACAGCAGTAACGTTGTTTTCAGTGTTGGATTATGCTCGTTTAAAATTCACAAATGATAACCCCTACAAGCTTCGACAGAATGTCGAGGAATTCCAAAGTGAAATCGAGGCTCAACGGGCTCAGATACAAAAATACGCAAATGAAATTAATGCCTTGAAATCGAAATTGCTGGATCTGAATGATTTTGAAAAGAGACTCAGAATCATTGCCAATATAGAAAAATCAGACAGCCAAAATAGCTTGTTCGGAATTGGGGGTGCCATTCCCGAAGATCTTGACACAAATATCATGACCTCAGAAAAACACAGCAGTTTATTGAGGGATATGAACGAGCAGGTGGATGAAATTGATTCAGCTCTGGATAAACAGGATGAGGGGTTTGCCGATCTCTATGAGTTTATTGAGGAACAGAAAAACATGCTGGCATCCACCCCGGCAATCCGGCCCACAACGGGCTGGGTATCATCCCAGTTTGGTTATAGAATCTCCCCGTTCACAGGGCGCAGGTCCTTTCATAAAGGTCTGGATATCGCCAATAGAAAAAACAGCCCCATTATTGCCCCCGCAGATGGTGTCGTGTCTTTTGCCGCACCAAAAGGGAATATGGGTCTGATGATCGTCATCGACCATGGGCATGGGATGATTACGCGATATGGCCATCTGGCAAAGGTGGAAGTGACCATGGGGAAAGCCGTGAAACGAGGTGATATCATCGCCTTGATGGGCAACAGTGGCCGGAGTACCGGCCCCCATCTCCATTATGAGGTGCGGCTCAACGGTATTCCTGTAAATCCGGTAAAATACATTCTTGATTGATGGCGTCACCAAAGGTCCCACATGCGGCGTTATAGTGTTTGGCCGGGCGTTCGACATACGCTCGGGTATGCCTTCCGCCCGGCCAAACACTATGCCTTTCCATGGACCTTTTACGAGTTCATTTCAATTGATTGTACCTGAATTGTTCGGGTGAATTATGTCATCAAAACCATGCCACACAAGGCATGGTTTTTTTTATGAAATCCAGGTATTGAATAAGAGGGATGGGCTCTTTTCCTTTTTGTTCTTGCATTTATTCCCTATTTGTAGAATAGAAAACATGGCGTTTTGAAATGAATGAACAGATCCAGGCCTGTCTGGTTTGAATAAAATTCATGAGGCATGATTTAATTCTATTCGTATTGACCTTGAATTATACTGCGGAAAACTCAAAATAAAATGAAGGACGTTAACCTATGAGTTTGAATGTACTCAAAAAAATATTTGGGAATAAAAATGATCGTATTCTCAAGAAAATACAGCCCCTTGTCGATGAGATCAACTCCTTTGAAGCCCAGATAAAAAACATGTCTGATGATCAGCTGAAACAACAGACAGACTTGTTTAAAAAACGATTGAAAGAGGGTGCAACCATTGACGACATTCTTCCCGAAGCGTTTGCAACTGTTCGGGAAACCTCACTCCGGGTATTAAAAATGAGGCATTTTGACTGTCAATTAATTGGCGGGATTGTCCTGCATTACGGCAATATATCGGAAATGAAAACCGGAGAAGGAAAGACACTGGTGGCGACCCTGCCTGCCTATCTTAATGCACTGACTGAAAAAGGTGTTCATATTATCACGGTCAATGATTATCTGGCCACCCGTGACTCAGCCTGGATGGGGCAGATCTTCGAGTTTCTGGGGCTGACCGTATCAACGGTGGTTCATGGCCTGAACGATGAAGAGCGACAGGTTGCCTACGCTGCGGATATCACTTACGGGACAAACAATGAGTTCGGTTTTGATTATCTCAGGGACAACATGAAGTATTCCATGGAACAGATCGCCCAGGGTTATCTCCATTATGCCATTGTTGATGAGGTGGACAGTATTCTCATTGACGAGGCCAGAACGCCTCTGATTATTTCCGG
>JAHIRD010000202.1 GCA_018818835.1 Pseudomonadota bacterium
AACTTGGAATTGAGTACTAAAGGTTCACATAGCTTGGCTCACAGTAAGGGTTACAGAGATGGCTATGTCCAAGGATATTTAGATGCTCAGAGGGATGTTTCAAAAGTGAAGGAGTGAATGATGATAATATTAGGTATAGTAGCTTTTCTAGGTGTGGTGATTATTCTTGCCATTGTGATTGTCGGCTCAATAGATTCAGACCAAAAGAAGGCCAGGAAAATCATTGAGCAAGGCCATATTGATGACCTGAAGGAAGCCAAGAGAATATTATCCTTCCTTGGAGGACTCCCGACAGGGGTGAGAACTCAGGCGGGTGATGACCTCTATACGCAATTAAAAGCCTTGATTGATAAGGTATGATAGTAACCAGAACACCACTGCGTGTCTCGTTCCTTGGAGGAGGCACTGACTTCCCCGAGTTCTACAATGAACACGGGGGGGCGGTACTCAGCACAGCAATTGATAAATACATCTATGTCGTGGTCAAGAAGAGGTTCGATGAGAAAATAATTCTGCATTATACCAAGACCGAGACCCTGGACAGTGTGGATGAAATCGAACATGATATAATCAGAGAGTGTATGAGATTAGTCGGAGTGGAGAAGGGAATAGAAATCACGACTCTGGCCGACATCCCCTCAGAGGGCACGGGGTTGGGGTCATCGAGTAGTCTAACTGTAGGATTACTATTGGCTCTCTATACCTATCTAGGGATAGAAAATATTCCTCCTGAACTATTAGCTGAGGATGCGTGCAAGGTAGAAATCGACATGATGGGGAAGGCGATGGGGATACAAGACCCTTACATCGCCTCTTATGGTGGGCTGAGGATGTTCACCTATGATAAGGATGGGGTAGATGCCTCCCACTTCAGACGGAGGATACGGAAGCAGGTTGGGAATAGGATTCTATTATTCTATTCTGGTGTGACACGCCAAGCAACCGGGATACTCGATGAGCAAAAGGAAAGAATCTCCGCCAACGCCGAGACCCTTGAGAAGATGCTGGAGATGGCCATAATGGGGAAGGTATTTCTCGACGGAGAGCAGTATGATGATTTCGGCGGCCTAATCAAGAAAAGCTGGGAGATGAAGAAGACCCTGGCGAGCAATATTACTAATGATTATCTAACAGACATTGTGGCCGATGCTTCCAGTGCCGGGGCAATAGGTTATAAGATATGCGGTGCAGGTGGTGGTGGTTTCCTTCTTATCTACTGTCAAGATGGCGGTCAGGATAATATCAGGAAAGTCATGTCCAAATATCAGGAACTCCCGGTCAAGGTTGAGGAACAGGGGAGTAAAATAATCTATCAGGAGTGAAATGTCTAAGCGAGTTCTGATCGCCGGTGGTTTCGACCCGATTCATCGAGGTCACCTTGACCATATCGTAAAAGCCAAAGCTCTTGGTGATTGGCTCATTGTGATTATTCCCCCTGACGATGTTCTAATTGAAAAGAAGGGCTACTGTCTGCTTCCTGAATTAGATAGGTTTTTGGTATTGAATGCTTTGCCATGGATTGATGAGATTTATGTGAGGGAAGATACAGTCGAAAGTCTTAGGGAGCTGAAGCCTGATATCTACGCTAAGGGCGGTGATAGAACACCTGAGAATATGCTCCAGGTTGAGATAGATGTGTGTGAGGAGATAGGATGTGAGCTTATCTATGGTGTAGGGGCTTTGCTCAATTCAAGCAGTGAAATGTTCAGGAATGCCGTGAAACAATTCTTGGACTCTCAGGGGAAGTGAGATGGATACGATACAATACCTTGAGGAAATTAAAAGGATTGTCAGCGATTTACCGATAGCAAGAATTGATAGAGTGGTTGGTATTCTCCTCCGGGCCAAGAGAGAAAATAATCGAGTCTATGTTATGGGGAATGGCGGGAGTGCCACCACAGCTTCTCATATAGCTGGGGACCTGAATAAGACGTGTGGATTGAGGGCTATGGCTCTAACCGACAGCAATTATCTCATTACCGCTCTGGCCAATGATGAGGGTTATGAGAACATCTTTTCTTCACAACTAAAATGGATAAGCCCGGAACGTGACATAGTGTTGGCCTTCAGCGGAAGCGGGAATTCAGAGAATATTGTGAAGGCTTTAATATCTGCCAGGGTGAAGGGTTGCCTAACAATTGCACTCACTGGTTTTGATGGTGGTAAGATTAAGGATATAGCTGATATCTGCCTTGTCGTTCCCTCTGAAGTTATGGAGCAAGTAGAGGATATCCATTTGATGATAGGGCACATGTTGGTAACTGAATTGAAGGGTATTTGACAAATGGCTTATTCTATGCTATCTTATAAGATTAATAGACGGGCGCTCCCTCCGCCCAGCTTTAGCGCCCTGATATAGGCGCTACTTTTATTTTAGGAGGTTTATCATGCCACCAGATATAGTGAAAACAAGAGGGGAATCCAATATTGTCTGGAACTTTATGCGGCTTGTGGAGGATGGGGTTGTCTCTGAAGAGAAATTAATCACGATGTTGGGGGATGCTTCTGGCCTGTTTGTTAGCCTGAGGGGAACAGATGGGGCCGCTCTAGATTTAGGGACTGGGCTTGTTACCATAGGACAAATTGATGATGCCATAGTAGC
Organism: Pseudomonadota bacterium; assembly: GCA_018818835.1. GTDB lineage: Bacteria > Desulfobacterota > Desulfobacteria > Desulfobacterales > Desulfolunaceae > JAHIRD01. The sequence goes on from JAHIRD010000202.1 coordinate 2,603, forward strand.
CGCCGGGGCCGCAGGGACACTTTCCGCAAAACAAAGGCGAATGACTCAGGGTTTAGAAGACCTGAAGACCATGATAATCCTGGCTGCTGGCACTAATGTCATCGGT
>JAHIRD010000198.1 GCA_018818835.1 Pseudomonadota bacterium
CACCTGTTTGGCTGCCCATTTTACCTCCTTTATGCCTTAGTCTTAGTAGAAGGAAAGGATTGATTTAGGAACTTGGTTATTGCAGATTTAACTGGTTCTGTTACTTCGGTAGACAAGTCCAGTTCTTCGAAAACATTCCCTACCGCTTCTTTCAGTCCTATATCTATTACTTCTCTCAAGTCTACTTTCTCAAGGGCCTCCGCTATCTTCCTCTTTAGGGTCTTAATGAGTTCTGGGTCCTTGGCGATTAAGTCCATTGCAAGCTCCTCAAAGGATTTTTCCATTGGGTATTACCTCCTTTCTTAATATCTTTGGTTATAGTAGTTCTTCCTCATTACAAGCTTCATAGGCACCTGGTAAGGGAGGAGGCCAGACTAGGTTTCCTTGTTCCCTTTGCTTAGCTTGGATTAGGCCAACACAGCTAGCACAGAGGGGTTGTTTCTTGCCCTGCTTATCTTTTACTGAAGGGACTTTGGTAGGGTTGTAAGTAATTACTTTTCTGCAACTATAGCAAGTGCTCATACAGAGGGCATATCCCATATTTTACCTCCTTAGTTTCCTTTTCATTCGGTTTATGTGTTTGCTTCTGCCTTTTTCCTGCATTGGGGGCAAGCAGACTGGTCTGCTGCAGAGTAGGCATAGAAGTAATAGGGTTCTCTACAGATTTTACATTTTACTACTTGTTTTTCTGACATTTTATATCACCTTCTTTCTTCTTGGGTTTTAGTTCAGAGACTTTCCAGCCTTTCTTTTCGCAGTTGTGGATAAAACTATCAAGTTCCTTCTTTGTCATAGTGTTACCTCCTCCTTGTTAATGATTTCTTGTTGTCTTCTCATTATTTTTTGAATCCTATCCCAAGCTTCTGTTGTTGGGTCTGGTTTAAGATGACAATATTCGGCATATAAAGCGTTTATGTCTGCTGTTATCATCTCATACATTGTCTTGATACTTTCTACCACTGCCATTGGATTATTGGGGTTAATAGAAGCACAGACATTAACAGCAGCACAAGCTATCTCAGTATTGTTTTGTAGTTCTACCAAGTCCATTTTGGTATTATTAGGAATAGTAAGCACCTCGTGAGAGACATTGTTATTGTCAAACCTTTGTATCCCAAAGGCGTAAGGTATCCATTTTCCTCTTGAGTACTTCATAGTATTACCTCCTTACTTAGTCGTTTAATTCTGGAATGTTGGAATCTTGTATGATTGCATCTATACCGCAACTTGCATAGATATAGTCTGCCTGTTCTAGTATTAGGGCCTTTATCTTTTCCAGAGAAGTGTCTTCTGGAACATCAAGAACTACATAAGCAGGTAGTATAACTGTCGCTATTACCTTCATAATTTTACTCCTTCGGCTTTTGCAAGAGCCCTACTTATATCGGTTAATATGGGTTGCTCATCTTGATATCCTTCTTTTCTCAGTATCTCCTGAGCCATTATTAGTGCTACATACATCTCTGGCGCTGCTGCTGTAAGGTGGGCATTGGCTAGGGCTTCGGAATAATCTTCGCTACCACGCTCTAGTCTACAGATAGTAACAATCCTGTTAGGCCTGTTTGGTTCCCCTTTGATTATAACTGCAGGAGCAGCAACCCCTTCAAATACTTCCCATTTCCCTTTTGTGTAACTCATATTATCTTACCTCCTTTGCTTTTTTGGGTCTGTTTTTCTCCTCTTATGAAGTAGCTCTTGGTTTTATAGAGTTACCTTCTTTCCGGTGTAGAGCTCTTCTTCGCAGCTCTTGCACCAATCATTTCCTGGGTACTCCTCTTGGTGCTTCTTGCAGAACTTTACCTCAACTGGTTGGTAGCCAGGGCATTCCGAGGAGCAGTCTTTGCAGATATTTAGGAATTTTTCTATAGCCGGCCAGTCTTTTTCCTTACCGTTCCATTGACACTCAAAGTCTGATGGCAGTTGGGCTTGGGTAGAGCCATATGGAACCCAGTCTCCAGGGGTAAGCTTCTCAAACTTGCAGGGAAGCTTGCTACGGTCTAATGTTTTCACTAATATTACCTCCTTAGTTTCTGGTTAAATTTAGCCTTTCTTGTAATTCTCCTTTGAGGTAAGGCCTCATTTGTCTTAGGATCTGTAGGTAGGTTGCAAGGTACTTAGGCCCTCCACTCACAGAGATCTTACCAAAGGAGATTATTCTCTTTTCTATAAGGTCTTCTATTAGCTCTTTTAGACCTTCTCTAGGCTGGCCGTCTTCTGTAGGCATGGGCTCACTCCCTTCTTCTCAGACTTAGGTA
>JAHIRD010000227.1 GCA_018818835.1 Pseudomonadota bacterium
ATCTCTGCGTATATCACACGGTCACGCACAAGCACAAGGTCAGGGAACCCCTTGCCGTCTGCCGCAATAGCCGTCTGGTAGAACACGGTGCCGTCTGCACGCTGCGTTCGTGACGTGCAGAAGTGGGCAACGAGCCAACCGCGAAACTGTGCGAGTTCAATGATTTGCGCCTGGTATTCGGACTCTAGCATTACTCCACCGCCTTCGTTGCGATTGCGTCAATCTTGTCGTTCATCATTTCTTTCTCCTTGGCTTCATTGCTTTCTCGTAACTTATTTCCTTTGGTTCGCCGCGAACTCGCAACGAAAAATCCTCTCAGAGACGTACAATGGTTTCTATCGTACCTGGCAGCAACTTGTCTACGCCGTACATACGAAACTCGCCACGAAATACCCCGTTCATCTGCAAGCGCAATTGCCCTATCGCCTTTGCGTAATCGGCCTCAGGTATGTAATGTAGTGGCTTATCTTCCATTATCTCACCCCAACAAGGAACAATGTTTCGTATGCGATTACTTCGTCCTTTTCCGGCTTGGCGTCCTTGCCTCTCAATTTACCGCAGCACTCCCGCATCTCAGGTTCGTGAAATCTTTTCTTTTTGCTAATCGTATCATGGAATGGTTCAAGTTCCCAACATTCCGTATACTTCTTGCCACACATGGCACAATGTACCAGATAACAGCGTAATTGTAGTCCTTCCATAATGCGCTCCTATATGACAGTTAGTTTTTGAATGACTCTATTGCTTCCTTGACCTTCTGGTATACATCGTCACTTGCGCCAAGGGCTTCGTACAGTTCCACAACAATGCCGTTCATTTCATCCTGCGTTATCAGTTTGCCACCTGCTGATTTCTCGTCAACTGCCGCCTGCGCCCTGCGCTTAACATCTCTCCACTGGAAGTACGCTATGACGATTAGCGGTATGATTATAATGGCATGACCGATTGCCTTTGCTATTATAATTAACCAATGTACTATTATTAACCAGTTCATTATTCTTCTCCTTCAAATATTAGTCTTATGCCCAATTCTTTCAAAAATTGCAGTAGCCCCTCTGCCATGCCGTTTACCTTAACCTCTGTCATTGCATCATCACACCCCCCACAGTAAATCCCATCAATGGCATGGACCACCTCGTGCAGGAATGTGGCACGCAAATCGTCTATGTGTCTATCTTCTTTGTCTGTTATACATAACCTGCATTGGCTTGAGATGTGTTCTCCCTCCAGTCCCCTTATCGCCAGTACGGAGTTTCGTTCTACGGTATAATCCTTGCCACCTATTCTCAGTGTACTTGGTATTACTATCTCTATCATACTATACAACCTTTCCCTTCTTTTTCCATACGTAATACTTCCCATCCACCACAAACCTGTGCTGTACTATCGGCACACTAACGATATCGAACCTGTCCCTTGAGAAGTAACCCAGGGAGAACCCCTGCTGCCAGTTGGGGGAACGCACGTACTCTGGGTTAAGGTCACACAAACAAAAGTTTTCCCACCACCCGTTAGTGTCTCCACGCTTGGTTATGAGGTAGTTGCCGCCCCTGTGACAATGCCCTATTATACCACACCCGCCATAGCGTTCGTAATGCGCCTTGGCAGTCCACCCGCTGTGCTTGCTGACGTTGGTGCCATGCATAATCTGCAACATGTTTTTGTACTCAATCTCGCAATCGCAATCATGGTACTCGATGCCCAACTCACCCAATCCAAGCAGGCGTTCAACAGACAACTCCCTCAGTGACGACAGTTCTGGAACCTTACTCCACAATAACGCCTGCATGCGCAGTTCATGGTTGCCGTCAAGGTGGTGTATCTGTGCGTTGGGGCATGCGGCACGCAACCGCTTGAGTATATTATGTGCCTGGTCGAACTCATCCTGCAATCCAAGGATACGCTTGGGGTCTTTGTTGAACTTGCTGATTGCGTAGCAGTCAACCATGTCACCTATTTCCCACACGATGTCCGGTTGCCACTCACGCAAGAATGTAAGCGTAAGGTCAATCGCCTTGGGGTCATGGAATGGTGCGTGTATATCGCCTATAAAAGCGTGTTTCTCCATTAAATCTCCCCCGTTCTTTTCTGGAAACCTATTATTATGTGCAGCGCAACATTTACTGAGCAAACGCTTAATGAGTACCACAGTTGGTAGCTTGCGTAGCAGAAGCAGAACGACAGCAGCATAGCCCCTACAATAAATGCCACCCTTCGCTTTGGTTTCTCGTGTGCCTTTGCTCTGACTGTTATCAGTTCACACATTATAGCTACAATGTTGCCTATACTGAATACGATGTCTTGCCAAATCATTCTTTTTCTCCGTATGGCAGGTCGAATGTGCCATCACGTACCATGCGTGCCAAGATTGCATATCCAGCAATGTCATCGTAGGTGTCTGCTAATGCTTCGTGTATGGGGTCAATCCCACTCTTAACAAGATTCTTTATACGTGCGAACTTGTCATTCATGCGAACCACTACACCCATCTCGCCAAAGTCTGTGATATTAGCCTTGCCATAGTCGTGCTGCTTGCTTATCAGTAGGTCTGCCAACTCCATGCACTTGTCCCTGCACGCTGACTCCCATGTTCCTGCGTTACTTTTATTCATTATCTAACTCCTTTAGTATGGCTTGCCTGAATGATTCAATAGCCGATACTGCCATTATACTTGCGTGAGTACCACCCAGAAATGGGTTAGGCACATTCTCCACCTTCTTGCGTATGGCGGCAATGGTCTTGGTGTCTTGGGCTTTGGCTACTGCACGATTTGACGATGGTACATCAAATGCAACATCATTGATGAGTGCCTGTTCCATCTCA
>JAHIRD010000271.1 GCA_018818835.1 Pseudomonadota bacterium
ATTGACGCGGCCACGTTCGCCGCCGGCGCGATCAACGCGGCTGCGATTGCCGACGGCGCAATCGACGCGGCCACGTTCGCTGCGGGCGCTATCGCTGCGGCGGGCATTGCAAACGCGGCTATCGACCGGGCCACGTTCGCCGCCGACTTTGCCGGGCTGAGCACCGACGGAATCACGGTCACACGCGCGACGGCCGCGCTGCCCCAGACGAACTCGGCCGTGCTGTTCACGGTCACGGGCGTCGTACTGCTCAAGCGCATCCTGGGCGTGGTGACGGCTGACGTGGGCGCGGTAGGCAACGTAACGCACCTGCGGCTGGACACAACCGGCGCAGGCGCAACGACTGACCTCTGCCTGGCGGCTGGCGGCAACGACATCACCGGAGACGTGGCGGGCACGTTCTACGAGATCACGGGCACCTTCGCGAACGCGCTGGTGGCAACGCTGGACCTACCCAAGGCCCCGGCGCAGGCAACCGACCTGGTACTGGTGCCGGGCAACCTCGAGGTGGCCTGTGCTGGCTCCGACGGCGGCGGCGGGCGCGTGCAGTGGTCCGTGAGTTACGTGCCACTGACCGAGGGTGCCGCGATGGTAGCGGCCTAGACCAAGTAGCACACGGGGGGCCGGGCAACCGGCCCCCTCAAGGAGCGCAATATGAGCCAGAGAATCTACAAGACCTACGCGACAGGCGCAGCGGCCATTGCCGCAACCCAAGTTGTGCCAGCGGTGCCCACGGCATCACAACGCAGGCTGACCGACGTGCATGTGCACTTTGACGTTGCGCCGGCCGCAGCGGCCAACCTGACCATCACGCTCAACGCCGTGGCGACTGCGCCCTACGACACGCTGCTATCGACGGCCAGCATGGTCGGCCTGACTGACTACGTGTGGTTCCCTAACGGCGACCTGTGGCTGGCGGGCGGCGACTCTATCGATGTGGCCTATGCCAACGCCGACGCGCGCACGTATGGGGTCACGATCACCATGACCGGGGAGGCGTAACATGCCAGCAACCTACAATGGCCATCCCGAGACGCTGGTGGGCCTGGTACACGCCGACAGCCCCAACTGGATCGAGGTCATCGCCGCCTTCACGGGCGCCCCTGCTGCGGTGTGGGCTACAGTGGCGTCGCACGAGGTGTTCACCGTCACGGGCGTCTGCCGCGTTCGCATGGGCGTAGGCGTCGAGGACGATGTGGACAGCGCCGCCCACGGGGCGACAGTGAGCTTCGGGTACGCGGGCTCGACTGCGGCCTACATTGCCGCCACGGACGAAGAGGCAATGGATGCCGGCGAGTTCTGGTACGATGTGACGCCAACGACGCTGGAAGATCCCTACACGACGGTGGTATTCGACCGCGTGATCAATGGCCTGGACATCGGCTATGAAATATTTGGCGAGGCGCTGACCACCGGGTCGCTGCGCTTCTACTGCGTCTGGGAGCCACTGACGGCGGGGGCCTCGGTGGTGGCCGGTCCCGGCACGGGACTCTAGGGGGTAGAGCATGGCCTATGTGACGCTACCAGAACTGAGGGCCTACCTGAACATGACGGGCACGGGCGACGATGTTCTGCTGCGCCAGCTCATCGACTCGGCGCAGCAGAACGTGGATCGCTACTGTGGCTGGCAATTCGAGGCGCACACGGCCACGCGCTACTATGACAGCGAGGCCGACGTAGACCCCGACCAGCGATCGGTGCTTGTGCTGGACGAGCCGCTGCTGACGGTCACAACGCTGACCAACGGCGACGCGGACGTGCTCATACCCGCCGAGTACTTTTTGGAGCCGACCAACAGCGTGCCCAAGTGGCGCATCCGCCTGCGCGCGAGCACGGGTCTGTACTGGACGTACACCACGGACCACGAGCAAGCGATCACGCTGGTGGGCACCTGGGGCTACATGGCCACCGCCGACTATGCCATCAAGCAGGCGACGATGAGGTGGGCGGGGTACCTCTACAAGCAGCGCGACGCGCAGGTGTTCGACGTGACGGCCTCGCCGGCGCAGGGGCAGATCACGATACCGCAGGGCATACCGCGTGACGTGGAGCGCATCCTGGCGCCGTATCGGAGGCTGTGCTGATGGCAAGGGAATTGACGCTCAATGAACAGACGGCAATGCGACAGATCACGATGCAAGTCCGCATCGTCAGGCCACCACTGTACGCCCTGCGGCGA
>JAHIRD010000200.1 GCA_018818835.1 Pseudomonadota bacterium
CCTAAGACACTGGATTACTGGGACAAGTATATCCGGGAGACGTGGAACCCAGGCGGCGGTGCTGGCAGACCGCCGAAAGTAAAGGCGCCCGCTGGGTATGGGGGAGGAACAGCGACTAAAGAGGCCATCGCCACAACACCAGAGCAGGCAGCGAGACTGTCAGGGGCAGCACGGTCATATTCTTTTGACCTGCGTTCTATTGCCGGGGCGGTTATCGCCACCGTATTTGTTGATACCGAGACTGGAAAGACTACTGTTATCCCCAGGACAATGCCGGGGGGAAATCCTAGTATAGAGGTCAAACGAGAGGGCAAGGAGTTCCCCACCATTTCACCGGCAGAGCAACCCAAGCCTGGGGCTCCCAAAGCACCTAAACCAGATACAGGCATTGAAATCTTTACCATACATGAGGAAGAGGTTAAACCCTCCGAGAAGGCAAAACCCATACCGGTTACTGGCAAGCCATCAGTGCCGATAAGTACGCCGGCAGAAAGTATTGCATCCCGTGAAGGTCTATCACCAAAAGCAGGACCTGCGGGATCACCAAAGCCCCAGCCAGCACCGCAACCAGCTACAAAACAACCATTACGACTAAAGACGGGCACCCTAATTAAAGTAAAAACCTTCGGTGCTAAAGTAATACTAAGACCAAGCCCTGATGCCCCCGAAAAGGACAAAAGGGATTTTGTGAATAATGCCGAAGGGATAGTCGCCCGCCGGCGTGGGGAACTGAGAGGCCAGGCTGTCTGGTTGATTGACTTATACCCCTACGGGCCAAAGGACAAAATGGTATTGCTTGGGGAAGCTCCTGAGGGGGCTACACCCGCTAGTGGCAAGGGGAGCCTCAAGGAATCTGCCACGCTAATACGGGGCATACCCCCTGACAAGCCTTTATACCGAGACACCGGGGCTGTGGATGATATAATTTCAGCAAGGGGTAAAAAGATACTGGTAACATCAGTCAGGGATAAGGAAACCAGCAGGCGGGTGACATAATGACAGGAGAAATAATATATCTCATTGGTTTTGCAATACTGGGGTTTACGGCTTATATTGCCTATAAGCACTACATAGCAGCGGAGGTCACGGAGAGGCCAAGGTTAGTGAGGATTTACATAATAGTCTTTATCGCCTCATTTTTTTTGTTTACAGGGATCAAAATGCTCCATATACCAGAAAAGCTAGGGATTGCCCCAAAACAAGTAACAGAAGCTGAGGCGCAGGACGCTTTCCAGCACTACCTTAAGGACCATTAACTATTTTTCTCAATATTCCTGCCCTTGTATTACGTCCGTTTTTGGCTAACTCTGTTATTCTCTTATATGTTGCAAAATCAACCATAACAGTCTTATGCTTGGGGGCAGACAATTCCCTAGCGCACATAAGGCAAATCAATGTGTCAGGGTCAATGATACCCCCACAGCGTTCACATTTCACATACATGGTTTACCTCCTTACTGTTTATAAAGGGTGCCCTTTTTTACTTTCTTATTCTCACCACTTTTACACTAAAAAGGGGTTACTGCTTTTCAAACCCCTTTAATGCAAAGGACATTCCCTCCAATCCTCAATACTACAAGGAATATGCCCTGCACAAATAAAGCCCCCCTCGTTAAATTTATAAGGTAATATTGGAGCTAATCTACACTCGTATAGTGGATGTACTTTACCTTCCGCTCTTAATTTATCTGATTCCTCTTCGTTTCTCCCTCTATCATAAAAATTAGTCTTGCTTTCCTCACAGTGAGGACATACTTTTATAAAAATTCTGACAATGTGGATGGGTTTGCGAACTAATAGTTTACTTTTCATTTCTTTCTCGGCCTCCCTACGTGTTTACCTTCTGCCTTTGCCCTTGCCATGCCCGCTTTAGTACGCTCTGATAACTGTGTGCTGAATATCCTTGCCATGACACCATAGAACGCCACCAGGACGGGCTGGAACTCACCAGGGACGTTTATAGCGCTGTCAAGGTAAGAGAACACCGGCGCTCCCTTGTCGGCAAACTGTTTCAGCAGCAGCATGAGCTCTAGCGGGCCCTTGCGAGTAAGGCGGGACAGGTCGTACACCAGCACTTGCTTATACTTTCCCTTGTCGCAGTCAGCCAGTAGTCGCTTAAGTTCCCTTTGGTCAGTATGCTGGAAGGCGGAGCCAGTGTCATAATAAACCTCACCGACTTCCCACCCCCTATCATCTGCCCACTTTTTAAGAACGCTGGATTGGTTATCCACCGTCTGCTCATCGGTACTTACTCTGGCGTAAATGGCA
>JAHIRD010000027.1 GCA_018818835.1 Pseudomonadota bacterium
GGTCCAACGCCACCATTTGAAGTTTGACGTTGAGCGTTGGACGTTATTTTTTTAGGTTGCGACGATGTCTCGCCATATCTTTTACCATTTCATTTTCTTTTCGATTGCGATCCCCATTTCGAACATCCCAACACCGTCTGCAGTTTTTTTGTTTCAGGCGGCCACAAGGGAACGGTTCATCTGACCATGTGGGCCGTTATAAACAATCACTCAATGGCTTTACATGCAAGGTATCATGGGTGTTCACTGCTATCACAAGGGAATGACAATCAATATTCTGATGGATAAATGAAATTTTATTGAGATGCGTATAGCCTGTTGACAATGTGGGAGATATTCGTTAAAGGTATATGCTGATTTTTTGAATGTCAATAAAATCATGTTTGATCAACGGGATTCGGGGGATTTGACTTATTAAGCGTAAATTCTCCCGTTGAGAAAGCCAAAAAAAGGTGCGCAAAGAAATTTTTTCCTCAGACCTTAGGGCCTGATCAGTCCGATGAATTTTATCTAAAAGATTCGGAACGGGAGTTCTTTATGACGCACCTTGATACGGATAGTTATTATAGCTCGAATGCCCAAAGCTATTTCTCCAAAACAAAATCACTTGATTCATCTGGTTTTCTTCTTCCCTTTGCAGGCAAACTTAAGGTTGATGATCCGGTCCTTGATCTGGGATGCGGGTCAGGGCGTGATCTGCTTTGGTTGAAGACTAAAGGTTTTCAGCCAACAGGGGTTGAAAAATCACGGGAACTTGCTCGGTTAGCCAGGGACTATTCGGGTTGCCATGTCATTGAAGGGGATTATCGTACCTTCGATTTTTCCGGGATATACGCCAAAGGAATTCTTTTCTCAGCCTCTCTGGTCCATGTTCCTCATATTCAAGTGGAAGCCGCTATTCAAAACACCTTACGCGCGTTGAAGAATGGCGGTTTTGTTTATATTTCCCTGAAAAAGGGTCAGGGGATAAAATATGACCTGGATCAAAGAATTTTTTATTTGTGGGAAGATGGCGATGCACGGATGCTGTTCGACGCACTGGGATTAAAAACTCTTTACTTTCAAGAGAGTGTGTCTGTGAGGAATACAGAAGAAATCTGGCTGTCTTATTCCATGTCCTATGAAATAAATCATGATGCAGAAACAGAGGAATAAATGAAATCGATCAGTCGAGCGATGCCAGGATTATTTAAAAAAACTCCCTGGTGGGCGTTCTTTTTGTTGGCAGGATCAGTCTATGTGATGCTGGTATTTTTATCAGCAATTTTCTCCATACATATAAAAATCCAAGGGTTTTATATCAATCTGCCCGTAATTACAGCCTTATCTTGCCTTGTCCCCTTGGGGGTATTTTCTTGGTTGGCCCGGAGAAAAGGATCTCTTCTCGCGAACCAGGAAATGATTCGCCATCTGAATGACTTGGAATGGAAAACCTATCATGAGAAAATAAAACACTGTTTTCATACGATGGGCTACACGGTTATTTCCGGGCCTGACCACCTGAGCCACCCTCCGTTTCTTGTCAAGCTGATTAAGGACGGGGATTTGACTCTGGTCATGTTGAAAAGGGAAAAAAGAACCTACACAAATCGTTTACGCGAGCTTATTGATCATATGGTCACCGAAGGAGTGGAAAACGGTCTTGTGATCTCAACGGGTCTGTTTTCCGGCCCGGCTCGCAGATACGCGAAAAATGCTCCTGTGGAACTGCTGGACGGGGTGAGGCTGATGATTCTATTGGGCAGGCAGCCGGCAAGCCTGGCTGATGAGCCTCTCGCTAACCCATCGCCAAAGGAAATCAGCCAATGGGTTCAGGTTTCCCAGCCTAAGTGTCCATTGTGCTTCTCAACGATGAATCTGTCCCTTGGGAAAACAAAGGGGGCTCTGGGTAAAACATTCTGGAAATGTTCATGCCACCCGGGATGTCAGGGGCGCCATGTGTATCATGTGTGTGCATTGGATCCGAATGAATTGAACAGGAATTGATAAAAACAGACTTATTTTGTTAAGAATAGTGTCCCATTCGCCGATGAGATTAAATATTGACGATGGGTTCTCCTTCACATATTTTTTTGGTCCTTTTTACCTTCCCTGCATATAAAAGACAATCATCCCGGAGGTTTTCATATGGGTCAGCATGCGCTCATGACAAAGGAGTTTTTCTTTGATAAAACAATTTTTGTTCGTTTCCCCGGCCGGAAGGATTTTACCCTGGCACGATACATCAGCCTGTCCCTTGGGGGCTTCAGCTGTGCCATTCCCAAACAGTTGTCCAAAGGCGAAATCGTACAGGTGGATGTTAACCTCAAAATGATAACAGACGGCATCATTGATGACCGGGATCTGCATTTGGCCCATGCAAAGTTTGAGGAAACCCAGTTGATCGAGGGAAAACAGGTCCATCGCTTTACCTTTATTTCATTTAAAGGACCCTGCATGGAGCGTTTGGTTAAAGCCCTTCGTTTTCTCGAAGAAAAAGAGAAAGTAATAGCCATGCCGGCCCTGTTGCCCCAGTCTTTCAAAAACGGGAAAATACCCGAGTTGAAGGACCTTGTTTTGCATATCATGGAAAATGTCAAGACCGGACGGGTTGTGCTTCCCGTCTTACCCCGGGTCGTTCGCGATGTTGAGGCTCTGGTCAGTGATCCGGATTCAAGCATTGAAGATCTGGCCATGGTGATCGAACAGGATGCGTCCATATCCATTAAAATTCTGGCCACAGCCAATTCTCTTTTTTACAGGGGAACAACCCATCTGGTATCCATCCGTGAAACTCTTCCTCGGCTTGGCTTAAAGGAAACACGAAATCTGGTTCTGACCATTGCCAACAAGAGTCTTTATAGCGCAAAGTCCCGGACATTCAAAATCATTCTTGATAAACTCTGGTCCCATTCCCTTTGCTGCGCCCATTTAGCCCGGGCAATGGCCAGAGAACTGGCATGCCCTGATACGGAAAATTATTATCTTTCCGGTCTCGTACATGATATCGGTAAAACGTTGATATACCGATACCTTAGTCAGATGTTACCCGAACCCCCTGCCCATACACCCTTGGATATCATCCAATGCGTCGAAGAAAGCTGTTTTGAAATGACAGAAATTATTTTGAGACACTGGGAATTTTCCAAGGAGTTTATCCGAACGGTTAATATAAAGGCCCCGCTTCAGAGCCAGGCGGGTAAATCCCTACCCACTCAGATTGTTCACACAGCAAACCTTCTTTCCCGGAATATGGGATATGATATTCATGACGGTGCCGTTGACCTTTCCAACCAAAGGTCCGTTAAGACCATTGGGCTTTCCCTGGAATCCCTTGGGCAGATTGCTGAACAGGTTCAGGGAATGATGGACGGCTCAGGCCATATTTTTTGATGATCATTCATAGTCGGTGGGCGTTGGTGTGGCCCTGTCTTTGTTTAAGAGCAGCTAACACATGCTAAGATAAATAAATAGCTGTTAAGATAGCTGTTTTATTAATTCGGTCAAAACAAGACACAGTTTAATTTGTCTGAAAGTGTCAGATACCTTCCCCCGAAATAGCGGACATTTTCCGATTTTCCATTAAAATGGCCAGACAATCACGATTGATTCAGGATAAGTGATAAATAAAATGTGGCCATCCTCAGTGGGTCTCAAAATCATCGAATGATCTGGCCTTCATGAATCACATATATTCAAAAAAGTTAGAGAAACTCTTCAGGGGGCGTTTAGCAATATGGATCAGAAAGTTGTAAATACGGTTATAAAAAAGCTCGACGACATGTTCCTCAGGCTTTTCTGCATCGGTACGGATAAAACCGAAATAGAGCACCTTAAGGAAACCGGTATATCCTCCATTGTTGAAATCAGAAAAAGTCTTGATACCCTGGGGTTTAAGTTCAAAGATGAATTGTAACATGACTGCTTGAATTTGAAAAAGCCCGAAGAGAACGTGATTTTATCATAACCGGTACCTGCCCCTTGTCCCTGCTTTGTCTTCGAAACCTTGGTCACCCCTCCCCACTCCAGAATCCGCCCCTCTTTTTACACCGACATTTTTTTTAATGTGATTGGGATGATTTTATGATGTCGCGGTCCGGGTGATGCCGGATAAAAAGGCTGTATATGTAAAGAGTCCCCAGTGCAAACAAGGCTGATCCGGCCCCGATCAGCGCACTGAAATAGGGGGTTGAGATCAAGGAAATTCTGATGAATACTGTAACAACTGCAAAACCCGAGTTTCTGAAAGCAATCTGGTAATCATGCCCATAACGCATGGAAATGAAGAGAATAAGGATATCGCTTATGATAAGAAGCGTATAAAACGATTCAAAGGGATCATGGAACAGCCCTCCGAACACCTTGCTGATCATCGAATTGATAAGAATCAGATGAAACGATACCAAAAGGCCCAAAGCCACGGTTTTTTTGGCCAATATAAAATGATTTTTATCCTCCTCATCACCTGAAAGCACGTCCTCTTTTTTAATGCGATAAAAAAGTGATAAAATAGCAAAAATGGCGATGGCTGATAGGGATGTTGCCGAAATATGGCCAATTTCATCTGAAAAATTTGACCAGATCAGGGGCTCACCTAAATGGGAAATCTGTTTGAAAACATTCCGAAGAAGAATCAGGGAAAGGATCTCGAGTTGACGGCCCACCGAGGTGGTTACGGATTTAACCAGGCTGAAAATCAGCCCCATAACCTCAATGATCAAGAGAAGGGTCAGGGTGGCTTCAATGGCGGCCAGATGATTTTTCGGGACCAGGGCCACCATGAAATCGGGAAGCTGGACCATTCGTTTGAGCTCCACAAGGCCCATGGCAAGAATAAAACATACAACGAGCAGGGAACTTGCCAGACGATGTCCCCTGGGGCCGGCCCAGGTTTTTTCCAGAGCATCATAGATTGAATTAATAAAGCATTTGAAATGTTTCATGCACGAAAAATCCCCATGTTGAAGTCATCCAGTCCACGTTGCCTGATAAAACCATAACCCCATCGGTCAGATAGTGTTTGATAGTGTTTGGCAGAAGACTTATCACAAAATATGTCGCATAGGCAACAGGTTAGCTTATGTTGCATAATGCAGTCCCTGCAGCCCTGTCTCAAAAAATATAAGGATCTCCCATTGAAAATAAAGAACTTTCTTTATATATAAAGACATAGTGATATCGTTTATTGAAAATACTGTTAGGAATAAACGGGTGAACATGTGGGGACATTGATCATGAAACGGCTTATTTTGACGTCACTTGTTATTTTTCTGTGGACTGCTGGCAGCTGGGCAGATCTATACACCGGGATCCGTGCTTATCGCACCGGGAATTACAAAAAAGCCTTGAACATTTTTTACCTCCTGGCCGAAGAAGGCAATGCCGAAGCCCAAAACAACCTGGGGGCCATGTACGATAATGGGGACGGAGTTGACCAGGATTATTCCGTGGCTGTTCAGTGGTATGCACTGGCTGCAGAGCAGGGCTTGTCCGATGCCCAGAACAATCTTGGCTTGATGTACGAGGATGGCTACGGCGTGGAAAGAAATTACGGCGTGGCTGTCAACTGGTACCAGAAAGCATCGGCCCAGGGGAACCCCCAAGCCCAGTACAATCTGGGCCTTATGTACAGTGACGGGAAAGGGGTGGCCCAGGACTTGGAGCTGGCCAGGATGTGGTTTGAAAAATCAGCGGAACAGGGAGATTCAAACGCCCAATATAACCTGGGATGTATCTATGACTTTGGATATGGGGTCAAGAAAGACAATGGGAAAGCCCAACTCTGGTATCACAAGGCTGCTGAACAGGACCATGCGGATGCCCAATACAATCTGGGTTTGATGTACGACACAGGCAGCGGTGTGAAAAAAGATTCGGCCCTGGCTGCCCAGTGGTACACAAAAGCCTCGGAAAACGGCAGTATCGAAGCCCAGTACAACTTAGGGATTATGTACAGTTATGGCCAGGGTGTGCTGGTTGATTTTGTTCAGAGTTACATGTGGCTGAATCTGGCCAATGCCTCGGGTTATCCTGCAGCCCTTGTTCAGCTGAATACCTTGAAGAAAGCCATGACGCCCACCCAGATTGCAGAAGCACAGAAACGATCACGGATTATGCAGGAAAAAATCAATCAGAATCATTAGTCCTTGGAAAACCGTTCAAGGGGAATATTCCATTTTTTCATCCATTTCCAAATGGCTGTCCGGCTGATGCCAATCCGTCGGGCGGCTTCGGCCTTATTCCAATCCGCTTGCTCAAGGAGAAGACAAAGACGCTCTCTGTTCATGGGCGTTTTTTCCTCATGGGATTTTTCAGTTTCAGGTTTGTAAATGGATGGGTGGGAATGCGTCTGACGGATTTCAACTGGCAGATCCAGCATGTCAATCATTCCTGATGAACAGAGGACAAAGGCATGTTCAATGGCATTTTCCAGTTCCCGAACGTTTCCGGGCCAAGTATGGTCCATCATGATCCGCAAGGCAGATTCCTTGAGTCCCCGGATATTTTTCCCTGTTTTTCCGTTCTGTTTTTTGATGAAATGGCTGGAAAGAAGGGGAATATCTTCTTTGCGCTTTCGTAAAGGGGGAACGGTTATGGGGAATACTTTCAGGCGATAATAGAGATCCTCACGAAAGAGCCCTTTTTGGACCAGTTCAAGCAGATTTTTGTTGGATGCGGCAATGATTCTTATATCGATTTTTCGTTTACGGGAATCCCCCACACGCTCGACCTCCCGCTCTTGAAGTACCCGGAGAAGTTTTACCTGGATATAGGGATTGACCTCGGCGATTTCATCCAGAAGAATGCTCCCTCCATTTGCTTCTTCAAATCGACCGATCCGATCGTTGACAGCTCCGGTATACGCGCCTTTTACATGCCCAAATAACTCGCTTTCAAGCAAAAATTCAGATAATGCGCTGCAGTTCACCGTGACCATGGTGCTGCCGGATCTGACGCTGTTGTAGTGAATGGCCTGGGCAATCAGTTCTTTTCCCGTACCGCTTTCACCTTGAATCAGAACCGTGACCTCACTGGCGGCAGCTGCCCGGATCGCTTCAAAGACACCTTGCATTCCATGGCTTTGTCCAATGATATTGTCAAAGCGACTCATTTCACCCAGCCGAATAATAGCGGACTCCGCTTTTTTACGGGCATCATAAAGCTCAGTCAGGTCCGTGACGGTTTCAACCACACCCAGAATGCTGCCATCTTTATGCTTGAGCGTTCTGGCACTTTTCAGCACAGGCACATCATGTCCGCTTTTATGCCTGAGCATGCATTCTTTTCCATCTACAGCCCCGTTTTTGAAAATATCGCATTCAATGACATTGGAAGGGCAACGTCGGCCCATACATCGATTGAAACCCAGCATAAGGCAGGTCCTGCCCAGGGCATCCTCCGCAGTATACCCTGAAATGCGTTCCATGGAGCGATTCCAGGACGTAATCTTGCCCTTATGGTCCAAGGTGAAAACACCGTCAGCAAGTGACTCTAAAAGGAGATCTGCCCAGTTTTCACCCAAATGATGTTTGATCATGATTGAATTCCCCAAAAGTTAACGTTAACCAAAACGTTACCATCCAGTATAAGTAACGTTACCCCGAGAATCAAGACAAAAGCCATCCAAGGCAGATAAAAAACTTTATTCATGAATTCATGACACTATGCGTGAAATCAGTAAATCGGACAAGTTTGGTACGACTCTTGATAAGCCCTTAACAAAAAATGATCAGACGATGGGCAGCAGAACAGAGAAAAAAGCGAAGAAGAGCGGTTTGATATTCAAAATAAAGCAAATAATCATATATTTCAGGTTAAAAAGGAAAAGGTAAGTCATGGGAAAAAATAAAAAAATTGTAGTCATCGGCGGTGTGGCCTGCGGCCCTAAAGTAGCGGCACGCATCAAGCGATTGAACCCCAAAGCAGAGGTAACTATTGTTGAAAAAGGAGAACTTCTTTCGTATGCAGGATGTGGTCTTCCGTTTTATATTTCCGGAGAAGTTCATGATCATAACGAATTGATGGCCACTCCCACCGGAGTTGTAAGGGATACGTTGTTTTTTAATATGGTCAAGGATATCCATGTCATGAACCATACCCTGGCCAAATCGGTGGATCCTAAGAGAAAAATAGTATGCGCTGTCAGGATAGATACAGGCGAATGTACTGAACTTGACTATGATGCCCTGGTTCTGGCCGTGGGCAGCAAAAATTTCAAGCCTCCGGTACCGGGTCTTGACTTGAAAGGGGTTCATTTTTTACAGACCGTGGAAGATGCCCAGAAAATCAGGAATAAAAGCGGCGATCTCAAAGGAAAGCATGGTGTGATCATTGGTGCCGGGCTCATTGGAATCGAAGTGACCGAAGCGTTCAAGAAGCAGGGCATGGATGTGACGATGATTGAGCGGGCGGAAACGGTCCTTCCCGATCTGCTGGACCCTGAAATGGCGTTTCACATTCACCAGGAGCTCAAGGCCAATGGCATCACGCTGAAACTTAATGAAACTGTCCTGGAAATTTTGGGGGATGACCAGGGGAATGTTATCAGCGTCAAAACGAGCTCCGGAAAAATTAAGGCAGACATTGTCCTTGTTGCTGTGGGGGTCCGCCCCAATGTCCGCCTTGCAAAAGAAATGGGGCTGGAGTTGGGTGAAACAGGCGCCATCAAGGTGGATCAGTTTCTGAGAACATCCGATCCGTCGATATATGCCGGAGGTGATTGCGTGGAAAATGCCAACCTGGTCAACGGAAAGGCCATCTATGCTCCCATGGGTTCCACAGCCAACAAGCACGGGCGGGTGATCGCCGATCATATCTGCGGGGTGGAAACACCGTTCAGGGGCGTTTCGGGAACAGCCATCTGCAAACTCTTCAATCTGAATATCTCCCGAACAGGTTTGACTGAAAAACAGGCCATGGCTCAGGGGTACGATGTGATAACTGTTTTGAACCCGTCACCGGACAAGGCTCATTTTTTAAAAGACGCCAGGATGATCATCATCAAATTTGTCGTGGAAAAATTAAGCGCGAAAGTGCTGGGAGCCCAGATTGTGGGACCGGGGGATGTGGCCAAACGCATGGACGTGACGGTTGCCACAATTGCTGCAGGGCGGCCAGTAACAGATATCGCCCACTTGGATCTTGCCTATGCCCCGCCTTTTTCTCCGGCCATGGACAACATCATCACCGCAGCAAATATGGCCGAAAACAAACTAAAAGGCATTGGCCTGTCATACAGCCCCTTGGAGGTCAAGGCAAAGATGGATAAGGGCGAGGCATTTATTTTTCTTGATGTGCGCTCTCCCCTGGAATGTGAGGTGATGCGCATCGACGATCCGAGAATTGTGAACATTCCCTTGGGGAAATTACGATCGTCTCTTGCCCTACTACCCAAAGACAAGGAGATTATCCCTTTCTGCAAAATTTCATTGAGGGGGTATGAAGCCCAGAGAGTTCTTGTGGGTGAGGGCTACACCCAGGTTAAATACATGGATGGTGGGCTGGTTTGCTGGCCCTATGAAAAAACAGTAAATTCCTGATGGATATTATGTATGTGCATTCACGAGGTCAATCAACCGATGTTACCAGGCTGGAGC
The DNA here is from genome assembly GCA_018818835.1 of Pseudomonadota bacterium. Taxonomy (GTDB): domain Bacteria; phylum Desulfobacterota; class Desulfobacteria; order Desulfobacterales; family Desulfolunaceae; genus JAHIRD01. The sequence continues at coordinate 9,576 of JAHIRD010000027.1, forward strand.
CTGGAAACATCGGTTTTTATTAACCCCTCGCTCCCGGTGAATGCCAATACAATCGTACCCATACTCAGTTAAAACCTGCATGCGTCCCAGGGGTCTTATATGGCCCATGGGACGTGTGTTATTTTTTATGATGGACCACCTTACAAATATGGGTTATATTAAAAGAAATTAAAGGCCGAATATCTCTTAAAACATCATGTCTGAAAGCTTCCACGCTTAAATAACGGCACCCTGTCGGCTTCTGAACTTCTATTAAAAAACGTTTAAATAATAGCCACCGAAACAATTATAAAATAGTATGAAATGGAGGCCTGGCATGATGAGTGATCTCAGAAAATTTGTGGCCCCGGAATTTGTTTTTGGGGCCGGGGCATTGAATCTCGTCGGCCAGTATGCAGCAAATTTTGGAGCAGAAAAGATTCTGCTGGTGACAGATCCTGGCGTCATCGCTGTAGGCTGGTGCGATAAGGTCAGGGAGAACATAGAACAATCCGGTGCATCAACCATGATCTTTTCGGAGGTGACACCCAATCCCAAAGCCGATGAAGTGATGCGGGGGGTGGACATGTATCTCAGCCACGGTTGCGATCTGATTGTGGCTGTGGGGGGCGGAAGCCCCATGGACTGTGCCAAGGGAATCGGGATCGTCAGCACCAACAGGCGACATATTCTTGAATTTGAAGGGATCGACAATGTCACCGTGCCCGGCCCCCCATTGATTTGTATCCCGACCACGGCCGGGACATCGGCCGATGTATCCCAATTCGCCATCATCAACAACCCGGTAGAACGGGTCAAGATCGCGATTATCAGCAAGGCAGTGGTACCCGATGTGGCCCTGATTGATCCTGAAACCACGCTCACCATGGATCTTTACCTGACCGCATGTACGGGACTTGATGCACTGGTCCACGCCATTGAAGCCTTTGTTTCCAGTGCCCATTCCCCGATTTTTGATGTGCATGCCATAGAAGCCATTCGACTGGTCCACACCCACCTCCTTGGGGTGCTTGAACACCCCGGAGACATTGGCCTTCGAAGCCTCCTGATGAGGGCAAGCCTGGAAGCAGGCCTTGCTTTTTCAAACGCCAGCCTGGGTGCGGTTCACGCCATGGCCCACAGCCTGGGGGGCTATCTGGGGCTTCCCCATGGCGAATGCAACGCCATTCTCCTGGATCATGTGATGGACTTCAATTTCGTCAATGCCAGTGAACGTTATGAAAAAATCGGGCAGGCCATGGCCATGGATATGCGGAGCATGACCACCAAGGAAAAAAAACAGGCCATTTTAAACGGTATTGCTGAGTTGAAAATGAAAGCCGGGATATCGAGCTCACTTGGAGATCGGGGGACAAAAATCGGAGATATTCCAGTCCTGGCCGAAAAGGCAATCAAGGACCCCTGTCTGGTCACCAATCCCAGGCAGGCCAATAAACGGGATATTGAGGTTATCTATGAACAGGCCCTCTGATGGGGATGATTCCAGGACGAAATTGTATGAAAAAATCATCGGCCTTGGTGAGAAATCCATTCGTAAAAGTTATTATCCCCTGCTTCGCCAGAAAATCATCGAACTTGAAAAAAGCAACCGGGAACTTGAACGGGAAATTTTTGAACGCAAGCAAAAGGAAGAGGCGCTCAGACGCAATTACGAAAATCAGACTATCCTCAATGACCTTCTGAAACTCTCTTTGGATGCCATTCCCCAGAAGGACGTGTTCCAGGTGACTCTGGACAAGATTCTTTCTCTGAGCTGGCTGGATAACAAAGGAAGCGCCTCATTTTATTTTGTTGACGACGACCCTGAATATCTTGTTTTAAAAAATACAAAGACATTAGAAAACAAGTCCAGGCCGGACTGTCAACGCATTCCCTTTGGTCATTGTTTATGCGGGACGGCTGCAAACACAGGCAAGACAATTTTTGGTCATCACGATGACAATCCCTCTGAACCCCACGGGCATTACTGCGTACCCATACGTCTGGCCAACAGGACCATCGGGGTTCTTTGTATCGTATTGCCCCTTAATCATACTTACGACTCCGAAGAAGAAGACGTGCTTGGGGCCATTGCCAATACCCTGGCCGGTATTATTCAACGAAATCAGATGATCGAAGAAAAAACCTCATTGGAAAGCCAGCTTCGCCAGACCCAGAAAATGGAAGCCATCGGTGCCTTGGCCGGGGGTATAGCCCATGATTTTAATAATCTGCTCACCCCCATTCTGGGTTACACCGAACTGGCCCTGCAGGAGCTGCCCAAAGACAGTTCCATGGCATTGGATCTTGTTGAAGTGGTCAAAGCTGCTGGGCTTGCCAAGGATTTGGTCCGGCAGATCCTGACCCTCAGCCGTCAGAGCAAACACGAACTGAAACCTTTACGGATCCATCTTGTTGTCAATGAAGCCCTCAAGCTCTTAAAGTCTTCCATTCCAAGCACCATTGAAATAAGAAACATGGTTGAAGAAAGCAATCGGACCGTTCTGGCTGACCCCACCCAGATCCATCAGGTGATCATGAACTTATGCACCAATGCCTATCATGCCATGAAAACAAAGGGCGGTATTATGGCTGTCCGTTTGAGTCACATTGAAATCGACGACGAAAACAAGAAAGTCGACTCCCTCCTTTTATCTCCAGGAGACTATGTGGCGCTTGAAGTCAGCGATACGGGCAACGGCATGACCAAAGCCATCCAGGAAAAAATTTTCGACCCCTATTTTACAACAAAAAGCAAAAACGAAGGAACGGGTCTGGGACTATCCGTGGTCCATGGAATCATCAAAAATTATGGTGGCCATATTACGGTCTACAGTGAGCCAGACCAGGGGACGACCTTTCGTGTGTATTTGCCATGTACGGAAATAAGCCGCGACTCAGATATGGAAAAAATTTTTGACCCCATCCCCGGGGGAGACGAGCATATCCTGGTTGTGGATGATGAAAAGCCTATTGTGGATATCACCTCAGCCATTCTTCGAAACCATGGCTATACCGTGACAAGCTGCACCGGAAGCCTCGAAGCCCTCAAGGTATTTCAACAAAGCCCCTTGGATTTTGACCTGGTGATTACAGATATGACCATGCCCCAGATGACCGGGGCCCAGCTTGCCATTAAACTCCGGGCAATCCGGCCGGAGATCGGCATGATCCTCTGCACCGGCTTCAGCGAATTGATCAATGAAAAAAAAGCCGAATCCTTTGGTTTTAATAAATTTCTGATGAAACCCATTATCATGAGAGATCTCTGTCATTCCGTACGTGGTGTTCTGGACAAAGCCATCCAAAAATCAGTCAATAAACAAACCCCATAGTATCGTTTTACAGCTTTGTAAAAGATCTAAATGGCCAAATATGGTTAAGCTGCTGAAATATAGTTGTATATGATTTTATGCCACATATGTGAAAACAGGGCCATCACAATGAATTCACAAAACAGCCACCCCCACCGCTTCCGCCTCCGATGATCGGTTCATCAATGACCGTGTCATCGGCAGCTCCGGTATCCTCACTGGGCTCCTCATCATTGGAACTGTTTTCTGCATACAGTAGATCACAAAGAACACTCGTTGTGCCGACGGATACCATTCGGGATATGTCGCCGGTGAGACCGGTTCCGCTGAATGTGATCAGATAGTCTCCTGCACTGACAGGGATTGCATAACCGCCACTGTTTGCGGTTACTGCATAATAGCTTCCCTGGTCCGGTCTGATGGTGATGTTTTCCATCCCTTCACCGGTGTCATACATGCCGTTGTCATTCAGGTCTTCCCACACGGTTCCCACCAGAAAGCGGTTATAATGATTCGGGCTGCTTTCGTTGGCCTTTGCGTAGTTGCCCGTGGTCACCAGGGGGCCCACTTCTGTTGTGCTGTCTGTTTCACTGACCATGGCGATGCCCACATTGGAATAATCCCCATCCATGGACATAATCGCCAGGCGATGGCCCCGTTCAGGTTGCATGCCGGTTGGATCCACACCCCAGTCAATATTGAATCCCGCATGGCCATGCACAGCACTTTTGGTATAGGAAAACACATTGCCACGAATGGCCACAAAAGAGAACCCCGCATCGGTGACCTGGGTGAACTGGTCATTATGATCCTGGGCATCACGCAAAATCAGATCATCCGAATGAACCTTTGCAGCATTGTAAAGCCGAACATCAAAGGCTGCCGGGGGCTTTGCCTCTATGGCTGCAAATTCAGCCATCAGAAGGTCAAGATCAACCCCAAAATAATTCACGGCATTGACCACGTCCGGATCAGCCATGGTTACCAGCCAGATACCTTCCTGCTCCGGATTTGACCGGGCCCGGTTCATCAGCCACATCATCTGTTGCTCTTTAGTGTCAGGATGAAGATTGTCAATGGTTTTGTGATAGATCCATTCCGTTATGGGAGCGGCCTTGACTGATGTCTTTGGGCTTGGTGACAACCCAGGCGTTGTCACTGACCGGAACGGTGGATCCGGCTGGGGCATGTTTATGGGCTCAGCCCATAGTGCAGAAACATTCACGAAGGTTAAACACAGTGATAGACAGGAACATACAGCGAAACGTGTCAATGGGTAAATACGATTCAAAATGTGTTTCTCCCCTACTCTTTTATTCGTCATAGAACGTCATCCTTACATACTCCTGATAATGAAAAAACGAAATGTCAACCATGTATCTCCGATCCGGTCATGGAGTTACATCGTATAATATGTAACAAAAAGCATGCCAGGACTCCTCTCAGATGGCCGACTTTTTCGAAAACCCAGGCGACATTGCCGATTGAAAGGATTGTTTTTCCGTTTTTAACATGTTCAATCAACGGACAAGGGCAACCACGAGGGGATTGCCCTTACACTTGGCGACCAGTGCCAGCCCTATCGGCATGGGAAAGCCCTTCGATATAATCAAAAATTAGAAAAAATACGGACAGGCCGGTTATGCATTAGCCTGGGAACGTGTATGATTTACCCCGTGAACGTATACGATATTTATGTAAACCTGTGGGATAGCCTGTAAAAAAATATACCTGGCTTCAATTATCTGCTAAATAGAAAAAAATAACCACTCATTAAGATAAGGAGGGTAGTGATGAGAATCTGGTACGTGTTCGTATTAATAGCTTTGTGCGCATCGGTTGTACCGGCCCGTGCAGAGTCTCCTTTAATCCAGGGGACATGGAATATCAATGCGGTTCTGACAACAACCTCGACTCCCAATGACTATGTGAAGGAAGGCCATCTAAAAAATGAAGTGTGGGTTATTCGCCAAAATGGTGACTCTGCGAACCTGACAACCCCCAGCGGAACCATTGATGGCCGTTTTGTTCCCCAAACACAGGAATTTCCCACGGGTGTCTGGCAGTTCGAGGCCATGGTTCCCAATCTGATGAACATGCCCAACCTTGGGGCAAAATTTGAGGTGGTGATCGTCAAGCGTTCGGAAAATGTCTTGAGCGGCGGCTCCACCGTGACCTACATGGGCAACAACAATTTTGGAGGACCATGGGTCCCAATCGGCATGGAAAGCTGGCGCTTTGACGCCACTCGGAAACAATGATCAAACATCGTGGGCATGGGAAATTCAGATATAATAATGGCATAGGACCCATGGGTTCTATAAGTCATATGGGTCTCATGGGACCTATACGACCCATGGGACTTTTTCCATAGCCATACCGTCGACGTTGTTCATCATCATTGATCGTTGATAGTCAGCTTTTATGATATGGATATGGCCAATCGGTTGATCAAAAACGTTCATACAATGTAGGGGCACGGCGTGCCGTGCGCTTCTCATGTCAGCCACATCCAACGATTCGAATAATTGACATTTTTCCTATTGTGCGTATAATGGGATCAGATTATTAACGTGGAGGGTTTTATGTCAAAAACACGAATCAATATCAGCACAGATCAAGACCTTGCTGATTTTATCAAGGTCTATGCCGCTGAAAACCGGACAACGGTGGCGGATATTTTTACCCAGTATATTTTATTTCTGAAACGTAATTCGGATGGAGAAACGGTAAATGAAATTTTATCCAATCCTGTTTTTCATAAAAGCATGAATGAAGCACACTCCAAGTTAAAAAGCGGTTCCGCAGTTTGGCATTCCTATGATGATGTTTTTGGTGATTGATGGAATTAAAATTTGAAGATGCCTTCTTAAAAGCATTAAAAAAGCATTCCGCCATAAAAAAACAGGTTCAAAAAAAGGTTGATATGATTGCCGCTAATCCCATTGCCATGGGTGAGCCGCTAAAGGGGAACTGGCAAGGATTTTATTCATGCCCTGTCAAGAAAAGCTTTATTATCATTTTCCTGTATTGCGATCTTTGCCGAAAGAAAAATGATGATATCGTGGTCGCCTGCTCCGATTGTAACAGCACGAAAAATGAAACCATCAAATTCCTCCTCCTTGGCCCTCATGATGAGGCATACCGCTGAATTCAATGAGCGGGTTTTGCCCCGTTTACAAAGCTGGATCGGTCTTCGGCAAGGCTTCGCCCCGTCACGCAAATAGGTTGGGTTGTTTGATCACGTCCCCAGGCCTGAGTATGGAAACGAGTATGTATTAATTGCGTGCATCTCATTGTAGGATTCTGTTCATGTTTTAGAGTCACAGACACTCCGACCTTACTTATCTTTATAATCCTCATGGGTATCATGGGACCTATAAGACCCATGGGGCCTATGTGAACTTTAACGTCCTTAATTCGACGTTGCATTTTCCCATTTGCCATTCGACCTAAATTCAGTCTTGATATAGTACGAATTTTACTCTATATTAAATACAAAAAACATTATCAATTTGGGTGTAAGCCATGAAACAAATTAATATTTCAAAAGATATTATTTCATTATCAGATTTTAAAAATAAAGCATCCAAGATGCTCCAGAGTGTTCAAACCTCACACCGTCCACTTGTAATAACCCAGAATGGCAAAGCAGCAGCCGTTCTGGTTTCTCCGTCTGATTTTGATCACCTGACCGAGCAGGTTCGATTCATTGATGCGGTCCAAAAAGGTTTGGACGATGTCCAACATGGACGAATCATTTCAGATGAAGAGCTGGACAATGAAGTATGAAGCTCTTTTGGACTGAAACAGCCAAAGAGGATTTACTCTCCATCAAACGCTACATTTCCCAAGACAACCCGGTGGCTGCAAAGCAATGGATTGGACGCTTGAGACAACGTGCCCGAAACGCACTTGATGCCCCATTTTCAGGCCGGAAAGTACCGGAACTCTCAAAAGACGAGATACGTGAACTTATTGAGGGAAACTACCGTATTGTTTATCAGGTCTGTAAAGATCACGTGGCTGTGCTTACAGTATTTGAAAGCCATCGGCTTTTACCTGCGGACAAAATACAATCCTGATGTCAGTTCAGTCCATATTTTGAAGGTCAACTTCCGGGTATTTTAGGACTATTTAAGGAGTTGGCCGGTAAAGAAACGGGTTTGCAATATATTGAAAGTTTGATAAGATATATTCTGTCTAATGTAGAGAACATGTCTGAGGACAAACTGAAATCCATTGTTGAACGTTCACTACCCGGCAAAGAAGGGGACGTTATTATGAAATTTGCAGACAGTGCTTTAGGTAAAGAATATGATAAAGGTATGCAACAAGGGCTGAGGCAGGGATTGAAAGCTGCGGCATTTGACTTGATTGATGTACGGTTCTTGCATACGCCTGAAGCGGATCATATAAAACAACTTATTCATAAAATTGATGATCTTGAGCAGCTTAATGCCCTTAAGGAAAAAATCAAAACTGCTGAATCTGTTTCAGATTTATTGAATTGTTTTGCCCATTGATTATTAGGCCATATTGTTGGCACAGCCCCGCATACGATGGGTTTTCGCCTGAGAGAATGGTTTTGTCGTAATAACAAACGGATAATATCCTATCAAGCCTTTTTGAATTAAAAGAGTCAAGGGTGGCCTGACCCCTTTATCTTAAGTCAACAGCATTGCCCCTGACCCCGACCCCTCAATAATTTCCATTCAGGTTTTTTCTTTTATCCACTACCCGGTCGCTTCGCTTCCTGAAGAACACGAAGATCACGTGTGAGCGATATATTTTGCTGCGTCGTTGCCGCCTTGCTCCCAGGCTTGTTGACCCCCACGCCCTTGTCTAATTAAGTAAGATGTCCCCCGAATCCAGACTAAGCTGGGAGAAACTTTAGGTGGAGTTCCTCGTCAGCATATTTCTAATATGGAAAGGGGGCACCGGTCGATCAGTCTTAAGATGGCAAGGAAACTATCAAAATTACTTGAGGCTCCTATCGACAAAATGATTATAAAATAGAAATTTACCCGCCATGAAAATAACCTGACCATGGTGGTTTCATAAAAAATGGCGGAGTTTAATGAATTTACATCGAATAACGTCAACACCAGCAAAGGAGACTCACTCTAAACGTTCTGGTTCCGGAACAAGTTCAGTGTATTTTTTTCTCGCAGAGGCGCAGAGGACGCAGAGGGGGGACAAGCTTAATCTGGAAGAACGACTTCACAGATCTGTGGATCTGGTTACATATCGGAACACCATGACCCCTTTTTTAAAACACAAGATTGATGGGGACGTTGTGTATGCGTGACAAAGCTCTTACATTGGAGGTGCTTCGTCATTTGGACATCAATGCCGAAGCGGTTTTTTACCTGCAAAGATAAATTCCCCCAGACAGATGATGGGCACGCTACGCTTTGCCCATCAATTTCTTAAGTCAACAGCATTGCCCCTGACCCCGACCCCTCAATAATTTCCATTCAGGTTTTTTCTTTTTATCCACCACCCGGTCGCTTCGCTTCCTGAAGAACACGAAGATCACAGAGAGGCACAAAGAGCACGGAGTGAGATAACCGCACGGGGGAGGGGCACGATGCATCGTGCCCCTCCGTGCGATGATCTCACTCCGTGCTACTATCTCGTAAAATTTAGTTTTTTTTGCTGGAAGTTAGAACAAAGATCTAATAACTAACTAAAATTATATATTTTTCTTCGTGCTCTTCGTGTCCTTCAGTGAAGCGTAGCGAACGGGTGGTTAAAAAAAATGTGTTTGCGGCTATGCCGCACTGTGCACTTCGTGTTCAGCTACCACCGGGTGCAGGTGGTTGATAAAAAATGAGTATTTTATTCACGGGTACTATCGTCTATGTCAAGACACAGGAATGGCAAGGGCACACCCTTAGCTATGTCATTCCGGGCGGGGATTCTTCTGTTTCCGACGTTTAAATCGTCTATAGACGCATCCGGGCCCTTCAGACGGGAATGTGACGCCGACCCGGAATCCATGGTCTTGGGTCAGGGAGGATGAAATTGAATAGAACGGTTATGCGTTTACGGATATGGATTCCGGGTCACAAAAAGCCGTGCCCGGAATGACACAGCGGAGTGATAGGCCATGACCTACTCTTCTGTTACATATGGTTTTAATTGCCTTCCTGGATTTTCCACGCCTCGTCATGGAAGCCTGTGAACGTATACAAAAAAGATGTTTCCAGGCGCCAGCCCGGGAAACGTGTATGATTTAACCATGAACGCATACATGTTTTCTTTTCTCCTTGACAAGCCGTCAATCTGCAGCCTAATTAAGCTGCAATCATAATAAATTATGTAACGTTTTTAACGTTAAATTATAAAATTGGATTATCAATTTTCAGTAATTTAAGTTTTTTTGAAATATCGTTTTAATCTTTTATTGACAGTGATCTTGGGGATACAATGAAAATACGTTTTTTTGTCGTGTGTTTAATTTTTTTTAGCAATTCTTTCCTTGCATATTCAGAGACTGAATTAGAGATAAACAGCCATGTTCTAGGGGGTATTTCACTGGGGTATGAAAACAGAAATTTTAAAATTTCCAGTGCGCTTGAAGAAGAGGGAATCGTTATCGAGCCCAGTGGTTTCAGTGTGATTTACAGTCGTGTAAATGTATTTCCCGATAGCTTTGATCTGAATTTGGGCTATAGGACATCCATTGATAATAAAAAAAATGAATCGGGTAGTTTTAATAATGATAATAAATCGTTCCAGGTTATTGATATCAATTTAAGACCCTTGGCATTATTTCATGTGTTCAATGTGGAATTCGGATATTATAAATATCTGCATTATACTTTTTTTGAAGTCAAAGATACCGCGTACGCATCAGGTGGTGAGTATTATTTGTTTAATAATAATGAATTGCATGTCCAGAATCTGGCCATTGGGGATAGGGGATTGTTTACAATTGATATTTCAAAATATTACTTAAATTATTATTTTGGACGTGCAAATAAACCTATCCCGCTCTATGTTGGAATTGAATATGCAAATACAATAAGGCCCATGACAACAAACGGAGATTACAATGGATTGAGCCATAGAGAAATAAGGTTTGATGAGGAATTTAGTGAAACAACACTAAAGTTGGGATGGAAGAGTAATGATATTTCTGCTGCTGCCAATGGATTTTTTCTGAAAGAGATTAACGTGTTTTACAGCGATGTTGTGACATCGGACAAGTATACAGATCTTTCATTGACCCATGCTGAAATAGAATATTCCTATGGTGCCTATATAGAGCCTGCTTATAAGTTCAAATACAATTTTTTTGACTTGAAAAATGACTCTGAAATAGTTGTCAGCGCGTTTTTAAGTGAACAAGATACCATCAGTACGGCTGAACATAGTGATGAAATGATTTTTTGGTACGGGGTTCATTTTTCATTTTATCATTGTTTTTAACCATATAGTTTCAGGTTGTTTTAGTATGCAGAATCTCAACAATCGGGATTTCCCATGATTCAACCTTTAGATTGAAGCTCTCATTTACGTGACCGTCATTCTGCCCCCTTTTTACCATACCCAGGACCTTTGCATTGACAATGGCCTGGGTTTTGTTTTTCCATGTTTCCGTGGCTTTTTTTGAAAGGGTTGCAAGGCTCTGCCCCAAGGTGTTGACGATATGAATTCGGTTTTCCTGTTCGATTAAACGGACCTTGTCCCCTGTTTTCAGGGCGGCCAGATTTATGTGAAGTTTATGCGTTTCAGGATAAAAACCGGCATAGGAAATATACAGATCTTCCATTCCGAGAATACTTACGGTCAGGTCTTCGGAAAAACCTTGGAGTTCTGACACGGCGGCGGTTGTTTCATGGGTGGCGGGATGCCCCGTGAGTGCCTGGATATGGGGATTTGCCCTGCCGTCGAGTCGGCACAGATAAAGGGCTTTTTCTGCCCGTGTCATGCCCACGTAGAACAAACGCCGCTCTTCTTCCATGTCTTGATGATGCCAGCCGCCATCCAGAATAAAGACATAGGGAAATTCCATGCCTTTGACACTGTGAACGGTTCCCATGAACACACCGGTGCCTGTTTTGTGCTCCCGTTTGTCTTCAAGTAAGGTTTCCAGAACAAAATCTTTGGTCCGTGACAGGGAAATTTCCATATCCGGCGTGAGCTTACACCATGCCGTGAGAATCTGCTCCACCTGGTTGGTCCAGGTATTTTTAGACTCAAAACGGTCCAGGATGTCCTTTTTCAATTGTTCGGGGTGTATGCTTTGTTTTTTATTTTCTGTCAGATAATCTATCAGGGCCTGGATTTCCCTGATTTTGATTATGGGAAAACCCACGCTGTTTTTGATGGAATAGCAGAATTCCATGCCCTCTTTGGCCAAGGCCATGCGAAGGGCGACCAGATAGGGATGGGCAATGCCCTGGCGGGATATCACCGCAAAATCACCGGGGCAGGCTTCCGGGTTGTTCTGAAGGATTCCTTTGATCGTATCTGCTACAAACACGGCCTGGGAGGCCACATCTCGGACATGGACAATCTGAACAGGCTCGGCCTTTGAATTTTGATCGGATTTGCGTTTCCGGTTGATGCGGCCGGGTTTGTCTGTTTTCATACGATCTTTGTTCAAGGCGATCAGGGCATTGGCCGCTTCAATGATGGGGTATGACGATCTGTAATTTTCAACCAGGTAAAAGGATTCGGCCTCATAATCGTTCTGGAATTGCTTGATAAAGGCCACATTGGCATGTCGAAATCCGTAGATGCTCTGGTCATCGTCCCCCACGGCCATGATGGCGATGCGGGAATCCCTGTCTTTCTCAAGCCTGCCGGTCAGGGCTGAGATGAATGAGTATTGCCGGGCGTCGATGTCCTGGTATTCATCCACAAGAATGTAACGGTATTGGGCCAGAAGCGTGTCCCTGGCTTCCTGGGCATCAAGACCTTCGATTTCTTTGGCCCCGGCTAAGATATCAACGGCTTCGTCAATGACCGTATCAAAATTAAACTCGGACAAGCCTGTTTTTTCAATGAGGGACCGGCCGGTGATCCGCATGGCAAATCCATGATAGGTCATGGCCGTGACAAAATCCGCGCTCCGGCCCACCAGTGCCTTGATCCTCTTTCTAAGCTCGATCATGGCCTGGTGGTTGAAGCATAAGACAAGGATGGATGCGGGGTCCACGGATTTGGCTTTGATCAGCCAGGCGCAACGATGAACGATGGTTCGTGTTTTTCCCGAACCGGGGCCGGCCAGGACCAGGATGTTTTTTTCGGGAGGGGCCGCCACAATGGTTTCCTGGATGGTATTTTCCAAACTCTGGATAATTCGCTTATAGGCATCGGAGGTCATGGCGGTTTCGATGATTTTTTTCTGATCCTGAAAATAGTGATGGACAAATCCCTCATAGGACGATGTGAAATAGTCGCTGACAAAGGAAAGGGCGGATTTGATTTTTTCAAGACCCAGGTGGGCGTATTTCTCCATCACATGAACCTGGACATTTTTCTGGGCATAATGATGGGACAAGGGCTCGTAATCGCCTTTGGTGTACTGCCGAGTTTGACTTTCGGGAAGCACGGATAGCGTCAGAGCCTGGCGGAACACGCCCAGCCCGTTTTGAAGGGTGATGATTTTTAAGTCGTGCAGGTAAAGCAGGCACTGTTCGACCAGTGAGGTTGTATCCCCTGTGTATGCAGAAAGAAACAGGTCCAACTGCATGGCCTTGATGATATCGGACATGAAAAATTCAGTCATGACCTGGGCCTGGCCATGTCTCAGGTGGGGTGGCAGACAGGCGATGATGGCTTCAACACAGATCCGGGAACCATTGTGCCGAAGAGTCATCCGCTTTTTGATGTCATCCCAGGGAAATTTGACATAAACCCGGTGTTGTTCAAGGCCTTGTTTCCCTGAAATTTTTAAACTTTTCCCCTGATTTTCCCCCTTGTCCTGGGCCATGGCCCGAATGATTTTTTCCACACTGTCGACATTGACCTGCTCAAAACCCTGGTCTTTCAATCGCTGGGACATAAGCCTGAGATTGATGACGTCTGGTATATCCGGGCTCATCCACGCATCGGGTGCCATGTCCTGCATGATCCGGAGCATGGCTTCCTCCACGTTGGAGAAAAAATCAAGTTGGGATGGGGCGCTTCCTTTTCCCTTGGGTTTGACAAAGGCGGTCATGACCGTGCCTTCCCGGATCAAACCGGCTTCGGCCATCTGGGATAAGAGCCTTATCACATACCGGGAGTCGAGATAATCCGACGGCAGCTTATCAATGCGTCCCAGGGCTGTGCAGATGTCATCGGCGGACAGAAGCTTGTCTTTATCGGCATTGAACAAGGTGCTGAGCACGGTCAGATAAACAGCTTTCATTATTTTTGAAAGATTAAGGGCCTCTATTTTCTGTTCAGCTTCGGCCATATCCCGGACACGGGGCGTTCCTTTGAAAAAAAGGGTCTGATTATAAGACCGCTCAATAAATCCCTTTCGTTCAAGCCAGCTGACACCGATCCGTGCCCGGTTGTCATCGTTTGAACTGTCTTTGTAACCGATCAGGCGCATGATCTCACCGGGGGTGATCACGATGTCCGGAGCATTGGCTCCCCGTTTTTTCAAAATGCTTAGAATTTTTCGGATGTCTTTAAACGAGAGGCGGGAATAGGCATTCAGTGAAAACTGGTTTTCAATGTCTTCCTGCTCATACAAAAGGATGCAGTCCGAGGGATTTAAATCCCGTCCGGCACGTCCGGCCTCCTGCAGATAATTTTCCAGGGAACCGGGCGTATCGGCATGAATCACCAGGCGGATGTCTTTTTTATCAATGCCCATGCCAAAGGCATTGGTGGCGCAGATCACGGGGATATTTCCGGCAACAAAATCATCCTGGATATTGCGTTTGTCCGGTTCGCTCCGGCCTGCATGGAACGCCTTTGAGGGGATGCCTTTTTCATTTAAAAATTCGCTGATCATTTCCGTGTTTTTTTGTGTGGCACAATACACGATGGCACCACTTGCTGGCTCCGTGAGATACTCTTGAATGCAGTTGGCAATCACATCATATTTTTCGTTTTTTGTCACAGGCCAGACCTGGAAATGAAGATTGTCCCGCTGGACACCCCCTTCGAAACGGACCAGATTCAAGCCAAGGTGTTCATTGAAATGGCTGGAAATTTCTTCGATCACATCTTTTTTGGCTGTGGCTGTGAATGCCCCCACCAGGGGGAAGGTTTTGGATGCTTTAACGTAGTTTGAAATGAATTCGGTCACATGGAGGTAATCCGGCCTGAAATCGTGGCCCCACTTGGACAGGCAATGGGCCTCGTCAAAGACCCAGCAACCCACATCCCGTGTCTTGATCAACTCGGCTATGCTGATATTGCGAAGCTGCTCCGGAGAAATATACAAAAGGCCGATATCCCCAAGCCGGACCTTGTCCATGACCGCCCCCCGCTCGGGCAGGGTCAGGCTGCCGTTGATGGCGGCTGAGGATTCCATTCCGGTTGAGCTGTTCAAATTATCCACCTGGTCTTTCATCAGGGCTTTCAAGGGCGAGATCACCACGGTCAGATCTCCCAGACGGTGATAGCGGTGAAGGGCCGGAATCTGGTAACAGATGGATTTCCCGCCGCCTGTGGGCAGGATGCCGAGCAGGGATTTTCCTGCAAGGTTGGCTTCGATGATCTCTTTTTGGAGCACCCGGCCATCGGATAAGGCCCTGTAATGTTCAAACCCGAAAAATTGCTTGAGTAAGGCTTCAGAATCATGATTTGTAAGGCAGTAAGCACAGGAATCGTTTCCACAGGCATACCTGAGTGTTCGAACCCATGAGGCTATTTCGTTGAATTCATGCTTGACCCAGGGCGGGATGATGGAGTTGCCGCCCGAGACCCTGATCCAGGACAGGATATAGGCCAGCATGGGCCGTTTGGACGGGTGGCTGCAACAGGCATTCCATACCGTTTCAAGCCCTGTATCGCAGACTTTTCCACGACAGATCTCACGGAACCTGAATTTTGCCGCAGCCTCATCTGGAGCAGGTCCGGATAAACAATGAAACACCTGGGATAGTCCTGTGATGTTCGACAACTCAAATGCAAAATTGTACACGGAAAGAAGGCCGGGTTCCCTGGCGTTTAAGTCAACAAAGGCGGCCAGCTGGTCATCAAAAACAGCTCGGGCAAGGCGGGCATCGGCCACGGGATCGTTTTTGCTGTGTTTGACCAGCTTATAATCCTTGACCAGTTTGTGATAGGGATTTTCCGGAAAGGCCAGGGGGGATAAAAACAAGGTATCGATAACCGGAAGCTTTAAAAAACCGGCTTCAGGATGGATGTCCCTGGCCACGGCAAGGTCATGGTTCACAATGTTGTGCCCCAGAATAAAATCTGCATCCCGTGCAAATTCCGAAAGCCAGTTGAACGCCGTTTTTAAATGCTTGATATCTTTTTTCTCAAAGACCCTGCCATCCAAAACCGCCCCAATATGATACAGCTCACCACGGGGAACGGTTTCAAAGTCAATGACAAGAATATGCTTGAACCTGTCTTTGACCTGATCCAACAGATCTTTGTGGGCATATTTGTGGGGTATATTTATGGGCATATGTTCCGTTGGGTTCACCACAGAGATCACCTGTGGACCAAGAGAATAAATGGGTGATCTGCTTGTTTTATCCTGCCTCCGGCGGCCCTCCCGGGGGGACGGATTTTAAAAATCTGGACAAATGAATTTTTATTTTTTGTTGGGCCACCCATCATCAATTTATTGTTAATTTTCTGAAAGATGTTTTTCAACATCCATACGTTGATGTAAAATTCTAATGATATGGATATGGGTGGGACTTGCTTTGTAAAAAATCATATGCTGCCCTAAATGGCACTTACGATAGTCCGGGTAGATTTCCTCGCAAGACTGTCCAAGATGCGGTTCCCGTGCAATCGCCTGGAAACATTTATCCAGTTTGGATAGATACCGGTTTCGTTGTTCTTGCCCCCAATGTTCTTTCGTATACCGACCAATGTCTTTCATGTCGGAAATGGCCTGTTTCGTCAGACGTATGTTCAGCATAAATTAATGATTTTTCTCGTTGTCCAGTTCTTGTATTATACCATTTAATGAATACTCACCATAACCGCTATTTTCTCCTTCATCCAAGGCATGCCGCAGAGCGGCCAACTTGAGTTCCTTCTCCTCAAGGAGTCGTAAGCCAGCTCTTATGGCTTCACTGGCTGATGAATATCGACCATTTTCAATTTGCTGTGAGATAAACGTTTCAAAGTGCCGCCCTAATGTTACACTGGTATTCTTTTGCATGTTCTACTCCTCCAAAATATTATAATACCTATATATAATATTTATTGGTATAAATCAAAGGGCAATGAGGTAACGGTCGTTAATTATTTTACCTTAAGTAGACAGAATTATCACGATAGCTAATTTTGTGATGATTTTTCATTTTAGGATTACCTTTCTGTGGAAAAGGATTTTTTAATGACACTTATTCATTTTTTAAAGCCACATGCCTCACGTGAGCCTTCATCATATGGATATCACCGTAGGACACATCGTCGCCAAGTTCAGCTTTTATGGCTTTAAGGGATCCAGGCCCTTGGGTTGTTTTTGCGAGTTTTTCTTCAATGGCACGCTGCTTTTCAGGTGAAAGGAGTTTGTTGATATCCAGCCCGCCGTTTTTGATAAAATGGCAGAGATGACTATGGACAGTGGATTCCGCAAGGCCACGCTCTTTGGCGATGGCGTCCATGGTCATGCCTTTTTCAAACAGATCAAAGCTGATTTGTTTGGAGTCTGGGGTGGGGCCTGGTTTTTCCGTGTGGTCTTTGTCCGGGGCCTTGATTTTGGGTTCCGGCAGTAGTACTTGCTCAATGCCTTTTTTCGATCGATAGGCCACAACACGGGTAAGGATATCTTCCCCGTATGATTCCATGGTTTTTTTCCCCATTCCCTTGATTTTTTTTAAGGCTTCGGGTGTATCCGGCAGGCAGACAGCGATTTGAATCAAGACCCGCTGATGAAGGATTTGAAATGCAGCCACGCTTTTTTCCTTTGCCTTATGGGTGCGCCATTCTTTAAGCTCTTGAAACAATATGGGGTTTTCAATGTCCGATTCGGTGTATTCCGGTGCCTGGGCTTTTTTTGCTTTGGATGGCAGCTCGTCCATATCCGATGTTGCCCGTGCGATTCGTCTCAGATAGCGGGAGGGCGAAAAATTCTGTTCACAGGACTGGACGGCCGCATGCTTGACCGCAATTTCCTGTTTCAGATTGCCCAGGGCACGGCTGATGGTTTTGCTTAGATCGGTGTTGTCCGTGTCCACCGCCATGTGATTCACAAAATCGTCAAACACCTGGTCCATTTTTTCCTGGAACCACTGGGATGCTTTGCATACACGTTCCTGGATATAGTCATCCGATTCCGGCAGGCTGGTTTTGGGGAAATGGTAGGACAGTTGGTTTTTAAATTTTGCACTGACACTGAAGATATCCTGTGCGGCTCTGTCCAGAAGGAGATTCATATCTGAGACGCCCGAAACCTTTATCAGGTGAGCGTTTCCGCTAAGAATCCTGGCAAGGGCGTTTAGCCGGTGGTTCAGGGTCTGAAAATCAAAACATTCCAGCAGCAACTGCTGCTGATAGCCTTGTTTGGCGGCCGTGAGCTGATCTTCCGTGGGGGGGTTGCTTCGCACCTCGTCAATAAATGTGGAAACAGCCAAATCAGTGTCGATGCCCCGTTCCGGAACAGGGGAGCTGAGCACCATGCCTTCCAGGGTTTTGCAGCGGCTTAGGGCCACATACACCTGGCCGTGGGCAAAGGCGGCTCTGGCATCGATCACGGCGTTATCAAAGGTCAGGCCCTGGCTTTTGTGAATGGTGATGGCCCAGGCCAGTTTCAAGGGGAACTGCTTGAATGTGCCGATGATCTCTTCGACAATGTCCTTGGTTTCTTCATTAACCGTGTAGGTGATATTTTCCCAGACAAGGGGTTCCACCTCAATGTCGTCGATGTCATCCGGGCAATGGACCCTTATTTTATCGGGTGATATGGCGGTGACCCGGCCGATTTTGCCGTTGAAATAGCGTTTCTCAAAGGAGCTGTCATTCCTTAAAAACATGACCTGGGCATTTATTTTCAAGGTCAGTGTCTCAAGGGTCGGAAAGGTCTGCGGGGGAAACTCCCCTTCAACCTCAGCTTGAAGGTGATGTTCTTCCCCTTTAAGAAGATCAAGCCGACTTTGATTGATGGTATCGGCATTTCGGTTATGGGTGGTCAGGGTGATGAATCCCTGTCCTTCTGTGGGAGTAAAGTTTTCCACATACCGAAGGTTCAACTCTTCGATATGGGTGTTCTCCAGCCGGTTGTCGCGGACCCGGTTGAGCAGCCGGATAAATCGTTCATCGGACTGGCGGTAAATCTTTTGCAGCTCAATGGTATAAAGAGGCAGCCCGGAAAGACCCTGACTGCTGAAAAAATAAACCGAGTCATAATATTGGCGAAGCAGTTCCCATTCATCCTGCTTGGCCACAGGCGAGAGCTGATAAAGATCCCCGATCATCAACAGTTGGACTCCCCCAAAGGGCAGGGTGTTGCGCCTATGATAACGAAGAACCTCATCCACGGCGTCCAGGACATCTGCCCTTACCATGCTGATTTCATCAATGACCAGAAGGTCCAGGTTTTTGATGATCTGTTTCTTTTTCTTACTGAACCGGAACAGGTTGTCCCGATTCGATGCATAGGCCCCCCCACCGGGAATAAACGGGCCAAAAGGCAGTTGGAAAAACGAATGCAGTGTCACCCCTCCGGCATTGATGGCTGCCACACCGGTGGGTGCCGTTACGATCATCCGTTTGGCGGTATTTTTTTTCAGGGTTTTTAAAAACGTGGTTTTTCCGGTCCCGGCTTTCCCGGTCAAAAACACATGGTGGCCCGTATGTTCAACAAATTCCCTGGCCAGATCAAGGTGAGGGTTTTCAGAATGAGGTGTATCCGTTTGCTTATTCATAGTTATCATTCAAAATCAGAGCAAAAGCCCCTTTTGTTTTATGGGCATAGGTTTATCGTGTGCCTCCGGCGGCCCTCCCGGGGGGCCGGATTTAAGAAATCCAGACAAACAGGTTGGGGGCGATGCCGCGTGGATGTTCATAAAAATGTGACACACGTATGGGCACGGCGTGCCGTTCCTCGCAATAATGCCTAAATTCTATACAGATATATGGCAGATATCACAAGGTTTTTGAGTCATGATGGTCAACAAGGTTAATAAATTTGCCCATGAATAGCTTGGATGGGGTTTGAAAAAGGTTTAGCCCGACGTTCAACATACGCCCCAGTGACTCTGTGTTCATGCATATTTTACGCAAGCTTATCAGATTAAATCATAATCGGAAAATTCTTTATTATTCTATGATGTTCTAATTTTCTGTTGATTTTTGATCTTTTTCAGGTATCATTTGATATTGTTTTGTCAGATGAAAATAAGCTATATATAGCAATTGCAGGGGAACCTTTGGTGCGATACCACAAGACAACGGATGACGAACTGGCGCTAATTCTGGAAGAAGGGGAAGGGTATACCCTTGAATTCAAAAGGAATATCAATTCTGATTTATCCAAAGAGATGGTGGCGCTCGCCAATGCTTCGGGCGGTCGGATAGTCATTGGAGTGGATGACCAAAACAAACGGGTGGGATGTGATCTCTCCAACGCGGCCCTCTCAAAAATTGATGACATGGCCGCCTCATGTGACCCGCCGGTGGCTATCCAAATTGAAAAACTTTCGGAACATAAACTGCTTATCATTCATATCCCAGAAGGTGCAAACAGGCCCCATCGATGCAGCAAAGGCTTTTTCCTCAGAAACGGAGCAAGCTCGCAAAAAATGTGCACCCATGATATCACAGCTTTTATCCAGGCTGAGGGAAAGGTCCGCTTTGACCAGCAGCTCCGGTTGGATTTGAATTGGAAAGACATTCTTGATGAACGCCGATTGAGTCATTTCCTTCAACTATCGAATATCTCGCCGAAACGCGATACCATCAATCTTCTTTTAAATCTCGGAGTCGGAGACTTCAAAGACGGTCAATTTTACCTCAATCAAACCGGGGTTCTCTTTTTTTCCAAAGACCCCATTTTACGACTTTTTCACGTAAGTGTGGTCTGCGCACTTTTTAAAGGGATTGGGAAGGCCTATATTCTGGACCGCAAGGAACTCACCGGAAACATCCTTGAGAATGTTGAAGAGGCATTGATTTTTATTAAAAAACACCTTCAACTCCGATGGGAAATCACTCGTGAAAGTACCCGCCGGAAAGAAACCCTGGAACTTCCTGAAGTCGCCTTGCGCGAAGCTATGGTTAACGCCGTATGCCACCGGGACTACACTGAGCAAGGTGCCCATGTGATGGTGGAAGTCTTTGATGACCGGGTCGAAATATACAACCCCGGTGGCTTGCCCAAAGGCTTATCAGAAAAAGATTTCGGCAAACGCAGCATCTGTAGGAACCCCAATATTGCAGCTCTGTTGTTGCGCTGTACCTACATTGAAAAAATGGGTTCTGGTATCGAGCGTATCCACGCCGCCCTGAAAAAGGAAAACTGCCCCGACGTCTCGATTCGGTTTGATACTATGTTTTCCCTTGAATTCCTTCGTCCTACCTTCCTAAAAATCCAGAAGGGAAACAAACGCATGTCGGAGAAAACGTCGGAGAAAACGTCGGAGAAAACGTCGGAGAAAATTATTGATCTTGTGTCAATCAATCCCCATATAACCATTGCAGCCCTGTCGGACAAGATCGGGGTGGCAACCCGGTCCATTGAGAGAAACATAAAAAAACTGAGGGTCCAGGGTCGCCTCAAACGCTCTGGGCCTGATAAGGGCGGTTACTGGATTGTGAAAAAATGAGAGATAAGGCCAAGAATAACCAAGTCGACATAATCACATCAACCGAATACCCTGGAGTATTTCCCAATATGGTCTATTGAACATGTCGCTCCCGTCAGTCGTCGGTATTGTCTTTCCGATAGTCCTTCCGATAATTGGTCGGGGTGGTATTCATGAACTTCAAAAAGGCCCGGTTGAATGTGCGGAGACTATCAAAGCCAACCTGAAAGGCAATGTCAATGATGTTTGTGTCCTCCTCCCGAAGCCTCTGGGCAGCTTCTTTGATGCGAATCTGATAGATGTAATCGCCCAGCTTGAGACCGGTGTAGGTTTTAAACTGCTTGCCCAGGCTGTCCGGATGTACCCCCACCACATCGGCAAGTCCATCACGGGTCAGGCCTTCCAGATAGTTTGCATGGATATGATTAATGACCTGTTTTAACTTTTCTTCGGCTGTCGAGGAAATGGATTTGCTGTCGTTTTTCTTTGAGATCTGTATGATCTGATCGTTGAGTAAGGTGTTTTCCAAAATATAGGTCTCAAGGCTTTCATTGAGGGTCGTCACTTCGTCTCCCACGCTGATGAAACGGGTCACAAGCACCATGGCCGTCCCTGCGTAAAAAACCATGGCCCCTATATGGAAAATCATGGTTGTCGGTTCATAGCCCATAAAATGGACCGAGTATCCTGAAAATTTAGCCATATACACAAAGCCGTCATGACTGGCGCACAAGATCGCGACAATACCAAAAAAACTGAACGTTTTTGCATAGGGCCGTTTTTTTATCAATGCCGTCACATGACATGACAGGTTGTATCCGCCCATTCCGATACCCATCAATGTCATCAGGATTCCGCACGGGCGAAGGATAGTCCCATCCACCACCCAGATGTTCATGAGTATCACAATCAGCAGGTTGATCCAGAGGGCCCGTTCTATGAATTTTCGCCGGAGATTATAAATTCTGTGCAGAAAGATGGGGTGAGCCACATTGAGCCCGGTCCAGGAGATACCAAGCAATTTAAAGCGGGTCAGATTGTCTGTCATAATCGGCCAGTAACTGCTGGCATCAAGGAGCACAAATGCCCCAAAACACAATTGCAGGCAATAGAACAAATATTCCTGATCCTCGGGGCGTTTCAGATAAAAGAATAGAAAAATCATCAAAAAACCCGAGCCCAGGGCCATGCATTCATAATACGTGGTGATCTGAGTGTAGGTTATGATGGTGCTGTAAGCCGCCCAACCCTTTGTTCCGGCTATAAACATCTGCCCCAGGACCTCTGCGATTCCGAAATAGGAAATCCGGATGGCAATGGTGTTTTCCTGGTTCAACCGGATGAGTGCCGAGGGGATCAAATAGTTTCTTGGATGATTCCACATGGAAAACTCGTCAGGAGGAAACTGCCCCAAGCCTCCGATCCTGACGCCGTTAAAAAACGCCTCATCCGCATTGCCGATACGGCCAAGACATATTCCAAGGTCACCCTTTCCCATGCCATCAGGAATCACCACCGTTTTCCGGAACCAGCATACGCCTTTATATCCGTTTCCATAATGAGTGGCCTTCAATAAAAAACTAGCCGGGAGTTCAAACAGATCCCAATGGGAATCATCATACCCGCTCTGGGCAAACTCGGCCCGGTCGTCGAACATCATCTTCCATGTTCCGGCAAGATCAACCCTCTGATCCGGCACATCAAGTCGGGTATACGGATAAATCAGAACAATTCCGAGCCACAAAAAACAAGCACAAATAAACACCGGCCGAAAGGCTGCCTTTACATGCTTCCATTCAGCCAATCGGGTCCATTTAAAACCATTCATACGCACGTCACCATACATCCAATCCGGGCCCAGAGAACCCCACACATTAGATCAAAATTTCACACCAAACCATATCCCAGAGTAACGAACAGTTGATAACTCACTACATAAACAAAGACCGACAAAAATATCAATGACTTTAATGCCATTTTCTGGGGATATTGCATTCATAAGGATGGGGACATGATGAAAAAGGGCAGCTTTTCAGATTGTATCTGAAAAGCCGCCCTCAAATGCAGTCAAGAGCTTTGGTGAGCATTCAAAACATCAATCAGTTTGTGGCCTCGCGTCCTGGTCATCCGATTTGAGGTTCATCATACCCTTTGGAAGCCCTGAAAAATGTCTGAGCTCTGATCAGGCGATGTCGAATCGGTCAAGGTTCATGACCTTGTTCCACACGGCGACAAAGTCATGCAGAAATTTCTCCTGGGAGTCCTTACAGCCGTATACTTCCGCCAAGGCCCGAAGCTGGGAGTTCGAACCGAAGATAAGGTCGACACGGGTGCCGGTCCACTTGAGTTCTCCGCTCTTACGATCACGCCCCTCGAACACATCCTTGTCTTTCGAGCTTGCTGTCCACGTTGTTCTCATGTCGAGCAGATTCAGGAAAAAGTCATTGGTGAGCGTCTCCGGCCGCTTGGTGAATACACCGTGCCGGGACTGTCCGACGTTGGTATTCAAGACACGCATGCCGCCGACAAGAACCGTCATCTCTGGAGCGGTCAGCGTCAGAAGTTGCGCACGATCAACCAGCAGCGTCTCAGCCGATACAGTGAATTTGGTTTTGAGGTAGTTTCTAAACCCGTCTGCCGTGGGTTCGAGAACAGCGAATGACTCCACGTCGGTTTGCTCCTGCGAGGCATCCGTGCGGCCTGGCGTAAAGGGAACAGTCACAGCATGGCCGGCATTCTTCGCCGCTTGCTCGACACCGGCGCAACCGCCCAGAACGATCAAGTCAGCAAGAGACACCTTCTTACCGCCGGACTGCGAACCGTTGAACGCCTTTTGGATGCCCCCAAGGGTCTCTATCACAGTCTTCAGTTTGCCTGGCTGGTTGACGGCCCAATCCTTCTGCGGTGCAAGACGAACACGCGCTCCATTCGCACCGCCGCGTTTGTCAGAGCCGCGGAACGTGGACGCTGACGCCCAGGCCGTCGAAACCAATTGGGAGACAGACAGGCCCGAGGCAAGGATCTTGCCTTTGAGGCCTGCAATGTCCGCAGCGTTGATCAGTCCATGACCGGCGGCGGGCATGGGGTCTTGCCAAATCAGATCCTCTGCCGGGACTTCTGGGCCGAGATAGCGCGAGCGGGGTCCCATGTCGCGGTGGGTCAGCTTGAACCAGGCCCGGGCAAAGGCATCGGCAAACGCCTCGGGATTCTTCTGGAAGCGCCGCGCGATGGGCTCGTAGATCGGATCAAAACGAAGGGAAAGATCCGCCGTGGTCATCATGGGCCGGTGCTTTTTCGACGGGTCGTGGGCGTCAGCCACCATGTCCTCGTCAGCCACGTCCTTGGCCAGCCACTGATTCGCACCAGCCGGGCTCTTGACCAGCTCCCACTCGTATTTGAACAGCACTTTCAGGTAGCCCATGTCCCATTTCGTCGGGTTCGGTTTCCAGGCACCCTCGATGCCGCTGCCGATGGCATCGCCACCCTTGCCACTGCCGAAGCTGCTTTTCCAACCAAGGCCCATCTCTTCGATGGGAGCGGCTTCCGGTTCCGGACCGACCAGCGTCGCACTGCCTGCGCCATGGCACTTGCCAAAGGTATGCCCGCCGGCAACGAGGGCGACGGTCTCTTCATCGTTCATGGCCATGCGTGCGAAGGTCTCTCGAACGTCACGGCCGGACGCCACCGGATCAGGCTTGCCGTTCGGCCCTTCCGGGTTCACGTAAATCAGGCCCATCTGCACAGCGGCAAGAGGATTTTCAAGTTCCCGTTCACCGGAGTAGCGTTTGTCACCAAGCCACTCGCTCTCAGCCCCCCAGTAAATGTCCTCTTCCGTCTCCCAAACGTCCACACGCCCGCCGCCGAAGCCGAAGGTCTTGAATCCCATGGACTCGAGAGCGCAGTTGCCGGCGAGGATCATCAGGTCGGCCCAGGAGATCTTTTTGCCGTATTTCTGTTTGACCGGCCAGAGGAGCCGGCGCGCCTTATCAAGGTTTACATTGTCAGGCCAGCTGTTGAGGGGGGCCAAACGTTGGGAACCGGACCCCGCGCCCCCTCGGCCATCGCCGGTGCGGTAGGTTCCCGCGCTGTGCCATGCCATCCGGATGAAGAGCGGTCCGTAGTGACCGTAATCAGCCGGCCACCAGTCCTGGGAGTCGGTCATCACTGTAAAGAGGTCTTTCTTCAGGGCCCCCAGGTCGAGCGTCTTGAATTCCTCAGCGTAGTTGAAGGCCTCGCCCATGGGATTGCTCATGGGCGAATTCTGGTGAAGAACCTTCAGGTTTACCTGGTTCGGCCACCAGTCACGGTTGGACGTGCCACGGTCGGCCGTGGGCTTGTGAGTCTTGCCCGTTACCGGACACTTGCTCTCTTCGGTCATAAGGTCTCCTCCTTTTTTTTGTCTGGCCGGATTCACGGAACATCTATGTTGAGAGTGATCCTGCCCTTATAATTAGAATTCGTTCGCTGTTGTTGGTGGTAAAAAAAAGCGCATTTTATGCGGGTCATATCATGAGCACAAAATATGTCCGGAGTTTCCTATCAACATATCCGTGAAAAATGGAACGGATCCGGAGACAAAATACGCAAGAAATACCTTAAACAACGTCTGCTGATAACAGCGGTTTGAGATTATCCTCAATGCCAGAAACTTACATGTATGAGAGGGATACCAGAATAAAATATCTACCATGAGTGACCCTATCCTGCAAGACTTAACATGAAGAAAACGTGCGATTTCCCGAAGGACGACCATGGAATGACTGCTGATAAGGTTTTTACGTTCAGAAAAAATAGTGGCGCAAATAACAGAATAAACAGTCTTTTCACCCGTATTGATCCCATGGGCTTTCCCGTGGGTTGAACACGTTAAGTGATTGGTTCGTTGAAATGATGTTGATGGGAATCGCAGGTGAACGGTCGGCTGTTCGATTAAAAATTCATCATGATACTGTCGTTACAATTTGTCAAAGTTGATCAAATTATGATATTGAACAAAGCAGACTTACCTCTTTTGCATTGTCACATGTTGACCCTTTTGTGCTGAATGGCTGAAGCGGTTTTTACTCACGCAAACGATCATCAAGGATATGAATATGAACTTTGACACCCCCCTTTACCTGTGCGGCCCGCTGCGCGAGCCCAAGCAGATGCTGACCGATCAGCAATACAGCGGCCATAACTCCATTCACGACGACAGCATGGCAGAAAAACTTGGCTTCCGCGCCGGACCCATCGAAGGCCCCACCCACTTTAGCCAGTTTACCCCCTTGCTGACCGAGATCTGGGGTCAAGCCTGGCTTGAGCGCGGCTGCTTCTCCACACACTTTCAGAACATGGTGGTTGAAGGCGAACATGTTCGCGCCTTTGTCGAACGCCCTGCCTCCGGCACCACACGGTTGCGCGCCTGGGCAGAAAAGGCCGATGGCACCCCGGTGCTGGAAGCCAGTGCCAGCCTTGGCCCGGATGATGGCGTCAGCCTTTTATATCAGCGCATGGCCAAACTACGTCCCCCGGAAAAGCTGGTCATCCTCTCCGACCTGCACGTGGGGATGACCGGCGCAAAGGACGAACATGTCCGCATGGATCCTGACCAGCACATGGGACATCTCTACCCCTTCTCGCTGAATCAAAAACTCGAACACATCACCGAGAACTCTCCCTGGTACTCGGATGCCAGCGCCACGCCCTGGGGCCGCGCCATTATCCCCCTGGAAATGGTCAGCGTACTCGCTGAGTACAGCAGCAACCTGGCCGATTTCCCGGTCAAGCATCCGGTCATAGGTCTGTTCGCTGACCAGGAAATCCGAATGATCGACGGCCCGCTGTTTGTCGGCGAGGACTACCTGATCCGCCGAGAAATCGTTGCCCTGTCCGAAAGCAAACGCACCGAATCCTACTGGATACGCACCCGCATCTATGATGCCAGCGGCCAAACACTTAAGGCGGAAATGCTGCTCAACCACGCGACCCTCAAGCAGTCCTACCCCAATTACGAGGCCGAAGCATCTGTTTGATGAAAAATGAAATGGATCTCGCTGGAACGCAGAGGTCGCAGAGAAAAGCTTTGGGATTGTAGAAAATGGCATAAGTCCTATAGGTCCCATGGGTCTTATGGGACCTATGGAGAATTGTTTTTGGTGAGGCTTTGCCTGGAAACGAAATAAAAAACGGTTTAACCACGACACGAATAGACCCATTCACATTTTTCACATTTTATTTTGGTGACAGAGATGTTATCACTTTAAAGTGTCACACAATTCAATATAATCATATTATGTGACACGTATTCGCAACTATTTGGAGTCATGTTTTTACATAAATTTACGTTATATGGTGATTATGGCAAAAAAGAAAATGAGCGGTGAGGACAGAAAGGTCGGCATAACCATGGCCGCCCGAAAAATGTTTGCAAAAAAGGGGTTTTACGGTACCTCAATCCGCGAGATCGCTAAGGCTGCAACGGTTTCCGAAGCACTGATTTATCAGCATTTCGATAGTAAAACAGCCTTGTATGAAAATGCCTATTTTTATATTGATCCCATCATTGATGCCTTGTGTGAGTATTTCAAGCACCATGAGCCATCGACTGAAACATTGGTCCAAATCATCTATGCCCTTTCTTATATTATTTTATCTGAAATTCCGGGGCATCAAGACGAACAAAAATTATTTGAACGTCTTCTTGTTTACAGCCTATTGGAAAACACGACCTTTGCAAAATCCGTTTTCATGAAATATGACAAGGAGTTAACTCCTTTATGGGTGTCGAGCATGGCCACCGCCAAAGAAAATGGGGATATGTATGAGCACTTGATCGATCCCATTGCAAAAATGTGGCTCTCACACCACCTGGCCATGGCCATCAATTTTCTTCAATTATCCGGCGAGACGCTTTTCCCTTACCATGGTTCAAAAAATGACCTCATTCGGGGGATCGTTGTATTCATATTGCGGGGGATTGGCTTGAAAGATTCCGTTGTAAGGCGCCATGCCCAACCTGATAATTTACAAGAAATCGGGAAACTAATATTCAGCCCCTCCTCCGGGTTGGATTTTTCAATTGACAAAGCCGTTCACATGGAATAAATCAATCATTATTATCAAATGAATTATGTAAATTTTAACTTGGACCATGTTTATAAGTAAACGTTTACTTATAAACATTAAACACATATCCGAACCCTTGGTGAAACCGGTTTGCCTATACAATTAGGGGTAAACAAACCTTAGGCCAGGATGATGACCCAAACGTAAAATCAGCGTGGGTCATTTTAAAAACTATTCGCCTGATTTTTTGCGCATGACTTTATAAGTTAACGTTCACTTATAAATTTGTACTGACCCAAGACCTCTGAAAAAGCGGGTTTGTAAGCTTGATATGAGCTCGTAAAACGAGCGACGGATGGTTATGGAAAACGCTCCATAAGCCAAACACTGTAACGCCATCAAACATGTGCGGTAATGAAACGGCATACCTAAAAATGATGAATGGGGACACATGAACAAGGTCATACCACTTAGCAAAGCCATGGACATGGTGCACGATAAAGCCACCCTCATGGTCAACGGTTTTATGGCTGTGAAAAGCCCGGAAACATTGATTGACAGCCTTGTAAGAAAAGGCATTCGGGATCTTACAATCATCGCCAATGATGCCGCCGTGCCCGGCAAGGGAATCGGCAAACTTTTGTCTGCCGGTCAAATCAAAAAAATGATTGCCTCCCATATCGGTCTGAATCCGGAAGCCGGTGTGCGCATGAACACAGGCACCCTTGAGGTGGACCTGGTTCCCCAGGGGACCCTTGTTGAACGAATTCGCTGCGGGGGAGCAGGACTGGGAGGTGTCTTGACGCCCACCGGCATCGGCACCTCGGTGGAGGACGGCAAACGGAAGATCGTCGTCAATGATCAGGACTATATCCTGGAGCTGCCATTACGTGCTGAAATCGCCCTGTTAAAGGGATCGGTTGTCGATACCATAGGCAATGTCTACTACAGGGGCACGACCAAAAACTTCAGCCTTGTCATGGCCATGGCCTGCGACCTGGTTATCGTGGAGGCGGAAACCCTGGTGGAGGTGGGTGATTTAGACCCCGACCTGGTGATGACCCCCAGCCTCTTTGTTGACTACATCGTTCGGGAGGGGGATGCCTCATGAACATCGGAAATGAAAAAGATATCATTGCCCAACGGGTGGCCCGTGAATTGAAAGACGGCTATGTAGTCAACCTGGGTATCGGTCTGCCCAGCCTGGTTTCCAATTTTATTCCCCAAGGGGTGCATATCACACTCCATGGTGAAAACGGGCTCTTGGGCATGGGTGCCCTGTGTGCTCCCGGCAAGGAAGATTCCAACGTGATCAACGCAGGGAATCAGTTTGTCCATGTCAAAAAGGGGGCATGCTTTTTTGACAGCGCACTGTCCTTTGCCATGATCCGGGGCGGGCACATAGACATGACCGTCCTCGGTGCCTTGCAGGTGGATGAACTGGGAAATATTGCCAGTCATGTGGTGCCGGGAAAAATGGTTCCCGGAATGGGCGGGGCCATGGATCTGGTGGCCGGTGCCCGAAAAGTCATTGTTGCCATGCTGCACACGGCCAAGGGCACACCAAAGATCTTGAAACGCTGCACCCTCCCCCTCACCGCCAAAGGAAAGGTACACATGATCATCACCGAAAAAGCCGTCATGGAGGTCACGTCACAGGGCTTGGTGTTAACGGAAATCATGCCCGGAGCCTCCCTGGATGAAATCATTCAGGGTACAGAGGCAACACTTTGCATCGCAGATAACCTGCTCCCCAAAAACTGAGATTATTCACGACAAGGAGAATCGTCACCATGAAAAAACGTGAGTTAAAAGACTGCAAACCCTACAATCCGCCCAACCATTTCAACATGACGGCCTTGCGCCTGCAAGGCAAGGAGGAAACCGGCTGCGAAAAATTCTGGATGGGTTTGTCCCACTTTCTGCCTGGGGGAGGTGCTGAATATGAAGCAACCCCGGCTGAAAAAATCTACTATGTTCTGGACGGTGAGATAGAAATCACCACGGAATCAGGCGAGCGCATTGTCCTTACAAAAACAGATTCCATCCGAATCGGCCCCAACGAGGGGCGTTCCTTACTGAACCCGAGCAATCTTCCGGCGTCCATGCTGGTGATCATCAACTACCCGACCTGATACATCGTGAAAGGAGAAGGCTAACATGAGCAAAATCAATATAGACTTAGTCAAAAACATGTTCAACCTGCAAGGCAAGGTTGCCATCGTGACCGGTGGCGCAGGGGCCTTGGGCGAAACCATATGTGAAGGACTTGCCTTATATGGTGCCGATGTGGTTGTCACCGGACGCACCATGAAAACACTTGAAGAGGCCGTAAAAAAAATCGAAAAGCACGGCCGCAAAGGCGTGGCAATCCCCTGTGACGTCACCCGGGAAAAAGATGTTGAAGCCTTGGTGGAAAAGGTCAAAGCCCAATTTGGGAAGATCGACATCCTGTTTACGGTTGCGGGCATCGCCAAACGCTTTCCTGCCGAGGATTTTCCCGTGGAGGATTTTGACCAGGTCATGAACATCAATGTCCGCGGCACCTTTCTCAGTTGCAAACATGTGGGGCGCGTCATGAAAGCGCAAGGTCACGGCAAGATCATTACCATCTCTTCGGTGCGTGGCTTTTGTGGTCATCCCGGCGGATATGCAGCCTACGGGGCCAGCAAGGCGGCTGTTGATCTTTTGACCAAGCAACTGGCCACGGAATGGGCCAAGTACAATATCACCGTCAACGCCATTGCCCCGACCATTTTCTGGACACCGCTCACCCAGCAGGTTCTTGAGGATGAAAAGCTCAAGAAGATATTCCTGGATCGAATTCCCATGGGTCGCGCGGCTGTTCCCGAAGATATGATCGGTGCCTCGGTTTATTTTGCTGCCCCGGCCTCTGATTTTATCACCGGCCAGATTCTCTATGTCGATGGCGGCTGTACCGCCGGATGATATCAAATAAAGGAGACTTACCGTGATTGAAATTCGTCATGTGGCCATTATCGGCACCGGTCTTATGGGATGCGGCATTGCCCAGGTCTTTGCCTCTCATCCTGACCATTGTGTGACCACCTTTGACAGCCACACACCGGCCAGTTCCGTACAGCAACGCATTCGTGAAAATCTGGAGCGGCTGGTCAGAAAAAAGGTGATGGCCCCAAAGGACCTGAGCGCCATACTGAGTCGCATAAGCACGGCTGAAACCATGGAAGCCGCCGCTAAAACAGCTGATTTGGTCATTGAGTGCATTCCTGAGGACATGGTGCTCAAGCAGAATCTATTTTGCGACCTGGAAAAGGTATGCAAACCCGAGGCTGTGTTTGCAAGCAATACCTCGGTGATGAGCATCACGGAGATTGCATCAAAGACCCGGAGACGACACCGGATTGTCGGCACCCACTTCTGGAATCCCCCCTATCTGATTCCCCTGGTGGAGGTCATCAAGTCAGATGACACCGATGAACGCGTGATGGCTGCCACCATGGCCGTCCTCAAAAAAACCGGAAAGCACCCGGTGCGTGTGAATAAGGACGTGCCCGGATTCCTTGCAAACCGGCTTCAACATGCCCTGTGGCGGGAAGCCATCTCCATCGTTGCCCACGGCATTGCCGATGCCGCGACGGTTGACGAGGCCATTCGAATGGGGTTCGGACTCCGGCTGCCGGTGCTGGGCCCCATGGAAAACGCCGACATGGTGGGCAACGACCTGGTGCTATCCATTCATAATTACATCCTGCCCCATCTGGAAAACTCTCCCTTACCCTCCCCCCTTTTGCAGGAACGTGTGGACAAGGGGGAGCTTGGATTCAAAACAGGGAAAGGGTTTCAGGATTGGAGCCCTGAACAGATAGAACAATCCAGAAAACGGTTGACCGAATACCTGATCGATACATTAAGCGCACCTAAGGGTGCATAAAGAAACAAAAAAACACGGAGGAATGAACATGGGAAAAAAAGTACTGGTGGATCTAAGCCATCCCTTTGGCGACAAATGTCCGCTATGGCCCTATTTTGAAGATGTCAAAATTGAGCGCATGCACTACATGGCCAAGTCCGGTGTCCTGTCACAAAAGGTCACCACGGTCATGCACTGCACCACACACGCGGACTCACCGGCCCATGTGGTGGAAGGGCTGCCCTACACCCACGAAATACCCCTGGATCGTTATTACGGAGACGGCGTGGTTCTGGACATTCCCAAAGGCCAATGGGAACTTATCACCGCAGCTGATCTGGACAAAGCCTGCGAAAAGACTCCCGTGAAAAAGGATGACATCGTCATCATCCATACGGGATGGCATAAATATTGGGGAGACAGTACCAAGTACTTCTGCGAATCACCGGGTCTGGGCCGTGAGGCCGGCGAATGGTTTGTTAAAATGGGTGTCAAGGCCGTGGGTGTTGACCAGCAGGCCCTTGACCATCCCCTGCATACGGCCATCGGACCCCACGGCCCCGGACCCCTTCGACCTGACTTGTTTGACAAATACAAGGAGATGTTCGGGCGAGAGGTCAAAGATGATTTCCCGGAATGGGAACCCTGCCACAACCTGATCATGAGAAACGGCATCCTGGGCTGGGAAAATGTGGGGGGAGACATTGCCAAAGTTGTGGGTAAACGCGTGAAGATTATCGGGTTCCCTATCCGCTGGTACATGGGTGACGGCTCCATTGTCCGACTGGTGGCGGAAATTGACGAAGATGACCTGAATGATGCCCCTGATCGCATTTATAAATACGGCACCAGCTGATCCTGGAATAATCTGTCATGGCGCCAACCCCCATAATCTCTAAGTTATTTTATATATGTAACAACTTGAAATATTGACTCAAATAGCAATTAATTTAACGTCAAGGATCACTGGCGCGAAGAATGAGCGACCAGTGTATCCGTTTGTTGGGATTTAGTTCCTTCGTGATCGAAATCGATTTGCTCCGAGCCATAGACCGAGGAGTCTTCTTTGAGCCCGCTCAGGTCGGTGGACGCCTCTCAGATTTCTTCTCGCTCCCAGGCTCCTGCCTGGGAGTATATTCCGCATGGCTCCAGCCATGCATCTGGAGGCAAGAGCCTCCATGTAGGCATTACCAGGCAAGAGCCTGGGGACGAGGCGGCATAGCAGGTTGTCATTTCATTTTCTTTTAGATTGCGATTAACCGAACAAACAACTTAGCGCTTATGGTGTCAGGTGATTAAGAACAATTAAGGAGGTGAAAAATACAATGGCGATTTTAACGGACAAAGTGATTCTGACCGTGGCCCCAACCGGGGCCTGGCCGTCAAAGAAAGATACTCCGCATATTCCCCTTCAACCCAGGGATATTGCAGATGAGGTCTATGCATGCTGGAATGCCGGTGCGTCGGTTGCCCATATCCATGTGAGGGACGATCTTGATAAATCCTCCATGGATTTTGATAAATTCAAGAAAACCGTTGAATATATCCGGGCAAGTGATTGTGACATTATTATCAATCTTACAACCTCGGGACAGCTTGGCCTTGCGGATGAAGCCCGGATGAAACACATCATCGCCTTAAAACCTGAGCTGGCATCCTATGATTGCGGGTCCATGAACTGGGCGCACACAACCGTGTTTGAAAACAGCCCCATGTTCCTGGAAAAACTGGGCAGGGTCATGCAGGACAACGGGATCAAGCCCGAAATCGAAATATTTGACGCCGGCATGGTGTATAATGCCCTGTATTATCTGAAAAAAGGAATCCTTAAGGCCCCCTTGCATTTCCAGTTTGTGCTGGGTGCCCCTGGGGGTATGGCCGCAACCGTCGAAAATCTCGTGTTTTTAAAAAGTCTCATCCCTGTTGACTCGACATGGGGAGCCCTGGGAATCGGTTCGGGGCACCTGCCGGTTATGTACACAGCTCTGGCCATGGGCGGTCATGTCCGGGTGGGGATGGAGGACAATATTTATTATTCCAAAGGCGTTCTGGCAAAATCCAATGTGGATTTTATTGAACGGACGAAACGCATCGTTGTGGATTTTAACAAACACCTTGCCACACCCAATGAGGCAAGGGCGATACTTGGGCTTCCGATAAAAAATTAGTTCTTTGCATAATGGGGGGGGGCTTTGGGGAATAGACCACACGGCCCGTTGTTCTTGAATTCAAACAGAATAGTGACTCGTACTCTCAAAGGAGAAAAAGAATGAAACTTGCCGCAAAAATGCTGATTTTGTTTGTTTTTATAAGTATTGCCAGCGCTTCGGATTTTGCACATGCGACTGAAACAGGGGGCTCCATCTATCCCAATGGAAACGAGAATTTTATGTCCGGGGCCATGCCTCCACCCGGTGTCTATTCCTTGCTGTATGCCGAATATTTCAGTGCGGATATCCTGCGCGACAAGGACGGCAATAAAGTCCCAGTGGATTTTAATCTCAAAGTCCATGCCCTTTCCCCACGGTTTGTCTGGGTGACTGATCACACATTGTTCGGCGGACAGCTTGCACTGCATACCATTATCCCCCTTTTGGATATTGATGTTCAAGTCGGTGCAGGCCGGGACACGGAAACGGGCCTGGGTGATATAGTCATCGGACCGGCCCTTGGGTATCATGTCAGCGACAAACTCCACTATGTCCTGGCCATAGATATCAACATGCCCACGGGATCCTACGATAAAACCGCCATGGCCAACACGAGTAGAAACTACTGGAATATTGAGCCTGTGGTTGCTATCACCTATGTTCAACTCAAAGGAGTGAATGCTGATCTTAAGGTCATGTATGATTTTAATTTCGAAAACGATGACACCGATTACACATCCGGCCAGGAACTCCATGCAGATTATGCTTTGGGATGGGGATTCGGAAACGGATGGGTGGCAGGCATCGGTGGGTATGTTTACCAGCAAATCACAGATGACACTCAAAACGGGAATGATGTTGCAGATAATAAAGGTCGTGCCATGGCCATGGGTCCGTCTGTAAAATATGATAATGGTAAAGGCTTTTTTATTACCCTCAAATGGCAGGAAGAAGCTGGCGTTTTGAATCGGGCAGAAGGTCATTCCTTGAAACTGAAAATGACACTGCCCATCTGATTTGTCAGGATGAATGGTCACATAACCTAAACACGATTAGACATGATCATGAAAGGAACGTGTATGAACTGGGGAATATTAATTGCAGTTTTAGCTTATGAAATCATTGTGATCGTCGGCTTAGGTTTGTATTTTGCCAAAATGCAAACCGCGGGTGAAAAAGGGGCATTCCTTTTGTCCAACCGGGATCTGCCTGTGGCCGTTGTTGCTGTCACTCTGGCCCTGACGGTTCTTGGAACGCCGCATATTTTTGGATTGTTTGAAATGTCCTGGCACATCGGAGCAACCAGTATCTGGTTTGGCTTGGCCCATGTTGTCCTTCTTGTGGTGGCTTGTACATCCACCGGCCTTTGGGCCAGGCGCCTTAATATCACCTCCATGCCAGAAATGATTTCCAAAATTTTCGGTGAAACGCCACGGCTCATGGTGGGCTGTGTCATGGCGGGCCTGATCTGGGGAATTTTGACCCTGGAGAGTCAAGGCATCGGCATTGTTTTCGCGACGGTGACAGGCATTTCAATTCAAAAAGGGGCGATCATTGGGGGTATCCTCGGGGTTCTCTATGTCTGCCTGGCAGGCATGAAGGAAATCGGCTGGGTCAATATGATCAACTGCTTTGTCATGTATATCGGCCTTATTATTGCCATGATTTTCATGACCTTGAAATTACCTGAGGGCGGCTGGGGAAGAGTGGCTGATTTTTATATCAACCAGGATCAAGCCTACATGCTGTCACTGGTTGGGACCCCGGAGCTCCTTTTCACCTTTGCACTGGGCACCGTCCTTTCCGTTGTATTTTGTCAATCCATCAGCCAGCAGCTGATGCAGCCTGCCATGGCGGCCAAAAGTGAACACACCATCAGAAAGGCACTTTGGATTGCAGCACCGGTGAATGGTCTTTTCGGTATTTTCATCGTGTGCCTGGGCCTTGCGGCCAAAGCCAATCCGGAGTTCAACCCACTGGGCCCGAAAATGGCAGGAACCACCATGCTCCTCAACTCTTTGCCCGCCTGGCTTGTGGCCTGGCTGTTTGCAGCCTTACTTGCAGCTGT
Source organism: Pseudomonadota bacterium (assembly GCA_018818835.1). Classification (GTDB taxonomy): domain Bacteria; phylum Desulfobacterota; class Desulfobacteria; order Desulfobacterales; family Desulfolunaceae; genus JAHIRD01. The sequence goes on from JAHIRD010000027.1 coordinate 45,923, forward strand.
TCTTTCCAGCTTTGCCATGGCCGTCATGGCCCCGGCCACGATATTCACCATCGATATCTACAAAAATCTGTTTAACCCGGATGCCACAGAAGAACAGGAGAAGCGAGTCACGCGTATTGGAATTATCGTGCTGGGCGTTCTTGCCGTTTCCGTTGCAGGATATCTGCCCCCCATCGTTTCCGCCATCAACTGGCTGTTTGCCTGGATGACGCCTGTTTTCTGGTTAATCATCATCGGCTTGTTCTGGAAAAGATCCAATACCGCTGCCATCTGGACCATGATTATTTCATGGACGCTGAACAGTCTCTGGTCATTCTCCCCCTTACCTGAAATCATGGGACTGACAGCCATTCCCAATGTTTATGTGACCCTTGTCTCGGGCCTTGTTCTTGGGGGACTTCTAACGGCCGTTACCGAAGGGGAACCAGGATTGTTCAGAGAAAAAACCACCACGGTGGCTTTTGCATACTAAACGACTCACATCGGCCCATCCGAAGATGGCAATTAGGGATGGACACGTTCTAAAGGAGACTCACTATGCTTTTCTGGAAATTATTCATCGAATCGGCTGTGTTTATATTCGTTGTTGTTGTTATTGGTGAAGGCTTGTCCGGGCTTGCCAAAAAAAATGAAAAAAAATAAAGGGGGAAAACATGTTTGTTGCTGAATCCTGGATGGTTATGGTTATGGGAATAATGCTTGTTTATGGCGCAATCATGGTGGTTGGGCTGCACAAGAAAAAAAAAGACTCTCAGAAATAATTGTTTGGTCTGTTCAACTCAGAACATGTCATTCGTGTTGAAGCTACGAACGCTGCTTTTGAGTTGAACTGATATTAGAATTGAGGCCCATCGAGGTCTATGGATGGCGTCGTAAAAAGTCGACGTATGGCAATGGAAAAGGCCCATAGGCCAAACACCATAACGCCGCATATGGGACTTTTTACGACGCCATCTCTATTAGACGTTTTCAATGCCATCTGCTTTATAAAATAATCTGGTAATTTCCTTTTGCCTAATCGTAAAATATAGATTATTGTTATTGAATAAAAAATCTCATCAATTCAAGTCTCTCATAGTTCGAATGTTTAAAAAAATCAATTCCAGCGACCTGAGCAATGGTTTAAGATGGCCACAGGCTAAGATTGAGAGGCGTTTAGCCTGACTTTTACCGGACATGATCATTGCATCATCATGATTCACAAATCCCACAGGGGCCATTTGATTTGGATAATCCGGTAAGAAAAACGTTAAGGAGTGCCCTGCCGAAATGCTTTTCCACCCTGTTCACCTATTATGGGTTGTTCCTGGTTATTGTTCCAATTTTGCTTTTTATCAGCCCCTCACAGTCTTATTCAGAGACTGTTTATCTTGATGAGCATACCGAATCCATTGCCCTTGGTCCCCGGGTAAAGATTCTGGAGGACAGTGAAAAGACATTCACCGTGTCGGATCTGATTTCCGATACTGGTGCGCATCAATGGTCCTTAAGCCCAACGGATAACCTGAACTTGGGCTATACGAATTCAGCTTACTGGATAAAATCCGAGCTCGTCAATCACTCGTCAGGCAATCTGAAATTCCTTTTTGAAATCGGATACCCGGTTCTTGATCATGTCCGTGTATACATGATCAGATCAGATAGGCAGCAAGAGTGGATCATGGGAGACAAGCTGCCTTTTCAAGACAGGCCCAGCCGTCATCTGACATTTGTCTGTCCCTTCACCCTTTATCCGTCTGAAACAGTAACCATACTTGCACGGATCGAAACCAAAAGTTCCATGCAGATCCCCCTTTACATATACAGCCCGGAATCATTCGTAGAGAAGGAGCAGGTCAAGATGATGCTCCAGGGGCTTTATTTCGGCGCCATGACCGTCATGGCTCTTTATAATTTCTTTTTATTTCTTTCCATCAGGGAATCCGATTATCTTTATTATGTCCTTTATGTGTTGTCCCAGTGTGTGTTTCTTGCGAGTATCAATGGTCTAAGCTTCCAGTACCTGTGGCCCACGATGACACGGTGGAACGACCAGGTGATTGTCGTATCCCTCAGCTCTATGATTTTTTTCGGGTCCATATCTACCGTCAGTTTTTTAAAACTCAAACAAAGTCATTGGAAAAGCTATGTCGTGCTTGTGATCTCAGCGATTTCCGCAGCCGCGATTATCGCTCTTTCGTTTTTCATACCCTACAAAGCCGGGATTTTTTCTGCAATATTCCTTGCGGTTTTCGTGTTTATCTTTGGAATTCCTGTGGCCATAACACGGTGGCTGAAAGGGTTTTCTCCGGGACGGTTTTTTGCCCTTGCCTGGATGTCATTGGCGGGTGGGGTTGTATTTTTTATACTCAATAAAACAGGCATCATCCCACGAAACTTTATCTCTGAAAATATCGTCCAGATTTGCTCGGTTCTCCTGGTGATGCTCCTTTCCATTGCCCTTGCGGATCGTCTGAATATGGAAAAAAAAGAAAAAATTGATGCTCAGCATAAGGCCCATGCCGAGGAACGAAACGCCCGCATCGCCAGCGAAAACGCCATTGTAAATGAACGATTGGCCCGTGAAGCCAAAGAAGCCTCTTTCATGATTCAGAAAAAAGCAACCGACTCCCTGGAACAGGAGGTCCTGGAACGTACCCGGCAATTGAACGAGACCCTTGTAAACGTTAGTAATGCCAATTATCAGATCATGAGCAGCCTGAGGTTCGCCAGCATGATTCAGCGCTCGATGCTCCCGGACCCTGAAAAAATCAAAACATGGCTTCCAAGGCATGGGATCTGGTGGGCTCCCCGTGATATCGTTGGAGGGGATTTTTATTTTGTGGATCAGATACCTGGCGGTTATATCGTGGTGGTGGGGGACTGTACCGGCCAGGGCATTCCCGGGGCGTTCATGACCCTCATAGCAAGTTCCGAACTGAAACGGATTGTGAAAGGCGACTGTTGTATTGATCCCCCAGAAATACTAACCCGTTTAAACCACCGAATCGGAAAAGCATTGAAGCAGGATGTAAAAAATGCCCTGACATTTAAAAGTCTCGATATTGGGGTGTGCATGATCAATGTAGAAAAGAAGCAGATAGAATTTTCAGGAGCCCGAATAGATCTGATCTGCGTTAAACAGGGTGAACTCCTCACACTCAAAGGAGACAAACGCAGTGTGAGTTGTATCGTTGGGGATAACAGTGTCTATTCGGTTCAAACTATCGACATTGATCAGGGAATGAACGTTTATCTATGCACAGACGGCATCACGGACCAACTTGGAGAACTATCGGGGCAACGGTTCGGTACGCGACGATTGAAGGATCTTCTCCTGGAGCATTCCAAACTCTCCATTGACCTCCAATGTGACATTATCAAGGCAAGCGTGGCCGCTTATCGGGGTGAGCGGGATCAGATGGATGATATGACCATGGTGGCGATAGAGATTGGAGATCACGCTGCCCCAGTCCTTTTTAATGGAAAAGGAGCGGCAGGGTGATTCCCATGGACAAACATCAACCCACTCGATTCCTCATATCACTGATCCCGGCATTCATGGCCCTTTATATTCTCCAGATGCTCACCATCCCCGTATACGCCGGAGTCACGGGATTAAACCCGGATAAACAGGCCATGAATCTTGAAAAAGCCTTCACATACATAGAGGATAAAGACGGAATTTTTTCATTTGATGATGTGACAGGCAATGACAAAGACGGGTTATGGAAAGAGAACTTGACCGGGAGCAGCCTGAATTTCGGATACACCAATTCGGTATACTGGATCAAGGGAAATTTTGTGAACAGGTCTAAAACAAAGGAGTCCTACGTGTTTGAGATTGCTTATCCGGTGATCGATGATATTCGTATTTTCATCATCAGGGAAAAAGTCATGGACGCGTTCCACATGGGTGACAAACTGCCCTTTAACATGAGGCCGATAAAACATAGAGATTTTTTGTTTCCCGTGAACCTTGATCCCGGCGAAAAATTCTGCCTTGTGATGAGATTTAAAACCACATCCTCCATGCAGCTTCCCGTCAATGTCTACCGTTATGATATCCTGATGGAAAACAGTCAGACGGAAATGCTGGGGTTAAGTTTTTATTACGGCGCCATGCTGATCATGATCCTCTACAATCTCTTTATTTTTCTGTCCATCAGGGAGGTCATGTATCTTTATTATATTTTTTACGTTTCCTGCATCACCTTGTGGGCCACAAGCCTCAATGGCATAAGTTTTCAGTATCTCTGGCCCAACGCCACCACGTGGAACGATCAGGTGATTGTTTTTGCATTAAGCGGGGTGGTATTTTTTGCCGCCATGTTTGCATCCACTTTTTTAAACGTAAAACAAAGCCATCCAAAACATTACCGCGTGTTCATGGTTCTGACATCCCTTGCCGGAAGCCTGATGGGCTTAACCTTTGTCATCCCATACAGGGCAGGAATTTCCTCAGCCATGGTTCTCGCCATTGTCACGATTATTTACGGCTTAGTCATCACGATGGTGCGTTTACGTGACGGGTTTATACCGTCTAGAATTTTTCTGTTGGCCTGGGCCATGGTTCTATTTGGTGGCGTGATCATGGCCTTAAGCAAATTTGGTCTTCTGCAAAGAAATTTTATGACGGAAAGCGCGGTTCAGATTGGTTCAGCCCTTGAAGTGGTCCTGCTTTCCTTTGCCCTTGCACACCGGTTGAACCTTGAAAAAAAACAGCGGATCGAGGCTCAGACTACTTTGAATATCCATGAACGGCACGCACGAATCGCAAAGGAACACGAACTGAAAAATGAGCGACGGGCCAGAGAAGCACAGGAAGAAGCCATTGAAATTCAGAAAAAAGTAACCGAAACACTGGAGCGAAACGTTCAGGAAAGACGCTCAAAACTCAATGAAAGTCTTGGGAAAGTCAGCGAGATGAATTCTAACGTCATGGAAAGCCTGGCCTATGCCCGGATGATTCAAACTGCCATGCTTCCCGATCCTGAACACATCAAAACCTGGTTTCCCGACCATTTCATCTGGTGGGCCCCCAGGGATGTGGTCGGAGGAGATTTTTATTATGTTGATCGTATAGAAAACGGCTATGTGGTTGTGCTGGCCGATTGCACCGGCCATGGGGTCCCGGGGGCATTTTTGACCCTCATCGCCAACTGGGAACTGAAACGAATCGTCCGGGGAGAAGCTATCCATGATCCAGGGGAAATCCTTTCACGAATGAACCGAAGAATAAAGAAAACCCTGAAACAGGAAAAGGGAACGGCTTTCTCCAATGTTGGCCTTGACATGGCCGTCTGCATCATCAATCCTGAAAACAAATATCTCGACTTTGCTGGCGCACGGATCGACCTGAGATACATCAAAAATCATGATATTCATACCGTAAAGGCTGACAAGGAAAGCATTGGCTACCTCTCCCAAAAAAGAGACCCCAAGTATTCTGTCCATCGTCTTATCCTTGTCCCCCACATGACCTTTTATCTGTCCTCAGACGGAATCGCCGACCAGCCCAGCGAGACGACAGGTCAACGATTCGGGAAAAAACAATTGAACGACACCCTCTTTGCCAATTCCGATCTCCCATTGAACCAGCAATACGAGCACCTGAAAAAGACGCTGGCGACCCATCAAGGTAAGCGGGATCAGGTGGATGATATGACCATGGTTGCCTTTGAGGTGATGCTTTGACAATGGCTACGTCTCCGACTTATGGAGTTTTCCCCTTATACTCGTCATCTGGATCGGTCATCAATACTGAAGAAGGTGTTGAAATTATCATTCAGGGCGACAGTACTGCCCTTGATCAGTTCAAAGAACGGCTCATGGGACAGCCCCCTGCGCTTTCAGATATTACGGACATGCGGGTCGAGACCCTTCCCCCCCCCCCCCCAGAACGTTAAAATCGTTTTGCAAGGTGGTTCCCCGTGGTGCGGCGGACAAAATATTCATCACCACATCCGGAATCGGGTCCATCATTGTCAGCGGGACCATGGCCGATCACGGCATGGCCATCCTGACCCAGCGCGAGGGAATGAGGGTATCATCGGATATTATCAGTGACTCTGCACCCTTGAACCATCTGGTCAGGCGGATGATCGAAAGCGGAGCCGGGATCACGATGCTCAGAGACCCCACCCGTGGAGGGCTTGCCACCATATTGAACGAGATCGCCTCGAATTCTAAAATGAGTATCAGGATTCATGATGATGCCATCCCCGTTAAAAAAGAGGTTGTGGCCGTCTGTGAGCTGTTCGGCATCGATCCCCTGTATGTGGCCAATGAAGGAAAACTCGTTGCGGTGGTTCGTGAAAAGGATGCCGAGGCCCTTCTTGAAGTAATGAGAAATGATGAATTGGGTCAGGACGCCGCAATCATCGGAGAGGTGCTCCCCCTCGGTATCACAGGTGTGTTCATGAAAACCAGGATTGAAGGCGAGCAGCTGCCACGGATCTGTTGAGGGCACCTTACAAGGCTCTTATAGTGACTATCAATGTTCCCTAATCTTCATCCAGGACCTTGCGGACCTTGACAGCGAACTCCTTCAAAGAAAAAGGCTTTTGTATAAATTTAATATCCTTATTTTGAACTCCCCTTTGAAGGGTAACATTGGCCGTGTAACCGGACATAAACAACTGTTTTACCCCGGGCCGGATCTTCTGGAGGCGTAACGATAAGTCCCAGCCATTCATTTCGGGCATGACCACGTCCATGATAAACAGATGGATGTCTGCCGACTCTTCCTGGGCAAGACGGATGGCCGCATGGGGAGAGTCCGCTCCAAAAACCTGATAACCCAGGTGTCCAAGCATCATTTTGCCCATGTCCAGAAGGGTGGGGTCATCCTCAACAAAAAGAATGGTTTCCCCCTGGGCATGGGGGATAGCCCCTGGGTCTTGGGACCCTTTTTTCACCGTACCTGAAACACGATGCGGTAGATAGAGCCTAAACACGGTTCCACGGCCTATTTCACTGGAAACATCTATAAATCCGTTGTTCTGTTTTATAATGCCATAAACCGTTGCTAATCCCAGGCCGGTTCCACACCCCAAACCCTTGGTCGTAAAAAAGGGCTCGAAAATATGCTCCAGGGTATCTTTGTCCATACCGCCTCCATCATCACTCACGGAAAGTAAAACAAAGTCACCGGGAACAAAGCCAGAATTATGTTTGCAATACAAAGCATCAAAGGATACCCGTTGTGTCTCTATGGTGATATTACCCACGTCTGTGATGGCATCTCCTGCATTGACACATAGATTTGCAAGAATCTGGTCAAGCTGGGTGGGATCCATTTCAACCATGCACACATCCGGGCAGGGTTTCCAGTCCAGTCCGATGTTTTCACCGATAAGGCGCCTTAACATGGAGAGAATGGTTCCCACGGATACATTAAGATCAAAAACCACGGGATCAATGGCCTGCTTTCGGGCAAAGGCCAGAAGCTGCCTGGTGAGACCGGCAGACCGCTGGGCAGCGTTGAGAATCTCCCCGGCATATTGTCGGTCAGGGCTGTCCGGTCCCATGACGCTGAGCATGATCTCGGCATACCCGATAATCGCCCCCAGCATATTGTTGAAATCATGGGCAACTCCCCCGGCAAGAATGCCCACGGCTTCCAGCTTCTGGGCCTGGTTCAGTTGAATCTGAAGTTTTTCCCGTTCTTCCTCGGCCTGCTTTCGGTCGGTGATATCAAAAAAACTTGAAAGAATATTCCCGCCTATCACTGTCCCGCCGATAACAATGATCCGTTCTGTCCCATCTTTGCAGGTCACCCGGTATTCCCCCGATTCCACAGGGTTCCCTGTTGACATGGCCTGATCAACGGCTTGTTGCCAAGTCGCCTTGACCCAGGCCCGGTAATCGGGATCAGGATAAGCAAGGGACCACCAATTTTCCAAGGTTTTTATATCATCGACCGTATATCCCAGAAGCTCTGTCATTCGATCATTGATCTCAATGACACCCCCTTCCATTGACGTACTGGCCATGGGAAGAGGCCCCATTTTAAAGAGAGAACGAAATTTTTCCTCGCTTTTTTTCAATGCTTTTTCCGCTTTTTTTTGTTCGGTCACATCAATGGTAATGGATAAAATCTGTTTCTGCCCCTGGATATCCAGAAGGGTGGAGGAAAAGATCGAATACGAATCAGTGCCGTCATTTTTTTTATTCAAAACATCCCTATTGCTCACGCGGCCTTTTGTCATCAGTGAATCCATAATTTCAGCCACTTCCTCATCGGAGACCTTTGAAAAATCACTGGAATGCATTTGAAGCACCTTTTCTTTGCTCACTCCCCGACTCTCCAGAAAGGCATTGTTTACATCCAAAAACATCCCATCGAGATTGTGGATGGTGATGGCATAGGGTGCATTTTCAAAGAGTGCGCGAAACTTTGCCTCACTTTGAGCCAGGTTCTCTTGCATTTTTTTGATGGTCTCGATGTTCATACCCAGTCCGAGGATACGAAGCGGTGCCCCCTTTTCATCATAGGAAACAGCCCGGCCCTTTGACAAAACCCAGCACCAGGACCCATCGGCCTTTTGAATTCGAAACTCGGCCTCATACTCGCCACTGGCACCGGACTCGATATAGCGCTTGAAACTATCATCTGCTGAGGCCCTGTCATCGGTATGGATGAAGGCACTCCACTCGGACAAGGGAATTCCGGAAGGCCTGGGGGGGTATCCGAACATAAGATACCACTGGTCGCTGAAATTCCCTGTTTGGTTGGCTGGGTTAAAGTCCCAGATCCATGCTCTTGTAGCTTCCGTGGCCATCTGAAGCGTCTTGGCCTGATTCAGAATTTCTTGCTGTGCATTTTTAAGATTGGTCCTCTCTTTGTTCAGATTTTTTTTAAGAACGTAACCGATGCCTGCCAGGGATGTCACCAGAAGCACCACGAACAGACCGGCCAATTTGATGACAAGGCGGATTTTCGGACTAAGCCAGCGGCTGATGTCAATGGCCATCCATTCTTTTTTAAGGGCATCAAGCTCATGATCCGGCGTCACATCCAATGCCTTTTGGATGGCACTGTGCAGTAAGGGGTAGCTTCGATTCACACCCAGTCTCAAAGCCAGAGTCTGATCCAGACTGCAGATCACATGCAGATCCGGTACACGGCCTTTCTCAATATAGAATGCTGCTACGGCAAGATTTTCCACCATTGCATCCACCTGGCCCAGTGACACCTTTACAAGGCCGTCCAAGACAGTTGAAACAGGAACGATCTCGAAATGACCGCCTGATTTATTCCGAAGATAGTTCTCTGACGCAAATTTTGAAACAACGGCTATACGACGGCCCTTAAAATCATCCAGGGACGTAAATTTTTCAAATGCGGGTTTGGCAATCACCACCAGGGGAATTGAGGCATAGACTGTGGTGAACAAGGCGAATTGCTCACGTTCCGGGGTTCGTACCAGGGCCGGTGCCATGGCCGAGGCTCCCTTTTGGAGAAGGGTGACGGGATTGTCCTTTCCCTGTGAGGGATATTTAATAAATGTGACACCCAGACGTTTTTCAATTATGGCAATGACCCCTGCAGCCATTCCCATGAAACGTCCGTCATTTGACACGAACTCGATGGGGGGAAAGTCCTGATTGAAATAGAGAACCAGTTTTTCAGGATTCTGGTCAAGCCAGGTTTGTTCCTCCCTGGTAAGGAGAAGGGCTGGGCTGTCGCCTTGTGCAAAACAAGGTGGGAACGGGATCATAATCAACAAAAAAAGGATAAGCCATGATAGCCCCTTGTTGCGAAAAGACTTCATGAAAATCAAGGGCAGACAGAAAAAGAACCTCTTTACCACTATCCAATCAACCCTCAAATTATTGTTCGACATACCCCCTTCCTTGCATGCAATGATAACCATGGGAACACACCCCATTTCCACCCCGACAGGTGGTAGTGCAACCTCACTGTCTACCCTGTGTGAGATTCAATTATTAATAGTGAGAACAGAAACCTAAGGCAGGCCAATCCCAGAATTCGTGATGTATTGAACAATGACGCCCTGAAAGAATTTTAATAAGGCAGAAATCAACATTTTAAAATACACTATTTTACAGAGAAATGGAAGCATCCAAACCATATTTTGCCACGGTTATCAGCGTGCTGGTCCTTATCCCCATGGATTGCGACGCTCTCTTCACGATGGCATAGCGTCTTCAACAGACAATACCGGTTTTTGGGGCACAGGAAAGCACTTGACGGAACATTCCGATTTGACATACCATTCCTCATTACACATCATGATCACCTTGTTTTTAGCAACAAACTGAATCACTGATATTATCTCATACGGGTTTCTTAATGAAAAGGAGATCGAATGGACAGACAGCCCCCGGCACTGAATGACAAAAGAACCAAAGCAATGGATGAAAAATTCTGCAGCACCTGTGGTGAGATCATAAAAATCAAAGCGGAAATCTGCCCCCATTGCGGGGTCAGGCAAAAGGGTCAAATCAGCAAGGCGGCCTTGATGTTGTTTGCCTTTTTTCTTGGAGGGATCGGGGCCCATAAATTCTACACCGGAAAATACTGGCAAGGGATTTTTTATATTCTTTTTTGCTGGACAGGCATCCCCGGCCTGATTGCGCTGATTGAGTTTATTATTTATGCCTTTACCAGCAGAGAGAGATTGCAGGAAAAATATTCGGCCAATGGCGGGGGTGTTGTCATTGCCGTCATTGCCTGCGGCATTGGTTTTATTTTTATTACGGGCATATTGGCGGCCATTGCCATTCCCCAGTTCGTTACTTACAGACATCGGGCATACCAGGCTTCTGTCAAAGCTGAATTGCAGAGTTTGTCCGTGGCCCAGAACGTTTATTTTGAAGAACACGGAAGGTATTCAACCAATTTGAGCGAATTGAACCTTGAGTCCAACCCCATGGTCACCCTTGAAATCCTAAGTGCTGATGACCAATGCTTTGAGGCCATCGGTGAACATGAAAAGCTTGAAGATACCCTGACCATGGATTGTAACGGCTTGCAGTGATCTTTCTAACGTTTAATGTTTAACCACCCGTTCGCGTAGCTCACTGAAGGACACGAAGAAGGACAAAAAACCTGTCGAATGAAGAACTAAGAATATCTTCATAAGTCCTATGGGTCCCATACGTCCCAGAAGACCTATAGGACTTATGATATTTCCATGCCCCTCATATACTATGTGAGTCTTATGGTCATCGGCATCGCACGCATCCAATTCAGAATCCATGACTGCCATTCGCTGAAAGGCAAGCGGAAGATCGTCAAATCCATGATCACCCGGCTTCAGAACGCCTATAATGCGTCTGTGGCGGAAGTGGCCTTCAATGATGTGCATCAGAAAGCGGAAATTGGTGTGGCCATGGTGGGGAACGACCAGAAGCGGATCAATTCACAAATGGATAAATTATTGGATCTGGCCGAAGACATGGGGCTTGCGGAAATGCTCAACGCCGATATTGAATTCATCCATGTTTGATGGCGTCGTAAAAAGTTACATATGCATCGTTATAGTGTTTGGCCGGACGTTCGACATACGTTTGTTCAACCCCATTTTTCAATGCGGTTTCTTCCGGCAGCTTTTGCCTTGTAAAGAAGTTCATCGGCTTTTCTGAACAGTTCCGTATCACTCTCGCCCTGGTATTCTGCAATGCCGCCGCTGATGGTGATCCGGACAATGTCCGATTCCCAGGCCATGGATTCGATACTGTGCCTGATGCGTTCGGCCAAAAGAAAACCGCTTTCAAGATCCGTGTTGGGCAACAGGATCAAAAACTCCTCACCTCCGAAACGACCCACCAGGTCGATATCCCGGATATTTTCCTTCAAAACCCTGGCCACGGTCTGGAGAGCCAAGTCCCCCATGTGATGGCCATAGGAATCATTGATGGATTTGAAATGATCCAGATCCACCATGATAATGGAAAAACGGGATTTGTAACGTTCGGATTTCCGGATTTCCTCTTTGATCCTCTGGGTGATATGTCCCCGGTTGCTCAATCCGGTCAAGGCATCTGTAATGGATAGTTTTTCGAGCTTTTCATTGGCCCTGTGGAGTTCTTCAATGAGGTCCTCCCTTTCCTTCTCAGCCTCTCTCCGCTTGCTGATGTCCACCATGATCCCCACAAGCCCGGTGGCCATACCCTGTTCATTTTTGATGGTTGCTTTATTGAACAGAAAATCCCTTCGGACCCCATCGGCGCAAAGAACCTGGGCCTCATAGGTCTGGATTCCCGGTTTTTCAAACAGCTCCATATCTTTTTTCTGATAGATCCCGGCAAGATCCCCGGGGATTTTTTCCTCAAGGTCATGGATGGACAAACCCAGCACCTCTTCGGGCGAAAGGCCAAGAATCAAATTGGCAAAGGCCTTGTTGCATTCAAGATAGATACCTTGGGTGTTTTTGAAAAAAACAGGGCTGGGCATGGTGTTAAGAATGATATTCAGCTGATCGTTCACTTCTTTAAATTTAAGTGTTTTTTCCGAAACCAGGCGGTCCAGTTTGACATTCATCTGTTTGAGATGAAACTCCCGGCGTTTCTGTTTTCTGTTTTTCCAAAAAAGGATCAGAACGGCCAAAAGGGGAAATAAACCGATGATTAAAATCAGTTTATGTTCTTTTTCCCATACGCTTTTAGGTTTATTGATGATCACCGAACTCTGGGGCAGACTGGATTCCGGGATATGAAATTTTTTCAGATACGTATAGTCAAACATATAGCGGGTGGGTACCAGACTTTCAATGGGGATGTCCGACGGCTTTTCACCCCCAAGAATTTTCCGGGCCATGAGAGCCGCTGCCTGGCCCTGACTGAATCCCGAGGTAAGCATACCGCCCACAATGCCCTTACCCAGGTAAAAATCCCAGGAGCCATAGATGGGAACCTTGGATGCACCAACAATGATTCCAAGACCTTCTGAATAGGAGATAAAACGCTTATCTTTATCCAGATTCAAATTGGTGATATAAATGAGATCACCTGGAACCAGGGATGAGATTTTTTCCAGCAGATCAGCTATACGGAAATGTTCAAAATACTCGACAGTCACCCGATCTTTAAAATTGATGGCTGTTTTTTCGAAGTTTTGCTTTACTTCAACCCCGGTCCGTGAGTCATCAATGATCACAAGGATTTTTTTGGTTCCGGGGTGGAGTAAAAGCATAAGATTCAGCGTGCTTTCATGATCCGTGTATTCCTCAACCCCTGTGATATCATCCATGCCATGGATCATATCTTTCGTAAAATTATTGATACCGCAAAAGACCACAGGGACATGGGGGTAAAGGTCATCCCTGTATTTTTGAATAAAATCAAGGGCATTATTATCCGCTACAATGATGACATCATTATCCTCCCCGACACTTTTGAGCCTGAAAAGTGCCACCAGCTTTTCCATATAGGCTTCATCGGGGTGGCGTTTGGTGTCCAGGTATTCGAAATGAATATCAAAATTCGAGTCATCCTGCTTGAAAACCGACTGAATACCCTGGGTGATGGAATCAGTCCACTCCAGACCCTGGTGATAGGAATGGAGGATCAAAATGTTTTTATGATTGCTATGTGAAAACGCCTCAGCACAAAACACCCCAAGAAACAGGACGAGGGCCAGTGACGTGACGCAACTTTTTTTGGGGTTAGAATAAAGCATGGCGCCTTTATAAGATATGAAAATCAATCCTTCTGATTCACGGTTCAGTTAAATGAGACATCTTAGATTGAACGATGAAGAGATAGACAATAAATTTACATATTAAGCATATCACAGCATGAATACCAGAGCAATCTTATCCTTTTTTCTACGATTTTCCACAGTCAAAAATACCTTGTTCGCGCTCATGGGTTGACTTTGGCCATGACTTCACCTTAAAACACAATGGATTGGTTCGAATTGGTTGTGGATGATAGATGTTTATTAAACCAGGACACGGCGACTTCAATTCGGACAAACCCTGATAAGAGGATACGATAACACCCATGAAATTCATTGCGGATCTCCATATCCATTCAAAATATTCCCGGGCCACCGCTAAAAATCTGGATCTCGAACATCTCTATGTGGAAGCCAGAAAAAAGGGTATCACCGTGATCGGAACCGGAGACAGCACCCACCCGGGATGGTTTTCTGAACTCAAAGAAAAACTGACCCAAGCCGAGGACGGGCTTCTCCGGCTGAGGCCCGACATCGAAAATGCCTGCAATGCCCTGGTGCCAGGCTCCTGCACAGGCCAGGTCCGATTTATGCTGGAATCCGAAATCAGTTCCATTTACAAGAAAAACGATAAAACCCGTAAAAACCATAATCTGGTGTTTTTCCCTGATTTTGACAGCGCAGAACGGTTCAATATCAAACTGGATGCCATCGGCAACATCCGATCCGACGGACGGCCCATTCTGGGCCTGGATGCCCGGAATCTCCTTGAAATTCTTCTTGAAACCCATGACCAGGCCTTTATGATTCCCGCCCACATCTGGACGCCCTGGTTTTCCCTGCTGGGATCCAAATCGGGCTTTGACACCCTTGAGGAATGCTTTGGCGACCTGACCCCCGAAATATTTGCCGTGGAAACAGGCCTGTCCTCGGACCCACCCATGAACTGGCGGATCTCGTTCCTTGACAATCTGACCCTGGTGTCCAATTCCGATGCCCATTCCCCGTCCAAACTGGGTCGGGAAGCCAATATGTTCTCTACGGACCTGTCCTATCACCACATCAGAAAAGCCCTTAAGACAGGTGATCCAAACCAGTTTCTCGGGACCCTGGAATTTTTCCCCGAAGAGGGAAAATACCACCATGACGGCCATCGAAAATGCCTGGTCAGTATGGAGCCCGAGGAATCGGTCCGAAAAAAAGGCATCTGCCCCGTATGCGGTAAGCCCATGACCCTGGGCGTCAATTACCGGGTTCTGGAACTTGCAGACCGAAAGGAAGGACAAAAGCCCACCAACCACCACCCCTTTCACAGCATCATCCCCCTTAACGAAGTTCTTGGGGAAATCATGGGATGCGGAACCCAGACCAAAGGGGTCAGAATAAAGTTGCAACATGCCGTGGAGACCCTGGGACCCGAGCTTGAAATTTTACAGAATATCTCCATTTCGGATATCAAGGAGGCTGGTATCCCCCTTCTGGGTGAGGCCATTGAGAGAATCAGAAACAATTGCCTGAACATTCAGCCGGGTTATGACGGGGAATTTGGCAAGATCAAAATTTTCACCGAGGATGAAAAAGAAGAACTCATGGGCCAGAAAATGCTCTTTTCCTTTCTTGAGCCCCAAAAGGACCCGGCCTATTTTAAAGCCGGCAGCCGCAAACAAAAGGGTGTGGTCCCGAAATCCCAGGTTCCTGACGACCCGGATAACGACGCATCACGGAATGCCTTAAATCCTCTTCAGGAAAACGTGGTGAACCATCAGGGGTCACACTTGATGGTCATAGCCGGGCCCGGAACCGGAAAAACCCACACCCTGATCCGAAAAATCGGCCGACTGATCACAGATAAAAACATCCCCCCGGAACAGATTCTGGCCATCACCTTTACGGTCAAAGCGGCCCGGGAAATGAAAGAGAGGCTTCTTGGCCTCATCAAGGGACCCGGCCCCCTTCCCCTGGCCGCGACCTTCCATTCCCTGGGGCATACCCTGCTTTGCGAATGGTACGATTCTCCCTTTTCCATTGTCAATGAAGAGGGTCGTCTAAGACTGATGACAGATTGCCTGGCCCAGGAGTTCAGCGGCAAAGCCGGGATCCCCGCAAAAACGGCCCTTGACATGATCGAGAGAGCCAAACAGAACATCCTCGGGCCGGATTCGGACACCTACGACCTTTCTGCGTCCTTTTCCTGTGATCCCGAGATATTTCAAACCATATACCGGGCCTATGCTTCACGGCTCAAAAAGGAAAATCTCTGGGATTACGATGATCTTGTGTTTGAAACCGTGCGCCGCCTGGAATCGGACCCCGTTCTGTCAGATCAGTGCAGACAACGGTTTCCCTATGTTTTTGTGGATGAGTATCAGGACCTGAACCACGGCCAGTACCGCCTGGTGCGTGCCCTTTGCCCCACGGAGGGCCAGATGACGGTGATCGGTGACCCGGATCAATCCATATACGGCTTCCGGGGATCGGATTCAGCCTATTTCATGCGTTTTCAAGAGGATTATCCCGGAGCTGACCTAATCAGTCTGAACCGCAATTACCGCTCCACCGAAACCATCTTAAACGGTGCCTTTCAGATGATTGAACAGGGACAGGCCCGGGAAGACATGCCCCGGACCCGGATCTGGTCCGGCCGGGATGGTGTAAAAACCATTACGGTGTTGGAAAACCCCACGGAAAAAGCCGAAGGAACAGCCATCGGCAAATGCATCGAACACCTCATGGGTGGCGTGGGATTCCATTCCATGGATTTTAGCAAAGAAGACCTGCTTGCTGACCTGGATCTTGGATTTTCAGATTTTGCCATATTGACCCGCACCGGAGCCCAGGGCCAGATCATTGCAGATGCCCTGGGAAAAGGGGGAATTCCCTGTCAGTATGTTAGCCGGGACAGTTTCTGGGGTATTCCGGCCCTCACGGACCTTTTGGCCTGCCTGAAAATCCTCCACAACATAAACTGCCCGGACCATGAGATACGCGGCCTTGAGCCGGTTCATCCCGGTGGGAGCCAAGCCATCCATGCCCTTATCCACAGCCAGGAAACCCTGAAGGCCCTTGGCCTGAAAGACCAACTCCAGGCCTTGACGACCCTTATCCCCGGCCTTGCACACGGTTTTGCCCCGGAAAAACACCAGAATTTTTTTGAGCACCTGTTGAGCATGGCCGCCCCCTTTGGTACCGATGTGGGCGATTTTCTAAAAACCCTCAGTCTTTGCAGTGATCAGGATCTGTACGATTGGAATGCCGAAAAAGTCTCCATAATGACCATGCATGCCTCCAAGGGCCTGGAGTTCAAGGTGGTCTTCATCGCCGGGTGTGAGAACGGCTTGATCCCCTTCAAGACTATGGGGAGAACCCCCACGGATCCCGAGGAAGAGCGGCGGCTTTTTTACGTGGCCATGACCCGGGCCAGGGACCTTCTGTACCTGTCCTTTTCCAAAAACAGAACCCATTTTGGCAAGCCCCAAAACACCGAACTGTCACCCTTTGTCCGGGACATGGATCGACGGCTTTTGCGTTTTGAGGTTCCGTCCTTCAGTCGTCTGGATCAATCGAAAAAACCGGTTCAACTGTCCTTGTTCTGACACCGGGACACCACATTTTTTGTAAAGGATTATTCATGAAAATCATCACACACAAGGACATGGCCGCCCTCAAGACCAAGGCCGGTGAAAGCAGCCGCAAACGGATGAATCTCAATGTTCACGAACAGGCATCGGACCCGATTCAACGGCTTTTTATCGCTGCCGACCGCACATCGTATTTTCGTGCCCACCGCCATAACCACAGCTGGGAATTTGCCCTTGTTCTCCAGGGTCTTTTTGATGTGCTTGTGTTCGATGACACGGGACAACTCACCGAGCGGATTTCCCTGGGACCCCAGGCCCGGGTTGCAGCCTTTGAAATCCCGGCAGGCACCTGGCACGCCTGGATTCCCCATGAAGACGGGTCTGTGTTCTTTGAATGCAAACAAGGGCCCTACAATCCCGACACAGCCGCTGAATTTGCCCCCTGGTCCCCTGAAGAAGGTTCAAGCGAGGTCACCGACTTTGTGCAACGGCTTAAAACACTGGCTGTGGGGGACATGGCGTCGTAAAAAGTCCCATATGCGGCGTTATAGTGTTTCGCCGGACGTTCGACATACGCTAATAAAACGATTATCAAGGAATCATCCATGACTCTCCCATTGTCCTTACTGCCCCTTGCCGGTTCCATCTGTATTCTCATATCCCTTGTGGAAGGCTGGCTCCTGGCCCTGATCATCTATGCAGACGTAAAGGCCCTTAAAAAACGCTTCCCCGGCCAGCGCGATCTTGTCCGTTCCCATGTGGATTATGTCCTGATGGGAGCGCTGCTCTTCGGGTCCTATCTGCTGATCAAACACATGGCCCTGGACCTTCCGCCAACAGCCATCGGAGCCCTTGTTCTGGGCGCTGTGTACAACCCCTTTGGTTTTCTTATCAAAGCCGTCAACCCCGACCTGGCCATGGCAAAAAGCAAAGCAGGCCAAGTGGGTATTCTCCTGGGCTTTATCCCCGCCACCTATGGCTTCGGATACCTGTGCATCAAAATTATGCTGGCCCTTCATGTGCTTGGTTAAACTTTTTCGTTTTTTAGTGTTTATCACCCCACCCGCTGCCGGTGGTCGCTGAACACGAAGAGCACGGCTCGGCAGAGCCTCAAGCAAAAAGCCTCGTCTCTCACAGAGGCACAAAGATCATGGAGAAGGGCTAAAAGATTGGGAATAATAGTTTTTCTTCATGGACTTCATGGTTAAACCGTTTTTTTTAATCCCAGGCACGGCCTGGGATTTTTATACTCACCATGAAGGCCATGAAGTTTGGGCTGGAGCTGATATCTTTTCTTCATGAACGTCATGCTTCATGGTAAACGTTTGTTTTCTTTTTTTAAACCACCCGTTCGCGTAGCTCACTGAAGGACACGAAGAAGGGCAAAAGATTAGCCCCTCTCGTTCCCAGGCTCTTGCCTGGGAATGCCTTTTGAGAGGCTCTGCCTCTCTATGAATCAAGGCAAAACCTTAAAAAATGCATTCCGAGGATGGAACCTCGGAACAAGGAAGCCGATGTTTTTTCTTAAGTCAACAGCATTGGCCCTGACGGGGGCCAAACCCCTCACTACGCTGGGGCCGGCCTTTAGAAAAGTATGATCCGTCGTCGCCAAGGCTATGACGGGACACGCAAACAGATATTGTTTTTTGCCGCTAATGACGCGAATTTTCGCTAATGTTTAAAAGCAAATATTGTTTTAACTCTCCAAACACCATCATCCATTTGCGTGTCGGGGCGAAGCCTTCACGAAGTCCGATCCAGCTTTTTAAAGCTTGTCCCCGCGAAGGCGGGGAGCTGGCCGCCGGAGGCATGCTTTTCTCTGCGTCCTCTGCGCCTCAGCGAGATCCATTTCTTTTTTATCGAATAACGTCAACAATAGAAACTGAGACGCACTATAAACGTTCAGGTCTATAGCGGGTTTGGCGTATTTTTTCTCTCGCAGAGGCGCAGAGGACGGAGAGGAGGGATGAAAACAGGGGAAAACAGGTTATCTTCAGTTTCTTCACTAATTAAATCTCCTGTTCACAAGAAAACCGAACGCGATAAAACCGCAAAAAGGGGTTTCTCACAGAGAAACAGAGAAAACTAAGAAGTTTATCCCTTTGGGGGGGTGCTTTTTTATAAAAAAGCTCCGCAAATGAAGCATCCATATCATGTTTATTATAATTTTATATTTAATTGCTTTAATTACTTTTTTTTATTGACAATACAGTCACTGATCCACTAAAGTATTAACATAATCAAATATTTTTTGTCATATATTGGATAATTTATGAAAAAAATATCTAATAAAAATAGGGGCTTCAGTGTAAATGACGTGTGTGAATTGGTAGATGTTTCTGCACGTCAATTACGATATTGGGACAAAGAAAACCTTGTAAAACCAACTGCAACCAAAGTACGTAAACCAGGTCAATTTCGACGATATTCACTCCAAGATATCATCTGTGTTTTAGTTATTAAATCACTCCGCGAAAAAGGTATAAGCATACAGCTGATTAAAGAAGGTGTAAGAAGGATTGAGGAGTCTCTTGATATCAAGCACCCACTCTCTAAACTGAGAGTTGCGTGCTTGTCACATTCGATTTATTTTAAATCAGATGGAAAATATATTGACCCAATTACAGGCCAAATGGCCATTGAACAAGCATTAGAAAAAATTCGTCCAAAAATAGCAAAACGTAAATTTATACCGGGCAAAAGGGCGATTGAGAATGTGTCAAAGCAATACGATAAACAAATAGCAACATTATAAAATATTTTATAACTTGAATTGTCTTACCCTGTATGTTAACGTTTCACGTTTTTTTGCTTTTGGGCTTGGTAAGTATGGCTTTTCCACATATATTCTTGTATTATATAAAGTGGTCTCTGTTATTTGGATTTGAATAAACATGACTGATAAACGCGAAGAATTTTCTAAGATTGCTAAAAAAATGGCGGCTGGAGATGTCGAAGGCCTATTTTCTCTTCGGAGTCTGGTTGTTGATTTGCGCTTATCAAAAAATGCTGCAAAGCTTGATGATCCAATGCACTTTTTGGCAATTTATCTATCAAAAAAAATTATATCAGATGTATGGGAAAATCTTGCGACAGATGCATCTTTCGATTTTGATTTAGAAAAACTGCAAGATTTCGCAAAACAATTTGGCGAAATCTTAATAAATTTATTGATAGTTAAGGATGTAAAACAAAATGAATATAGGTTAGGCGAAACCGTTAAATGGTTATTTAAATATTTCTCAGAAATATCCGCAGACCCTATAATTGTTTTTAAGAAAAAAGGAGAGAACAATGGGCATTATAAAATTTAGCTTTCAAAAAGAAAAAGTAAGTGAAAAATTTATGATCGCTCGCAAATTTTTTTTAGAACCTGGTGTATTAAAAGCCAGCTGTCATGGGTTTCGTATTGGCTCACGCGATGATTATTATTTTGATATCGATAATCTTTTAAATGATCCAATCAAATGCAGCATTATTCTTTCAATTTATTTACAAAAAATCAATGGGATCTTAAAAAAAGATAGAATTGATTTAATTGCTTTTATAGACAAGGCTTCTGGTGGTAGTGTTGGGGCCATTCGATTAGCATCTTCTATTTCGATAAATACTGGTATTCCGAACATAATTGTTCGTCCAGGCAAAGAAATTAATTTTGAAAAAATTAAAATCCCATTCTCGAAAAGGCCTAACGCCATTGATGGTATCAAAAAGGGATTACAGAAAAGAAAAGTTTTAGTTGTAACTGACCACTGTACTTCCGGCATCGAAGTTCTTAATGTTGCTGAAGATATTTCAGAGAACAACGGCAACGTTGCGTATGCGATCACTTATACTTTGCGTGAAGATAAATTTCACTTTAGCGATTTTAAAGAAAAGGGAATTGAAGTTGACGTTGCATATGTCTTAAAAGAAAAGCAATTAAAATCCGAAGCAGATCTTGATAATAATTTGGATATGTATGAAGAAAAATTTGTCAGTAATTATAAATGTGCATAATGCAAATTTCCGGCATATTGCTGAAAGTAAAATCATGGCAAGAAACAAGCATTTTATGTAAAAATTTAGATGCCAAGATTTTTGGGATCAAAACCTGACTTGGCATCTTTTTTATTTATAATATGTAACTTAAGGTGACAAACGTTATTACTAAAGATCTCGGAATTCATAAAAATACTGATTTTAATAACGAACCCTTTCAAAGTGAAGTTATTTGGAATATCTATATACAAGAAAATAATAAAAGCTTTAAACATAAAATTAAAGTCAAGATTAACAATGTTGCACCTCAAATACCATCATTCAAAACATACCTACGTATACCTTTTGCTGCTAATCAGGCGATCTCTGATTGTCAAGCTGATTGTACTACAATTGCTGATGATCTAAAATATCAAATTACTCCAAATGATGACGGTAGCAAGCTATTCATGTGTGACCTGGAACAAATTATTTCAAGAAATCCTGTCAAATTAACCAATAAATTAAGTTTATTTTCTCTCTTCAAAGAGAAAAAACCTGAGATATTAATTTCATTTAAACAAGATAATGTTATAGATGATTTAGGGCCTATGTTTCTTGTAGATTTAACAGACAACTACGTAACTAGCGGATTAAACCCTTCAAATGTTGTTGTTAATATATATTTACCTATAACTAACTTTTTTGTTTATATAATAAGAGTTCTTTCCTCAAGCTATAAAAATAAATGGCGTATTTTTGAAGTTTTCAATTTCAAAGAAGAAGTGGTAGACCGTTGGAATAATATTTCTGGATTTAGAAGATTATATTTAAGCTACGTAAATAAGAATAACAGTTTAGAATTCCCAAAGATTGGCTTTGGTTACAAACCCACTAATAATGGAATAGTAAGCAAATTGTTATATTCTGTTTTCATGTTCATAGCTGGAGTTTTGTCAAGTTTTTTAGCAAATAGAATACGCCCAGAAATATCGGACATGCTCATTAATATTCTAAAGTCGTTAGGGCTTGGCAATTTATTTGGCTAATAAATACCAGATGAAATTTTCTTATATTTATGGACTTATTAAATTTAACAGCATATTATTGACAAATTTTATTCAATTTATTTTTGTGAACAAACTTTAATAGGGGTGCAATATGGGCATATTGAATTCAAAATATGGTATAATACCTGCTTGTGACGTTAAAAACCTAAATGAATTGAAACAACTTGTAAAAAATACATGCGAATTTGATTTTATTCAAGGATATAAAATAGGTATAAATTTAGTCATCATAGAGGGGGCAAAAAAAACTGTTGAACAAATTCGAGACCTAACAAGTCTTCCTATTATTTATGATCACCAAAAATATGGAAACGATATTCCTGAAGTTTCAAGTGGGTTATTCTTAGATCAAATTAAAGCCGCCGGTGTTGATTCAATAATTCTCTTTCCTTTTGCTGGGAATGAAACGTTGAAAGCCACCATAGAAGGCTGCAAGCGCGTCGGGTTGTTTCCAATAGTTGGCGGAGAGATGACTCACAAAGGGTTTCTTGAATCTGGGGGCGGCTACATTTCAGATGCTGCCCCTTTGAGAATTTATGAAGATGCCGCAAAATTAGGGGTCGATACTTTTGTTGTACCCGGAACAAAAGTACAACAAATAAAGTATTATGCCGATCGCATTAGAAAAATAATCCCTAACCCCACATTTATGTTTCCGGGAATTGGTAAAGGGCAAGGTGGCGATATTGCAGAAGCATTTGAAGCCTCGTTGCCTTCAAAATGCTCTGCCATTATTGGTCGAGGGATTTACGCCGCAAAAGACATTAACAAAGCCGTTTCCTCACTATGGAAGACAGCTTCTTCTGTGTTATAAAAAATAACACTGCTGTCCGGTTAAAAAAATTAAAGGCGCTATAAATGTTTTAAATTAAAAGTAATTATTCCAGCTTTAAAAGGGATCGATTTGAATTCTTGAATTTTGTATAAAATAGCCTTTTGGTACGAAAAAATCAAACCGAAAGGACTTGGATATGAATTCAGGAAAAACAATATTTTCGCAGATAATTGACTTTTTGCCCAGAAGAAATTTCAGTTCGGGGGACACCTTGATCCAGTTCGGGGGACAAGTTCGGGGGACACCTTAGTTCGGGGGACACCTTAGTTCGGGGGACACCTTACTTAATTATTCACAATCCCGAAAGAATTTGATTTTAAAAATCATGGCACGAATAGCAAGGGCAGTGGCTCCGGGAATACCACACCACATTACACAACACGGGAATAGGCGTCAGCAGACATTTTTCGCCTATATTGAAATGATGTCGGACCGGAGGATTGGCCATAGAGCAGTGCCAGGCCGCATATCAACTGATGCTCAAGATCTGGAAATAGAGATGCTTAGAAAACACGAAAGGACCGGAAGGCCGATCGGTGATGACTCTTTCATCGAAAGGCTTGAACTGATTCTTGAGCGTATCCTGAAACCCCAAAAACCTGGTCCAAAAGGAAAAGATAAGTAGGTGTCCGGAATTTCGGAATTCGAATCCTGAATTTTGGGAATTTTGTTTATATCATTTTGTGTTTAATGTTAAACTAAACCACTCGCTATCTTTTGTTTTCAAACCGATAATGCTAAAAGGAGCGACGTCACTATTTAATATATCAACGGGTCTTCCTCTAAATGAAAAATCATTCTGTTGAAGTACTTCATTTCCGCGAATTGTAGTAACTGATATAATTGAATATGTTTTATTTGATAATTTTTCCGAACTAAATTTCAATTCCCAGTTTTCACCTGTTCTATCTTTAAATCGACAAAGTCCTTCTAAATAATTACCATCAACGTTGCAATATATACCATCCTCAACAATAAATTCACTGTCAGATGTTAATGGCGGTCGAATCGTTTTATGGCTTAATCCTTTTAATGGTACAACCAACTGTTTTTGTTCAAAATTTATGAGCAGACTGATAGCATTTTTATTATATAATTCAGAGTCAACGGAGTTAACACAACACACTAAAATAATGACGCATAATAATATTTTTCTTGTCATGACAACCTCCAGAACCAAACAGGAT
Organism: Pseudomonadota bacterium; assembly: GCA_018818835.1. Classification (GTDB taxonomy): domain Bacteria; phylum Desulfobacterota; class Desulfobacteria; order Desulfobacterales; family Desulfolunaceae; genus JAHIRD01. The sequence goes on from JAHIRD010000027.1 coordinate 70,183, forward strand.
TTGCTGACCAATATGAATCATTAGCATATGCAGAACCATTCTTCCAAAGGCCGATATGTCCCTGGCCATCAGAGTATGATGGAATATTCATATAACAAATCACACCATTTCCAATGGGGTTCCCAATTGTTCCTGACCAGCTTTGATCAGGTGTTCCCCATGCTCTTCTTAAAATAGCAGCTAAATCTTGGGCTCCACGAATGGCACCACTGGGAGTTTTGTGTGCACTGGCAGCTTTAAATGAATTTTTCAGCATAACATCAGCTTTTGTTAATGCCTTACTCATGCGTATAGCACATGTATTCCCATAATCACTATCTATTGTAAGTGAATAATTCCGTTCAACACTCGTAAACGTTGGCCTTGCCATTACACCTCCTTGTTGAATTATAAAACTGGACCCAGTTTCACTTTATAGGTTATGAATATTAAAATAGTTTAATTTATTATAGTGACCTCACAGGTCTAACATTCTCTAATAATACTATTTCACAACAGAGTTCATGTGATGAAATAAATTAAATATTAATACAATGTCAAGACAAAATGTTCAATCAACCGTATAAAGTCGTATGATTTCATCAAAAATTGAAAACAGGAGAAAACAGGGGACGGGCAAATAATTCTTGTACGGTTTTAACCCCTTCAAACAAGGGCACAGCGCGCAATGATAGATTGTACGTATGTTTTTGCTCAATCGATGATTCGGGGGACATTCATGCGAATTCGGGAATTCGGGCACACCACATAACACAACGCGGGAATAGGCGTCAGCAGACATTTTTCAATGATGAGGATTATCTCGCCTATATTGAAATGATGTCGGAATGGTGTATGAGGTATCATGTTTCAGTATGGGCATATTGCCTTATGCCAAACCACGTCCATCTTATCCTTGTCCCGGAAACAAAAGACGGATTGAATCTTGCTGTTGGTGAAGCTCACCGGCGATACACACGGCGGATAAATTTTCGAGAAGGGTGGCGGGGTCATTTATGGCAGGGTCGGTTCTCATCATTTATCATGGACGAGAGATATCTTCTGGCTTGCACGAAATATGTTGAATTAAACCCAGTGCGTGCTGGCTTGGTAAAACGTCCGGAGGATTGGCCATGGAGCAGCGCCAGACCGCATATCACCGGCAAGGATGATATTCTTGTAAACATCAAACCCTTGTTAGGCCAAGTTTTTAATTTTTAGCGTGCACATAGCGATGTAACATTCTTGTTGACACTGTAACAAATTATGATACAATTCCCACTATGATAAAAAGCTTCAAACATAAAGGACTTGCCGTTCTATTTGAAAAAGGACACTCTTCAAAACTTCGACAGGATTTACAATCACGTTCTTTACGACGGTTAGACGCTTTGGATCAGGCGGAATCATTGACAGAATTAAATATTCCTGGATTTAATTTTCATGGTCTTCAAGGAAACCCCAAACGGTATAGCATTCACGTCAATGGCCCGTGGTGCATCACCTTTGAATGGGAAGATGGTGATGCATTAAAAATTGATCTTGAACAATATCATTAGAGAGGTAAAACTATGGGAGATATTTTAGCTAAACGCCCTTTAAGAAGACCGCCGACACATCCCGGGGAGATTTTACGGGAAGATGTACTTAAAGGTCTTGGTTTATCAGTGAGTGAAGCGGCGAGGAGACTAGGGGTTTCACGTCAACAACTCCATCGTATATTAGCTTGTACTCATCCAATCACTACTGAAATGGCCCTAAGAATCGGCAAATTTGCAGGTAATGGCCCTGGACTTTGGTTACGTATGCAACAAAATTACGATTTGTGGCATACGACAGAAAAGATATCCGTTGAGCTTTCCAAAATTCAAACAGTTACAGAGAATAGGCTCGAAGCCTAACATCGACATGCAATGGAGCGCAAACAGCTCGCGCCCACTGATGCCAAGCGTAACGAATATTATTGGTCTGCAAGCCCTGTATGGTTTTGGAGGTTAAATTGAACTATATAAAATTCGGCTTTTTTTTATTTTTCTTTATATCACTTGGCCATGATGTATTTGCCAACGATTTGAAATTCAATGCGCCTGAATTTAAAAAAATCGAACGCGCCTGTCCAGAGTGCATTGACAATCAAGTGATGATATGCGGCAATCAAAATATTCCGAAGCACCGTCACCGGTACCCTGTTGTCTACCGCTACACCGTTACTGTTCACGACGTTCACTCTAACCTTCGGCTCGTATCTCCGATTCTCTCCGACTCGCCTCCATCAGGCTGGGTCTGAGACTTGCCAAACGCTGTGACTACGTGATACATTTGACTCTCTTTTAAGCGTTTTTTATGCAAATAGACCAAAGTTTATCCTTAATGAATAATTACCGATCGGAATATATATGAAATTATTAATACGTAACTTAGATCGATTAACTACAGAAGAAGAGCTGAAAGGTTTGTTTCAAGAGTTCGGTTCAGTTCAATCTTGCACCTTGGTAATTGACCGAGATAGTGGCAAGTCTAAAGGTTTTGCTTTCATTGAGATGCCAAAGTCAGGCGAAGCAAAATCCGCAATCAAAAATCTAAACAACAAAACTATCGGCAGCAATAAAATACGTGTTAAGAAGGCTGAAGATAAAAATGCATAACAAAACGCTGGAGAGTTACCAGGCTTGCTTCACGGCTTTTTCGGAAGTATCTGATTCATGAAAATTTACTTTTTTTTGGGGTTTAAAAGTCTGGCCCCTAAGCTCCGCGTTAATATGAGAGAAAGATATGTCATCTTCAAAAGAAGAATTTGTTGAGGTCATTAAGAAAATTCGCAAGGTGGTAGCATCTGATGAATGCAAAGAATGCTCTTGCCCAAACATACGATGTGAACTTCACGGCGATTGTTATAATTGCATTCGAGTTTACAGATATGTTGGTCACCATGTTCCAAGGTGCCTTCAGTTCGTGCTGGACAAGAAGCTGGCCGCCGTTTCAAAAACCATAGAAAAAGAAATGGGAAATAGGCCCAAGACGCCTGATGAGTTTTACGACCATTTAAATGCTGTAATGCCCAAAATAGATATTTAACATGGCATTTAAGGGGACGCGAACCAGCAAGCCACGAACTCGCAAAACCTGCGGGTTGCCCATTTTGGCGTGTCGCGCCCCTAAATTCTGTTATGTGGGAAGAAGAGGGAATAGATATGTTGACGGGTATCCACATTCTAATGACATACACGTGCAACCTTGAATGTGACCATTGCTTCCTTTACTCAGGTCCTAATGCGCAAGGTACCATGACACTACCGCAAATCCGTTCTGTGCTCGATGAATCCCTAAAAATTGGCACGGTGGAATGGATATACTTCGAAGGAGGAGAACCTTTTCTTTTTTATCCCTCAATGCTGGAAGGAGTCAGGCTTGCACGAGATCTGGGATTTAAAGTCGGGGTAGTGACTAATGCTTATGGTGCAATTTCTAAAGAGGATGCTGAGGTCTGGTTTCGTCCTCTCGCGGCTCTTGGGGTAGCAGACCTCAGTATCAGCGACGATTCGTTTCATTATGCGGAAGGCGACAGCCCCGCCAAGCGCGGCCTATCGGTTGCACGCAAGCTCGGGATCCCGACTGCCCCTATTTGCATTCAGAAGCCCTTTGTTGATGCGATGCCTGGACAAGGGCAGGACAAGGGCGCCCCTGTAATAGGTGGTGGTGCCATGTTCAAGGGAAGAGCTGTCGAAAATCTGACTGCTGGGCTACCCCGCAGACCCTGCCACGAACTTATTCAATGCCCACACGAAGATCTGCTATCTCCATCACGGGTTCATGTTGACTGTTATGGTCATGTTCATCTCTGCCAAGGTTTAAGCATGGGCAACATGTGGGAACGTCCACTTTCAGCGCTGGTCCTTGAATACGCGGCGAACTCGCACCCGATATGTGGTCCACTGATCAAAGGTGGCCCTGCTCTGTTGGCGAGTCATTATGATGTGGACCATGAGGGAACATTCGTTGATGAATGCCACTTCTGCTATCTTGTCCGCCGCGCTCTTGTCGACACGTTTCCGGAGGATCTTGCTCCAAGGCAGGTCTATGGTCTCGAAGAGAAATGAAACCAACTACGAAAAATTGAATTCACTATTACGATATCGATTCTCGAAACTGAAATTAATTAGTGTTAACAAATCATTTAAAGATATAAATAATGTAAACGTGATTTACTATTGTCAAACTTCAGAATCAGCAAAACCTATTGGCAAATAATTCGTGTACGGTTTTAACCCCTTCAAACAAGGGCACGGCATGCTGTGACCCTCCATTATACGAATGTTTTTGCTCAATCGATTGACCCTGAAAACTTGGGAAAAATTGTAAAGAAGATGGGCGTGTCAAATATCAATGATTAGCTGCTCGATCCAATTCTTCTCGAATTACTTGGCGAATAACCGTTTCGTCGAGAGATTTTCCGCTCTTCGTAAGATATTCCCTGAGGGCTTCATTAATCATTGTCTGGTAACCATACCCGGATTTTTCCGATCGTGTACGGAAATCATCAATGATATCCGTATCAAGATACATTGTAATTCTGGTTTTTCCTTTTGTCGGAACAACCTGGCCTCTTTTGGCCTTTGTGAGATCATATTCCTTTTTCATATTCTTTCCTTTCCGTTGGCGTTACCTTTCGGGCCGAAATCAAACGGATACTATCTGGGCGGTATGTATAAACAACGGCGATTATTCGACCAACTGCATCGGAACCAACGGTCACGAATCGTTTTTCACCGGCAACTACATGGTCTTCCATGGTCATGGCAAATGGATCGTAAAGCACAAACTCAGCATCGGGAAAGCGTATCCCATGTTTTTTAAAGTTGATTTCAGCTTTATTCGTATCCCACGTTATGTCCATGTACAAAATTGTATACATACAATGTATGCATATGTCAATAATTATTAGTGAGACTTTAATGTAATACCCTGAATATAATCAGAAAGTCCCAACAATCGTACTCAAGCTGACCCAAAATACCGAGTTTGGGTATCGTTAAATTTAAAGAAAAGCAGGGACAGACAAACAGGTTTTGTTTTTTTGTGTGACGACGTTAACATATTCCTATACACCAATCACCATACATAACCCATTTGCCCAGCTTTTTAAGCTTGTCCCCGCGAAGGCTGGGAAGCTGGCCGCCGGGGGCAATTTCTTCGTGCTCTTCGTGTCCTCCAGTGAGCGACGCGAACGGGTAGTTAAAAACATGTGCCTTCGGCAGCCCTTCCGGGGCATATTTATAGAGTTCAGGAATCGACTGTCTACTTAAGCAAGGGGTCGTTTTCGATCTGTTTGATCAGTGCCTCGTTCCTTTGCATGGTGGCATCCATATTTGCTGCGTCATTGGGGCTCATGGGCGTGGGCTGGGGACCAAAGTGATGGGGTTCATTGAACATTTTATTGAGCATATTATTTGTTTTCTTCATGGTCCGATTGTATTCGGCCCGTTCTTCCGGGGTCATTTCCGCTTCACCGCTGCCTTGTCCTGTATCCGTACTGTTCGGAACCTTCCAGTTATCCCGGTTATTGACATAATTCTGGCCGGCCTGACTGTATGTGCCACCGTGATTTAACGTTGAATTGGCTGAATTCTGTGCTGAAGACTGTCGTGAATAATGGTCACTGTAAGCGGCCATGGCAGGGTATACGCCAAGCAATCCTGTCACAATAAAACCTGTGATCATCATTAAAAAAGGATGTTTCATGGGGACCTCCATTTTTTTCGACAAACAAAAGCTTCTTTTTGTTTTTATTTAAGCTTCAGATCACTATCCCTATTTTATAATAGAAGGGCTACTGGATTTCAAGATAAATTATCCGGTCATGCAGGCAGGAATTTTTGCTTTTATGAGATCATTTGAAATGAGCCGAAAATAATGATATAATCTTTTATCGTTTGTCACGAGACGCCCGTTCCTCAGAACATCGTATCCCGCGTGATTTCCACCGCCCCTGATACAATCGGGGATTCAAGGAGAAACATTGAAAACAACATCCGGTTTTTTTATTGGTATGGGAATGATCATTTTTGTTCTTTGTGCCGCGGCTGCAGTCTGTCTGGTGTTTTCCGATCTGATTCCCTCCTGGAACCTGATTAACCTTCCGGTGCATTCCACCATCGAAACACTGGGGGGGATTTCGGCCCTGCTCATTGCCATGGTTCTGTTACAGCAAAAACGTAAGACAGACAACGAATCCTTTTATCTTGTGGGCACCGGATTTGCCTGCATGGGCGTGCTGGACACCTTTCATGCCATGTGCATGCCCGGGGATGCCTTTATTTTTCTTCACAGTGCGGCAAGTCTGGCCGGAGGATTTTTCTTTGCAGGGGTGTTGCTCCCGGACAAGCTTCTTCTACGATATAGAGCCGAACAGAGTTGGATTGCCGGACTTTTTGTGCTCATCTGCTTCTCGGTGGGTCTTCGCGCTCTGATATTTCCCCAGGATGTCCCCATGATTATCCGCCTTTATGATGGCCAGTTTACCCTCGCGGCCATTCTGTTAAATACCTGTGCCAGCCTTTTTTTTCTGGTGTCCGTCCCCAAATTTTATATCAGGTACCGATCCACACAAAATACAGACCACCTTGTATTCCTGCTCCTGGCCCTTTTTTTCGGCCTGGCCGAAATAATCTTTCAATATTCGGACACCTGGAATGATATATGGTGGGCCTGGCATTTATTACGGTTTATCGCCTACATCATGATTCTTTTTTTTGTGGGAAAACGTCATTTTCAGCTGGCCAAGTGTTTCCAGCCAAACCAGAGTCTGTCCCCCAAAAATAGCACAACCATGGGTGAGGCCGGAAAACAATGAACACCCCTGATAAACCCAAAAAGCCTTTAAAAATACCGATATGGGGAGCTTTTTTGTTAAACGCCGGGGACTATCTGGCCACATGGTTTCTCATGGATGGTATTTATATTTATACCATTTTCACCTTTTTCCCGGGCAGCCCCATTTCCAGATTTGAATTTCTCATAGCCCATATCATGGGTATGGTGATCGCCACCATAGTGATGTTCGCAGGATTAGGGGCTGGCGTACTCTGGATTCCTATCTTAACCTTTCTGCATGTCAAACCGTCCGAGGCTGTTTCCATTTCTCTTTTTACCCAGATCACAGGCAAAGGCATTGGGTCCTTTAATTATTTCCGTTCCGGTCTAATTGATATGAAGGTCTCATCGTATTTCATTCCCTTTGCATTCATCGGTGTGGCCTTGGGTTATGGTGCGGGATTCATTATCTCCCAGGAATATGAGCGAATGCTCTTGTATCTTTTTGTCGGGGTTGCCTTTTACCTTCTGGCCTGGATGATCGCCTCTCTCAATCAGAATCCCAACGACTATAAAGGCCCGCCTGACCCCGATGCCCTTAAAAAAAGCCGTATGATTGTCATCATCTCATCCTTTTTCACAGGCTTGCTTAGTATCGGCAACAACGACTGGCTGATACCCCACATGGAAAGGCATTTGAACATGAATACCAGCCGGGCCATTGCCACCGGACTGTTTGTCATGTTCACCTGTTCTTTGTTTTTTCTTTTTTTAACAACCCTCGGTGTTTTCACGGGGATTCAACAATGGCCCCAGAGCTCTCCTGTCCTTTTTGCCACCTGTAGCGGTGTGATCATGGGCGGACAAATAGGAACACGTCTGGTCCATGTCTCCTGGCTGAAAAATCATCAGAAGCATGCGTTTATACTGATGTTGTGTTTAAGCATCATCCATCTTTTGTGGTGATATTCTTTATTTTTCTTCGTGCTCTTCCTGACCTTGTAAGATTAAAGTTAAGGTTAAATTAAAAAAATTAAGTTTCCAGGCTTTGCCTGGAAACTTAATGAAAAAACTGTTTAACTACGAAGGGCTTGAAGAAGGGCAAAAGATTATCCCTGCCGGGGGCCAACCCCAGCTTTCGCTGGGGCAGGCTCTTTTAAAAAGGTTGCCAAACATGAATTTTGGGACGAGTCAAATGTCCGCTGTCGAGATGCAAGCACGGGCACGAAGCATCGATCGATGCCCCTCTGTGAGAGACGAGGCTTTGGTTGTGGCTTTGCCGGGCTGTGCTCTTCGTTTTCTTTAGCAACCAACGGGAGCAGATGGCTAAAAAACATGTTCCATTTCTCACCGCCCCGGGCATGCGAAGTGCAATTGCGTATTGTGCATGATTGTGTGATAATCCGTAAAAATTAGACTTTATAGAAAACCAAGAGGCCGCCGTGATCATCCAGCGCACATGCAGAGCATTTTGCAGAAAACAAAAACCATGGGACGGGATCTGATGGAACCATCCAGGGATCATACACCAGGTGTGGTTGTCATCGGAGGCGGGCCGGCAGGATTGATGGCGGCGGAAGTCCTGCTCAAGGGGGGGGCCCGGGTTGATCTCTATGATGCCATGCCCTCTGTGGGTCGCAAGTTTCTTGTGGCAGGCCGGGGGGGATTGAACCTCACACGATCAGAATCCCTTGATTCATTTCTCTCACACTACGGCCCACGCCAAACGCAACTGGAGCCCCTCCTCAGGTCCTTTGGGCCGGACACGTTGCGCGCCTGGGTCCAGGATCTTGGTTTTTCCACCTTTGTGGGCACATCCGGCCGTGTATTCCCCACGGGCATGAAAGCCGCCCCCATCTGGCGGGCCTGGGTCCTAAGACTTCGTCAATCCGGCCTATCATTGCACCTTCGCCACCGGTGGTGTGGCTGGGGCCAAAACCAGAGCCTACGCTTTGAATCACCTGACGGAGAGGTTCTTGTTCATTCTGATGCCGTGATTCTGGCTCTGGGTGGGGGCAGCTGGGCTATACTGGGTTCCACAGGTGAATGGATCCCCTTTTTAAAAGAACAGGGGATAGCTGTTGCGGATTTAAAGCCTGCCAATTGCGGATTCGATGTTAACTGGAGTGACCATTTTAGAGATCGTTTCAGCGGACATCCCGTAAAACCCGTTGTGGTGTCATTTACAAACTCAAACGGAACGATCTTTCGTCAAAAAGGAGAATTCATCATCACCCAAACCGGCATCCAGGGAGGTCTGATCTATGCCTTGTCCGCACCCATCCGGGATGAGATTGACACCCATAAAAAGGCCGTGATTCACCTTGATTTGACACCGGACCGCTCATTACAAAGTCTGGTTGACAGACTGTCCCAGCCCAGAGGTTCCCGTTCCCTGTCGAGCCATCTTGAAAAAAAAGCAGGCATAAAAGGTCTGAAAGCCGTCCTACTCAGAGAATATGTCCCCAAAGAGAATTTTAAAGATCCTAATCTCCTGGCATCAGCCATCAAGGGCCTTCCCATCCCCCTCGTTGCAACACGTCCCCTGGATGAAGCCATCAGCACCGCCGGCGGAGTGGCCTTTGAGGAACTTGATCAAAACCTGATGATCCGGTCCCTACCCGGTGTCTTCTGTGCCGGAGAAATGCTGGATTGGGAAGCACCCACCGGGGGTTATCTGCTCACAGCCTGTTTTTCCATGGGCCATGCCGTGGCCATGGGTGTTCTCTCCTTTCTGGCAAATCGAGCCCAGTCCCAGGCCCCATGATCTATTTTCCAGGCAAGCCCATCTCTGCGGCCTCATCCAGCAATGTGCCCCAGGCCAAACGCGCTGTTCCATCATCTTTTCGCAAGCCCAGGGAACATAAAAACGTCTTAAAACTCGTGTTTCCGGGCAAACCATAGTAACCCCCGAATCCATCGCACATGCTCTGGGTAAAATCGTGCAAAAGAAAGAAATTCAAGAACGGTATCCGGGCGCCTGCTGTTTTCCAGGCACTGAAGACATGGTGGACAAATTCGGCTTGCATGGCCTCGGAACTGAGATTGGTTTCCGATGCCGGGTAACCCACTTCCTGGAGTATGAGCTTTTTCTCCCCGGCCACGCTCAGCATCTGAGTAAAGTCGTCTGAAACATCGTCGGGATCACGTGCCGTGATCATCCCTTCCCCATCAGCCTCAAGGGGGTAATACGTGAGGATGATCACATCGCTCATGTCATTGAGGCTCAAAAGTTCCGATGGTGATTGTAATACCGCACCATCAAAGGTCCCCGTAACTCCTACCTTTATGTCCGGATCAATGCCGTGCACATACTGGACAGCATCATTGTAAAAGGCTTTGTAATGATCCCATTCTGTGGGATGGGCACGCAGATAAGCATCCACCTCATTTCCAATGGACAGATAGCTTATCCTCTCACAATTTTCCGGCGTTAGAATCTGATCAAGAAGAGCATGGAACCGAGCCATGACAATAGGGTCATCAAATGCCGCAGCCCCAAGATCAGCCGGGAGTTCCCGGGCCGTGGTGTTGATCAGTTGAATGCCCAGTAAAGATACCATGCCATGGTTGGCCGCATTGAGAATCGCTCCGTTGAGCTCTCCGAATTTTGTACTGTCATACCCTCCCTGGTCCGGTTCAAGGGCAGCCCAGGTAAAGGTAGACATCTGCCCCCTGGCCCCTGCATCATAAGCCAGCTCAAAGGCCGCAACAGCCAAGTCAACATACTCTTCCGGGGTGGTTGGAAAAGGATTCAGCCTCGGCATGGCCGATATGGACAGCACCCCCGGCAGGCCGGTTTCCGGGGAAATAGGCCCATCCCCACGTCCCTTGCAACCCGCCCAAGTCATACACAGAAATACAACAGCAAGCATAATTACGCGTCTCATCATGGATAGTCATCCTGAATTTAAAATTTATCCGATTATCGTTGTCTCTTATGGAATCCTTAAACCACATATTTTTAACAAAATCAAATGATCTGGCCTTTGGCTAACACCTGCCGGGGCTTTTTTTCCCTTCATGTGCTTGATGGTAAAACTGTTTTTGTTTGATCAGGTTTTAATCCCTTCAAACAAGGGCACGGCGCGCCATACCCCTACATCGATTGACCCTGAATCCAGCCTTAAAATCTTCATACGTCCCATGCCTCCCATCAGTCCTATAAGACTCATAAAACCCATAGGACTTATGTTTAGAAAATAATCAGAATATTCTGGACATGTGGTAAGTAAACGATTAAAAAAATAGAAAAATAGGGGACAGGCAAATAATTCAGTTCTGATAGACTAACGAAGAAACAAAAAACCCACTTCTCATTTGTCCAGCTTTTTAAGCTTGTCCTTGCGAAGGCGGGGAAGCTGGCCGCCGGAGGCATATTTCTTCGTGCTCTTCGTGTTCTTCAGCGACCAACGGGAGCGGGTGGTTGATAAAAACTAAGTTCCCAGGCTGAAAGCCTGGGACCGTGTATGATTTTCCCCGTGAACGCATTTACGATCACAATGTGGCAGGTCAACCGGTTTCACGGCTGTTATGCAGCATTTCCCATGACTAACGTTATTCCCAAACCAAGCATAATCAATGCGGCTCCGGATAAAAATCCGGAAATGAAATTTGGAGACGTAGACCATTGTATCCCGCTCTTCCACCAGGTGTGGAAGAGCGATTCGCGTTGTTCCGTACTATTTTCAAAAACCGCTGAAGCCACAGTGAGGTTACCGCAATTAAACATTGAAAAAAAACAGCTACTAAACGTCAGACCTTGAACCCGATGGCTGTGATGTCGTCCATTTGTCCCTCGCTGCCTTGATAGTCTCTCAGGGCGTGTAAGATTTCCTGACGCTGAACGGAAAAGGGGCTTTGATAGATGACCTGAATCACCTCTTTAAAGCGCCTGTTCCCGAAACGCAATCGTTTTTTTCCGCCCAATTGATCGGTTAACCCATCTGTTTTAAGATAAATACAGCAATCATTGCTGACCTCGACTGTATGATTTGTAAAGATAAAATTCTCATCGGAATCCATGTAGCCGATGCTCTGTTTATCTCCCTGAATAACAGTGATTTGGCCATGTTCTATATAAAAAAGAGGGATACGGGCTCCGGCGTAGCAAATTGTTTTCTTATCGTGGTTCACTTCAACCACCGCCGCATCAAGGCCATCATCGACTATTTTCTTACCGGACACATTCTGGAGTGCGTGTTTCATGGAACGATTCAGGCGTTTAAGAATTTCAGCCGGGCTATGGCACTCTTCATCCAGAATAATTTTTCGGATTTCCGTATAAGCAATCATGGTAAGAAATGCTCCCGGAACCCCATGCCCAGTACAGTCCATAAGGGCGATGACTGTTTTTTCAGGGAGCGTGTATGTATAAAAAATATCACCTCCCACAATGTCTTTGGGTATCCAGATAAACAGACTGTCAGGGCTTATTGTTTTCATCCGGTCCAATCCCGGCAAAAGAGATCGCTGTATCATTTCCGCGTAATGAATGCTGTCCATCATGTGATCATTAAAGGACTGGAGTGTCGCATGGGTGGTTTCGAGCTCCAAATGAGTATTCTTCATCTCGTCTCTGGACAGCCTGATTTGAGTGTGCTGCTTTCGAATGGTATTGCACATGATAGCGATAAATGCGGAGGCTGGCAAAAAATTGAAGATAAGCAGCAATTCATTCTTATAATCACCCGGTTGCCCAGCAATAAATATTCCAACATAAGACATAATCAGATAATCAACAGTAACAAAGGCAATGACAATAAATGAAATGGTCAGCGGCGATTGGACAAACACAAACGTCATGGCCAGAAGGCAGGTAAACAATGTCAGAAAACGCAGGTCCTGCATGACATAAAAAAAAACCGTTAAATTGATGATACTGAAGATGATCTGCAAATAGAGCAAGGTATTGATAAAGCGAAGGGTGATCTGTTTTTTAACTCTGATGATCACAAACAATATCACATAAAATACGATAACCGAAATATATATATTCACAATAGGTTCAACTGGGAATGAGATGATATCCCAGTATTTTGCAAGAGAAACCCATCCCGCCGGAATGTGGTAAACAAGAAGGGCTAATATCGAATAAATTGTTAACGTTTTGCGACGTTTTTTATTGACGTAGTCGGGCAGCAAATTTCCCATAATCAGAACCTGAATATTAGTTGATGGAAAAAAATTAAATGGCGAACATGTCTGAAGAAGATTATCGATCATCCCAAAGATAACAGACGTATTGAACAGGACCAGTCAGAGCAATGGGAGCTCTTTCTGCCCCAGGAGTTGTTCTTGCCGTTGATAAAAAAGCTTCTGTTTTCAGCCAGAAGATATAACAACATATCATGTATTCATAATATAGCCTAATTGAATCCGGCATCTCAGGGAAAAACAGAAAAAAAGGGACATGCAAATTATACAACAATACACTTCCCTTATAATATTCCTTCATATATGTTTTTTTTCAAACAAAACAACAACCCCATTTTCTTCATTAATGTAGGTAGCCATCATAAGGAACATTAATTAAAATGTTCATTTTGCTTTGTGCGTGTCCCATTATTTCTTTATAACTTTCTAAAATAAAAGGAGTATTGAATTTATGCGCGGCTATCGCAGAGGGCATTTTCAGGGTATGTTAGCGGTGGGAAAATCGGTGATTAAAAGAGTAAAACAGAGACCACCAAGCTATAATTTACACCATCAAGGTTAGGTGTTGCAGTTCGCTTGGGAATCGGTGGACAGGGTGATGACCAGAAGGATCAACAAAATTCCTCCTGGTCATCATCCTGGGTCAAATAACAAATAAGGTTTTAGATCATGGGCTCATTATTCTCGAACCACAACATCTTGAGTAGACCCTTTAAAATGTCGAATGAGCCTTTTACTTTGTATTTACCCAATAAGTAACCATGTTAAAATACTGATCATTAAAATGTTTTGGAATTAACATTAACCCCCAACTAAAAGCATTTTCTGCCCATAATGCTGAATCCACTATACTACCAACGGAACCGCTAAGCGTAAATCCTGAACTTACAGAACTTTGACAGGAATAACCATGGGAATATCCACCAGAATAATCTATGTCTGCCATAAATAACCTGATGTTATTTGACTCGTTGACTGTTAAACTATAGTTGTATTGTGTAAAAGAGTCCTGGTCTACCTCATATTCTATGGTTGTTAGTCCATTTCCCTGGGGTACTTTTGCACCTTGAAAGATAAACCCTTCACCGTCTGAAATAAATATATCTCTATCCTCTGTCCTATAATAACTGTTGGGGTCTCCAATCGTATGATTTAAAATTTCACTTGGAATCTGATCATTTTCTGAAACAAGCGAGTTGTATAAATCCACAGAAATAAATAAATATTCCAAAGTTTTGGGAATATTAATAGTAATATTTTTTCCAATTGAGCCCTCATCTGGTGAGGATAATATTTCGTAAACATAAACATCCAGGGGAACGGCGGTAACAAATACCATATCATTACCAGCATTACAGGTCTCTTCATAACTCAATGACTGTGATTTTGTTTCTCCATAACCCCATGTAAATTCTTGTTCTAAAGAAACAGATCTTCCACCTCCTAATGATAGTATATTGCAAAAAGGCATTTCTACATCTGCACTTGCTCCAATCGCCACTCCTACATTAAATCCGTTTGAAAACTCCCAACCCTCTTCAGTACCACTTGTTAGTTTGAAGCTTGTATTACTTCCGCTTATATCTATAGCATCGTTATAAGGAGGGGATGCCAGGATAGCTAAAATTTTAGGCGTTCCAAATTCAAGTTGTTTTGAAATATATTTTAACGTTGTGCTATCGTTATCCACATTTGCCAATGCCAACGTAGGATATGTCTTATTCGCTGCTATGGGGATTGTGCTCAATTGCTTATAAACTCCTAAGTTATCCTGCCCCCATACTTTAAGATATGTGAAATTACACTTGGTTAAATCAAAAGAATCAGATAAATCCTCGGCAATTAAAAAGACTAAGTCATCAATTCCATCTCCTGTAACATCCCCAGCGACTGAAACATCATGAAACATATTTGAATGTCTGTAGTTTTCATATCCTGTATTAAAAACACCTTCGGTAAATCTGGTAAGCGTTTTATTATCATATGAGTAAAACTTATCCATTATACCAAATTCTGATCTGGAATCGTTATTAAAATCCCCCGCAACCATCCTTGGGATAAAATAATTACTAGGTTCATGACGACCGGCACACCATGGCGCAATTTCAGAAACTACATATGAGTCAACAAGAATGGTACATAAAAATTTATCGTCCTTTTCCATCCAGGGATCAATAATAGTAAGTTGAAGAATATCAACATTGTTTTTTTTTGTACCACCAAATATAATTTCGTTAAGTTTGTCACCATCAAGGTCAGCAATTATGGGCTCTGCTGAAGAAAAATCAAAAAGACTACCTGTAACCACGGCGTAGTCTAAGGGATCATCATTGGGTTTAATACCAAGCCCTTCAGCACTTCCGGAAAAAATATAATACATGCCTGTCTGTCCTGCAGGTTTGCCTGCTGTTAGGACTAAATCACAATAAGTATCACCATCAAGATTTCCAGCCTCCACCCGGGCATATAGGACATTATCAAGATCCGTAAAACTGCCTGTTATTTCGGTTAACTCATCATTAAAAAACAATACAGTGTTATATGAAGACAATACAATCTCAGATTTACCGTCGTTATTAAAATCACCAGCAGTAAGATCTCTCATAAAATAATAACTATAACTTTCACCACGAGGTAAATTCATATGCGTTATAAAGTCTTGATTTTGAAAATTATGAGTCTCAGTTACATCATCATTAATATCTTTAATTGATAATTGGATTGTTTTAGAAGCGATTGAAAAAATAGCTGTCACTATTTCATCATAGCCATCCCCATCAATATCAGCCGCCACACTTTTCTTAGGCAGGCTCATCCCAGCTCCATTGGAATATTCATTTAAAAGATCGAATGAAGAATCATACGGGTCTTCTATCAGCCCGGCCATACTGGTTAATCCTGAGAGTTTAGCACCTTCTAAATATATTTCAAAGTTAGGTTTAAATTTCGTAATTTTACCCCCTAAAGGGTTCGACACGTCATCATGGGAACTTGTCGTATTGACGTCAAATCCTAAATCACTTAAAACTTCATGATTACTCTTATCATCTTCTGTAGTTATTCCCCCTGTTATATTCCCGGTTCGATCATCTGAACTTTGACCGCATCCCAGTGTTATGAATACAATACTTACACATAAAAAATATAACCATTTGTATATTTTACAATTTTTCTTTTCCATTAACGTCTCCATTCTTTGATATATTTTTAAGAAATATCACTAAAAACCAAAATAAAAAGCGTTTCAATGTATCCCCTGCAAGGCAGTAACGGTATTCGTCTGGTTGGAAATTTCTGCAAACAAGCTTGCCAAAGCCGCTTCCAGCGCTTCGATTCTGCCGTCATTGTCATCCACGGCCGTTTTGATGGCGTCGAAGTTGTCATTCACCTCGTCCGCCACAGCTGGTTCACCTGCGGAGAAACTATTGGGGATAACGACTTCTGCGGCATAAACCGGCGAGAGTCCGAACAACGCGACCATGATAGTCAGTATAATAAAATTAGCGTTTGGTTTCATTACAGGGTACCCCTCTCTTTGTGTGGTGTTTTAAAATTAAATCATGAATCGCCACGACAGCATTTCCGCTTCACGCCGACTGCCAGTCGTTCTCTGTTGACGGGACTATCCAATGCCTTTTTATAAAAACATATGTAGTGAACAAGTGTTTTGATTTCAATGGATAGGTGACGAACGGAACTAACTTCGTGACCAACATGTGAAAGTGGGATAAACGGTAGGAAAAGTGTGATAAAAAGCCGCTTAATATCTCACGCGCAATCAAAAAAATCCTTTTGGCCCTTAATGATCATAAATTCATATGGAAAATGCGCGTAAATGGTCAGATATTTGACCGTCCCTTCGGCTTCATCGACACCGCTCGATGTATTTGGACAGGGTCGTATCCAGGGGGACCGTCACATACCTGAATGCGTTTTCTTCTTTTTATCAAAATGACCGGCAGGTGGCTCAGTTCTTTTTCTTGAAGAAAAACGGATGGATTCGGTGGGACATACGTCTCTGCAGGTATAGCATGCAAAGCAGTCCGGGATTGTTTTTTTATCGCCATGCAGAATGGCTTCCATCACGGTTGACGGACAGGCTGTGGCGCACTTCCCGCAGGCGACACATGTGACATAATCCACACTGATCCTGACTCGGCTTACCTTCTCCACAAGCCACCCCACCAGACCGAAAGGGCAGAATAAACTGCACCAGGGGCGATAGATGAACAGACTGAAAAACAGGAGAATTCCAACGAAAACCCCACCGATAAGCCCAAGATGCATGGGCTTATAAATTTTGAACGGGTCAATGGGTGCAATGCAGTCGAAACCCCACACAAAGGCAATCACTGTAAACACAACGAATACAAGAACCCGGACGGTATTTGTCAGAACAAAAGGCAGCCGGATGTGTTTGCCGATACCGACGTCCTGATGACCGGTCCGGTTAATCCTGAAAATCAGATCCTGCAACGTCCCGGCCTGACAGCCCCAGGCGCAGATATACTTATTGGCCGAAAACACACTGATCAGAAAAATCATCAGTGCAATCATCCGGGGAGGAAAGATGGCATGGGTCGTGGCATAAAGATAAATGGCGTCCTTGACCGTGCCCATGGGACCGGGGTCAGGCCCCATCACCACTCCGAAGATCATCACCGATGAAAAAAGAAGTGAAAACCTGAGGCGGTTCGTCATTTTCCGTTTACGGGATACGATGAACACCATGACCAGAAAAACAAACCAGAGACCAAACTTTACCGGGATTTTTATCCAGTTCTTGCTGGCATGTTCTGAGGCCAGCGCCATTTTTTTTGTCACACGAGCTGTGATCTGATCATCAGAGCCGAACTCATCCACCGGTTTCCCAAGATCGGACGGTGACTGAAGGCCGAATACCTCTTTCAGCGCAGCACGGGGCAATCCGTTGGCTTGCCCGAACTCCATGACGGTCATCCCTCTGCTGATGATCAGAGACTTTATCGTTGGAGACTGTTCGGGTTTTCCTCCCCACAGTCTCGTTGATGTCTGCGATAAACCGATGACCATCGCAAGGATCAAAATGAAGCCGATTGCCGTTGTTAATGCCGGATGTCTGTTCATTTATTTATTCCCATGCTGTTTTGCACCTCTAAATCAGGTGTCGATGTCTTTCCATCACTGATGTGCCATTCTTTTTATCACAAACCACTGAAACGGGCAATATGCCAGGGAAGATCGCTATAGCATCCCAGAAATGGATGATCGGCAGTTTCGTTTTCACCATGCGTGAGTACCCATGACCGATTTAGGTATGGACAGCGGGAATCACCCTCGATTTCGGCGGCGGTCGTGTGGAATCATACCGCGCGGCGACGCACAATGTTTATGATTTGAACGGGAAATGGTAATTTAAACGTAGGGTCAAACCGCGATTGGTGATGTGGCACATGCGTGGTTTGACCCACCGTTCAACCCCCCGTTGATGTATCAACCGATCATATCTTTCTGTTGACTGCTTGTCACGCAACCAGCTGTTGATCACATTTTCCCTATACAATTGATGGTGGCTTGGCCATTTTATTTGAATATCTGAAAGATTAAAGCAGGATATCGATATCGTAATTGGCGAACATCTTGTCCCCGGTGACCACCGGAAGCCGATGGATCATTGCAGTGGCAATGATGAACCTGTCGCATGGATCTTTGTGAAAATCCGGCAATTGAACGGATGCACCCGCGATGTGGTGATTGATCGGTATTTCGGAGATGCCATGGAATTCAACTATTTTTAAGTACCAGCTTTGGGCGTCGCAGGGTAATTCGATTCCCCCTTTTTTGTTTTTCAATGAAATCTCAAATGCTGATATGGATGATACAAAAACTGCGCTTGCATTCTCAATCCGTTCAAGAGATTGAGGAGTCAGCTCGCCTCCGCCCGCTGCAAGCCATATCAAAGCGCATGTGTCAAGCAAAAGCGGATTAGACATCCCAATCCTCTTCAGTTAAGGGTTCCGTTAAATCACAATGGATTTTGATCCGGCTTAAAAAAGGATCAGGTTTTAGCCGGGTTTTTTTTTTGTGCGGAACAATTTCCGCGATCGGTTTTCCATTCCGGCAAATAAGATAGGTTTCCCCGGTTGTTTCGATATCAACTAATATGCCGGATAGATTTGTTTTTGTTTCATGGATATTGAGCGTTTTCATGGGTGCCTCCAGAAATTAGTCCGATGAACTAAGCTAATGTGACTATATGTTTTTGTCAATATTTATTTAAAGCTTCTTTGAGAGGAAGTCGGGTCAAGAAGTCGGGTCAAACCTTGATCTTTGATTATAACATTCATTTTCCTGTTCCCAAAATCAATAATCAAGGTTTCATTCTCTGACCCCATTCCCAATGATCCGATCCTTATGAATTCTGACGGCTTATGCTATATACACTTGCTATATACATTTTTTTGTTATATATTTCTGTTAGATAGCACATAAAAGGAGAGGCATAATGGCTTTATTAGGATCAGTATTTGAAAACAATCGAACCCAGGCAATACGGCTCCCTGTGGAAACCCGTTTCCCCGAAGGTGTTAAAAAAGTCGTTGTACGTGTTGTGGGTCTTGATCGAATTATCTCACCGGCCAATAATACGTGGGATAGTTTTTTTCTGACCAAAGATAGTGTAAGCGATGATTTTATGGCCGAACGGGCGTCACAGGATCAATCAGATAGAGAATCCTTATAATGTTGAAATACATGCTGGATACAAATATCGTCATATATGTATTAAAACGCCGCCCAGTTGAGCTTTTAGACGTGTTTAACCGTCACGCCGGACAGATGTGTATCAGCTCGATAACATTGGCTGAACTGTTGCACGGCGTTGAAAAAAGTGCGATGCCGGATCATAACCTGATACAGGTTGAAGACTTTATCTCCAGGTTAGAGGTATTGCCATATGGGGCTAAAGCCGCCTCCCATTATGGTGACATCCGGGCAAAGCTTGAGAGGAACGGTGCTCCTATCGGCGTTAATGACCTGCATATTGCCGGACACGCGCGTAGTGAAGGATTCGTGCTGGTCACCAACAATGTACGTGAATTTGAGCGGGTTGAATGTTTACGTTTGGACAACTGGGTTTAACGGTTTGTGGAAATAATGCGATCATTATGTATGGTGTCTCGAATGGCACTAACTTAAGTTTTTGCACGTCTTTTCCGTTTTTTAACGGGTGCAGTTGTGTATTGGCATAGAAGAAGTGATATCGCCTTCATTTTCTTGATAATATTTTCTAATTCGCGATTGTTGTCAATAGCCTTTTGGTAAGATTTGGCTTGACCTGCGGTGAGGTTTATCGTAGTCGTTTTCCCATTTTTTTTGAACGTCCACTGGTAGTAAGGGCCATAGGTTTTTTCTTTTGACGGATCCTTCGGGGTTTCCCGCACTATTTTTCTTTCTGTAATTGTTCCCTGCAAAACTAATCCTACTTTCCCCAGCCGCGATACCAGCTGTGAGTACTGTACTTGTAGCTGCTTGGCTATTTTTTTGTCTTCAGTCATAAATCCCCCGTTTTTTGTTGATTTTTATTACAAGTATATTTACTTGTAATAAATGATGTCAATAAAATTATGGAGGGATTATGAAAAATAAGTCTATCTTATTGGGCCAAAGTAATGGTGCCATGAGGAATAAGCCTCTTACGGAGATACCTGAGATGTTCAGTCAGTTGATTCAACTACCTGAGGCACAATACGGACGGAAGCGGTTGTTTTCACCACAAAGGACGTTCTGGCTGTTTTTGTCACAGGTTATTGCCAAAAGTGCTTCCTGCAGAGAAACAGTCAGGAAGTTTCTCGTCTGGCTGGCTGCCGAAAAAGGGGCCGTCGCGTCTCCAGGTACTGCAGCCTATTGTAAGGCAAGGGCAAGGCTGGGACAAAAATTTTTAAAAACAATAAACCGGCAGGTGGTTGCTAACGCTTTGGCAATGGCTTGCCGCCAACGACGTCGTTTTGGCGGACAGAGGCTTCTGCGGTAGTGAACATATGTTTTGATTTCAACGGATACGTGACGAACGGAAATAACTTCGTGACAAAAATATATAAGTGGGATAAACGGTAGTAAAAGTGTGATGAACGGCAGCTTAATAAATCACGCGAAATCAATAAAGATCCTTTTGGCCCTTAATGATCATGAATTCATGCCGTGAATGATTGTTCAGGCGCTCAAACAATGTTCACATTTACATCCGTGTTAATGACATAGCGTTTAAATTCATTCATAAAGATCGAATTTATTGTTTAAATTCGATTCAAGCCTTGTCTTCGTGGGGAGTTCATGAAAATAAAAGCAATGATTGTCGAGGATGAAGCGATCAATTTACGGGTGCTGGAGAAGATGCTTCAGCAGTATCCGAAAATCGAGATCGTGGGCAAGGCGGAGAGCCGCAAGGAGGCCCTGGCGATTCTCAAAGAGCGTACTCCCGATGTGATTTTTCTGGATATCCTTCTGCCCGATGGCTCGGGTTTTGATATTCTTTCCCATGTGGATGACAAAATCAGCGTTATCTTTACGACGGGACATGGGTCATACGCGGTCCAGGCGTTTGAAATCAATGCGGTGGATTATCTTTTGAAACCGTTCAGCCATGACCGTCTGGCCGAGGCCATCCGGCGCATGGAGAGCATGAAACAAAAAAACCTCTCAAGCAGCAAGGGGGATGAGGGCCCCGTGTTCAAACTCAAGGTGGACCAGCTTCTGGTCAAAACCGGCTCGGAGCAGCGGTTTGTCCGATACTCCGATGTCCTCGCCGTTGTTTCGGAAGGAGGGAATTACACCTCCGTGCACTACAGTTGGAAAAAACCGGCCATCATTCGGAAGACCCTCAAAGAATTGGAGGAGACACTTCCCGTCGGTCAATTTTTCCGTATCCACCGGTCCTGCATCATCAATGCAGCCAAGATTGTCCGTCTTTCCCAAAAAGACGGATATGTTGTCTATCTGGACGGGATGGAAGATCCGTATAAGGTGTCCCGCCGCCATGTGGCCGATATCAAAAAAGCCATGACGCCCCCCTCCTGAACACGGAGTTCCCGCTATGTTTTCGTCCACCTTGTTTAAAAAAATCTTTCTCTATATTTTCTGCGCCATGGCGTTTCTTTTCGTCTGCATTTATTTTCAGACCGTGCCGGTGGTCAAGAACAAAGTCTTCAGCCTGGAACGAGAATCGGCAATGACCATTCTCGACAACGTGTATGAAATCGTGGATGCAAAATACCAGGATATCGAGGGCTACAGAAAAAGCGCACTGGAAGACCACAAACGCGAACTCAGGAATATCGTTCAGATTGCCGAGTCCCATATCCGGAACCGATACACCGATTACACATCGGGGCGTTTGACGGAAACCCGGGCCAAAGAAATGGTTCTTCAGGAACTCCGGTCTTTCCTGTACGGCAAAAACGATTACATCTGGGTGGCTGATTACCAGTCCGTGCTCATTTCCCATCCGGACAAGGAGCTGTTTAATGCGGATTTTTCAGAGGTGACGGATATTCACGGCAATCTCATCGTCCCGGATCTGGTGAAGGTGGCCCTGGATCATGGAGAGGGGTTTCATTCCTACTGGTGGAGACGTCTGGGCTCCACCACGCCCATGGAGAAGCTGAGCTATTCCAAGCATTTCAAGCCGTGGGAATGGGTGGTCGGCACAGGAGTTTACATCAACGATGTGGAAGAGGAGGTGGATCGCCAGAAAACCAAAATGATCGAGGACCTCAAACAGATCCTTACAACGATCCGGATCGCGGGAACCGGTTACATGTTTATCTTTGATTCGGACATGACCATGTTGATCCATCCCGATCCCAAACTTGAAGGCACCTTTGGCGGTAATCTGCTCAACCCCGATACCGGCAAACCGATTTTAAAAGACCTTGTTGCGGTGGCCGGGGAAAGAGGCCGGGATTATGTATACAGATGGAATAAACCGGGAGATAAGGACAACTTCATCCACGAGAAAATGTCCTGGGTCAGAGAATTCAAGGGGCTTGGCTGGTATATCGCTTCTTCCGTGTATGTGGATGAACTGAACAAAGGCTCCATGCTCCTCAGGAACAGGATTCTTTTTATTTTTCTGATCACGTTTTTTCTTTTTTTTCTGGTGTCATGTTTTTTTCTTAACCGGCTTCTTGTGCCCGTTCGGAAACTATACGGCACAGCGGAAGAGGTCATGGCGGGAAATCTGTCGGTCCGGTGCAATATCGACACTAAGGATGAGTTCGGTATGCTGGCCGACGCGTTCAACAGCATGGTGGCCAAGCTGAGTTCAAACATCCGGGAACTGGATAGCCGTGTCAGGGAGCGGACGGCAGAGCTTTTAAAGGCCAAAGACCTGGCCGAGTCCGCGGCAAAGGCCAAGAGTACGTTTCTCGCCAACATGAGCCATGAAATCAAAACCCCCTTAAACGCCATTATGGGACTCACCCAATTGACCTGTGAGACGGATCTGACGGAAAAACAAAACGGCTATGTGGACAAAATCGGAAAATCCGCCCAATCCCTTTCGCTTATTGTTCACGATATTCTTGATTTTTCAAAAATCGAGGCCGGAAAGATGGAAGTGATTCGGTCAGAATTCAGCATGGAGGACATGCTCGACCATCTGTCTGAGATGTTTGCTCTGAAGGCACAAAAAAAAGGGCTGACTCTGGATTATAAGGTGTCTGATCAGGTCCCCGGGCTTCTTTTCGGGGATTCGGTTCATTTGACCCAGGTTCTGATGAATTTGATATCCAATGGGATCAAGTATACGGATAAAGGCGGCGTGACTGTGACAGTGGATACGGTGGAAGCAGGAGAGCAGGTGGAAGACCCTTCGTGCGTGACTCTGACCGTCTCGGTGATGGATTCGGGGATTGGAATATCCGGGGACGATATCGGCCGTTTGTTTCAACCGTTCACCCAGATCGACGAATCCATCACCCGGACCCATGGTGGGACGGGACTGGGCTTGAGTATTTGCAAGCAGCTGATCGGTCTTATGGGTGGAAACATAGGGGTGGAAAGCAGGCCAAACATAGGAAGCACCTTTGTATTCACGTCCGTTTTTGAGAGGGTCTCCGGGGTGACTTCTCCGGCGCGGCTTTATGAAGAACAGAACCTTAAACGGGGCTCTGGCCATGTGCCGGACATCAATCCTATCTCCGGGGTCCATATTCTTCTGGTGGAAGATAATGAAATCAACCGTCAGGTGGTCCGCGAATATCTGGAGAACCGGTCGATCCGGGTCACCGTCGCGGAAAACGGCCGCGAAGCCGTGGATTGTGTGGTAGGGTCGGAGGTGCCTTTCCATGCCATTCTCATGGATATCCAAATGCCCGTCATGAACGGATTGGATGCGGCAAAAGCTATTCTATCAATAGAAAAAGGGGCCTGGGTTCCCATCATCGCCCTGACCGCCCATGCCCTGGTTGAGGAAAGGGAGAAATGTCTTGATTTGGGCATGGTTGATTATCTGACCAAGCCCATCAACCCCCAGGCCATCTTGAACACCCTTGTGACATGGATCAAGCCCGGGCATACCCCACCTATCCATGACATGGCCATACCGGATAACCATGATTTCATTGGACGGCTTCCCACTTCCGTGCCGGGTATAGACATTGCCGACGGTCTCGCCCGGGTGGATCACGATGAAGAACTTTACCTTGAGCTACTGGGAAAATTGAAAGATACCTATACCCATGCCGCAAGAGACATTCGCCATCACATCACTGGGCAGGATATGAAACGCGTTTACCACGTGGTTCATTCCCTGAAAGGCGTTGCGGGCAATCTTGGGGCCCATGAGCTTTCAAACAGTGCACAGGCCATCCAGGAGGTTTTGAACGAGGGCGGCGATATATCCCATTTATTAGGAACGTTTGAGGAAGCCCTAAGCCGGGTCATGGCCAGTATCGAGGAGTTGGAACAGTTACGTCCCGAAACGTCCGTGGAAACCCCTTTATAGTGATTGCCAAAATAACGTTTCAAATGAACGTTGCCTCCGGCAGCAGGTTTTTGAAAATCCGGACAAACACAAGCTGAAGTTACGTGGGTTATGATGGGCAAGCCCACCCTGCGTCTCGCCATGGGGGAGGTGCAGGGTGGGCTTCTGGAAATGTGTTATTTTACTTTAGGCCATGATTCCACAAGATTTTTCCCTGAATCAAAGATGCTGATTGAAATGCCGTGATCGCCATCCAGGCGATGCGTTGCGCAGGACACTCATGGGTCGTAGGCGCGCACCGCCATTTCGATCTTGTTCAGGGTACCCTCATCCACTTCCCCGTTTTTAATCAACAGCTTGGCGGCCTGATCCACGCTCATGTTAATGGGCCCCAGATTATGGGTGGTGCCCACAATCATATTGGCTCGGGTGATCAGACCGTTTTCATCGGTGGAATAATCATGAATCAGAGTGCCTCTGGGCGCTTCCACACAACCCACCCCTCGGCCTGCTCGCGGTTCCGCAACGGCCCTGACATTTGGATCCGTAATTTCAGGATCATTGAGCAGGGCAATGGCATGCTCACAGGCATAGACTTCTTCAATCAGCCTTGCCCAGTGATAGAGCAGTGTTGCCTGGGCCGGTCTGCCGAATTTTTCCCTGAATTCTTCCAGCTCTGCCTGGGCATATGGTGTGGACATATGGTCCGTGACGTTGATTCTGGCAAGACAGTTGGATCTGTATATCCCTTTGGGCGCATCAAGATCCATTGAAAACCCTTCCCCCCAGCTCCGGGCATAGGGAAACTTCCCATAGGACCAGGGCACCACCTGCTCACCGATATAATCAGTATAGTCGGTAACATCAAAGTCGGTATATGTGCCGTCCGGTTTCATAAGCCTGATCTTTCCGTCATACAGATTCATGGCCCCGTTGTCGTCGACGGTCCCCATGAAACCTGTGTTGATGACGCCCAGCACCTGAATGGTGTCCAGATATTTCGCAAAGACCTCTTTTTTTGCAAAATCCATGGTAAAGAGCGCAAAATCCAGAATTTCCTGCATTTCTACGAGCATCTCCTTGCGGTCCTTTTCGGTGAGCGGTTTGGCAAAACCGCCGGTCACACCGGCCACAGGATGAATGGCTTTTCCTGAAAACTTTTCCAGAATCATTTTGGCTTTAAACCGCATCTGCACCACTTTTTTGGCAAGATCCGGGTTGGCTTTGACCACACCGATGACATTTCTCACTGCGTAATCACTGTCCGGGCCGATCACAAAGTCAGCGGCCGCCAGAAAGAAAAAGTGAAGCAGCTTGTCTTCCGCATGGGCGATGGTCTGCATGAGTTCACGCAATTTCTGTCCGGCTGGCGGGGGTGTGACACCGAAGCATTTGTCCACGGCCTTGTTTGACGCCAGATGATGATGCCAGGGGCAGATACCGCAGATGCGGTTTACAATCCGGGGAAGCTCCTCGGCCGGCTTTCCCTCCACAAATTTTTCAAACCCCCTTAGGGATTGAAAATGGACTTTGGAGTCCTTTACATTGCCGTCATCATCCAGATTGATGGCAATGGAAGCATGGCCTTCAATCCGGGTTAGCGGTGAAATGGTGATTGTTCGAGTCATACAGAGTTCCTTTTTATTTGCTTTTGTTCTGCCTCCGGCGGCCCTGCCGGAAGCCAAACTTTATGATAAAGTTTGACAAAACACGTTTTTGCCATCCACAGGGCCTTGGCAACCATTCAGCCTAAGACGTCCACCCAAACCATTTGCTCAGCTTTTTAAAGCTGCCCCCAGAGTGGGCTACCCAATGTCACGCCCCGTCTTCTTTGAAGGGAGGCCGAAGCTGTCCGTGGGCACCGGAAAACCTGAGAAGCGATGTGGTTTCAGGCAGGGATGTAATGTCGATCCCATTGGAGGCCAGCGCATTGAGCATGTCCATCATCTGATTACCCTCATGTTTTACAGGCCCGTAACATCCCCTGCAAGGCACCCTGACAGAAAGGCATCGGGGAGTAATGGTGTTGCCGCCGCAGCCGGCCCGGGTCACCGCTCCCATACAGAGAATGCCCTGCTCCAAAAGGCAACGCATGGTATCCAGAGGTTCGGCAAAACCGTTGTGCTTAGGTGCTTTAAGAAACCGGGTCAGCTTTTTCAGATCACCTTTGCCCTCACGCCGGGTGGGACAGGTATCACACACGCTTTTGTCAGACAGGTTCGCCGGTCTGTTTTCCAGCAGAGCCACCAGGGCCTCAAACACCTGGTCCGGATGGGGTGGACACCCTGGAAGGTAGACATCCACATGGATTTTTTCATCCAGTGCATAGCACGATTCCAAAAGCTCGGGGATGCCGGCCGACGGATAACTGTCAGACGGGTCCGTGGTTTCCGTGGTATAATAGCGGTCCAGAATCTCGTTGTTGCCATAGGTATTGCACAGGGAGGGTATGCCCCCATGGGTGGCGCAGGTGCCCAGGGCGATGACGATTTTGCATTTTTTCCGGATCTCCTGAGCCAGCTCCAGATGTTCCTCATTCCTGATGCCGCCACTGATAAGGCCCACGTCCGCCTCAGGCAGGGACAGATGTTTTTGATCACCGAGCTGCCCGTAATATTTGTTGTCCATGAGCACCGGGATATGGACAAAATCAACCAGATTCAGGACATCCAGGAGCCGTTCTCCCATATCCACAACGGCAATTTCACACCCGGAGCATGAGTTGAGCCATTCGCTTAATACTTTGACTTTCATAGTGACTCCTTTATTTCAGCCTTGCTTAACAGTATTTGCATGGTGCTTTTTCACATTTTAGGCCTTAAAAAATGACTATCCAGAGATACCCTTTATGGGTGAATACTAACTGACGACGTTCACCCCTTTAGAACCCAATGTTTTCAAATTCTTTCGGGCCGTCTGTTTTTTATCATTGGATGCGACGCGCGTTATGGAGAGCGCTTGACTTGCGTAACCGGCATTTTCCGAAACCAAGAAATCCTCCACCAGCTTGTTCCGTGCATCCGCAAATACGGCTCGTCCCAGAGGCGTTCTTGTAATGACGGTTGTCCAGCCCTCATCCGCACCTATTCCGCCAAATGAAATATCCGCATACTCAGACGCATAATCCATACAAAACCGGCAGGCATACCGTTTCATGAACTCAAGGTCGGAAAGGGGCAACTCTTTAACCTCTCCTTCGCTGCTATGAACCCTGAAGGTTTCCTTAACATTGAGTTTCTTCACGGCGTTCCAGTCAATGTTATGGGTGTCAGAGAGTTTTTTTCTCTGGATATCCCCAAAAATAAAATTCCCGGAACAGAACAAACCGAAACAGAATTTAATCGAATCCGACGGCATGATCTCAAGAAGCTCCATCCGGCGCACAGACTGAATCTGACAGGGGGTGCCCACCAGGGCCACCCTGCGCAGTCCTTTTTGCATTATGGGTGCAAACTCTTCAATGGATGAATAGGTGCGATACTCTTCATTGATCTGATTCACCCCCTGGGACATGTCAAAATAAAAGCCCGCTGCCTCAAGGATTTCCTCTCTGCTGGTGGCCAGTGTGGGATGTCGCTGAAACCGCCCTGTGGGCCTGGTCACAATGGCTCCATCTATTTTGCCTGTATCAAACAGGTGCACCAACAGTGCCGTGACCACCCCGCCGTCCGTTGCCCTGGCCCTGATCTGCTCGTCCTTTGCCCTGGCAACCGTGGTTTCGATGACCCGTCCCATGGGTGCACTCCAGGCAAGCTTTCGCTTCACTTCCTCTTCCAGCTCTTCAATTTCAGGGCATATGGAGTAACACAAGCCGCATTCGATGCACTTTTCAATATCACGATATTTGGGAGACCCTTGCTTGTCCAACTCCAGGGCGCCATAGTTCACAGCTGTGCAAAAGGTCACACACCCTCCGCACCGGTGACAGAGTCCCGGCTTCTGAACCTCCTGAATCAAGTTGAAAAACGTTTTCATACAGCCTCCCGATTTGTTTGCGTGTGTTAAGGCAAGGTCCGATAAATGGTCTCGGACTTTTTCCTTTACAAACCGACCTCAGCCAGATCAGGCCCCAGATAGGTCCGTTCATTTTCCCCAAGCGTCCCCATGGCAAGACAGATCAGGGTCCACAAATGCACGGTGTGAAATGTGCCTTCAAAATGTTCCGACAAATCATGAATCTGGGAATGGCAGTTATGACAGGGGGTGATGCAGTAATCTGCACCGGTCTTAATGATCTGATTGAATTTCTGGCTGCCGTAAGCGTGTCGTTCTTCAGGCAATCCGGCCTGGAGAAATCCCCCACCGCCGCCGCAGCAGAAATTATTGGAGCGGTTGGGAGTCATATCAATGAAATTTTCTTCCCCGACCACTGCTTTGACCACGAAGCGCAGGTCTTCCGCGATGGGGTCCCCCAGGCTTTTCCGAACCAGCTGGCACGGGTCCTGAACCGTAAATTTCACTTTGCGATTCCGGTTCCAGTCTGAACTGACCTTGAGTTTGCCCTCGCGAATCCAGCGGGCGTAATATTCGATGATACTTTTGACTTCAAACGTATGCTGAATGTTAAACTTTTTCAGTCCGGCCCGGACTGCAAAAAATTCGTGACCTCACTCGGTGTTGAGCCACACCTTTGCCCCTAGATCATCAACGGCTTTCGCCTTGGTTCTTACAATGGATTCCCAGTCTTTATTGTCACCCATAAACATGCAGTAGTTCTCGGCTGCCCAGCCTTTACTCCCGTAGGTCCAGTCCGCACCCACAGAGTGCAGAATTTTCCATAGGGGCACCATCTCATCGGGTTCGGTCACCGGCTCCCTGGAATTCTGATTCAGGAAAAAGGTGGCCCCTGATTTGTCCATGGGGGCCTCCAGGCTTTCAAACCCCGATTGACTGTCACGGACTTCCTCAAGCACATCTTCCACAACAAAGACCCAGTCCTCCTCCGACGCACCCATGGCGCTACAGGTATCGTGTTTCAAGGCAAGGTCACAGGAACTGACAATCCCCTTGGGTTTTTCATCCCTGGGTTTTACGCTGCGCACATTGTATATCAGCTGGGGGATGTCGATCTGCATCGGACACACATAAATGCACCGCTGACACATGGTGCACATCCATGCCCACGGACTTGAAAGAATCTCCTCATCCATTCCCATGGATGCCATTCGTAAAAATTTTCTCGGGTCCATATCCGCGAGCCCTGTTGCCGGGCACCCGGATGAACAGACACCGCAGGTCAGGCACATGTTCAGATTGCCGCCGTCGGGCAGAAGCGCCATGACGGAATCTTTGAACAGGCTCTTTTTTTTCTGACCGAGTTTGATGACAGGTTCAGTACTCATACTTACCCCTTTTTTCTTGCTGTTGTTATGCACTCGTCAATGCCATCGTCTGTAACGGGTAGATCGCGTGTTTTACCCGGTTTTTCTCTGTTCAGCCTCAACCTTTTCAGCAGCCCGGTTTGCCCCCAGCGCTCTGATTTTTTCCGTAAATTCGGTCACGATCAGCGCAAACCGGGGGGCTTCGGCCGAAGAGACCCACTGAAGGTCAAACCGCCTCGGATCAATGCCCGAATCCTTTAGCACTATGCGTATGATTTCCCCTCTGTCTCTGGCTTTATAATTACCATCCAGGTAATGACATTCGCCCAGATGTCAGCCCATAACCAGAACACCGTCAGCCCCTCTTGCAAGGGCCTTCACGATCAGTTCCGGGTGAACCATACCCGAACACATCACCCTGACGGCCTTCATGTTCGGGGGATACTGTATCCGGGAAACCCCGGCAAGATCCCCGCCAGCATAGGCACACCAGTTACACAGAAAACCCACTATCACCGGTTCAAAGGATTGACCCATATCGTGTTCTCCTTATTTATTGGTTCCGTTTTAAGCCTCCAGCCGTCCTGCCGGGAGCAAACCCAGTAGGGGCACGGCGCGCCGTGCCCCAACGTCGATTTCAATGACGATTTTGCAACCATGCAAAACCCATTTGCGTGTCGGGGCGAAGCCTTGGCGATGACCGATCCAGATTTTTAAAATCTGGCCCCCCCGAAAGGGCCGCCAAAAGCTTTTTGGCAGATCACGATGCCTTGAGTACGGCATCCACCTGGGCCATCAGCTGATCCAGTGTAAATCCGTGGACCTGGACTCCGCCTTTGGGGCAGGTGGCGGCACAGATTCCGCATCCTTTGCACAATGCGGTATCCGTTTCTATGCGCTTCTGCATACTCGCATGTCCCTGATATTCCACCAGCCTGATGGCATGATAGGGACACACATCCACGCAAAGGGCACAGCCGTCACACCGATCCGTGACAAAGGACGTGATGGGATTCAGTTTCATTTCCGTTTTTGCAAGCAAAACGCCTGCACGGGAAACCGCAGCCATAGCCTGGGCAATGGATTCGTCAACGGGCTTGGGATAATGACAGAGACCTGCCACAAAAAGCCCGTCAACACTCATATCCACCGGTCGAAGTTTTGGATGGGCTTCATTGATAAACCCGTCTTCATCCACACTGAATTTAAACAGCTGTGACAGTCCCGAGATACCCGAAGACTCAATGGCTGATGCCAAAACAAGATAATCCGCATAAATGGCAACAGGCTGCTGAAGAATAGGATCTGTTGCAGTGACAACGATCTTGGCATCCTCACGACGGACATCGGGCTTAGTGTCGGAATCATACTGTATGAAAATAACCCCCAGCTGTCTGGCCTTGTGATACCAGGTTTCAAACACACCATAGGTGCGAATGTCACGGTAAAAAACGAATACCTGTTTTTCAGGGTCCATTTCTTTCAAGGCGATGGCTTTTTTGACGGTATGGGTGCAGCACACCCGGCTGCAGTACGGTCGTTCTTTGTTCCTCGATCCCACACACTGAATAAAAGCCACACACTCTGCCTTCAGGACAGCATCGCTTTTCCCGGCTGTAAATGCGTCAAATTCCAGATGGGTAAAGACCCCAGGGTCGCTTCCATACATGTATTCGGACGGTTTGGTTTCACGTCCACCGGTTGCGACAACCGCCACACCAAAAGAAACGTCCGTCCGGGCGTTTTCCTCTGTCTGAATCAGCCCGGTAAAATTGCCCACAGAGCCTTTGGCTTCAGCAAGAGTGGCCTTTTTCATCACAGTAATCCGGGCATTGTTTTCCACATCAGCGATCATCTGCTCCAGCGCGGGGCGGAGCGTTTGCCCGTCTGCGGTTTTTTCCAGATAGTGGGCATTACCGCCCAGTTGATCGCTTTTTTCAATGAGCACCGTATCGTAGCCCAGTTCGGAAAACCCCAGTGCGGCCGTCATGCCCGATAAACCGCCGCCGATCACCAGTGCTTTTTGTGTGACAGGCACTGACTGCGATCGAAGGGACGAGGCCAGTGCCACCTTGGCCACAGCCATCCTTACCTGATCCTTGGCTTTTTGCGTTGCCATTTCAGGGGTGTTTTTATGAACCCAGGCATTGTGATTTCTGATATTGGCCATTTCCATCAGATAGCCGTTCAGGCCTGCGTCTTTTAGCGTTTCCTGAAACAGCGGTTCATGGGTTCTGGGCGTGCAGGCTGCGATAACAACCCGGTTCAGATTAAGTTCTTTAACCTTGCCCCCGATGATCACCTGAGTGTCTGTTGAACAGGTGAACAAATTGTTTTCCACAAACACAACATCGGGAAGGGTTTTCGCGTATTCTGCCACGGCCTTGACATCCACCACTCCGGCGATGTTCATACCGCAGGAACAAACAAAAACACCGATACGGGGTTCCCCTTGGTCAACATCCCGCTCTTCAGGATAGGTTCTCTCCTTTGTCAGGGTGCCTTTGGCAGATGCCAATTCCATGGACACCTTACAGGCTGCTGAGGAGGCCTGTGTCACTGATCGCGGAATGGCCATGGGGCCGGAAAAACTGCCCCCGATACAGATCCCCTTTCGTGAGGACTGGGACGGCGAAAACGAATCCGTTCTGGCAAATCCCCATTGATCCAGATCAATCGCGGCGATTTTTGATAACTTTTCCGCATCAGAAGGCGGCTCCATGCCCACGGACATAACGGCCATGTCAAACAATTCCGTGCGTTTTCCGCCGTCTTTGTCCATCCAGGTGATGCTTACACCGCTGCCGTTAGGGCCGGGATCAAAGGTATGGGGCCGTTCACGAATAAATCGGACCCCTTTTTCAGCCGCATCCTCATAATACCGGTCAAAATTTTTCCCATGACTCCTGATGTCCATGTAAAAAACTGTCTGGGTGGCATGGGACGGAAGATGGTCTGCCGTGACAAGGCATTGTTTGATGGCATACATGCAGCAGACACTGGAGCAGTAGCTGCGGTCATGCCGGCTGATACTTCGGGAACCCACGCACTGCAGCCATGCGATGCTAAGCGGTTCCTGGTTGTCCGAAGGCTTGGCCAGATGCCCCATGAGCGGCCCCCCTGCCGACAGCATCCGCTCATACTCCATCGATGTGACCACATCCGGTATACGGCCGTATCCGGTATAATCGTATTTTCCGGGATTAAAGGGAACATGGCCCGGTGAAAGAATCACCGCGCCGGTAAGGATCGTTTTTGTGGTTTCAACATCCTCGAAATTAATGGCTCCTGTTGGACAGAATTTTTCACAGGCCCGGCATTTGCCTTTCTGAAAATAAAGACAGCTTGAGTCGTCAATGGCATATTTGAGCGGTACGGTCTGACCATACTGTATATAGACCGCCTTCCTTTTGCTGATCCCCATATTGAACTCATCAGCCACCTTTTTTGGGCATTTTTCAGCACACAGACCGCAGGCAATGCATTTGTCCATGTCCACAAATCGGGGTTTTTGTTTGACTGTGACGGTGTAGTTGCCAACAGAGCCTGCAACCTCCGTAATTTCTGACAGGGTGTGAATTTCAATGTTTAAGTGCCGACCGCACTCGACCAATTTTGGCGAGATAATTCACATGGCACAGTCGTTGGTGGGAAAGGTCTTGTCCAGCTTGGCCATTGCACCGCCAATGCCTGGACTTTTTTCAATTAAATAGACATAAAATCCCGAGTTGGCCAAGTCAAGTGCGGCCTGAATACCCGAGATCCCCCCACCCACAATGAGAACGGACCCATTTGGTTTCGCTGCCATAGACACCTCTTTTTGTTTTGGTGTGGTTGTGGTTCTCCCATTTCCATCTTGTGGTCGCGACAAAAATAAGAGTTCCTGCATTCGAACATTGTTAACACGTGCCATAAAAAAAATGACCACTACATAACGTGGCCTTAAAATGCAAACGTAACTGAAACATTGTCATCCATGGATCTGCCCTTTTCGTGAATGGGCTTACCCCCCAGATCACGAATAAGTTTTTCCGCAATCACAGGCACTGCTTTCTGAACAGGCAGGGAGAGCCCCGGTGCAACCATATCCGGGAGTGTTTCAAACTGAACGACCATAAGCCTTATATCGATGGATGTATTTTCTTTGAGTTCTTTCAGCATATTGGTGGTGGGAAATTGATGGAGTGAAAAATCACTGATTTTTTCCGGACGTATCTGATCCACATCAATGTCGAACAGTTCGCCTGGCCAGCGGCCCGGCATGTCTACAGCATCAAGGATGATGATCTTTTCCGGCCGCCGATCACTTAAAATGATATCGAAGAGAATCTCACGAATAGAGGTCCCGACATCAATAAACGTGCAGCCGTCAGCCGGTGTATAGTGGGTTTCCAAATACTGTATGACAGCCGGACCAAATCCGTCATCGCCAAACAGAGGATTACCACATCCAAAAACCAGCGTATGACTTTTGTTGATCAGCTCAATCATTAGTGTTCCTTTCCTGTGCTTTCAGAACGTGTGACTGATGTACCCCAAATATGTATCAACGCACGGTGGTGTGAGAATAAAAGGTTCCGTCATTCCGGTACGGCTTGGCGCTGTTGTGCCAATTGTGCAAACTGATATTTTTCGTTCAACTTTATAGAATGATTTGCACAACACATAGGTATTGTCAATACAAAAGTTTCCAATAACGGACATTGGCAAATGAGGGGGGGGGGAGACTCAATGGGGGGAATGAAAATTATGTTCCTGATTTTATAGATAGTGCATTGATGAACTCGTAAAAAGTCGACGGATGGTTATTGCGATTTTGATTATCCCGTCAACGGTGATGGACAACCGATAAGTCATTGCACGTCACGTCCCTATTTTTTCAAGAAAGTGTTTGCGCCTGAGCCGGTAGAGGCCTTCATCTTCTTCCACAATGAAATAGGTCCGGGTGTTATCATCATCAAAGCATTCATACAGCCCTGTGAAGTTCCCCATCCCGCTGACATTTCTCAGCCTGTGGACATCGTCGTTGAACCGTCTGCAGACAGATACCCAGGGTTCTTCTTTGACGGCGTCTTTTGAAGTGATCACATCGGTTTTTTCATCATAATCAACCAACATAGACTTCATGGCTTGGCTCCTTAACTAAGGCATTCGGTTTGTAAGTGTCGCCCCCGGTTGTTGGCTTGCGAACTGCGTTAGAAATGTTAAGCCCCTGCCATCAGTTTGTTCAGTGCACGAATTTTTCCGGGATCAGCATCAATGAGGGGAAAGAGGTTGATCATTTCATTGCGTGCATGTGTTTTGATAAGACGCATAAATGAATCAACTTTTTCGTTGGAAACCTTTTCGATGGCATTTCCATTTTCAATCAATTCTTTGAGGTAGCATATCATTTCTTTGATTTGTTCACGCATGACGATGTGTTCGTGATTGAACGTATCGACGAGTTGGGATATGTCCTGGCTATAATCTCCTGTCAGTGCTGCCTGGAATAAAATTTTTTCTTCAAATTGAAAATGGGCATTTAAATCCTTTTCCATCAGGTCAAATAAGGTTTCCAGGTTCTTCATGGTGTATTCCTGATCGTTGCCTTCAAGGATCTTTCGGCATGCAATTACATAATCATTGATGATCTTGTGCTCTTTTGAAAGGGTCAGCACCACATTGCTGATGTTGGAGTCTTTCTCTCGGAGCAGCTTTCTTGCATTTCCGGTTTCTTCATCGTATTTTTTTAAAAATTCAGATAGATCATCCTGGACTTGTTCTGAGACGTCCATGAATTGAATCCCCAGCTCATGCCGTTGGGCACCTGTTTCTTTTACGAACGCGACGCGCCCTTTTAACTTAAGGATATTATTGGCAAGGGCCATCTCCAGAAATAGCGTGTTAATCACATCTTCCATCTGACAGTCTATTTCGATCAAGACTCCGCCCATGCTGACATTCAAGGTTTTTCCCACGCCTTCCCAATAGACGTCACCGCTTTCATTCAACAGGGTGTAATAGACAAGATTGGAACTTTGGAACCTTAAAAATTCTCGTTTTTGCATGTTTATGTCCTGGGTTTAAGTCCGTTTAAAATGGCATGGGTTCATGCCGATAATGGCCTTGGCAAACATGGCCTGTTTCATTCCATGCAACCGGGTTGCGCCAGTGCCACCATCAAAACACCATTCCCACATATCCCACGAGGCTGTCGTCGGGTCGTTTATCATAGCTGGTGGTATAGCCAAGAAGCTCCCCTTTGTCAGCGCCCATGGCCTTTGCTGCGGCGACAACTGCCGCAGCGGCACCCCCGCAACAGGCATTGTATGCTGTCAGGGCCTCTTTTAAGATTTCTTTTTCGTTCATGGCCACAAGGTGGTTGACCATGCGTTTGTCATTTTCCTCCTTGACCCATGCCACACCTTTTTTACCGGTTCCTGCGGGTGAAAACCCGTAATTTGGGCCGTAATGCGTCAGGTCGGTGGATCCGATGGCCTTGATGGTCAGGCCCATGTCCCGGGAAAGGCGAACCACCTCCCGGCCCAGGGTTTCAGCCAGGGCGGTTGGCGGAACACCCAAAGGAATCACGGGCACATCAGGGAAAAAATATCGAACAAAGGGAAGCTGTAGTTCCAGGGTATTTTCCGGCGGTGCCTCGGAGGCCATTTCGATGGTCAAGTTCAACGTATCTGCTAAAGCCAGGGCCAGGGGTTCATGGATGCCGATAATCCCAAAGGGTGTTTCAAGGCCCCCTTTGACCATGATTGTGGCCGGATCACGGGGGCCCAGGTGCTTTCCGAACAATACGATCACATCGGGTTTCCGCTTTCCCCTGAGGGTTTTGAAAACATGGCAGGCCAAGGCGCCTGAAAAAAACCAGCCGGCATGGGGAACGATTCCGGCCCTGTATTCCCGGCCGGGAACAGACCTGATCAATGGATCAGCCAAGAAATCAAGGATGTCTCTCTCACAGGCATGGGCTGTTCCGGGATACCAGCTTCCTGCGAAATCCGCATGTTTCGTATCCATAGGCTTCACCTCGGATGGGTTATTCCTGGTTAAATTGCTTTTTTACCACAGAGAACACAGAGGGCCACAGAGTTCATCTGCGGTCATTCTTGAATCATCCCTAAATGCATGTTGGCAACCTTTTTAAAAGAGCCTGCCCCAGCGAAAACTGGGGTTGGCCCCCGGCAGGGATAATCTTTTGCCCTTCTTCGTGCTCTTCGTGTTTTCGTGGTAAAACTGTTTTTTCTTTTTTTAAACCACCCGTTCGCGTAGCTCACTGAAGGACACGAAGAGCACGAAGAAAAACCAATAAAATCTTTATATTATTTTTTCGTATGCTTCATTAATGATGTATTCTTACACATCAAATATCATCACATATTTGCCCAGCTTTTTAAAGCTTGTCCCCGTGAAGGCGGGGAGCTGGCAACCGGATGAATGTTTTCTTCGTGCTCTTCAGTGACCAGAGGGAGCGGGTGGTTATACATTCATTTATTTTTCATGAAACGCATGAAAGACCATTGGAGCCAAGAGCATAACCAGAAAATGATTTTTACATGTCATCGGAGACTAAAAGACGATCTTCTATTTTGCCATAAAATAAGAAAAAAGACACCAAAAAACCTTGGTCAGAATGTCTGACGCTGAGGCTCGTAAAAAGTCGACAGATGGATGGCTATGGAAAAAGGTCCATAGGCCAAACACTATAACGCCGCATATGGGACTTTTTACGACGCCATCATTATTAATCACAGGGTCCGATTGCAGATAGCGTGAGCTGCGATACGGCCCATGAGCACGCAGCTTCCCAGGAATGTCCCTTCCAGGGAGCCCTGGCCATGAATGCCGCCGCCGCCGAAGCCGGCGTTTTCACCCACGGAAAACAGACCGGGAATCACGTCGCCTTTTTTGGACAACACCCGGCATGCCAGGTCTGTCTGGGCACCCCCCAGGCTTTTTCGACTCAGGATGAACTGACGGACAGCGATGAGTGGACGGGCTTTGGGATCGTCGATTCGCTGAAAATTGCACATCCGGATGCGATCACCCCGATACGTTCGAAAATTTGCGATACGGCGCAGTTGGTCATCATTGTGCAATGATTTGCCCCGTAAGATGTGATCATCATATGCACGGATTTCCGATTTCAGGGTCTCGCCATCCACCATGTACTCGTTGTCCAGACTATTCATCTTGCGGACAAGTTCATCCATCGTGTCCGCCACCACAAAATCTTCAGACTCCTCAATCAATCGTTTCACCAGCTCGGTATTTCCGAAAAGAACATCTTTGACCAACTTGAACTTGTTTTTATAGCGAAAGGCTTTCATGTGTTCACTGCCGGATACGGCCAGCTCCTTGATGGCGATTTTCCAATTCATGATTTGCCAGGAGTACTGACCGGGCTGTCTGAGCACCTGTTCCACCAGATACCGGGTGTCCGTATACCCTACCAGGGGCAGGGGGCCCATGATTCTCTGCCCCAGGGCATTCATCCATAGGGCCGAACGGGGAGGCACCAGGCTCAATCCCTTGTTTTCCATGTCTGCCTTTGGATAGGCGATACCGGCGGCATAATGCCATTGCTTGTCAAGGTGAGTGATATTACCTCCGATGGCCTCGATGCAATCATGTATCTTTCCGTCCGCATAGGGGTGTGATCCATTCAAAAGCCTGGCGGGAGGATTGCCCCAATGCTTGTACCAGTGTTTTCGAACCTTGCTCAAATCTCCGCCGCACATGCCGCCTGCTGCGGCAACCAGGGCCTGAGCCTGGGCCGTGAACGATGTGTCACTGCCTTCCAGTACGCCGCTGCAACCCGTGACGACACCATCGGTGTATTCCAGGTTATTGACCTGATGATTAAACTGGATATCCAAATTTTTCCGATTTGGGTGGGCGTCCAGGTGTTTCAAAATGGATTCGATGAGACCATAACCCGTTCCCCAGGCAATGTGCCATCGTGGGACGGAATTCCCTGGTTTGTACAGCCCTCGCTCGGGCCAGTTGACCACGGGGAGAAAGGTCACTTTCCGTTTGGCCAGCCAGTCATGGATCAAATCCCGTGAACGATTCACGTACAGCTCAGCCCATTGTTTGGGCCAGATGGCATCCTGGTCGAATTGGGCATAACTGTGCCAGTCCGAAAGGGCCAGTTCAGGGCTGTCCTTGATCCCGTTTTTTCGTTGAAGGGGTGTGTCCACCATCATGATGCCCCCGAAAGAATCCTTGGCCAACCCTCCGAGTTTATCCGCAGTGTCACGTTCGAGAATCAATACCTTTTTATTGAGATCCAGAAGTTCGAATGCCGTGACGATGCCCGCAAGCCCGCCACCTACAATAATCACATCCGCTGTGTATTTTCTGCTCGTATTTGACATCTGCCCCCCTTGTTTTCGCGTCAATGAAGAATAATGATTCCAGCCCAACGGACAATGGTATTTTCGTATGATTTTGCTGTCGGCAAAAGGACAGCGGGACTCATGTTTCAAGATTCATGCATCATAAGGTGATGGCATGGCTCCACAATGATTCAACGTGGGATTTAGTGAACCCCAAAAACAAACCAAACGGTTTGTTTTTTACTATCCAATCAGTAACGCACTGTAAAGTCAAGATTTATTTACATAGGATAGCCGAAAATTCCTGGATCGTATTTATGCGTATGTCGAACGTCCGACCAAACACTATAACGCCCCATATGGGACTTTTTACGACGCCATCAGCTTCATGACCAGAGCCACCCATCGCTCCCGCATATCCCGGAAATGATCGGGTCTGTCCTGGGAAACCGATTGAAAGGAAAGCCCACGCAAAAGATACAGCGACAGGTTCATGATGGTTTCTGCCTTGAGGCCTGGCCGTGAAAGATGATTCAGGTGATTGTTCCAGATTCGGTCCATCTCATCAAAAAAGCTCCGGATCACCGGAGAAAGCCGGTGATACAGCTCCTTATCCGTCCGGCAGGCCACATTGAACTCCACCCAGACATCCCGGTAACGACCCTGATAAAATTTTTCCCAGATCATCTCCAGAATATCTGCGATACCCGTTGCTTCGGCTGAAAGATCCTTTGCGATGTCCCGAGCACTGGAGAGCGCCGTTGACAGAAGGCATTCCGATGCTGAGGCCACCAGATCGTTTTTGCTCTCGTAATGGTGGCGCCAGGCCCCCCTGGAAACACCGGCCCGGTCCAGAATCCGAGACAAGGATGCCCCATGAAATCCGTAAAGCTGGAGGCAGTCCAAGGTGGCTTCAATCAGCCTTTTCTTCATTAGCTGACTCTTTTCCTGCTGACTGATTTTAATATCGATATCCTGGATTACCATGGTACTAAATGTCTCTTTTTAATTTCATTTGATGAAGAAGGGTCGCTAAAAAAATAATGGCCCCCAGTCTAAGGCCTCTATATCACATTTTATCTGTCATGAAACACGAATTTTTCCCCTGGCTCTCAAGGGGTCTGAAAACAGGATACCCCGCAATATTTACCACCATATAATTTTAAGTTATATACATTTTTATGTTGACAGCATATAATGTTAGGCGTACCTAAAGAATTATTTTAAACGTAAATCAAACGGGAGCTATTTATGTCTTTGTTAAGTATGCGGCATATGGGTATGGGACAGGAAGGAATGATTTCTTCTGTAAAAGCAGGGGGAGAAATAGGTCGAAGACTTCGTGATATGGGATTGATAAAGGGAACGCTGGTCAAGATCCTAAGACGTGCGCCACTGTTTGATCCGGTGGCTATAAGAATCAAGGGATTCACCCTGACCCTGCGAAACAATGAAGCCGATTACATTGATGTGGAGGTCAAGGAATAACCATGAACACGACCATTGCTTTAGCAGGAAACCCCAACTCAGGAAAAACAACCCTTTTCAACGCCCTGACCGGCGCTCGACAGCATGTGGGGAATTACCCGGGTGTCACAGTGGAAAAAAAACACGGTGTCTATGTGGAAAACAACCAGCGTCTCACGGTGGTGGACCTTCCCGGCACCTATTCCCTCACGGCCTATTCCCTTGAAGAGGTTGTTGCCAGGGATTTTCTTATCAAAGAAAAGCCTTCAGTGGTGGTGAATATCGTGGATGCGTCAAACCTTGAACGCCATCTTTACCTGACCGTCCAGTTCATGGAAATGGGCCTTCCGGTCTGTATCGCCCTCAATATGATGGATGTGGCAAGAAAAATGGGTATCACCATTAACATTCAAGGCCTTTCTGAGGCTCTGGGCATTCCGGTGATTCCCACGGTGGCCCGCAGCGGAAAAGGTAAACTGGAATTGATGCAGGCTGTAAGATCTGAAACCTTTACTGTGGACATGGCTCCCCTGAACTTATCCTATGGGACAGACCTTGACCTTGCTCTGGACCGGATGGAAGCGCTTATCACAAAAAACACCCTGTTGACCAAAACTTACAAGCCACGCTGGCTGGCTTTGAAATGCCTTGAAAATGACGAGCAGATCACTGATCTTTTAAGGGCGACCGATCCCATTCTTTTTTCATCAGTGGGCGCCATTGCCCAAACCGTCAGTGCCCATCTGAAACAGACCCTGGACACCGACCCCGAAGCCCTGATAGCCGATTACCGGTACGGCTTTATCCGTTCGGTGCTCAAGCAGGGTGTCTGGGAACAGCTGAATGATGATAACCGGCTGTATATCTCCGATGCCATTGACTCATTAATGATCAACCGGTTTTTTGGCCCTCTGTTCATGGTTGCTGTGCTGTTTGGACTATATCATTTTACATTCAGCCTCAGTGAGATTCCAGGAGGATGGCTTGAAAGCCTGTTCGGTTGGATTGGCGGACGTGTGGATGCCCATATGGCTGACGGACTTCTGAAATCACTGATCCAATCCGGCATCATTGACGGGGTTGGGGGTGTTCTGGGTTTTGCCCCCCTGATCATGTTCATGTTTCTGGGTATTTCCGTCCTCGAAGATACGGGCTATCTGGCCAGAATGGCCTTTATGCTCGACAGGGTATTCCGGATTTTCGGTCTTCACGGAAGTTCCGTCATGGCCTTTATCGTATCCGGGGGTATTGCAGGTGGGTGCGCGGTTCCCGGGGTTATGGCCAGCCGGACCTTACGTTCCCCCAAGGAAAGACTGGCCACCCTTCTGACGGTTCCCTTTATGAACTGCGGAGCCAAACTACCTGTGTTCGCCCTTCTGGTCGGTGCTTTTTTTTCTGAAAATGAGGCATTAATGATGATGGTCATCACCCTGATATCCTGGATAGGCGCCCTGACCGTGGCCAAGGTGCTGCGCATGACCGTGATCAGGGGGGAGTCCACACCCTTTGTTATGGAGTTGCCTCCCTATAGGCTTCCCACCTTCAAGGGTCTTTTGATCCACACGTCCGAGAGGACCTTTCAGTACATCAAAAAAGCCGGAACCGTGATTCTGGGGATTTCGATTCTTCTATGGGCCATGATGACCTTTCCGGGGCTGCCGGATTCCCAGACGCAGGATTTTCAAATGCAAAAGAAAGCGATCCTGGAATCGGTAAAGACATCTGTCGCAACGGAACTTGCTTTGGCCGGGGACAGTGCTCAATTATCCCCAGAGGCCCGCATTATTTCGGATAAACTTTATGGTGTTGATGCACATAGAAGCGAAGCCGCACTGAAGCATTCTCTGGCCGGTCGCATCGGTGCATCCTTGGAAGGACTGACCTCTTTTGCAGGTTTTGACTGGCGCACCAACATCGCTCTGGTAGGTGGGTTTGCCGCCAAAGAGGTCATCGTGTCGACCCTGGGAACGGCCTATTCCATGGGCGAGGTAGACCCGGACGAATTGTCGTCCCTGGAATCTTCTTTATCGAACAATCCGGCATGGAGTCCCCTTGCGGCCTTCAGCCTGATTATTTTCACCATATTTTATGCGCCCTGCTTTGTCACTGTAGTCTGTATTGCCCGGGAAGCCGGGTCCTGGAAGTGGGGGGCCTTTTCCGTGATCTTTAACACAACGATTGCTTTCGGGCTTTCGGTTCTTGTCTACCAGACAGGGACCTTACTGGGCTTTTAGGCCCAGGATGACGTGTTCTCAATTCATGTTATAAAAGGAATTACACCATGGATGAAATTAGTGTGGGTATCATAATAATCATTGCAGGATATTTCAGCCTGAAACGTTTTTTGGACAAACTCAAACCCGGATCAGGCGGCTGCGGAAACGGATGTTCCTGTGGCTCTGTCACCAAAAACTGTTCGATGCTAAACGACAAAATGCCAAAATAAAAAAGCATTCAGGTCCAGCAGAGAATGGAGAATGCTGAGCACTGGACGTTATCAACTCTTCATAAGTCCCATGGGTCCCATGAGACCCATAGGTCTTATGGGACCCATGGGACTTATGTCAATGTTATCTCATGATTTATTGAGGTTAAACTGAGGGTTTGCACTCCCCTGAACTCTGTGATAAAAATCGGGTCTTAATCATGATCAACGTGGAAAGGACAATTCATGGGAAAAAGCATCAGCAAAAAAGATAGTGAAGAGCGGGAACAGGCCTATAAAAGCCTGCCGCCAAGCCTCAGAAATTCATTGACCGACGAAGAGAAGGATCTTTTTCTTCATGCCGATGTCTGGCCGGACACCCTGTTTGAAAAACTCAGTGAATTTATCATCCAAGGGGATGAAAAATAACCCGCAAGCATTCAGGGAAATTCATGGATACACGGGACATACTTTTAAAGGCTTTGAAGAAAAATAAAGGGACATTTGTTTCCGGAGAAGCCCTGAGCCATGAACTGGGCATCAGCCGTGCTGCTGTGTCCAAGCATGTGGCTATTTTAAAAAACACCGGCTACGCCATTTCCTCAACTCCGGGAAAAGGCTATGTGTTCCGTGAAAACCCGGACCTTCTCCTGCCCGGCGAAATCCGCCATGGGCTCGATACAAGAATTTTCGGACACCACCTCATCGACTACCACACCCTGATCACATCCACCAATGACAGGGCCAAGGAACTGGCTTCAGCCGGAGTCCCAGAGGGGACCCTGGTGCTGGCCGAAGAACAAACTGCCGGACGTGGCCGCAAAGGCCGGCCCTGGTTTTCAACGGCCGGAGACGGGATCTGCCTTTCCCTGATCCTCAGGCCCCATATGAGTCCTTCCGAGGCGTCGCGGATTACTCTGATGACGGCTGTGGCTCTTTCTGAAACACTCCTTGGCCTTACCAGGCTTCCCGTTTTGATCAAATGGCCCAACGATATTCTGATCAAGGGGAAAAAACTGGCTGGGATTCTCACGGAAATGAGTATGGAA
The DNA here is from genome assembly GCA_018818835.1 of Pseudomonadota bacterium. Lineage (GTDB taxonomy): Bacteria > Desulfobacterota > Desulfobacteria > Desulfobacterales > Desulfolunaceae > JAHIRD01. The sequence continues at coordinate 114,687 of JAHIRD010000027.1, forward strand.
ATGGATCAGGTTGACTTTGTGGTGGTGGGCCTGGGCCTGAATGTCAACAGCCCTCCTGATCATTTTAGCCCGGAGGTCAGGGAGATTGCCAGCTCCCTTTTAATTGAAACAGGGACAACCTGGAACCGGGCGGCCCTGGTCCGGGAATTCCTGAAATGGTTCGAGAATTACTATTCCTTGATCCAAGGTCAGGGCTTTTCAGCTGTGATGAAACGATGGAAAGAACTTTCGGATATCATCGGCAGGGATGTCACCGTGGACATGCTCGGGTCACGCATCCAGGGTTGTGTCGAGGATGTTGATGATGAAGGTGTTCTGATTTTAAGGGATCCCTCTGGCATTTTTCACCGGGTTATATCCGGGGATGTGCTGCTCAAGGATATCTGACACCTTGACCTTAACTTAAAGCTCATGCTAATATTGCTTAGTTTTTCCCATCTATCCATTCTGTCAGTCTTTCATTGTTAAGGAATTTTCATGGATCTTGCCTCGTTATCGGGAATTATTTCCGGCCTTGTCCTTATTTTCAGCGCCATTTACCTTGGGGGAGATATCCATAATTTCTGGAATGTCCCAGGCCTGATGATCGTGTTCGGCGGCACCATCGCAACCACCCTGATCACCTTTGTGTTCAAGGATGTGGTGGCGGCCTTTAAAGCGGCTTATTTTGTGTTTTCCAAGGACAAGGAAGACCCCAACAAAATCCTGGCAACCATGCTGAAGCTATGCCATATCAGCCGACGGCAGGGCATTCTTGAGCTGAGCCATGTAAAAACCGATTCCTTGTTTTTAAAAAAAGCCTGCGGTCTGATTGCCGATGGATCCGAGGAAGACACCATACGTGCGGCCCTTCAAACAGAGATCGAATCCCTTAAAATGAGGCATTTTATCGTTCAAGATGTGTTCCGGAAAATGGGCACCTACTCCCCGGCATTCGGTATGCTGGGGACCCTGATCGGGCTGGTTCAGATGCTCAGCACCCTGGACGACCCCACAACCATCGGACCTGCCATGGCCGTGGCTCTTTTGACCACATTTTACGGCTCCCTTGCGTCAACCTTGGTTTTTCTCCCCATTGCCGGCAAACTGAAAACACGAACCATCATGGAAGTCATCAACCTTGAAATCATGCTTGAAGGATCCATTTCGGTTCTGGAAAGCAATAATCCCATGATCGTTTACGAAAAGCTGTCCTCGTTTATTCCCGCGCACAGCCGTGTACCCTTGCACAAAATGGTGATCAAATAAATGAAAGAGCGTTCATCAAACATCTCACTGACCGACGAGGATAGCTTCAACGAATGGATGACAACCTATGCAGATCTGATGACCCTGCTGCTGGTTTTTTTTGTGCTTCTCTTTTCCCTGTCCACGTTTAATCTCATTAAATTCAAAGAGATTCTTGAATCCATCCGGGTGAATCCCGGCCAGGGGGAGCCCACGGCATCCCTGCTTGAATTCATTGAAATTCCTGATATTCTGCAAACCGAACTGACCCTGGAACAACTCACAGGCCTGAAACCCAAACGCCAGAAAAGCCCCCCCGGTCAGATGCAGGAAGCCGAAGAGATTCTGGATGATATCAATCAGTACATCACCCAGAAACATCTGGGTGAATATGTGGTCCTTGAAATCCTGGATGGAAAAATTGTGATCCGTATCCATGGGAAAATCCTGTTTCCCACGGGCACGGCCCAGATGGCCATGAATGCCGAGCCCATTCTGGACGACATCGTCAGTATTCTCAAGGAATACGCGGAATACAACATCAATATCAAAGGATACACGGACAACGTCCCGATTTCGACTGCCCAATTCGCCTCAAACTGGGACTTGTCGGCCATCCGAGCAACAGCCGTTCTTAAGCACTTGATAAAAAGAGGAATTTCAGCCAAACGGCTGACTGCCACAGGGTATGGGGACATGTTTCCCATTGTCCCCAATACCTCGGAGAGAAATCGAGCCATCAACAGGAGAGTGGAATTTGTTCTGGAAAAAGAAAACCAGTGATAAGTCGCTGCTTGAGTATGACAACGACAACCGTCGCATGAGCTTTCGGCTGGATTCGGACGATGAAAACCCTCTGTTTGCAAAATACGGAGATCACCTGGTTCGGATGAGGAATATCAGCGCAGGCGGTGTGTCCTTTGACTATGATAAAGGACAGATCGGCGACAAACATCCCATCTGCATCACCTTGCCCGGACCAAAAGGCATTTCCTTTTCAGGCTCTGCTGAAATCCTGACCCTGTCAAATGAAATCACCTGCCATTGCAGCCTGTCCCATATCAGCGAAGAAATCCGGGAAAGCATTCATCAGTACATTCTTTACGCACAGATCAACCAGCAACGAGAAAAACGCTTGACCAAGGATCTTTGTACCGGTAACTAAAAAATTATATTTAAACCCAGAACCAGTCCATGGGACAGATTCCGGCGATAAAATTCAACCTCATCGTCATTGTCCGAGACAAATGGCAGGGGCCACATGGGCCACTGGGCATTCATCCCGTATCCCAAGGTCATTTCCATCTCAAAGGTGGGCCGCTCCAAGAGGTATTTCAATCCGACTTCCGGGGTGATCCTCATGTTGAACCTGTATATGTTTTCCGAAAAGGAATAGCTCAAATCCGTGCTTAAAGCATCGATCACTCCACCTGACACCTTGCCGTAAGACAGCCCGCCATAAAGGCCTGCGGTCAGATAGGGAAACAGATGTTCGGACCGGAAAAGCCCGGTTTTCCCGGCAGCAATCGTGTCATAACGCAAGGCCAGATTCAGGGTGCTCAGCTGAAAGTCTTCGTCAAAACGGATGGCCCAAAGAGCTCCGTCTTTGTTTTTACAGGATACAAGGGTGGGGTATTTATCGTGGCTCATGCTAAAGCCCCAGGCCAGGCCGGGTTTGGATCTGTATAAAAACTCGCCGTTCAGGGAGCGTGTGGTTATGGTTTGAGTTCTGTTATTATACCTGGCATCCGATTCAATGTTTGCATAATCCAGATTGATGAGAAAGGGTGTGTCCCTGATATCAAAATACCAGAGAAAACCAAGAGAGTCGGCGCTGTTATCCCCTCCGACCAGGCGGCTTGTGGCCAGATTGAACTGAAAATGAGTCAAGGTGAGAGTCAACCGATTCATCACAAAGGATTCCTTTTCATAGGTCACGGCCTGTTCTGGATTCAGGGTTTCGTAAAGGGCCTCATAATTCGTTGAATCATAGAGGGATTTGGGCTGATATTGCATGCCCCCCACACTCCAGGTCCAGGTTGGCTTGAGGGTCAGGGGTGAGTCTGTTGCTTTTTTCCCCATTTGATCCGTGGTATCTGTTTCGTTTTTAGCCCCGTTATCAGTCAGCGGTGTGGGCTCTTCCACTATTTTTTCATGGGCTTTTGTGCTGAATAACATTTTAAGGGTCTGACTATCCAAACGCCCTGTTTGCTCCAGTTGATGATCTTTCTGGAAATCAATGAGATCCGTCTCGGGGATATCACTTCTTCTCCCGCTGATCGGTCCGGGGTAATATCCAAGCACCTTCAATTTCTTCTGGGCTTTTTTGATGGCAAGCTCTCGTTTTTTCCGTTTATTTTCCTTAATCACTTTTTCTTCCTCGGCAAGAAGAGCTGCGCATGTTTCATTATCCAGTTCCCCCGTGGTTTTCAGGTCATAATCGGCCTGAAAGGTTCGGATGGACTTATTGGTGGACGAGCCCATTTCCCCATCAACAGCATCCGGGAAATAATTCAGGTCCTTTAATATGGTCTGGGCTTTTGTCACGGTGATGCAACCGGCATCGCACAGTGGGGGAAAGAGCGCCATCATGAGGATCATGAGGATCAGCGTTTTCATTTTTTCCATGTTCTTCGTTCCTCTTAAGTTTCTTCTTGGTTCCATTTTATGTTCCAGGCCTTGCCTTACCAATCATTCAGGGATGAAATAAAGCATCCGCTACCATCCCCTCCGCTGTAAGAATTTGCCTGGCCGGACCCTGTTCTCCCGGCCGTGGTTTCCCATGCGGTTATGGCCCGATTGTTGGACCAATCAAGCTCGTTTCCTTCAAAATCCACATGACTTTCACTGACAGCGTCAACTTCATCCCACACCTGAACATCCCCTTTAAAGAGAATGTGGTATGATTCACCTGTTTTGATTTCATCAAAGCCAAGGGGGCCGTCCAAAACCATCCACGTCACGCCCTCATCCAGTGAATAATATGTATTAATCAATGAAGGGCTTGTTGTCTCGGAAAGAATCACCGTGTAAGCCGGATTCGGTCCCAGGTTGGTCAGGGTCACATCGCTGGAATAGGTCTTTTGGCCGATCACGCTGGTTGTTGGGCTGCTTTTGGATACCACAAGGTCAGCGGCCAAGATGTCCCAGATCAAATAGGGCCGACTGATCCCTTCCACCAGATTCCAGACGGTTATAAAATCCCATCCTTCAAACGAGGCCTGACTGATCATGTCCACTGAATCCAGACCTTCACCACCAGCCGATGTTTCCTGCCCCGAGCCTGTGATATCCCAGTACGACAACTCAATACCCAGGCCTCCTGAGTTGTCCAGGCCGCCAAAACCGCCGGTCTCATCCGTTCCTGAAACGGCTCCGCTGCTGTAACAATTTCTGATCATTTCCGTCGTTGAAATGCTGCCTGCAAAACCACCAGTCCGGGTTTTTCCAAGCACATCACCCCTGGCCATGCTGTTTTTGACATCACCGTTCAAGAGACCTACAAAGCCTCCTGTGTCAAGCTCACCATGACAAAAGCCCGTACTAAAACAACCCTTGATTTTACTATTATTCATACCGATGAATCCACCCACATGGCTGAGTCCGGTCACAAATCCCGTGGCGACACATTGGATCACTGTTCCATTCTGGAAAAATCCGGTAAATCCACCGACGCCGGCATTTCCCCGGACAGTCCCCTTGCTTCGGCAAAGCTCCACGCTGCCGTCGGACCCCATACCCAGGAATCCACCCACATGGGTATTGCCATAGACATTGCCCAGGCTCTGACTGCTTTCAATCAGGCTCCCGCTCATCTGTCCGATGAGCCCCCCAACGTTAGACTGGCCACGAACCTCGACGTCACTTTTCAGGAGACTGACATGGCCACCTTGCTGACGTCCGATCAAGCCTCCCACATAGCCCAGGGGGTTTGCGACCGGGCTTGACAGGATCAGGTCAGTCTCCGTATCCTGCGTGAATCCTCCCCCACAGACCGTGCCCGAGACGGAGCAATTGAGGAGTATGCCCGAGCTTAATCCAGCCAGAAGTCCCACGTATTCGCCTCCGATTACTGAGGCATTTTCAATAACAAGGTTTTCAACGATGCCGTCCGGGCCCAGGGTTCCAAACAGACCCACCGGGTCTAAGGCCAAAGGCCTGTTCATGAAAAGACCACGGATCACGTGACGTTTACCATCAAGATGACCATTGAACCCGGCAAGGCCGATGGGTTCAAACCCGGCACCCTGGTTCCACACAGATGAAATACCTGCATCCACATCGTTAACAAGGATAAATGAAGACGAAAGAAGCTCGCGTGACCCCATGCCCTGGAGCCCATGGACATTACCGATTCGATAGGGGTCATCCACAGTGCCGTCCCCTCCCTTAAAACGAAAAAAGGGATAGGTCTCATGACCGGCCGTTGTTTCCATGGCCCAGACCGTGATAAAATCCCAGGAGGGAAAAGACGAGGCTTGCATCATCTGGGTGGTGCTCAACACCATCATCTGTCCGTCCACTGCCCCGGAACTGATACCCGAGGTATCTCCGTCCCAGACGTTCAAATTAAGGGTGCCGGTGTTTTCAAAGACAAAGCCCCCCAGGGTGTTCGCATTTCCGGTCATAGGGCCTGTGCTGTAGCAGAATTCAACGGTTCCGGCATTGGCGGCAACAAGGCCTCCGACGTAACTCCCACCCGTAACCGGACCTATGCTGTAACAGTTTCTTAAAAAAGCCCCGGGGCCAAGGTCGGTAGGGCCAAGAACGGCGGCGACCAAACCTCCTGCAATATTTCCTGTGGCCGAGACCGGACCGCTGTTGCTGCTCACAAGGATCTGTGAATCCCCTGAGAATTCCCCGGCCAGCCCCCCTACAAAATGATTACCTGTGACCGACCCCGTATTGGCACAATACTGGACAAAAACATTTTCCCCGGCACCAACAAGCCCTCCGGCATAGCTTTCAGACCCCGTTACAGTGCCACTTATGGTATTCCGGATTAGTGAAGCGATGGTGCCGAGATTGACACCCTCTGGTGCATTAATAAAGCCTGCTGCATACCCCGCAAGGCCACCCACATGGGATATGCCTGAAACAGAGCATGCGCTGAAACAGTCACTGACCATAACCGGGCTTCCGTATATTGATCCGATAAGCCCGCCAACCTTGTCGCCAGCTCCATTAACCTGCCCTGAAACCACGGTACAATTGGAAATCAAAACCGATGCTCCAGCCTCGGTGGTATTCATATCCACCATACCCACCAGGGCACCCACATCGGACTGACCGATAATGGTCACGTTTTCAAGGATCAGGTCCTTGATGGCACATTCACTGCTAACCGCCGAAACGATACTGAAAAGGCCAAGGGAAGAAAGTTCCGGCCTGTTGATGTAAAGACCTGTAATACGATGATTGTTTCCTTCAAAACTGCCTGTAAATATTCCGATCTGAGAACTATCCATGGTTCCGATGGGCTCAAAACCCTGACCATCAGCCCAGGTGGATGTCACCGAGGCATCGATATCATTCATCAGAATGCAGCGGTCGCTTAAATGATTACGTATGTCCTGGAGATCGTCTATGGTGTAGATCTGGAAATCCGCAGAAAAGGCCATTGCAACCCAAACACAGGAAAATATTAGACTAAAAATTACTCTGACCAGCCACCTTTTCATCACATCACCGTTCATTCGATATCTCCTGCCCATGGATGATATGCATGATCCAACCTACTGATGGATCATGCCGGATCTTTGACGTTACCCGACCAGATCATGCGTCGGCACGTGATGTTTTATGAATGGCTTTAAAAAAAATCAAACATACCGTATCAGGCAATTTATTTTCTTTATCGGACGGATTCATAATGGTAACGTCTTTTATCATTTGCATCACTATTATAAAAATGACGTTACCTATAAAAACAGAAAAATAATAAAAGTCAAGGGGTTTATCCTGAATCATTCCTCCGATTCATTGGGGTCAACCGGCAACTGGGGAAGATTCTGATAGGTTGATGAGACCACCTGCTTCATCTCCGAATCACTCACAGGGAGGTTGTAAATCTCCTCACCGGCCTGGTTCATGGCATTTAAATCGAGTACGGTACCAGGAATAAGATCATCTCCTTTGCCAAGATTTCCCTTGATCCCGTACACCACCCACCGTGGCCCTTCCAAAGACAAAACCAGGTACGCACAATCCGATACCGCCAGAATGGACTGGGCTCCCAGGTGGGTCATGGCTTCATAGCTCAGAACCACACCGGCTCCAACCTCATAGCCGCTGGGCACCATGACGGCCTTTGAAAGCTGGTAAAGACCGTAGGCCGAGCCACCGGCAACGGAAGCGGTGGTTCCTGTAACCAAGGTTGTTCCTGCTATAATGTTACCAAAAAGATCTGTTCCTGCGGCCACGGTTTCACCGCCCACAAGAACGGTCCCTGACCCGGCGGCCCCGCTGCCCATCACGGCCAGACCCACGGTGGTTCCCGTGGCAGCCACCCCTGCAGCGGCCAGGGGGACTCCGATGTACTGGCCAAGGCTTCCTGCAACATGGCCACTGCCTTTAACAATGACACAGCCGGCCTTGGATGCCCCAACGCTCGTCACGCCGGCCAGGGTACCGCCTCCCAGTGCCGCCCCGGCAATCACAGGGCCGGAGGTGTATTCCATGAGTCCGTAAATCCCGGCCAGAGCCGCCTCACCGGACGGAGCGGTCAGTTGATACAGGGACTTTGTCGTGTTCCAGGCCACATCAACCGCAATCCGGGCCATGGCCCGCCCTTCCTCCTCAATGACCATCACCGGAAAAGCCACACAGTTCACACCAATATAACCCAAACCCCCGGCCGTCATCTTCATGGCCGGTTCGATGGTGGCATCCCAGAAAAGACCCTGGAGAACCCATCGCAAGGCTTTCAGGCTGGCCAGGGGAATACCTGTGGTATAGCAGCCACTTAACTCATCTCCGGCTTTTGAAAAGGTATCCCGGACATCATGGGTGTAATCTGTGGCCGTCGATAGAACAAGATCCTTGGTTTTGCCCGAGGCATTGTCCCGCCACAGGTGCTCATGTTCGACTATCCGTGAAAAATCAGCCTTATCAAGATTCTCACCCGCGGAATTCATGTTTCGTTTCAACTGATCCGGTATGGCCAGGTATCCCTGAATAAACGAGGTTCTGGCATTGTCCAGTGAATCCTTGGCTCCGTCTACCCGGTCAGCGTAAAATTCCCTGGAAAAATCGCGGGAATCCCTGATCAGGGCCTTGCCGTTTTCCGTACCGCGTTCATTGAGATGATCTCCCATACGTGAGGTGTTTTGAACCATATCATGGGCTGCCGCAGCCATATCTATCTGAAGCTGTTTTGAAAAGACCCAGGAGTCACCGATCAGATCCCCGCCTTTGTCCCAGGAGCGGTCAAGAAGCCACACACTGCTTTCTCTGGAGTTGGTTTTAATAAAATCCGCCATCTCATGGCCTGTTTCCCGGCTTGCCTTTGCCCCTCTGATCGAAAGTTTCGTGCCTTCGGAAACGATGTAAACGGATTCCGAAGCCTGTTTCAAGGATTTGAGAAGGGCCTGCCTTGCCCTGAGTCCGGCCATATCCATGACCAGATCAAGGGTATCGGGTCCGGGAGGAATCAGATAAATGGAGCTTTGGGGAACCCTGAATGCCCCATTCTTATACAAGGAGGCATGGCCCTCCTTGACCAGCTTCCGCGTGTTTTTCAACGGATCATTCGCCTTTCCGGCACAGGACAGGGTTAAAACCAGTATTCCGCATGCAAGGGCCAGGCCCCATGGCTTAGTCTTCATTGTTCCCCCTTAAATCTTCCGGAAGTTTATTAAGCACATTTTCTATAATCTCAGGGTCATCGGTCACCACCTCAATCTCAAGACCGGGCTGGTTTTTTAGTTTCTCAAGATCAATAACCGTCCCGGCAGGAAGGGCTCCCACCGAATATCCGCCTTTTCCATGATCCGATCCCACACGCCCCCTGGCCACGGCAATGACCAGCCTGGGTCCGTCCAGCCCCAGAAAGACAACCGTGTCAACCGTCCCCAGAAAAAGATGCACCGGCACGGCTGTCAGGGCGTTATAGCCCAGAACCACGGCTGACGAGGCATGATCAATCAAAACATGGGAACTCCTTTTGGTCACGTCATAGGACACCCGTGCCATATATTTGCCCGTATCCACGGTTGTATCCACAGCGCTTTTACCGGCCATGTACACCGGCGAGGCGGCGGTAAAGGCCACCTGGTTCACAGCGCCCAGGCCCGCGCCTCCGGCAAGGGTCACAGGAGCTGCAACCGCGGACACAAGGGCCAGGCTTCCCAGAAATCCGGCTTCCACAGTGGGTGCGATCACATGGTATCCTGTTTTCGCGCCATAATAGAGGCTCAGCCCCGTGGCCTCAATGGTGCGACCGCTGATAACGGTCACCGCCGCACCCGGCAGAAAAAGGCCCGTGCTGGCCCCTTTGGTGCCGTATTCCACCAGACTTTTGGCTCCTGGCTTGGCCAGCCCTTCATAAAATGCCTTGAGGTAACCGCTCAAAATATCCCCCAGGGCCGAGAGAGTATTTTCCCGGGTCCCGGATTGCTCGTATTCGGCCTTGAAGGCAGATGCCGCATCTTCAAAGGACGCGTCCCATGACAGAGCGATATTCTCTGAGACCTGACGGTTCACATCCGATGACAGATCACGAATATTCGAAAAATCCTCCTTCAGATGGGCAAAATAGCTTCCCGGCAAAGATTTCAACTCAATTAAATCCCTGCCGCTTCGTTTGACAATACTGATGTTTCCCTGTACAAAATGCTGATAGGCTTCCTGGAAATGATCACTGGCAAAATCAAATTCCGCCCCTGTGAGTTCCCAGCTCCCGGCCAGAATGACTCCGCTGAGGGTGGTTCCGCCCCCCAAAATCCCTACCGATTGATCATAGCTTGTTTTTATATCCTCGCTCACATCCGAGCCCAGCTCACGGGTCCGCGAACCAATGTCCTTTGCGATCAGCTTCATGGATTCCCCGGACCGCATGAAAGATTTTTTCTTGGCATAGGCCCAGGCATCTTTGCTGGAACTCACCACGAACCACCCCTCATCAAAAAGCATCTGATGACCCCGGATCGTGGCCATGGTAAAGGGAAGGGCCTCATCAAGGCTGGTCTTTGAAGGGCTGTTTGCCAGGGGGGCCTTTGGGCCGCCGCAGCCAAATCCCACAATCATCAGGCCCACCAGAGCCCATATCCTGAATTGTATCATTGTGCACCGCCTTTACTGTCTCAGACTAGTTTCATCACATCGGGACCACGTACGAATACAAACGTTTGGCTCACCACCAGCTGTTCAGGTAACATCATAAAGCCATGTGATGAATACACAAATCCATCGGATTAAGTCAAATTATCTCTTCCGAATTATTGCACTGCATGAGAGATGATTCTCACAAAGACGGAAAGAGAATGAAAGCACATGACGTTCATGAATAAATACGCCTCCAGCGGCCTTATTTTATCCTTCTTCGTTTTCTTCGTGTTCTTGCGACCTTAGGGAGCGGGTGGTTAATAAAAATCTGAAAACCTCCTGAATCTTAAAAATCCTCCTTGTTATGGGGTCCTTATTCCCTTATAATGGACATAATTCTACCTTAGGGACAGACCACCTCCTACAACAGATGCTGTTTTTAATTGCCGGATATTTCATTTTAACTTTCCAGACATATGGCACGTTCAGGATCACCATGGATGCGTATCAATGTAAAATTTTATTTATCGAGGATAATCCCTTTGATTTTAAGCTGACCAGCAAGCTCCTCATGAAAAACAACGGGTACTATTTTATTGAATGGGCCAGCACACTGCTTGACGGGTCCTTAAAGCTGAAAAGCTCCTGTTTTGATGTGTTGTTGCTGGATCTAAACCTTCCTGACAGTAAAGGAATCACATCCTTATTAAAAATCCGGTCCATTGCACCGATGATCCCTGTTATTGTCCTGACCTCCCAGGATGATGAAGAAACAGCCGTTATGGCGTTAAAATCCGGGGCACAGGATTATCTGATCAAAGGTAAATTTGACCGGTCCATTCTTGAACGGGGCATTCGCTATGCCATCGAACGCCAGCAGGCTGCTGTGCATATCAAAACACAAAACGATTTTCTCCTGTCTATTCTTGAATCCCTCACCCACCCCTTTATCGTCATCGATGCAAAAAGTCGCGAAATAAAAATCGCAAATTCTGCGGCTCAAAGCGAGAACTTCAAGCAGGGAATCTGCTGTTACACCAACGATGGATGTTCTTCCCGGCCCTGCGTTTCAAGGGGGGACTCCTGCCCGGTGTCAACGGTGATAAACACAAAAAAACCGATCATGGTCAAACATCATTATCTTGACGATACCGGTGAGAGCAAGTCCAATGAGATCCATGCTTTTCCCATTTTCGGAAGCCATGGGGAGGTTGATAAGGTCACTCTGTATTTCCTTGATATCTCCGAACAGGAAAATTCAAAACGAGAATACCAGCGACTCATCAAGGTTGTTCAGCAATCCTCGGACAGCATTCTTATCATGGATACGGATGAAATCGTCCAGTATGTGAACCCCGCCTTTGCGCAGACCACGGGTTATTTTCCTTCGGACATCACAGGGAAACCCTACAGCATTCTTCGAAGTCAAAAACACAGCGATGAATTTTTCACAACCATCCGTAGCACTCTGAACAGAGGGATCAGTTGGCAAGGCGTTCTGATCAGCAAAAAAAAGGACGCCTCCCTTTATGAAGAAGAAATCGTCATCTCACCTGTTAAGGATGAAAATAACACCATCCTGAATTTTGTTTCCACATCACGGGACATCACCTCAAAAAAAAGGCTGGAATCCATTGCCGAAGCCGCGAACCTCATGACCAATATCGGATATATTTTTTCAGGTATCCGCCATGAAATCGGAAATCCCATCAATTCTATTAAAATGGCGTTGACTGTTTTGAATAACAACATCGACACCTACTCCATTGACATGATCAAAGAATTCACCGAACGATCCCTGGCAGAAGTGCTTCGCGTGGAATTTCTTTTAAAGGCATTAAAAAATTTCAGCATGTACGAGCATCTGGATATTAAAAAAATAAGCATTGACGATTGCCTGAAAAACTTCATCAACCTGATCACCGATGATTTTAAGAAAAAAAACATCGTCATCCAATCCCATTTTCCAGACCATCCGGTTTATGCCGTTGCCGATTCCAGGGCACTGCATCAGGTGCTTCTTAATCTCTTCACCAATGCGGCAGATGCCCTGACTCATAGAGAGTCTCCTGTGATCACTCTGACACTTCAAAAAAAAATTCGTCTGATTAAACTTGAGGTCTCGGATAACGGCTGTGGTATGACGGCCGAAGAACGTTCGGATCTTTTCAAACCCTTTTACACATCAAAAACAAACGGAACAGGGCTCGGACTTGTTATTGTCAAAAAAATGCTATCTAAAATGAACAGCACCATTACCATTCAAAGTGAAAAAAACAATGGAACACGTGTCATGATTTTTATTCCGGAGGACACCCTTGAAAACACCCCCCAGAAAACGGCTGTTGATCATCGATGATGACCGACTGTTCTGCGATTCAGCCATGGAATTTCTTTCAATCCTGCCCGTGGAAATCCATTTGGCAAATTCCGGGAAAAAAGGTCTTGAAATCTGTACTGAAAAAAAAATGGATATTGTTCTGCTTGACCAGAAATTACCGGACACCCGTGGAACAGATATTTATCAATCGATTCTTTCCATAAACGAACATACAAAAATCATATTTATCACGGCTTTTCCAGACCTGAAAAGTGCGGTTCAAGCGTTGAAAGAAGGGGTTTGCGATTATATTTCCAAGCCCTTTGAGCCCGAAGAGCTGGCCCTTGTGGTAAACAAGACCATCAAGACCATCGATCTGGAACGGGTGGCACGAATTCACGAATACACATACACTATCCAAACCAGTGACTCAGCCCTCGTGGGGTCCAGCCCCGCCATGATCGAGCTAAGAAATCTCATCGAACGCGCATCCGCAACCCAGGCACCTGTGTTTATCACCGGGGAGACAGGAACGGGTAAAAATATGGTGGCAAAGGCCATCCATTACGGAAATTCAAGTGCTGACAATCCCTTTATCATTGTAAACTGCGCCGCCATTCCTGAAAATCTCATTGAAGCCGAATTGTTTGGTGTTGAAAAAGGAGCCTTTACCGGTGCATTTCAAACCAAAAAAGGCCTGTTCGAACTCGCCGAGGGGGGCACTCTTTTTCTGGATGAAATCGGCGAATTGCCAACCCAAATCCAGTCTAAATTTCTCGGGGTTCTGGATGAAAGAAAATTCAAAAAAGTGGGCGGGAATAAAATGATTGATGTGGATGTCCGAATTATCGCGGCCACCAATATTGACATTGAACGTGCCCTCAAGGAAAAAACGTTCCGAAGCGATGTTTATTTCCGATTAAACATTATCCCCATCCATATACCGCCCTTGCGTGAACGAAAAAGAGACGTCCCGGAGCTTACCGACCATTTTATCAGCCAGTTTTCCAGAAAAATTCCCTTAAGAATTTCCGACAATGAGACTGAACGGCTGAAAGCATACGACTGGCCAGGAAATATACGGGAGCTTAGCAACATCATCGAGCGCTCTGTGATTTTGCGTAACAGCGAGGAGATCTTCCCGGCCTCGCTGATTGAATGCTCCCCACCCACTGAAAAATTCTCACCTGTTTCCGAAGGCCCGTTTTCGCCTGTTTCACTTCGAAACATGGAAGCCGCCCATATCCGGAACACCCTTTCCAGTGTATCCGGAAATTATTCACAGGCTGCAAAACGACTGGGAATTTCCCGATCCACGCTGATGAGAAAAATCCATGTCTATCGGATTTAACATTCATAAACTGACCTGAATCAGGTCAGTGACCTGAAAGGAGTGACCTAAAACGAGTCACATGACCATCTATCCACCGGGGTTCATTTTATGAATTTACCCTCCTTAAAAAACTCATTCTTCCCGCCCATCTGTGCTCTCCGGTGATTCTGCGTGTTCGGTCATACCCATGGCACGATTTTCGCTCTTACCTATACCATAATCAAAACCTGTAATCACAAAGGCACTTTTATGAAGAATGTCCTGATCATCGATGACGAAAAATCTCTGCTTTTCAGCATGAAGGCAGGTTTTGAACCATTCAAGAATGAGCTTTGCATCCATACGGCGGAAAATGGGCGTGAGGCCATAAGCGTCCTTGAATCAATCCCCATTGATCTTGTGGTCACGGATCTTAAAATGCCTGAAATGGACGGCTTTGAAGTTCTTTCCCATTTAAGTGAGCACTATCCGACCATCCCCGCCATGGTCATGACAGCCTTTAATACCCCTGAAATTGAAAGCCGTCTGACCGAGGATCGCTCGTTGACCATTTTTGAAAAACCGGTCAATTTTGACGAATTTTCCAGAGCGATTATCGAAACCGTCAACAGTGAGGCCAATGACGGGTCCCTGGGCATTTCTCTGACCAGCTTCATGCAGCTGATCCACTCGGAGCAGAAAACCTGTCTTCTCGAGGTTAAATTCCAGGATAAAACAGGCCACATCTATTTTGCCGAAGGTGAGTTGATCAACGCCGTATACTCGGGGATAAAGGGGGAAGAGGCAGTCTATAAACTTCTTGAATTTCAAGACGCCCACATCAGCTTCAAACGTCCTCCCCAAAAAAAGGTCAAACGAATCATCAAGACCAGTCTCATGCACATTCTCATGGAAGGCATGAGGCGGATTGACGAACTCAAGGAGCAACCTGAGGAAGTCCCTTCCCAGGATTCCGAGCGTGAAAATAATTCAACCAACCCAACAAAGACTGATCACACTGTAAGTGAGCAGGCAAGTACCCAACAGCCCTTAACAAAAGGAGTTAACATGGCCAGTATCAAAGAAGTATTGGAAAAATTCAAAGCAATAGACGGCTTTATGGCCGCAGGCGCTTTTTCCCCAAACGGTGAACTGGCATCTGAAATCAACGTTGCCGGTGTCAATATCGCCGAACTGGGAGCCCTTGCCAACGACGTTTTGCTCAAAGCCCAGAAAGCCACGGAAATCATGGGTGTGGGTCGTGGGCAACTGGTGCATGTGGAAGCACCCAAGGCCCATATATTTGCCCGCTGCCTGAATGAATCCACAGACTATGCTGCAACGGCCTCGGGTAGAGCCCATGTCCATCTGGTAATGGTTATCGAAAAAGAAGGCAATGTGGCCATGGCAAAAATGCGACTGGAATCAATTATCATGGAAATCGCTGAACATTTCAGATAGTCGTTCATCGTCCCATAGGACTTTCAATGTCCTGTGGTCGGACATGACGGCATGAAAAAATTATGTAGCCTGACACTATCCGGAGGTTTTCTGGGCCGGAGATGAGTGAATATGAGCCATCTCCGGATTCCAGGAATCCATAATGACTGATAAACTCGCCATGGAAGGACAGGGGGGTCTTCCCCCGGTATGATTTTTTGACCAAAACGATTTCCAAGGATATGGTCGCAATTGATCTGCATGTTCATACGGCGTTCGGCTCACCCTGTGCCGAACTTCACAAGCCCGGAACCCTCATCGATACCATGAAAAAACGCCTGATCCACGGTATGGTCATCACAGAGCACAACACCATGTGGCCAAAACAGGACATTGATGCCCTCAACCGATCGCTGCCCGAAGACCAGCGGATCTATTCGGGCATTGAAGTCAGTACATCCCGTCATCATGTTGTGGTCATCGGCCTTGACGATTCATCAGGTATTTTCCCGGGCATGGTCCTTGAAAAGCTCCTTGAGATTTCCAGAAAAAATAACGCTGTCACCATTCTTGTTCATCCTTTTAACACTGACGCCGGGATTGTATCATCCGGCCTCCCGGCCATTGACTGCATCGAGGTGGCGTCCACCATGACGATCGGTGAAAAACAACAAAAAACCTGCGACTTGTGCCTGGGTCAAAAAGCCATCCCTGTGGCGGGCAGCGACGCCCATTGCCGTGAAAACATTGGAAAGGCCTATACGGCCTTTCCGAGACTTCCCCGGAATGAAAAGGAACTGGCTGAACAGATCAGAAAAGGCTTTGGTATACCCATGTTCCGGGGAAAAAATGGCAAAGGAATCCGGGCATGCTGATCGATATCACCCTTGAGCAAGCACTCGAAACCCTTTGTGATACCAAAATAATTTTACATGAAATCCTCATCCCCTCGCACTGTAAAAACGCTAATTCACCATACAAGCCCGAATACGAATGGCTCTTTATGTACGAGCGAAAACTGGCTGCCTTTCTTGAAACCTGGACCGCCCATCTTCGAAATGAACTGATCGGCGATAAAGGTATTTTGTGCGAAGCCCTTTCCAATGCCTTCTGCCATGGTCATAAAAAAGACCCTCTGCTTCCCATTGATGTTTATGTTTTTCTGGGTGAAAACGGTTTGCTTGTACGGATAAAAGATACCGGCCCCGGATTCAACCTTGATGACGTCAAAGACCAATACACAAAAGGAAAAACCTATTTCCACCTTGCCGGAAACGGCCTCCGACAAATGATCCGGAGTTCCGATTTTCAAATCTTTTACACAGATAATGGAACGGGATTTAACCTCATGTATCTTTTTGTTTTGGATAAGTAACCGTGATTCTTTAGAGATCCACATTGATCCATTGCATGGCTTTGCATACCTGATCCTTACCGTCAATGCCTACCACTACATCGTCACTGAACATCAGGGCCTGAATATCTGAGGCGGCCAAATCCATTCGCAGCTCTTCATACAACCCTTTGGGATAGGTTGTATTTTCAGTATTGAAAAAAGTTTTTGCCTTGACAAAAACCACCGTGGAATAAGTAAACGAATCCGTCTTGATACAAATGGTGTCGGGAAGAACAAGATCTTCGGGATCAACTTCCACAAAATCCACTGTTTTTAAATCCTCTTCCGACACAGCCACAATCAGGTTTGTCTTCACGATCACAGGGGTATCATTGATGATCAACTCTTGGGTCTTACCGTTTGTACTTGATTCAAAGCGGGGCGGCCTTGAGACACTTCGCTTTGCCCTTGGATGGCTTGATGGAGAGCAGATCACCCGACATGAAAAAAAATGGGTGATCAACTCCTTTCTGCCCCCTTTTCCCGGAAAAGCGTTTGACAGGATGTTTGAGAATCTCCTTTCACCACGACACCTCAGCCCTGTTTCAGCGTATCTGGCCGTCACATCGGAGTGTCAGCTGAACTGTATCCATTGCAGCTTAAAAAACCGGCGATCCGCAAATCCCCGGACGGAACAATGGATTGATACCCTCGAAGGACTTGAACAACTCGGTGTTTCCCTTATCGGTTTTACAGGCGGAGAACCCCTTTTGGAAAAAGATTTACCGGTCCTTGTGAGGGAAGCATCCAAAAGGGGCATGGAGAGTATGGTTTTTACATCCGGAATGAATCTCAGCCCTGAACTGGCCATGGAACTGAAACAGGCTGGTTTGTGGGCCATTGCCGTGAGCCTTGATCATCCTGAACCTGAAAAACATGATGAAATCCGTGGCGTAAACGGAGCCTTCCAAAAAGCCCTGGACGCTATAAGGATTTCCAAGAACGCAGGACTATACACCATGGTCACCATGGAAACGAATGACAGAAGCCATGGGGAATCCCAGACGCAACTGCTTCATAAGAAAAAATCACGCGCTGATCAAATCATGTGCCGACGGTTGCTATCCGCTGAGTCCTGAATCAAGCCTGAACGTTTGTGCAAAAGCCGGAAAAGAGCCGATGCCGGATTACTTTGCTCTTGTTTCAGGCAGGAATCAGATATCAGGCTGATGTGACCACCACACAAACATGGAGGATCTCATGAACAGAGACATGAAAATAATATTAGCAGGGGCTTTGGCCGGAATCTTGAGTGGCGCCTGGGGATGGGTATTGGGTCAAATGAACGGCAGGGGGATGGTTCTTGGTGCTTTTCTTTCCCTGGGGCTGATCGTTATCAAACAAAGGAGAACCAATTGGAAATGACCCTATTGCTTATATTCGTTCTCAGTTATTATATTTTGTATATTATCGTTAAAGGAGCCATAAGGCTGTTCACTGATCAATTTGATAACTTTCATGAATCAAGGGTTCTGAAGTTACAATTAAACCCCACCACCGTAACATCGTCCTGGCGGGAATTATCCCCTTGGTAATGCTGGAAGGCATGGAGAAGAGCTTCCTGTTGCCTGTCAAAGGGGGTTTGGCAGTTTTCCTGCAAGAGGTTATGAAATCTTTTTTTACTGAAGCGCATCCCTTTTTCTCCTCCCATTTGATCGGAAAAGCCGTCTGTGGCCAGGTAAAATCGGTAATCGTCACCAATGGATATCCGGTGTTCATTATACGTGTAATGTAAATCCGAATGGACATATCCGATGCTCTGTTTGTCGCCTTTAATCACGGTCAAGGCCCCATTGTCCGTGATGATAAGGGGTATTCGTGCCCCGGCAAAGGTCAGGGTGTTTGATTGGGCATCGATAAAACAAATACCCGCATCCAGGCCGTCATCCGAAAGCGCATGGCCTGTGTCTTGCTGAAGGGATTTTTTAACGATGACATTAAGCCGTTTGAGAATCTCACCCGGTGCTCTGCACCCCTCGTCATTAATAATACGGCGTAAACCGGTGGCCGCGATGATCGTCATAAATGCACCGGGAACGCCATGGCCTGTACAATCCATAACCCCAATAATAAAACCTGTTTCAAATGTTTCGGCATAAAAGAAATCCCCCCCGATAATATCCCGGGGCTCCCAGATAACAAAGCTGTCCGGCAGCCATGTTTTAATCTGGTCCGCGTTGGGCAACAGAGACTGCTGAATCATTTTAGCGTAGCGGATGCTTTCCTGGGTATGAGCATTGGCCGCTTCGACTTTTTCAAGGGTCCGGTTCAGCTCCTGGGTTCGTTCGAAAACACGTTGTTCGAGTTCTGCATTAAGTTTAAGGATCTCTTGTTCAGCCTGTTTCCGTTTTGTAATGTCGGTGACCATGGCGAATGAGCCTGACTCCTCGTTTCCGTGGAGCAGCGTTGCATTGAACTGGCAAATCATAACGGAACCATCCGGACGATGGAGAGTGGCCTCATAGGTGCATTTTTTGTGTTGTCTCAAGATCTCTTTCTGACGTCTCGCGATTTCAAGGCTTTGCTTATCCCAGAACTCAAAAACAGGATGCCCCACAAGGTTATCCCGGGGACGCCCAAGAATAGTGCACATTTCAGGATTGACATCTATGGTGATGCCCGCGTTGTCAACCCGCCAGAACCCTTCATTGGCGGTTTCCAGGATATGGCTTAAATGCTCCCTGGCCTGGGTTATATGTTCATACAGCCGGGCATTTTCAATGGAGATGGCTGCCTGGGAGGCCAAAAGGTCCAACACTCTGATCCGCTGGGGAGTAAATGCGCCGATGGTGATATTGTTTTCAAGATAAAGAACACCCACCAATCGAGATTGCCGGATAACCGGATGGCAGATAATGGATTTGGATTGATGTTCAACCACATAGGGATCAAGGGTAAAATCGCCTTCGGCAGCGGCATGGTTGAGTATAAGTATGTCTTTTGTTCGCGCCACAAAATTAACAATGGCAACAGAGAGGCCTGTGTGATTTTGAAGCGGCTCTCCGTTAAGAACCCGAACGCCCTGATCGTCCCCTCCCCGGGCTTCGATGTACAACTTTTTATCCGCTTCATTCTCCAGAACCAGGAAGCCTTTTTGCGCTCCGGCGTTTTCTATGGAAAGTGTCAAAACATCCACAAGCAGTTTCCCAAGATCGATTTCACTGGAAAGGGACTGGAACGCTTTGATGATGGTCGAAAGATCAAGGGTTTGGGTTCCCGATTCTCTGCTGAACATGAATTCGGATCCCTGATCCACGATGCGTGTGCGCC
Organism: Pseudomonadota bacterium; assembly: GCA_018818835.1. GTDB lineage: Bacteria > Desulfobacterota > Desulfobacteria > Desulfobacterales > Desulfolunaceae > JAHIRD01. The sequence goes on from JAHIRD010000027.1 coordinate 134,916, forward strand.
TGTCGTTAAACAGATCCGGATATGTTTCGGCCAGATCCTCTGCCTTTGCCGTCGCGCCCCAGCGTATGTAACCATAGTGCGCTTCTTTCATGAAGTGACGTGCATCGTCAATGTGATCGCATTCCAGCATGAGACGTGCGGCCAGTTCATTGGCCATGGCTTCGTTCTGGAGATACCCATTGTCATGCGCAGATCTGATCGCACGATCATACAGGGACAAGGCTTTGTTGTGCTTCCCCTTCAGGCGTGCGCGTTCAGCCTCAACCAAAAGGTATTTGTGCTCAAAATTTTCCGGACAGTTTTTAGACCATCGCTTCATCTGACTCTGATTTCGACCCATGATGCAACTGTATTTTCTCTTTTCCCCGGACGAGAGATTTGGGTAAAGGGCCGCGATGGCAAGGGATGTGTAATAGTTTGCCTCAGCCACATGTAGGCTTGCCAGATAAACTTTATTCTTGATGAGTTCATCCAATTCCAAGAAAAGCGCAGGACACTTGGAATAATGGCCGAATAGATAATTCAATTGTAGCCGGACAAGGGAAATCAGAAAGACTCCAAGCAGATTATGGGCTTCCCGATACGCTTCAATATGCTTGTCTGTCTTGAAATTCTGTGTATCCAAATTTCCCCGCCTGTCGGTCAAGCCCTTGAGGCAGTGACAAACCTGGACAATCGCGAGGAAGTTATACTGATTAAACGGGTCGAGGCTCTCCATCTGGAAATTACGATAATGGTCATATTCTTCCAGTAGCTCATCAATATTATGACCCAGAAACAAACGGGTTTCACCCAGCAGTTTTACACTGTGGCTGCTGAATATAAGATCACCTGCATCCAGACCTTCCTTGTAGGATTTCCGGAAAAAATCCAAATTGAATTTTGCGTGTTTCGTCCAGTGCTGAATGGAAAAGGCAAACATCAGTTTTATCTGGCATTTGTTTTTTGAGGTGACAAGCTTTTCGCTGAGTTTTAACGCAGTTTCACCGAATCTGAAACCCTGTTTAAAAAAACCAAGGGATGACCCCAAAATAGACCCAATGATTATAAAACAGAAATAGCCGTATTCCGAGGTGCCGTATTTAAGCTGAAGACTGGCACCCATGATGGATATGTAAGCAAACAAATTCGAATCACTGTAATAGGATACCGTGCCCGTATGAATGGCCAGATTGGCGTAGGCTAACGCAGACGGATCGGTCATCGGTGGCAAATCAATCAAATCTTCAATTTTTCTTCGACCGAATTGGATTCTGAATTTCAAAAGTTTCATCAACACGTCCACCTCGCTGACTTTCTCCGGAAGACTGAACCCGACGATTCTCATCCCTTCATAACCCAGCCGCAGTGCCTGCTCATAGTCCCCCTGTGATGTATATAAAACGACCATCAGGGAATATATATTAGCCCTTTCAATATTTGATTTCACATGTTGCATGATCATCTTAAATATTTTTTCAGTCTCGCTGAAGTTCAGGTTGAGATAAAAGCATTCGATCATTTCCCTGTGAAGGGAATAGGTGAGGTCATAATAATTGTCCCAGGCATCACCGGGAAGAAGTCCCTCTGCTGTTTTCAGATAGATCAAAGCAGAGGCATACGCCGTGGATCTTTTGGCCTTTTGAGCGGCGCTCAAATTCAATTGCGCAAGCGTGATCTTTTCCTCCGCTCCGGTGACGAGTTGAAGGCCACTGTTGATTTGGTTCACAACATAAAAGATTTTTTCATTCAGTTCTTCGGGTTCGATCTTTTTGAGCATGGTGTGACCGATCCGGTAATGCAACTCCCTTTTTTCATTCTCGGGAATCAGAGAATAGGCCGCCTCTTGAATCCGATCATGATAAAACGTATACGAATCCCCCTGAAGACCGATTAGATCCTCATGAATCGCCACGGTGAGATCCTCAAGCGTTTCTTCAAGAGACTTCCCGGACACCATGGCTAAGGTTTCAATATCAAACCTGCTTCCGATGCATGCGCCTATCATCAGGATCTCTTGTATTTTTTTTGTGAACCCTGATATTTTTTGAGCCAGAAACTCCACCACATTATCGGTAAACCGCATCTGTTGAATCAGATTGAGATCCCAGGTCCATCCTGTTTTGGGATCGATCTCCAACAGCCTTGTATCATAGATATTTTTCAGAAACTGGCTGACGAAAAATGGATTCCCTGCGGTTTTCTTATGGATCAGATCGGCAAGGGGCATGGATATTTCGGCGTCACACCTGAGCAATTCCATGGTGATTTTATTGACATGGGCTGAGTTCAGCGGTTCGAGATGGATCCGGTTGACTGTGATCCCCTTTTGGATGATGTCAGAAAGGGTGATTTCCAGAGGAGATGACGGGCTGACCTCGTTATCCCGGTACGCGCATATCAGCAGAAGATACCTTGTTTCAGGGTGGGTTATGACGTATTTGATCAGGTTTTGACTCGCCATATCCGCCCATTGCACATCGTCAATAAAAAGCGTCAGGGGGTGTTCCTGGGTTGAAAACACATGAATGAAATTTTTAAATGCCAGATTAAACCGGTTTTGTGATTCCTCAGGATTATGTTCGGGAACATCCGGCTGTACACCAATAACAAGCTCCAATTCTGGAATAACCTGCGTAACAACCTTACCGTTTGGTCCGAGAGCGTCAAGCAGTCGGCTTTTCCATGCCGTTACCCGGTCCTCGCTCTCGGCGATGATTTGACGCAGGAGGCCCTGAAATGCCTGAATAATCGCACTGTAGGGCACATCCCGCCTGAATTGGTCGTATTTGCCGGAAATGAAATACCCTCTCTTGGCCACAATAGGCTTGTGTATTTCGTTGATCAACGCGGATTTGCCTATCCCCGGATGACCCAGAACACGAACCATTTCGCATTTTCCCCCAGTCACCCGATCAAAAGAATCCAGCAGTGTTTGGATCTCATTTTCACGACCCACGATAAGCTGTGGAATATTAAAACGGACGGGGATATCCCGGGTCGCTATAGGAAAGACATCAACGGTATTTTTTTGGCTCAGTTGATTCCGGCACATGTCAATATCGGCAGCCAGACCCGTACTGTTTTGATATCTCTCTTCCGGATTTTTGGCTAAGAGCTTCATAACGATACTGGAGACAACCCGTGGAATCGCAGAATAGACACGCTCGGGAGCCACCGGATTTCGCGCGATATGCGCATGGATGAGTTCCATGGGGTCCTTTGATGCGAAAGGAACCTCACCCGTGAGCATTTCATACCATGTTATCCCGAGTGAATAGAAGTCGGTGCGGTAATCCGTGCTTCGGTTCATTCTTCCGGTCTGTTCAGGAGACATGTAGGGCAGCGTACCTTCGATAAATTCAGGGTTGAAGAGCTCGTCATTGCTATGCGTAAATGCACCAATAAAACCGAAGTTGGTTATCTTTACCGTGTCCTGATTTTCGCTGACCAGAATATTATCAGGCTTAATATCCATGTGGATTAAACTGTTTCCATGAATCTGGGTAAGCGTTTCGGCCATCTTACCCGCCATGCTCAAAAATGATTTTAAACCGATGGTCCCTGATCGTATCAGCGCACTTAAAGGAATGCCGTCAAAAGCCTCTTCGATGATCGCGAATCTATTATCGTACTCAACCAGGGCAATGGTCCTGATGATTCCGTCGATATCGAGATTTTTTAAGCGGAGATAGTCCTGCCTGAATCGGGCAATTTCAGATGGGGTGGGGTACCTGGTTTTTAGGATCTTGATGACCAGGCTTTGGGTCTCATGTTCTTTATGTCCCCGGTAAATCACTGAATGTCTGGTTTCATGAATTTTATCGTTGAGAAGGTAACCACCAAAAATTTCCATATTCATCTGCGTTCCGATTATTCCATGAGGTGTGAGTATACAATAAATGTCTAATGTTTGAAAAACAAAGAACTGACTGGCATTAATTTATCATCGATTGTCTTTGAACGGATAATATGATTGAGGTGCTGTTCTTGAATTCATCATTTCAGTTTCTTCACTATGACTTGAAACATTTATAAGCCTGAACAATATTTGATGATATTAACATATGCGAGTTATATTTGAAATTGTATTATTCGATTGATCTGCAATACGGCAAAGGGCTGACGAGGAACGCTCTGGGGTGAGCGTTTCAAGAGTCCAATATTAGGGGAGATTTTTTGAAAAAAAAGGTGCTTTTTCACCCTATCGTTCGCACAGCCAACTGAAGAGAAAAAAGGGTTTTTTTATGGACATGGCTTCTCCCTGGGCCACAATTTGATTGACCCTTCCCAATCGAATTGATACGATCAGGCAACATATTCACTGTCATATCATTATCATAGTCACAAACCACATGGGGCTTTCCCCCGAAACGATACTTACTCATAAAGGGCTCTGTTTTAATTTCCCTGAAAGGATTCTCATGAATAAATCCCGTGTGAATTTCGATGTTCTGACCCCTGTTAATTTTCTGGTTCGAAGTGCCCAGGTCTACCCGGACAAAGTGGCTGTGGTCCATGGTGAAAAACGTTATACCTACCGGGAATTCCGGGACCGGGTCAACAGGCTTGCCAATGCCCTGACAGACAAGGGCCTGGGAAAAGGTGACAAGGTGGCCTTTTTCTGCCCCAATATCCCGCCCATGCTGGAAGCCCATTACGCCGTTCCCATGATCGGCGGTGCCCTGGTGAGTATCAACACACGGCTTTCGTCCAATGAAATCGCCTATATTATCACTCATTCAGATGCAAAAGCCGTGTTTGTAGACAATGACCTGGCCCCCTCCATTCTCCCTGTTCTTGAAAAACTCAAAGGGGTTCGGTTTTTCGTCAATATCTGTGATATCTCGCCTGAAAAACCCCTGGACGGCCCGGATTACGAATCCTTCCTGGCAGCCGGTTCTTCCCAGGATCCTGAGATCCGGGTTGATGAGGAATACCAGTTGGCCACCATCAATTACACCAGCGGAACAACCGGCCAGCCCAAGGGCGTCATGTACCACCACCGGGGGGCCTATCTCAATGCCCTGGGTGAGATTCAGGAAGCCGGTATGACCTGTGATTCTGTCTACCTGTGGACCCTTCCCATGTTTCATTGCAACGGATGGTGTTTCACCTGGGCCGTCACAGCCATTGGGGGAACCCATGTCTGTCTTCGCCAGCTTTCGGCCAGTGATATTTTCCGTCTTATCAATGAAGAAAAGGTCTCCCACATGTGTGCTGCTCCAACGATTCTCATCATGATGATCTCTCACCCCGAGGCCAAGCAGTTCAAAATCAAACAGTCCCTGACCATTCTCACGGCAGGGGCTCCGCCCTCGCCAACCGTCATTGAGCAGATGGAATCCATGGGCGCCCTCATCACCCATGTTTACGGCCTCACCGAAGTCTATGGACCCCACAGTGTCTGTGCCCGACAGGATTCCTGGAGTCATCTGGAAAAAGAGGAACTGGCACGGATAAAATCGAGACAGGGGGTGGCCTACATTACGGCCCAGTATATGGATGTCATGGATATGGAAACCATGGAACCCGTACCCCGGGACGGAAAGACCATGGGAGAAATCGTCATGCGGGGAAACAACGTGATGCTGGGATACTACAAAGATCCCCAGGCCACGGAAAAAGCCTTTCATGGGGGATGGTTCCACAGCGGCGACCTGGCCGTGATCCATCCCGATGGCTATGTGCAGATCATGGACCGGGGCAAGGACATTATTATCAGCGGTGGGGAAAACATCTCATCGGTGGAGCTGGAAAACACCATCTACCGTCATCCGGATGTCCTGGAAGTGGCCGTGGTGTCATCGCCCGACTCCAAATGGGGGGAAGTTCCCAAAGCCTTTGTGACCCTCAAACCCGGAACAAACCCCTCACCCCAGGCCATCATCGAATTCTGCAAAGACAACCTTGCCCGGTTCAAAGCCCCCAAGGACGTTGTCTTCTGCGATCTTCCCAAAACAGCCACAGGCAAAATCCTGAAATTCAAACTCCGTGAAAAAGAATGGGAGGGCCATGACCGTAAGGTGAACTGACATGAGGCAAATAGGTTATGTATTATCGGAATTTAAAGCCGCTCAATAGTCATGAATTTCAGGTATCCTTATGATACGGGCATCCAAAATTGAGCAAAATTTGAAAATTAAACATTCAGGCTGGATCTTATAAAGACACATAAAAACCAGGGCTCTTTGAAGGTTTTATATACCTTTTAATGCAGTTTGTGAAAAGCTCATTTTTTTGAATAGTGAGCGCAAAAAAACAAAATGTTTTTTTACAGACTCGTTTTGCAAGTTGTAAAATAATTAAGGAGAAAGCATGGGTACACTCGATAATGATTTAGATCAATGGAAACCAAGGGTGATCTAAAGGCTGGGTTGAAGCTTCTATTCGAGATTACAGGCGGTATAGGCCTCGCACTGGGTGGGATTGCTCTTGCATCAAACGTTGTTCCGTTTCTTAACTCACTTGGTATCCCGATTACTATGGGCGCGGCACAGGTCCTCCTGAGACAGGCCGCTGATGCTTATTCAAAATTAGATACAGATCAACGAAAGTCAATAAGAGCTGTGGCTTCATTTGTGCGAGGTGGGCTCAGCTTTGAGCGTTTCATAGACGATTAGTTCCAACCCAGTACGGTGACAAAGAGGAGCAAATCTATCAACAGCTTTGCCTCATAGATGACGAGTGGCTTGAGGTATACAAAAAAGACAGTGTCCCGCTGCCCCCATCCTCAGGGGCTGACCCTAAAGATTATTTTTCGTCATGAGGGGCCTTTCCGCAGGCATAAAGAATATCATTAATTGCAGCAACGGGATTGAAAGGTTTTGACAGCACAGGGTGCTTAACCATGAATTCTATAACTTCAGGCTTAAGTTTAACACCATTGCTCAGCTCTAAAGAAACGCCTATCCGCCGACCATACATTATAACTTGGAATGGGTATTCCGACACTAATTCAAGCACGTCATCAGCCGTTTGTCTCTTTTCGGCATACCGTTTTTTTTCATTTTGATTTAATGAATCATAGAATTGTAAATAAAACTGAAAGTATTCTCTTACTGTAACAATAAATTGTATCTCTGCATACAACCCATCTTTTTCAACGGATAAGCAAAACTCTGACCCGTTTTTTAGATAAATATTTAGGATAAGATTTTTCACTGACTCAATATGATTTGAAATATAGTCCATACCAAACGCGTTGATGAGCTCTTTAACCCATATATTCGAGTATTTTTTTCTTAATTCAGCTGTGTTTGCACTGCATTCATTTAGCGCTGAATAACTGTTTTGGTATTGAATAAATAAATTACATATACCGTCCCTATACTCAGCGGCACTGTAATTTGAAATTTCCTTTAAATATTAATCAAACCTTATATCGGAAAAATTATCTAAAAATATTTTTACTTCTTCGGGTTTTTTGTTCTCCACGACCAAGAATACATCTAATTCCTTTGACATGGCATTGTTCACAAAACAAGCAACAAATAATGCAACAACCATGTATACGCGAATTGATTTATTAATTTGAGCAACAGAAACAATTGTATTTAAGGTACTTGGGCTTGGTCCAAAAATATTTGCCCAGGCACCAGCTCCTACCCCAACAGAAAGAACATTTCCAAGCTTTAACCGTTTATTAATTTCATTAATAGTGTCGATGCAGCATTTCTCCAACTTTAAATGATGAATATCCGGGTAGCGAGCCATAACTATCCTTATCTATAGAGTTAAAATCACTAATAATCAACCATATATACAATATGGTTTTATTTGGTATTAAATATTTTATTCTTTGTAAAGTCATATTTATAATCTTTGAAATAATATGAATTTGGTAACTTTTTCAACATTCGTTCACGGGTAAACTCCACTCGGCTCCAGGTTCCGGCTTGGGATGCATAATTTTTTTATTAACCACCTGTTCCAATCGGTTGCTAAAGCACACGAAGAGCTTGAATAAGGGCAAAAGGCACGCACTATAGCTGTGCCGGGGCAGGCTCTTTAAAAAAGGTTGATCCGCTGTCGCCAAGGCTATGACTGGACAGGTAAATATATTTTGTTTTATGGTTTCATTCGTTTGAACTTATTAAGTTGGCCGCCAATACAATCGTACTCAGTTAAAATCTTCATACATCCCATGAGTCTTATATGTCCCATAGAACCCATAGGAATTCAGAACAATCAGAGTATAAAAAATTAAACCCAAAAGAAAAAATGCATGCACGTGTCAAAAAGATATGCTAAGGAATCATAGTCATATGATTTTTATAAACGAAACTATAAACTTTCCTCGGCATGATTGAAATTAACTCGGGCTGGAAAAGCTGATCCGATTCGCTCTGCACCTTTTTCCATCTGGCTGTTTGCAGCGCTATACATAGTAAAAGACACCTTGATTTATCTTCGAATATTTGGAATTCTACTGATTGCCTTTTCATGCACTTCTTTTACGGTAACGATTGAAATTGGGAGATAATGAATGAAAATAACGAAGAAAAAGTTCGAATTGGCTGTTGCAGAAAGAGCATCTTAGATAAGTCATATCCGGTTTGATGCACGGAGTCATAAAAAAAGCTCTGTGATCTTTGTGCCTCCGTGAGAGATATGTTTTTTGGTAGGGGCCGCATCGTTCGAAGGCTCTTGCCTCCAGAAGCATGGCTGGAGCCATGAGGTACACACTCCCAGGCAGGAGCCTGGGAGCGAGAAGAACAAAACATAATACCTATTTGCCAATCCCGTCATAGCCTTGGCGACGACGGATCAAATTTTTTTAAGATTATCCTCGCGCTGGCGGGGATGCCCAGCCCCCTCGTAGTAAGGGGTTTGGCTCCCGGATGGGCCGCCAGAGGAATTTCTTGCCCTTCTTCGTGTCCTTCAGTGAGCTACGCGAACGGGTAGTGAGTAAACAGTTGTCCCCAGAATGTCAGGGTGCGATCAGTTTATCCATTTGATCAATCAGGATATCCGTCTGATTTTCAAGAACGCTTCCGGTGTGCTTGAACGTGATGACCCCACCTTTATCGACAATAAAATAAGCGATGTCATGTTTTCCCCAATTATATGTTTTCCATCCCGTGTAAACACCGTATGTTTCCCCTGTTTTACCGTTCTTGTCATAAAAGAAAATAATTTCCCGCCCATCGACATTCAGTGACGTTGCAAAGTCCATATTCACGGCAGGCAGACTATCATTGATCCCGAGAATGCCGAAGCCCCTGGATTTAAATTCGTCCAGATTTGCTTTAAATTCACTGTACATTTGGATCCCCTCTTCGGAGGAGGTATTATCGAAGAAGGTCAGAATAAGGCCGTTTTCGCTTAATTCAAGCTGGTTATATAGTGTTAGATTTGCGCCGCACTGAGCCTGGAGGCCGAAGTCAATGGCATGATCCCCTGGCTCATTTCCATCATCGTCATGGGTGACAAGCATTCCACCAGCTGTATAGTCTTCCGGGTTGCCGGTATAATGACCCGTCATTTTATCCACTTCCATCAAAAGTGTCGCGGTCTGATTTTCAAGAAGAGTGGCCGTAGAAATATATTGGAAATGAAGTTCACGGTTTGAGTTGATAAGGTAATAGCCTCGCATCAGCTGTGATGAAACAATTCCGTAACTATCCGACACACTGCCGTCAACATCGGAAAGAAATGTAACATCAGGAGCGATGGACTCTGCAAATTGTCTGTGGGATTCAACCGATTCCTTATTGATACCTATGACGGCAATACCACGGCTTTTAAAATACTCAATATTTCGCTGAAACTCAGCAAATTCAGCTGTTCAGCCAGGTGAGTTGTCCAGGATATAAAAGGCAAGGACTGCGCCGTTCATCCCGTCTTCATTGATCAGGTCACTGAGTTTTACCTCAGCATTGTACTGATCCGGCATGGTAAAATCCGGTACAGTATCTCCGATTTCAAAAATAGAACTCTGATCGCATGCGACAAAAAAAACAGTCAAAGCAATCAATACGGCGGCTGCACCTATGGCAGTCCAATGTCGTTTCATATGACCTCCTTTTTAATAAACACGTGTGACCCGTTTCTGCAGCTTCATTTATCATTCGGGGCGAAAGACTCGCACAGCAACTTATCTGAAGCCATGAACGGAAGTCTCAATGAATAAATATATTGCTGTACATGACCGGACATTAATCGAAAAGTGTTTCTAAAATGTTTCTTTAAATGTAAAATTTGTTACCGTTGGACGTTAACATCGTCATAAGTCCCATGGGTCCCATACGTCCCAGAGGACTCACAGGCCCCAGAGGAAATACGCCATTTTTATTTCAAAATTTATTTGGGTATTGTTGGAGTTTGGAAGGAGCGGTGAATAAAAACGACAGGATTTTTCCCAATTAGCAGCAAAACAATCAATAATTAAGGCTCAATCCACCGAAAGGTTCCGGCGGTTAATTTCCTTTTGAATCTCTTTCTGTTTCATAAGAAGGTCCAGACCGCCTTCGCCGCCCAGTAAAAAAGGAGCCTGGGATATCTCCTGGTCATGGCGGGTATAATCGGCTCGCTCACTCATATCGGCTTTGTTTCCAATATCTTTGATACGATCATTGATGCCGTGATAATAATTGACAAGATCGGTGTCCGTCATACCCTTTAGTTTGGTTTTGAACGCATCATGGGCACATGCAGCAAAGATCAAACAGGAAAGCAGGAAAAAGAAACCCGGAAAAAACCATTTTTTTATCATACATTACCCCTGTGCGTTAAAGGTTTACGATTTTCAATGTCATTCTTTTTCCCATAATATCGCAGCTGTTGTCAATAAATTGAAAATCCGAACCATGATGGCGTCGAAAAACGTCCCATATACGGCGTCGTGTTTGGCCGGATGTTCGACATACGCTTCACGTATGCCGTAATCCCGGCCAAACACTATGCCTTGCCATCCGCTGACTTTTTACGAGTTCATCAACCTTAATATGTCCATGGTTTCATTTTAATATTTTTCAAAATCCTTATCCATGGGATCCCCCTCCATGGTAAAATCATCTTTCATATCAAGGGATATCCCAACTTTACTGGCTTTAAAGCCCTTTTTATTGGTGATCATGGTGGCCGGTTGCCTGCCTTTTTTTCCCATATCAGCCACAGCCCTGTCCGGCATTGGGGCGACCGGAATCCGATTTCTATGGCCCATGTAGCCGCCGCCGTCACCAATATTGAAAAAGGAAATGACATCCTTGAGTTGCTCGGCCTGGGCTGCCAGTTCTTCAGCGGTGGATGACATTTCTTCGCTGGATGAGGCGTTTTGTTGAATCACCTGGTCCAATTGCTGAATGGCCTGGTTGATCTGTGCCACGCCTGTGCTCTGTTCATTTGAGGCTGCATTGATTTCCTGAACCAGTTCTGCGGTGCGCTTAATATCAGGGACTATTTTATTGAGCATTTCGCCTGCGCTTTCCGCGATATCCACGCTGGTGGTGGACAGGGTGCCTATTTCAGCTGCCGCTGTCTGACTCCGTTCTGCAAGTTTTCGTACGGCATCTGCAACAACGGCAAAGCCCTTGCCGTGGACGCCTGCACGGGCCGCTTCAATGGCTGCATTCAAGGCCAGCATGTTGGTCTGCCGAGCGATTTCTTCGATAATATTAATTTTGTCTGCAATTTCCTTCATTGCTGTGACGGTTTTGGCCACAGCATCGCCACCCTTGGCCGCATCTTCGGCCGTGCGCATGGCGATTTTTTCGGTCTGCTGGGCATTATCCGCATTCTGCTTGATGCTGCCGGCCATTTCCTCCATGGACGAGGAAACCTGCTCCACGGATGCGGCCTGTTCTGAGGCACCCTGGGCCATCTGATCCGACGCAGAACTCAACTCCTGGCTGCCGGTGGCCACATTTTCCGTGGCTGTTTTCACTTCATGCACAACCTGTTTGAGCTTGCCAAGCATATTTTTCATGGACAACAAAAGCTGCCCCAGTTCATCTTTTCCCGGAATAATGATATCCATGGTAAGATCCCCGCCGGCCATGCCGTTTGATATCGTAACACCTTGGAACAACGGTTCCTCTACATATTTCCTGCTCATGTAAAAGACCCAGATAAAGGCCCCGATGACAAAAAGGGCAATGGTGACAAGAATCACGAAAACCTGGCTGCGCATGGATGCGTTGAGTTGCTGTTCCTTGTTCAGGATCTGCTGATGAAGGTCGTCAATATAGACTCCGGAGGCAACGATCCAGTTCCATTTTTTAAAATAACGCACATAGGAAAGTTTGGGTTCGGGTTTGTCCGATCCCACTTTAGCGAAATAGTATTCAATATAGGTGTCTCCTTTGGCTACCGACTCATCCACCTGATCCCGTATATAAAATTTGCCATTGGTGTCCTTGCTGTCCTGCATGTTTTTCCCTATCAGATCCTTGTTGGGATGCATGACCATCCTATACTCTGTATCCACAATATAAAAATAATCGTCTTTCCCGTACCGCATACTTGCGATGATTTCCTTGATCCTGTTCTGCCCCTCGATTTCAGCCTGATCCACATAGATACCCGTCCCGATCACCCAGTTCAGGGGCTTAAACAACCGGACATAGGACAATTTCCGGACCTGACGTGTGGCGTCGTTGGGATCGGGCCAGAAATAGCTGACAAACCCATCGGATGTGGGGCTGGACTGACAAACACGGACCATTTCAAGAAACAGAGGATTGGTGGTGCCTTCGGCCATCACCACTTTCCCGTTTTTGGAATAACTGCTCAAATCCGTGCCATTCAAATCAGGTATAATCGGGTGCATGACCATGTATCCCTTGGTATCGTTGATCCAGAAATAACCGCTTTCATCATAACGGATGCTTTCAATGGTCTTCATGGCCTCTTTTTTAATCCTGGCAAGGGCCACGTCGCTTAACTTATCAGAACCTTGGTTAGCCTGGATTTCCCGATCGTATTCTTTTTTAACCATGGAATAGGGAATGTCCACCATGGATTTCAGACTGCCACCATACTGTTGTTTGATGGCATCCACAGTGGCTGACTGCTGGTAGGTTTTTTCCAGCATGGTATAGGTGGCATCCACCAGATCCTTCAAGCTCTGCCGTGTCTGGTTCATAAGCTCGGACGTGTAGGTACCGATGTCTGTATTGGCTTGATGAATGGTCTTGTACAGGGAATACCCCCCCACCACTCCCACGGAGGTAACAATGCTGGTGATAACAATAAAAATGATCTTGGATTTGATTTTTATATCTCTAAAATTCATGGTACCTCCTTGCTTAAACTGGGTCCTTGTTTGTCGCGTTTCTCTTTTTATAATCAGACAGGCTGGTCAAAAATCACCACGTCGGTTTTTTTCTCAAGTTGTTTGGATATCCTGATAAGTTTTTTCTGCTCCAAGACAGCCAGGTGAGAGGACTTCATGGAATGGCTTCGTCTCAGATAAACATTGCCCGTATCTGTATGGAAAAACACCTTTCTTGATTTATGCCCCCCCAGATCCTGTCCCATGACCGGGATATGTTCATGGGCAAGAAACTCGAGAACGAATTCGGATATTTTTGACCCCACCGAATTGACGTGGGGAAGGCCGGGTATCACATTGGCTCCGCCAAAAACTTTTGCATTTAATTTTTGTTTTTCCCCACCCAGCTTCATCATGGCATTGATCAACAGTTCCATGGCATTGATGCTGAATCGAGCCGGTGCATTGAACTCCTGAAAACTGGCCTTACCCGGAACAAGGATATGATTCATGCCACCGACCTTGTTCTTTCTGTCAAACAGGCAGACAGCCACGCAGGAGCCCAAAAAGGTCGTGATCACCACAGGTTCCCGGCTCGCAAAATACTCACCAATGTGGATGTCCACCTTTTTTAACTGACCATTTCCTGGCAAAATCATTTGGTGGTCACGGCCCATCTCTACCCCACTCATTTCGGTTTATGGCAAAGCACAGGCCCTTATGACATCCCCTGCAATTTTTCCAAGGGGGAGTATTTTATCAACCCCTCCATGTTTAATGGCCTCTTTAGGCATTCCAAACACCACACAGGTCTCTTCATCCTGGGCAATGGTGTAGGCACCGGCCTGCTTCATTTCCAGCATACCTTTGGCACCGTCATCCCCCATGCCCGTCATGATCACACCCACGGCGTTTTTTCCTGCGTATCGTGCCGCCGAACGGAAAAGCACATCCACGGAAGGACGATGCCGCGACACCAGAGGACCTGTTTTAACTTCAACATAGTACCTTGCCCCGCTCCGCTTGATCAGAACATGATAATTCCCAGGGGCGATAAGAACCTGACCCCGGAGAATCGTGTCATTATCCTCTGCCTCTTTCACGTTGACCTGGCAAAGGCCGTTCAAGCGGTTGGAAAACGCCCGGGTAAAATTCTCAGGCATGTGCTGGACAACAACCATACCCGGAGCATCCGGGGGAAGGCTTTCAAGAAAAACCTTCAACGCCTCTGTCCCTCCTGTGGAAGCACCCACTGCCACAACTTTTTCCGTGGTTTTCAGCATGGCTTTTGTGGCTGGCGCCAGGATGGCATCAGCCGTACGCTTCGGTTCCACAGCCCTTTGTCTGGAAAGTTTTTTCAGATGGATTGACGCGGCAGCTTTCACACTGTCACAAATCCTGATTCTGGATTCTTCCAGAAATTGTTTGGTCCCCATGCTGGGTTTCTGTATAATCTCAACGGCTCCGTATTCCAGAGCCTTAAGGGCGGTTTCAGACTGTGCCACAGCCAGACTGGAACAAATCACCACGGGAATAGGATGCTGACTCATCAGTTTACGTAAAAAGGTAATCCCGTCCATTTTAGGCATTTCCACATCCAACGTTATCACATCCGGAACGGCATCCCTCATTTTCCGGGCGGCCACATAGGGATCCGAGGCTGTGTCCATCACTTCAATCTCTGGGTCAGATGACAAGATATCCGATAAGGTCTGTCTTACCAGGGCCGAGTCATCAACAATTAGGACTTTAATTTTAGAATTCATTTGTTTCCTTTTATACGAAAAGGATTCACCCGTTATGCTTCAATTCGCTTGTAAATTGTTGGGGCAACGGGAACAACAGGCAGCAAGTTGCAATCAAGCAGCTCGGAATGTCCCATGAACAGATATCCTCCCGGAACCAGTTTATTGCAGAGTTTCACCAGTAAACGTTCCGTTGTGGGTTTATCAAAATAAATAATAACGTTTCTGCAGAAAAGAATATCCATGTTCTGACGTATCCTGAAGTCATTATCCATCAGGTTCAACTGACGAAACATAATTTTTCTTCTGAGCTCCGGCCTGATTCGAACAAGATTCTTTGTCTTGTCTTTGCTTTTGAGGAGGTATCGTTTTCTGAATTCCATGGGAACCGGGTTTATAAGCTGTGCATCATAGATCCCTGCCAGAGCTGTGTCCAGAACCTTTGTGGAAATATCCGTGGCAAGAATGGAAAAATCAAAGCCAGGTTGAACCCTGGCGTATTCACTCAATATCATGGCAAGGGTATAAGGTTCATCGCCTCTGGAGCAGGCACTGCTCCAGGCCATAAGTTTTCTGACCACGCCCGTTCCGTTTCGGCTGACAAGATCCGGCAGTGCCGTTGACAGGAGGTATTCAAAATGGTGAGACTCCCTGAAAAAATCTGTTTTATTGGTGGTAATCACATCTATGAAATGGGAGAGCTCGTCGTCCATACCCTGATGACTGAATAAATATCTGCAATATTCCGAATAAGAATCCATACCCAGCTGACTGACTCGTTTGCGAAGCCTGGATTCAATCATGCCCCGCTTGATATCCGGCATTTTAATACCCATCCTGCTATGGATAAAATTGCCCAGATCCCTGAAATCACTTTGGGAAAGTTTCATCGTGGCAAAACCATCTGACAAGGCGTCCGGCATGAATTCATCCTTTTTTTAAAAACATACGGCATTCATATCCTCAGGGCCTGGTCGTCATCGGTTTCATTGGCCTGGCCTGGTGAATACGAACTCTCCTCATTTTCTAAGGCAATGGAGAGTTCATCGCTTGAGAAAATTTTGTCAATATCCAGAATAATGATGAATTCATCGTTCTTTTTACCCATTCCTTTGATAAAATCGGTCTTAAGCCTCATCCCCAGTTTTGGGGCCGGTTCAATCTGATCCGGTTCAAGGTTCAGAACCTCCCGGACAGAATCGGCAAGGGCACCGATGCGTGTTGTTTCTCCATCCAGGGTCAACTCCATGATAATGATACAGGTATCGACTTTCTTTTCTGTTTTCGTCAGGCCGAATTTCAGCCTCAAATCCACAACCGGAACAACCCCACCCCGAAGATTAATAACACCTCGCATAAACCCGGGCATTCGAGGAACCTTGGTAATTTCCGTAAAATCAAGGACCTCTCTGACCTGCTTAATATCCAATGCATAGACTTCTTCATCCAGAGTGAATGTCAGGTATTGGCTTGTTTCAACGACGCCTTCAATGGCCATGGTGTTTTCCTCCTATGTTAAACGCTTTATCATCAAACCATTTACTGAGGGTATAGACTCTATCCTCCATTTATTTATACGTCTCAAACTCATCATCCATAGAGTCCTCGCCTGCAACCGTCCTGACATCTATATTGATGCCTTTGGCTTTTTGCTTTATTTTTCCCGATATGGCGGCCCTGGGGCTGTCTCCTTCGTGGTGGGGTGACTTATACGCAATTGTCCCCATGGATGTGGGCACCCGCACCGATCCGGCTCCATCCAGGCTGAAATAGGAAATGGATCTCTGGAGTTGTTCCGCCTGGGCAGCCAATGTTTCGGCGGTGGCCGACATTTCTTCAGAGGACGAGGCATTCTGCTGGATTACCTTATCAAGCTCGATCAGGGCTTGGTTGATCTGGTCTGCCCCCGTGTTCTGTTCATAGGACGAGGCATTGATCTCCTGGACAAGTTCAGCGGTCTTGCGAATGTCAGGCACAATCTTTTTCAGCATGTCCCCCGCATTTTCAGCGATTTCAACACTGGACACAGAAAGAGTACTGATCTCTGCCGCAGCTGACTGGCTCCGTTCGGCAAGTTTTCGAACCGCATCGGCAACCACGGCAAACCCTTTCCCGTGCTCTCCGGCCCGGGCGGCTTCAATGGCAGCATTCAAGGCAAGCATGTTGGTCTGGCGTGAGATTTCCTCGATGATGGAAATCTTTTCTGCAATTTCCTTCATGGCTGTCACTGTTTTTAAAACGGCAATCCCACCTTTTTCGGCATCATCTGCGGCTTGTTTGGCAAGTCGTTCTGTCTGCTGGGCATTTTCCGAATTCTGCCTTATGTTGGCTGTCATCTCTTCCATGGATGAGGAGGCTTCTTCTGCAGCAGCAGCCTGTTCCGTTGCCCCGGCAGACATTTCTTCCGCTGAGGAACTGAGTTCCTCACTTCCCGCAGCCACGTTGTCCGACCCTGATTTAACCTCGGTCACCGTGGACCTCAGATTGGTGACCATGGTATCAAGGGCGTGGCCTAGGGCATCCCTGTTTGACAGCAGTTTCACCGTGACCCCCAGATTGCCGGATGAAATCTGCTCGGCCATGTGTACCGTATCTTTCAAATTGGAGACCATGGCATCCATGGACGACGCAAGAACTCCTATTTCATCTTTCTGATCAATGTCCATTTCAACGTTCAAATCACCCAGGGCGATGGTTTTGACTATATTCATGATTTTGTGAACAGGGCCGGTGATGCCTCTGGTGATCACCAAGGCGAGAATAAGACCCACAACAATGGCAAATATCGAGACGACGATCAAGACGATATCGGCCCGGCGAATCTCTTTTTCCATGATGTTTTTTTGTTCGGTGTGAATTTTTTCAAGGAGTTTGTCTGCGTCATGGGCTATGCCCACCATATCCTTCTCTGCGACAAGCTTGTTATCGTTTGCAAGGGTATATTTATCGAATGCCTCCCCGTATGCCTTGATCTTGTTGATGATCATCGATTCATTCTTAAATTCAGAACCTTGTACTGATCCGGCTTCCACCCCCCCCCCGGCCCCAAGAATAGCCTTAAGGCCCGAAAGGACTTTAATTTTGGAGGCATTCTCATTTGAAATGATATATTCCTTTTCGTTTTTTCGGACATCTAAAAATGTTTTTATCTTTTGGTTTACCTCGTTTATTTTACTTATTTTTTCTTTCAAATCGGCATTATTCTGACTTGAAGATATCTGTTTTTCCAGATCGGCAATGAAATATTCGCCCTCTTCAAGGGCCACCCGGGCATTTTCTTCCATGGCGACCAGGTCTTCTTTCTCCATTGCATTTAAACCCATGAAGGCTTTAAATGTGGCCTGATAATCCAAAGCCTTTTTTAAAACCTGATCCATCTGATCTTTCTCGGTTAGATCTGTAAACATGGCTTTCATTTTTACCATATGATCTGCAAGTTCGGAGAATTTTTCGTCGAATTCATGGATATATGATACATCCCCATGGAGGAGAAAGTTACTTTCGATTTGTCTTAACTCCAGGAATGTCATATCCATCCAGCCCACATCATCACTTATTCCAACCTCTTCTATAACGCCTGCGAGACTGCTGTATCCCACATAGGCAACAAGAGACAGCAAGATCAAAACAACTCCAAAACCGGATAGAATCTTTGTGCCCAACTTAAAATTTCTAAGCATGTGATGCCCCCCTTTTTCATGCATGCGTCATGATTTGACAATTTTATTAACATCGATAATAAGCGCAACAGTTCCATCTCCCAGTATGGTGGCGCCGGAAATATCCTCAACATCTTTAAATGCTTTACTGAGGTTCTTGATCACGGTCTGGTGGCCTCCGATCACATGATCCACCACAAACCCCACCCGTTTTCCATTGACATCCATAATGACCACCTGTTCAATCGCAGGTCTCGTCTCTCGGATGCCATATTCAGTGCGCAACTGGATATAGGGGACAATTTCCCCCCGGACATTCAAAATATGCCGCCCATTTTTCATGACCTCGGTCTCTTTGGGCAGCTCCACACATTCCTCCACAGAGGACAGGGGCAGAACAAAAAAACCAGCTCCTATTTTAACAAGAAGGCCGTCAATAATCACCAGGGTCAGGGGCAGTTTCAGATTTATGGAGGTTCCCTGGCCTTTTTTGCTGTCAAGTTCGATGCTGCCCCTCAGGCTTTCGATACTTTTTTTAACCACATCCATGCCCACACCCCGGCCGGATAGGTCCGTCACTTTTTCCGCCGTTGAAAAACCCGGGGCAAAAAGAAGACTCTGGATCTCTTTTTCCGTCAAATCCTCATCGCCTTGAACCAGGCCCTTTTCAATGGCCTTTTTCAAAATCAGATCAGGATCGAGTCCTTTACCGTCGTCTCGGATGTTGATCAGCACATGGGCTCCAGAGTGCACAGCGGAAAGATGGATGGTGCCTGTCTCCGGTTTCCCGGATTGCCTCCGGGTTTCTGGCAATTCGATCCCATGGTCAATGGAATTACGAATAATATGGACCAAGGGGTCCTTCAATCGTTCAATCACCGTCTTGTCCAGTTCGGTTTCACCACCCTGGGTTGTCAGCTCAATGTTTTTTCCAAGCTCATTGGACAGATCACGAACCAAACGCCGGAATGTTGCAAAGGTGGTTCCAATCTGCAGCATGCGGATGCCCATGGCATTGTCACGAAGGCCGCTGGTCAGGGTCTCCACCTCTTCTGCAATGGACACAAGATCCGGGTCTGACTGGTTCACGGCCTTCTGGCTGAGACGGGCCTGGACTGTCACCAGTTCCCCCACCAGATCCACCAGTTGATCCAATTTTTCCGCTGGAACCCTGATGCTCGAAGCCGAGGAAAGATCCGTTCGCTGTTCGATTCGTTTCTTAACCTGCGATTGCTCTGCAAGGGCCGCCTTGACGGCTGTCTTACTGGCCAGTTTTTCATTAACCAGAATCTCGCCAATCCGTTTCTGGCTTTTCAGGGCCTTTTCAAGGTTCTCCCCTGAAAGTTCGCCCCGTTTCATAAGAATTTCACCCAGTTTGTCATGGCCGCCCTCTGTCATTCCAAAACCGTCTTCCTCGGCCACCGCCTCAATGGTGATCACAGAATCATCCTCAACAAAAATAAACACATCCTTGATGGCATTTTTATCTTTGTCAGTGGTCAGAATAATATCCCAGTAAATATAACAGGATTCGGGTCTCAATTCTTCAAGGGGAGGAATGTTTTCCGTATGGGCCACGATGGTACATTCGCCCAGTTCCTTAAGCTCGTTAAGCAGAAGTAGAGGGTTGGTGCCGGTTGAAAAAATCTCCGGATAGGGGGTGAACCGGATTCGATAGGTGGTCAGGATCTCCACAGAGGGATGTTGTTCGTTTATCGTTATATCATCGGCATTATCCGACTCACTCGAAGCAAGGAGTTCTTGAAGACCGTCAATGATCATTTTGGCTTGGGAATCATCCACGGTGTCTTCAGTGTCCGATGCATCCAGAAGAGCTTTAATATGATCCCTTGCTGAAAGAGTAAGGTTCACCAATGTCCGGGTGACAGATATCTGACCGCTTCGAACGCGGTCAAAGACCGTTTCCACATTATGAGTGAAATCCGCGATTTCATCAAAACCAAACATGGCACCGGACCCCTTAATCGTGTGCATGGCCCTGAAAACTCTCCCGATCTGGTCTTTGTCCTCTGGATTTTCCTCCAGTTCCAACAGAGATGTTTCAAGTTCAGTTAACAACTCGTAAGCCTCTTCTTTGAAGGCCTTTCTCTGGTCATCCATGTTTAGTCCTCTGTCATTTTGGCGGTGGGTTATTCAACGACCATCCATAATGGGTATTTCGCGATCCATTCATGCAATAGGCGTTTCTTATTTGAACACTTTCTTCACAACCCCGATCAACTGTTCCGGCTTGAACGGTTTGACAATCCATCCTGTGGCCCCGGCCTCTTTCCCATCCTTCTTTTTTTCGTCCTGGGATTCGGTGGTCAGAAGAATGATGGGAATAAATTTAAATGCGGGCATGGCCCGTACAGAACGAATCAATTCTATGCCGTCCATATTCGGCATATTAAGATCTGTAATGATCATGCCGATATCCGTATCACGCAATTTTGACAAGGCATCTTTTCCATCAACCGACTCCACCACATCGTATCCCGCTCCTTTGAGCGTGAATGTAACCATCTGGCGCATGCTCGCCGAATCATCAGCCGTCAGTATTTTTTTCCCCATTATCGACTATCTCCTTTCCACAAACACTGTTTGCAAGCACCTTCAGGACAACCGCCGCTTGTGTCGTAACCCGCTTCAATTAAAAACTTTTTTATCTGTTCTGAATTTTTTCCGGTTTTAACACGCAATTTTTTATTGTGATTTTCAAAGCTCCGATTGGCCGAGCAGACAAGCTGAATACATGAAATATCTATGTCTGCTACTTTTTCAAGGCTTATTGTCAGACTTTCCGATTCCAAGAGCCCTTGGGCGACTTGATTTTTTAATTCTTCAGCCATGGCGATGGTCGCATCACCCTCAATGTGGAGCACCCGTGTTTTATTCTTTTTTTCAATACGAATTCCCATCCTCATTTCTCCCTAGAATAATTCGATATTGTCGCCCAAATCGTCTTCCTGATCCACCATACTCTTTTTAGGCTCACCAGTTAAACCGAGACTGCTCTTATGGACCGTTCGTTCTTTTTCCATGGTAAAACGTTCTTCCAGAAGGGCATGAATTTTTTCTATCTTTCTCCCTTTGACCTCAAATGGAGAAAGACGCTCTTTTATGTTTATCAATAAACGATTCTGCACCTCCAAATCATCGGCCATAATCGTCATAAACCCAAGGTTTTGTATTGCTGTTTCGTGGGTCTCATGGATAAGATCCATTGTTTTTTGAAGCTCTCCTGTTTCTTTTTTTATTTGATCAATCATCACGGGAACCTTTCTGAGCATGTCGTTCAAGGCCTGGTCATTTTCATCGGCATTTCCGGTCATAGAGCCCTCCAGGTCTGAATCAGAAACCATATGCGTGATGATATCACCCACATCCCGGACAAAAACATCTGTCAAATCGGACAAAACCTTCATTTCCTCGGCCAAAACAGACAGGGTTTTTCCTTCATATCCCAGATGTGTGGCTGCAATGATGGCGTTCAAGGCTTTGATATGGGCATCCATACTGATCTGATGGATTTTATCTACCTGCTTAGACAGGGATTCTGACGTTTGTGACGCCATGGTATAAGCCTCGTCCATGCGTTTGACAAGCTCCCCCCCCTTGGCCTGGAGTGCCATGAATCCCGACAAAGATTCTTGAAGCTGGACATTTGTATCCAATGCTTTGTTTTTCCCGAAACCTTTATCCGCACCTTGTCCCGACAGTTTCCGTGCATCCTGTTCGACCTGGTTCATAAACTGGCCCATGGAATCAAAGGCATTGGAACACCTTTCATGGTTCTCATATATTTCCCTGATGATCTGTTCCAACTGGTCAGATAGAAGACCTGCAAGGGCATGGACCATGGCCATATTTTCCCGGACCTTTTCTTCATCGTTATCATCGGGGTCCTCGTACATGGTTAACATATCCCCAAGACCTGTTCCGATATGTTCGAGCCTCTGCCTCATGGCATCGTGGAACTGAAGGGACATGACAATTTCCCCCACCTGCACCATGATGGTTTTGTGAATATTGGCTGTCTGAACTGCTGTTTTCCCGGCCTGAGCCACCCAGCTATCGGTCTTTTTTACAGCGTCAGTGAAGGATTTATCCGCATCATGGGTCAATTGTTCCAATTGGCCCATGCCTGTTTGAATTTCCTGGTGGATAAACCCAAAACGTTTTCCTGACTCATCAACATTTTCGCGCATGCTTTTCGCAAGGGAGAGAATCGTCTCTGAAAGCTGTTTGATCTCCCCGGCAATGATTGAAAAATTATCACTTACAGCATGGGACCGTGAGGTTTCAATGAAGATATTGAGGGCAACGGCCCTCAAGTATTTGGCCAAACGTTCGATGTCGGTATTTTTTTTTTTAAGCTCCCTGAGATGCCCCATGACGTTTTCAACTGAAAAGGAACTTGTAACAATGGTTTCTCTCTGTTTCTTGAGATGCTCAAGGGAGTGACGGATAAGATCTTTTGTTTTTACAAGGACCCGCTTTCCCATGTCACCTTCACTCAATGCAACAATATCAGAGGCTTTCCGCGCAACGACCGCGCCCTCTTCGTGGGCCTTCTGAAGGGTATTCCCAAGGGTTACGAAACCCTGCTCTGTCCAAACGCTGATCTGTTTAAGATTTTCTCTGATTCCAGGGATGTGTGAAAGGATTTCTTTGTTTATCTCCTCGGAAACACAAAAATTATCCGTACGTTTATCGGATGGCCCTGCATGATTTTTCATGGTGTTTATCCGTTTGACTGAAATAATCCATAATAGATGCGACTGAGACCGCCATGAAAAAGATTGTCAGAAATTATAATTTGCCTGATGACGTGATTATTCGTTGGGTATGATAAAGATTTGAAACAGCATTGATCGGGGCAAGACAATTTCTTTTTCGTTATTATTTTATCAAATGTATCCCGTGAAGGCAATTACAATTAAAAATTACTTGTTTCTTTTAATGAATGCCTCTCCAGAAGGATTAACGGATGACCCTATAAATCGCACATTGAATATCGTGGCGACTTGGCGGAAAAAACCGAATCTAAGCCGGGTATAGCCTATATAAAGCCGGATTCTGTTCAGGGCCACAAAAACGGGCGCCGGATAAGGGATATCCGACGCCTGCCTTTTTGATAGGGTGTCATGACTGTTTCCTGTACTTACATTGAGGATTGCGGGGGAATTTTACCGTGTCTCCTTGCCCAGTCTTTTCAGCCCCATGCAGGTCTTTGGGAAGCGCCTTGATTAATAACGCTTTTTTTTCTGCTGACGCTTCATGCTTCGAATATCCTGCTGGGTGATTTTGATATGCTGACCCTTTATATCTGACCCGTTCAAAGCTTTGGTGGCTTTGTCCGCATCTGAATTGTCCAGCATTTCAAGAAACCCGAACCCTTTGGACATACCTGAAAAACGGTCTTTGATAATTTTCACACTGGCCACTTCTCCGAACCGGGAAAACGCATTTCTCAAATCATCTTCTGTTACATTCATATTCAGATTCCCGATATAAAAATTCATAAGCCATCCTTTCGTTTTATAAAAAATAAACCGTGCTAAAACCTTCAATCCTTATATCTCAGCCGGTCTCGTCCGTTTTCAAATCGTACAATCTTCGTTATTTCACGGCCAGATGGAAATCATGATGAAAGCAACCATTGATCAGGAACAAAAAAAACACACTCCCTTTATAGGGAATAATAGCCCCATTTACAACGTTTCTTTATGATTTTTAGATGAATACGCCCCTTTTAAACATTTATTTGACACTGATTCAACCAGAGGGTATGTTTTTCAAGGATTCCTTACCATACCACGAACACTTAACTCCGGATAACAATGCCATGACACGTAAACGCCAAAAAAAAACGAAAGACCAGCCATTAATAAATGGACGCCCTGCACATCAGACGCCTGTTAATTTGGTCACCCCACCAGAGCCTTCTTATGAAAAAAAGAGTGAGACCTTGAATACCCATTATTTTCTTTTTTTCCTGATGGTTGTGGTCTTTGTGGGTTGTTTTTCCATGCTCAGACCCTATATCCATACCATCTTGCTCGCCGTGATTCTTTCATTTACGGTCAGTCCGGTTCATGCCCGTGTTGAAACCATGGTGGGCAACAGAAAAAATCTTGCCGCGGCCGTTACCTGCCTTCTGATCACCATTGTGGTTGTGATTCCCCTGGGTCTTACCTTTATTGCCCTGATCCACCAGGGTATTTTATCCGTTAATGCCATATATGAATGGATCGCCTCGGGAAAATACCATGTTCTTATGAGTCATCCCATTGTCACCGGGGTGACCACCTGGATTGATGCTACACTTCCGGACATCCAGAAACTTTTCCCAACCCTTGACCTTAACCAGATCAAACTGGACAAAATTGTGATGGACACCACCGCCAGCCTGGGTAAAAATCTCCTCAATCAAGGGGGCCAGCTGGCAGGTGACATTGGATCCCTGATCGGGAAATTCGGTCTTATGATTGTTGTCTTTTTCTTTATCATCCGTGATGAAGCTCGAATTTTAGACCGTTTGCTCCACCTGATTCCCTTGAGCAGTAGCCAGGAAGAACAGATTATAACAAAAATAAAAGACGTGGCCAAATCAGCCCTTCTGGGAACCTTAGCCACGTCTCTGGCCCAGGGCGTAGCCGGTGGAATAGCCTTTGCTATCTGTGGACTTCCCGCTTTGTTCTGGGGAACAGTCATGATGTTTACCTCCCTTGTCCCTGTTGTGGGAACAGCGCTGATCTGGATTCCTGCCAGTCTGTATCTTTTGGTGTCAGGCCACTGGGGTCTGGCAATCTTCATGGTGGTCTGGTGTGGAGGTATTGTGGGAGGCATCGATAATTTCTTAAGGCCCCTGTTTATGCAAGGCGGCGCGTCCATGAGCACCCTTTTGATCTTTTTGTCGATCCTCGGGGGCATCAGCCGATTCGGGCTCATGGGGCTCCTTTACGGTCCCTTGATCTTTGGCCTGGCCATGGTTCTGCTCTATATCTATAGCATGGAGTTCAAGGAGTTCCTCAGTCACCAGGATCAACGTTAAAATCTTTTGAAACGGCACGCTTCACCGTGTTTTTACCATACTTACCCAGAATGGAATCCATGGCACGTTCTGCCTTTTCCCATTTTTCAGTGCCGTTTTTATCGCTATCTGCAAACAATAATGCCTGGACAGGCTGATCTTCAGGGATCAGGCCTGAGGTTCCAAGGCCTATCAAGCGTAAAAAAAGAGGCAGGTGTTCCTTCTCAAACAGAGCAAGGGCCTCTTTGTATATCTCCCGTGCACTCTGGATGGGTGTTTGAACCGTATGCCTCCGGGTATGTTGTTTAAAATTTGAAAAGGTAATTTTCAAGGACACGGTCCTGGCCTTTACCTTTTTTTGCCGAAGTTGACGGGCCACGTCATCGGCTTGCATCAGAAGCATTCGTTTAAGCTGTTCCCTGTTGCCCGTGTCCTTATCCAGGGTCTGTTCCGTGCTGATTGATTTTCGTTCGGCCAAAGGGATCACGCAAGTAGAGTCAATACCCTGACTCAAGTCTTTCAAACGTAGTCCAAAAACACCGATACGATTTTTCAGTGTTTCTGCGGAAACGCGTTTGATATCTCCCAGGGTGCGGACCCCCAGCTGCTCAAGGTATTTGAATGTGGTCTCCCCCACACCCGGCACCTTTCTGATGGGAAGGTCATGGATCACCCCCTGAACCTCGTCGACACCAATTATCGTGATACCATCGGGCTTGTTCATATCTGACGCAATTTTTGACAGAAATTTCAAAGGAGAAATTCCAATACTGCAGGTCAGGCCTTCTTTTTGTCGGATTGTATCTTTGATGGTCTGTGCCATAAAAAGAGGGGAACCCATAATTCTTTCGCACCCCCTTATATCCAGGTAGGCCTCATCAATGGATACCGGCTCCACCTGGGGCGAAAAATCCTGAAGAATGTTGAAAATGCTCTGGGAGACATCCTTGTAACGCCCCATTCGTCCCTGGATCACCGTGGCCTGGGGGCACAGCTTTACAGCCTGAAACAGGGGCATGGCCGAACGGACACCAAAGACCCGGGCCTCATAACTCGCTGTGGATACAACAGCCCGCATGGACCGCCCGGATATAATCACGGGTTTTCCTCGAAGTTCCGGATGATCCTGTTGTTCCACCGATGCAAAAAAAGCATCCATGTCAAGATGAAGAATCATGACCTGTAAAACACCCCCTATGGGACATAAAGATCAGCGTGTTGATCCTATGTAGTGACCGGCAATGGCAGCCCAGGCATCTTTTTTTATGATTACTGCTACCTTAAAACCTTTTTCTTTCATTTTTAGGGCAACACGATCGGCTTTTTCTTCCAGGATACCCGAACATATAAAAATACCATTTTCTTCCATGATACTACCCAGATCATCCAACAGCTCAAGAATCACATCTGCCAGTATATTGGCTGCCACAAGGGGAAATCGTTTTTTCACCTGCCCGGACAAATGCCCTGTGATCAGCTGGAATCGTTCACCTGGAATGTTATTCAAAACCAAATTTTTTTCTGCTGTTTCAACAGCCACAGGATCAAAATCCGTCCCTGTCAAATGACCGGCACCCAACTTAGCCGCCGCAATCATCAGAATACCGGAGCCGGTTCCAATATCCAAAAAGCTGTCACCTGGTTTAAGATGCGTCTCAATCAGTTGGACACACATAGAGGTGGTGGGGTGGGTGCCTGTGCCAAAGGCCATGCCCGGATCGATTTCAAGAACAATTTCTCCGGAAGATGGCTGATAATCCCTCCAGGTCGGCTTGACAACAATGTGCTTTCCTATTTTTTCGGGCCTGAAATACTCTTTCCATGTTTCGGACCAGTCTTCGTCGGCCAGACTGCCGTAAATCAACTCAAGGTCAAGGCCCTGGCTCTTCAGCCCGGCAATGCCCTGTTCGATGATACGGCATGCTGCCTCTGCCTTATCATCCGCAGGGATATATCCCTTCACACAGTAGAGGTCCGGTTTGCTCACAGGACCAGGGTCCCAGCCTTCCAGGGGTTCCATGTCCGGTCTCTCCACAGCAACACCACCGGTATTCGCATCCTCAAACACCGATGCAATTAATTCCTCCACCAGGACATGTTCCTTGGGTTCAAAAACAACCTTTATTTCTATCCACTTCATTGTCTGTTTCCTGAATGTAATTAAAATCGCTCTTTGGGCGGGTTAAAATACCCGTGCTTCATGGTTGGAAAATGCTTTTTAAGTGTTGCCATCAGACGATCCATGCCCAGGGGCTCTCCCTGGTCATCTGCCTTTGTCATGGCCTCGTAGTAACGCAAGGGATCATAATTCAAATTTCGCCATTGAATCAAATTCACTGGATGTTTTGTTAAAAAATCCAGCAGTGCTGCCACCTCCTGGGGTGAATCGGTAATTCCCGGGCAGTTCAGATAGT
Organism: Pseudomonadota bacterium; assembly: GCA_018818835.1. Taxonomy (GTDB): domain Bacteria; phylum Desulfobacterota; class Desulfobacteria; order Desulfobacterales; family Desulfolunaceae; genus JAHIRD01. Next base: position 162,968 of record JAHIRD010000027.1, read on the forward strand.
TGATGGCCAGAAACCGCCCTTTTGCCCTTGCAATATCCATGGATTCAACCACGTTGCCGAAGCTGTATCCCTGGGGCCTGAAATATTTCGTGTAACACGGCTCCCTGACACTGTTCATACTCACACGCATGCTATCCAGGCCCGCATCAAACAAACGTTCCACTTGTCCGGGAAGGCTGGCGTTGGTATTCATGTTAATGGTACCGCTGTGTGTTGACTTCCGGATTAGTATAATGGCTTCCCTTATGACATCCCCAGAAAGAAGGGGGTCGCCTTCGCATCCCTGGCCAAAGCTGACCACCCCTTGTTCCACCTTGCCGATATGTTCCAAGGCCACCTCGGCGATTTCACGGGCAGTAGGGGTAAAGGCGATGCGCTCCTGGCAGCAGGACAACCCGGGTGTTTTCTGCAATGAAATACACCCCAGGCATCGGGCATTACATTGCTGGGACGTGGGAAGCGGTGCTTCACAGCGACCAATAAAAAAATTTTTAGCTGCCGGGCAGCCGCTGACCAGGGCACAGTGCTCCAGATGAAGCCGCAGTCTATTTTCCGGATACTTTTTCCTCAGCTTATTGACACCACTTTGGACCTTTTCCAGGGGCATAAGCCGCAAATCCTGACGCCGCTCTTTATCCACATGAATCACGGCAGATTTGAACCCTCCTGATCCCCAACCGGCAGCGCTGTAAGAAAAAAGGGGAAGATACCCTGCATTATTTCTCTCTTCGTATGCACACGCATACGCATTGACATAACCCGGAGAATTAAACATGGCCACCGGAAATATTTTCTCTCCCGGTAGATAGGGGTTCTCCGTGAGAGTTTCCACGCATTGCTTTGAGATATTAAAAACACGTGGCTTTCGATCCGGCAAGAGCATCATTTCACTTCCGAGGGGCATTAAAAGCGTATTGTTTTCAAAAAGAGGAACAAGGGTGTTTCCTGACATCCCGAGTGCCCCATACCCTTCAAGCTCGAAAACCTCTCCGTTTTCTGTGGCCACCAAGGCTTTAAGATACTCGGGAAACGGCTTTACCTGTCTGCGCCCGTACTTTTTTTTCTTATTTTTTGTCACCGAAATCTATCCTGTGTTTAATTATCATCTTATGATTCTATTTTACGTTAACTACCATAAAACAGGCTCATGCAACAATGAATTCTGCACAGACATCCTCCATGGGATACCTTACTTCGAAGTGATCCGACAGTCCTTGCTCTTTGCCGCTTTATTTTTTCTTGTAATTGTCCTTCAATGGTGATTATATTTGTGAAATGCTTAGTGTGAGTTCTTCGGGATTTATTTCAAAATTCCTTCTCGTTTTACCGCATTTTTAAATATTATTTAAGTGCAACTTGGGCTGGATTGAAATATTTCTTTTGTTAACCTTTTGAATGTGGATTTGAAAAACATAGGTATCAGGTGATAAGAAATTTTTTTAGCAAAATAAAAAACGTATTCAAAAAACGTAAATCAGGCGCCATTCCCTTTGCTGAACGCTCACGGGAAGCCGTCAAGGATGTGCCTTTTTCAATCAGGGACGTCAAAGAACGCAAAAGTAAATTTGAAATCCGGAAGCCTGGCCCAAAACCGTCAAGACCAGATCGTCCCCAAGGAGGCAAACCGTCAAGACCCGATCGTCCCCAAGGGGATAAATCGTCGAGACCCGCTACCAATAGAGCCCCACGACCCATTAAGGAAAAACTTCCCCCTGTACCAAACTGGAATATGTCTGACTTTCCGGTTCCTGAAGTGGACGGTAAACTAAGGTTCCAGGATCTTAACCTTGCGGACCCTATTCTCCACGCCATCGCTGATTTAAACTTTCAGTATTGCACTCCTGTTCAAGCCGGAATTCTTCCCGATGCCCTTAACGGAAAAGATGCCATTGGCAAAGCCCAGACAGGTACTGGAAAAAGTGCGGCGTTTCTCGTTACCATTTTCACCCATATTCTGCGAAATCCGATCACGGGCGGCCCACCCAAAGGTCAACCCCGCGCACTTATTTTAGCCCCCACCCGGGAGTTGGTTCTTCAAATAGAAAAGGATGCCTTAGGCCTCTGCAAATACACCCCCATCAAAATTTTATCGGTTTTCGGGGGTATCGGTTATGACAAGCAAATGCGTTTTCTTAAAGAACGGTCTTTTGATGTGATCGTCGCCACACCAGGACGGTTGATTGATTTTAAAAACAAAAATCTCATCAAACTCGACAAGATCGAAATTCTTGTTCTTGACGAAGCGGACCGTATGCTGGATATGGGTTTTATGCCTGATGTACGTAATATTGTCTACAGTACGCCCCACAAGAATAAGCGCCAAACGTTTTTTTACAGCGCAACGGTTTCACCGGAAGTGACCCGCATGGCCGAGCAATGGACCACGGATCCGGTAAAAATTGAAATCGAACCGGAACAGGTGGCGTCGGATTCGGTAAAACAGGTCATTTATATCACCACGTCCAAAGAAAAATTTCCCCTTTTATATAATCTCATCACCAAAGAAAATCTTGAACGGGTTCTTGTTTTTACAAATAGACGGGATCAGGCCAGAGATCTTGCGTTGAAACTCAGCCGCTATGCCATTACAACATCCCTGATTTCAGGGGAGATTCATCAAAACAAGCGAATCAAAGCATTGGAAGACTTCCGTGAGGGTAAATGCCGCGTTCTCGTGGCCACAGATGTTGCTGCCCGGGGGCTTCATGTGGATGATATCAGCCATGTCATAAACTTCAATCTACCCCAGGATGCTGAAAATTATGTGCATCGAATCGGAAGAACCGGGAGAGCCGGTACAAAAGGCATTTCCGTCAGTTTCGCCTGTGAGGATGATTCCTTTCACATTCCTGATATCGAGGCTTTTCTTGGAAACGATCTGATTTGTGAGCATCCGGACGACGAGCTTCTTAAAACGCTTCCCCCTCCGTCCCGTAGTGTTGCGGAAGTTGTTTCTGATGACAAACCCCAGCAAAGGAAAAGCCAGTCCCGTAATAGAACCGGTTCACGCCCAAACGAAAGGCCCCCTGGTTCACGAACAGGACGGCCCAGAAGACCCCGAACAGCGGGTAAGCCCAGAAACCCGGCTAAACCCGGAAACAACGCACCCACGTCCGGGGACTGACGTTTTTAAAGGAGGTGAGATCCATGAACAGTCCAACCTTAATGTTCGATCTGGGTGGAGTTTTCATAGAGCTCACCGGCGTTACAAAGATGCTCGAATGGACCCAAAACAGGTTGAGTGTCGATGATCTCTGGGATATCTGGTTTGCATCAGACCATGTCAAAGGCTTTGAAACAGGCCAGATGGATGATCTAACATTTGCACGTGGAATTGTGGATGAATTTGATTTGGCCATCAATTCCCATGAGTTTCTTTTTCATTTTTCATCCTGGTCCAATCACCTGTTTCCCGGTTCGCGTAAGCTGCTTTCCCATCTAAAAGAAAACTATACACTGGCATGTTTATCCAACACCAACGCCATCCATTGGAAAAACATGTGCGATAAATTTAACATTGATCGCTATTTTCATTTCAATTTTCCATCCCACATGATCGGCAAGGTCAAACCTGAACTCGATACGTTTACGTTTGTGATTGATCAACTGGCAACTCCCCCTGACCAGATATATTTTTTTGATGACAATCCTGATAATATCCAGAATGCCGCAAAGGCCGGGTTAAAAGCATTTCGTGTTGTAGGCATTCAGGAACTGAATGAAACCCTGTCCAGGCTTTCTCTCGTCTGATGCGTCAGGCCCATGTGTTATCTGTTGACCTGGGGATTCAATCTCATTATATTTCTCTTTTCAAAATGCTTATTTCCCAATGATTCTTTGCAATTTCATAGACCTTTTTGTAACCAAGGAGAATGCACCATGGCCACTAAACCTTTTGTGAAGATCTTTTTTGTCATAACCTTGTTTTTTTTATTTATATCCGGATCCCCGGCTCTTTCAGCCCAACCCGATCAGACCTTTACCTTCGGTCTTCTTTTAGTCGGCCCCATGAATGACCATGGATGGAGCCAGGCCCATTTTGAGGCTGGAAAATATGTTGAGGAGCATCTCAAATCAAGCAAGATGTTATATATCGACAAGGTAAATCCAGCGGATCGTCCCGGCATAACAATCCCCCAACTTGCCGATGATATGATTGAAAAAGGTGCACGTCTTATCATTGCAAATTCCGATGATATGAGCGACGGCATCATTGAAGCCGCCACCATGCATCCTGATATTTACTTCATCCATGTGTCGGGTGACGGGGCACTGACCGGAAAAGCACCAAAAAACCTGAGTAATGTTATGGGGCGCATGGAATACGGTAAAATGATGGCCGGTTTTGCCGCTGCCATGACCACCAAGACAGGAAAAATTGCCTACCTTGGCCCCCTGATCAATGATGAAACGCGTCGCTTGACCGTATCCTGTTATCTTGGTGCTCGTTATGCCTGGGAGCATGTTCTCAAGAGAAAACCCTCCGAGCTTCAATTCGAAGTCTCCTGGATTGGATTCTGGTTTAATATTCCCGGAGTTACCTCTGATCCGACCCAGGTCACCGGTTCATTCTTTAATTCGGGTTACGATGTTGTTATTTCAGGAATCGATACATCCGAAGCATCCATTGTCGCTAACCAAAAACGCATGGCCAAAAAAGATGTCTACGCCATTCCCTACGATTATAAAAATGCCTGTGACGGGGCATCTGCTGTCTGCTTGGGTGTCCCCTATTACAACTGGGGACCCAGTTATGTGGACTTAATCAGTCAGACCATGAAGGGTAATTTGAAACAGCAGTGGCTCTGGCTCTCTCCCAATTGGCAGGATATCAACAATCCGGATACCAGCCATGTTGGATTTATCAAAGGACCCGCTCTTTCAGATATCGCATCCAAAGCCCTGGATCTATTTATCTCTGATATGGGTACTGGAAAAATTCAATTATTCAAGGGACCCTTGAATTACCAGGATGGCTCTGTTTTTCTTGCACCCGATGAAGTGGCAAATGATAAAAAAATCTGGTATATGGAACAACTTCTTAGTGGTATGAAAGGCCAAAGCCGGGTTCAATAATACCTGACTACAGGTGTAATGTGTGATTGAAATCATAGACATCCACAAACATTATGGTCATGTTAAAGCCAATAATGGTATTTCAATGACCATCAAAGACGGCTCCATTCATGCCATACTTGGAGAAAATGGTGCAGGGAAAAGCACCTTGATGAAAATTCTTTCCGGTTATATTCATCAAAATTCCGGATTGATCAAAATCAATGACCAAATTGTTGATTTCTCTTCCACCTCAGTCGCCGCAACATTCGGCATAGGTATGCTCTACCAGGATCCAATGGATTTTCCCCAACTTTCTGTCATCGATAATTTTATGATCGGGCAGGCTAAAGGAATTTTCATCAAAAAACGCACGTTTTTAAATCGATTTTATCACCTTTCACAATCTCTTGGTTTTTCATTGGAGCCTGATTGTCTGGTTAAAACCCTGACCGTAGGTGAACGACAGCAACTCGAAATCCTACGTCTCTTGTCCCTTGGAACCCAGGTACTTATTCTTGATGAACCCACCACTGGAATCTCAGATCTCCAGAAGGACACTCTTTTTTCAGCCCTCACCCGTTTAACCCGTGATGGTAAAAGTATTGTGCTTGTTTCTCACAAACTCGAAGACGTTGAAACGCTTTGTGACACGATTACTGTCCTTAGACAAGGCAGGGTCAGCGGTCATATGGTGAAACCCTTTGATACAAATAAACTGCTTGATTTAATGTTTGAAACACGGTCTTCTCCTCCCGGACGACTTGTGACAAGCCAAGGCCCTGTTTTTTTCTCTCTTAATCAGGTTTCAGCCAAGGGTGGCCGTGTGGGTCTTAAAAACCTGAATCTCAAAATTCATCAACACGACGTTATCGGTCTGGCTGGACTGGAAGGAAGCGGACAAAGTGTTTTCCTTAAGGTTTCATCCGGTTTATTGCCTGTTCAATCCGGGACCATTTGTCTGGACAATAAAAACATTGTTGGCAAAAGCCACGTCTATTTTCAAAATTCCGGCATTACTTATCTCCCGTCCTCTCGTCTTGAAGAAGGATTGGTACCCGGTTTAAGTATTACGCAGCATGTTTCACTGAGCGCTCGGCCCAAACCCCTTATTGTTAACCACAAAAAAGCGCTTATCTCTTCCCGGGATGCCATTGACACCTTTCACATTAAAGCCCGACCAGACTCCTATGTAGAAACACTTTCCGGGGGAAACCAACAGCGCCTTTTGCTCTCTTTGCTGCCCTTAAAACCACGGCTTCTCCTCCTTGAGAACCCCACCAGAGGACTTGACCTTTCGTCTGCATATTTCGTATGGAACCATCTTCAGGCGTTTTGCAAAACCGATCACACCTCCATACTGTTCACCTCTTCAGAAATTGATGAAATTATGATGGTATCAAACCGTATCCTCGTATTTTACGACGGCAAGGTGGTTCTTGATAAAAAAACCGCCGAAACAACCATTCATGAAATCGGTGCAGCCATTGCCGGAAAGAGCGTACACCTATGATTTTATTTATTATTTTTCACATTGTTTCATGTGAAACACCGGAGCACCTATGAAACGTCGTATGGAGTCTTATGGAAAGATGGTTCAGCTATTATTTATGAACCCTGTTTTTTTTATTGGAATATCCTTGCTGCTGGTTTTCATTATGACCAGCATGGTTCTTATATTAACCGGTGCCCCCCCTTTTTCTGTTTATAAGCAAATTTTTTTGGGGTCCCTGTCCACCGGTTCAAAATTTGGACATGTCATTAAAGCATGGATACCTCTGACGTTATGCGCCATCGGACTTCTGTACACTTTCCGAATTAATCTTTGGAATATTGGTGTTGAAGGTCAAATGATCATAGGCGCTGTATTTTGCACCTTTATTATTCGCCTCTTTCCAAACAGCCCTTATCCTATCATGATTCTTTTTTTGGCTTTTTTTTCATCCATGATGGGAGGAGCCCTGTGGGCCTTGTTGGCTGGTTTTTTAAAAACAAAAGGTGGCGTCAATGAAATATTTGCGGGTTTGGGTTTAAATTTTGTGGCCCAAGGATTGATTCTCTGGCTTATCTTCGGCCCATGGAAACGTCCAGGTGTCGCGTCAATGAGTGGAACAGAAATTATTCCCAAGGGATTGTGGCTTTCTTTAATTGAAAGAACTGCAATCCCCCCAGCCGGCCTTATCCTCACTTTTCTGGCACTTTTTGTTACGTATTTACTTCTTAAATACACTAAAATCGGACTTGGATTGAAAGCCATCGGATTAAACCCAAAGGCGTCACTTCTTTTTGGATTAAAACCTTCCCTCTACATGCTCCTGGCTATGGTTTTCGGAGGAGGTCTTGCCGGTTTTGCCGGATGCATACAGGTGACCGGGGTTTATCATAGGCTTATTCCATCCATATCAAGCAACTATGGCTACCTTGCTCTTCTTGTCGTCATGTTGTCAAATTATGATATTAGGCTCGTTCCCATCGTCTCATTTTTCTTCTCCTGCCTTAATGTGGGAAGTATACAACTTCCCATGGTCTTACACATAGACTCTTCTCTCAGCGGTGTTATTCAGGGGTCTCTTGTTTTGACATTTCTTGCACTCCATGCTCTACACAGAAGACTATCAACACCCAAGGAGATACAGCCATCATGAATGATTTTAGTGCCATGATGATCCTTTCAAGTATTATTGCCGCCGCCTGCCCCATTATATTTGCTGCCATCGGTGAAACCATTACCGAAAAATCAGGCGTCATCAATTTATCTTTGGATGGAACCATTCTTTTATCGGCCATGACGGCTTTTGTCATATCCTATTCAACCGGTTCTGTCTTTCTTGGATTTTTCATGGCCTCTTTGGTGGGTGGTTTTGTGGCCTTGATTGTTGTTTTTTTTAGTATTTATCTTCGAGTATCCCAGGTGGCTGTGGGTTTTGTTTTAACCTTAACCTGCAGAGATCTCGCTTACTTTATCGGAAACCCTTATTCGCGTCTCCTTGGCCCACAGGTTCAACCCCTTCCTATCCCTTTTTTGTCCGACCTGCCATTTATTGGTACTGCTTTTTTCTCACATAATGTTGTTGTTTACGTTTGTTATATATTTTTTTTCTTTAGCTGGTTCTATATTGAAAAAACGCCCATGGGGCATATTCTTAAAGCCGTTGGAGAACATCCCCACGCAGCCTACTCTCGAGGCATACATCCCCATCGAATTCAACTTATATATGGTTTTGTGGGTGGTGTTTTTGTGGGCATTGCGGGTGCTTCATATTCCCTGTTTATGAAAGCAGGTTGGGGACGCCCCCAGGGATGTGAAGGAATTGGCTGGATTGCCTTGGCCCTTGTTATTTTCGGGGGTTGGAATATTTCAAGGGTTGTCATAGGATGTTATCTTTTCTCTTTTTTACAGGTCATGGGAATTTTCTTCCAGCAATGGTTTCCGACCTTTCCCTCACCTGTTTTCCAGGTCGCCCCTTTTCCATTGATGATTTTTTCTCTGGTGATCATTCATGTTTCTCAAAATGATAAAATTCGTGAGTGGTCTAAAGATAAAAACGTTATTCTATTTTTTCTAAATCGATTTTCTCACTCAGCGCCAGCCCATCTGGGAAAACGTTTTCATGTATGAAAATTACAAGTGATCATGATAAATCAGAGGAATTTAAATCCCAGGCATCCGAAAAATGGCCCCGAAAAAGCCATCAAAACCGACGATCTCCCGCGCCTGAATACCAAACCATACAAAGCAGGCCCGGGTGTATAAAAAGTTATATTTGGGCCCTATTTCAGGGCAGTCATATTTTTACACTCTTTTAATACCTAAAAACAAGGGCACACCACCCTGACTCTGATTTTTCCCAGATTAATTTTCCGTGATTGAATTTATAGGCATTCATTATTTTTTCTTTTTCTTCGTTTTTTATTCCGGATAAAACAATGAGTCCCTTTGGGGAAATCATCCGGGCAATGGGCTCTTGAAAATCCAAAAGTGTCGGAAAACGTAAATTGGCAATAATCAGATTGTACATCTCAAAATCTATAAATTTATCGCTAACCGTGATATTTTCCGACAGATGATTAATTTTTACATTTTCTTCCGCTTCACTGACAGACACAGGATCAATATCAATGGCCAGAACGTGTTTTGCACCAAGTTTTGATGCCACAATAGCCAAAACACCGGTTCCTGTTCCAATATCCAAAGCATGTGTAATTGAATGATTTGTTTTTTCGTTCATTTCAAAAAGAAAGCTAAGGGCTAAAATTGATAGTCGAGTGGTGGGGTGGGTTCCGCGACCAAAGGCGATTCCCTTATGGAGACTTACAACGTTTTCACCGAAATCGGATGAATATTCCACATCCGGGGGTTTAAGAATGACGTTGGCGGATATTCGAACAGGGCGGCTAAATGAGATGGACAGACAGGTTCTTCCATATAAATCCTGATATTCAATATCTCCCTGGGACACAAGTTTATTAATGATAGCCCGTGACTGTTTTCGATCAAAGCCCCAAGTATTTCTTATCTCCATACAAAGCTCGGATGGGGTCATGACCTTTTGTCGTTCTTTCATATAATCAACAACCCAGGCATGAATCACGTCTGCCGACACACTGTGATCCATCACTCCAACTCACTGCCTTCTTTTTTAAGAAGATCAGCATACCAAAGGGAGAATTCAAACATTCCACGGTATTTATCATTATTGTTCATCAAGGCAAGGGCCATTTCAAAAACACCCTCTCCAAAAGAGACAGAACTTGTTTCTTCCCTGCGTGTCTGAAGAAACTCATGAACCAGCTCATGAATCGTGCGCTTAGTGATATCTTTGCGAATATCCAGGGGGTCTTTGGGCTCTTGAAAGGGGTCCCACTGATCATATCCCTGTCTTACAATTCTCTTTTGACCCCGTTTTCCCATGGAATCAAAAATGGCTTTTTTTCTTTGTTCAATAACGTCTTTGCTTAATGCTTCCATGACTAATCCACAACCTTTAAACTTGGCAAACCCAGGTATTCTTCGTTATAATCCGTCAGAAGACACATGGACACGGGAACAAGAACATCCCCCATTTTCTTGAATTTTGATTTTATGTCAAAAACCATGCTGTTCGAAATACTATAAAGTTGTTTGTAGACACTATCCATATTTAACGTCGGATACGGTGTACCTTTTACAAATCCTGAAAGGCCGCAGGTGTGCCCTATGCCAGCCGCTGACGTGGGAATGCCGTAAACCCTGCATGCAATGGGTCTGTATTCATACATCATACAGGTATTGGTATCATCCAGTAAGGGGCAGGCAATTTTTTCCTTTGAAATCCTTTCGATGATTTTATGACTATTTATACCCATCTTATCGGCTTCACTGGCATCTTTTTTTAGTTTAAATATTTTTCTGTCGGCTTTATCAGCATAGGTGATAATCTCGTGTTTTATTTTTCCGGCAAAATTTTCATCAAATTTCTGTTTAATATACATGGCCTCAATGAGGGTCAGATCAAAAAGTGCATGACAGCAATCGGCACAACCGGGTTTACAGACAACGCAATCCCCATATTCATTTTTAACCTTGGCGCATACATCATCGATATTTTTAACCAAGGTTTCATATTTCTTGAAATAACTTGAAAAATCCATACATCCTCTCTATCGTTTCACGTGAAACATCATTTACCAATACAAAACGAATGAAATATTCGATCTAATATATCATCATGGACAAAACTACCAATAATTTCTCCGAGACAATTTATACACTCGTTTAAATCTATTGCGATCAATTCACAGCCCCGATCTCCTTTAAGGCCATCAATGATTTGTTCATATAACTGCAAGGCCGATTCAATCAACTGAATGTGTCGAACATTGGGAACAATGCTGCTCCTGTTTTCGGGCAATTCATCAAGGACAGCCTCGCATATTTTCTTTTTTAATTCATCGAGTCCTATTTTTTCCAAAACCGACAATCGAATATCAGGTTTAATTTTATTAAAAAGGGCTCCATGGGATGAATGTAAATCAATTTTATTTTCAACAACAACTATTTTTTTTATTTGACGGTATTCATTGTAAATGTCTATCAATGATTTCTGTTCTTTTTCATTCAGAGACTGGGATCCATCAAACATGAGTATAATCAAATCGGAAAGCTTCATACGATCAAAGGTCCTGAGAATACCGAGTTGTTCAACCTGATCCTGGGTATCCTGGATACCTGCCGTATCCGTTATTTCAAAAGGAATGCCTTCAATATTAATTAAATCATCAATTAAATCGCGTGTGGTCCCCGGAACAGGTGTTACGATGGATTTTTCTTTATTTAAAAGAGCATTCAACAAACTCGATTTTCCAGAATTAGGGGGACCGGCAATGACAATTTTTATACCATCCCTGAAGATATTACTGTCATCAAAATTCTGTTTTAATTTCCGGAGGGGATTATAAACAAGCGTTTGCAGGCGATCAACCATCTGACGCTGATCAAGAATATCTCCAACATCATCCGGAAAATCAATGATGGCTTCGATCCTTGCACGATCATCTGAAAGAACATTTATAATTTCGTTTAATTGATCTTTGAGTTGCCCGCTGACCTGGGAAACTGCCATATCAAGGGATGTGCTTGTCCGGGCGTTAATAATATCAATTACGGCTTCAGCTTGGGTAAGATCGATGCGTCCATTTAAATACGCTCGCTTTGTAAACTCACCGGGTTCAGCAAGTTCAGCGCCGCATTTTAGAATTAAATCAAGAATTTTTCTTAAGACGATGGGGCTTGAATGGGATTGAATTTCGACAACATCTTCAGCCGTGTATGACTGAGGTCCATTCATATAGAACAACAGGACTTCATCGATGTATTTGCTATTTTTATCAATTATATACCCATAATGGATGTGACGAGGCTTAATAAACCGTGGAGGGGTTTTATCGGGATAGACAAAAATTTTTATAGCAATACCAAGGGCATCAATACCGGAGATCCGGATAATACCAATCCCTCCGCGTCCGGAAGGTGTGGCAATTGCTGTTATGGTCGTATCCATAAAGTATTCCATAAAATAAAGAACCTGCTCCAATGATAATATTCACCAGAGCAGGTTTCACGTTTCATAAATACTATCAAATAATTATGACTTTTTCTTCCTAATGCGACCCTTCTTAGGAAAAATAACAAGTCTTCGATAATAACCTTCACCCATGCTCTGGGTCCTTACATTTTTATTGTCTTTCAAAGCAAGATGAACGATTCGTCTGTCCTGGGAAGACATTTGGCTGATTGTAGAAGGTTTACCGGTTTCCTGGACCTTTTCAGACATTCGAATGGCCATTTTTTCTAAGTTTTCACGACGTTTTTCAAGATATCCTTCGACGTCAATCAAAACACGCTTTCTTTCCAGCGAATGTTTATTTACAATTTTATCGACGATATATTGAATCGCTTCGAGATTTTGACCACGTTTTCCAATGATAACGGCCGAATCTTCACTTGAAACGTGGTAAATTAAACTTTCACCGTCAGACTCAATGTTAACATCAAATACATCAGTAATATACTTGAGCATCAGGACAATGACTTCTTTCCCAATATCCTCAGGGGATTTGCCTTTATAAAAGTCAGATACAACACGTTCTTTTACCACAACCGGTTGATCAAGATTCTCATCGCTCAAATTATGTTGATTGCTTTGAGATTCTTTTCTGGGTTTTGGCTGCACAGGTCGAGTGCTTTTTTCTTTTCGTGGTACGTCGGTTTTTTCAACCTTCTGTTTTTTTACACCAAAAGCTTCATCCACAAGGTTTGAAACTTTTTGTCTGTTTCTATTCGCTGTTTCAACGCTAACTCTGATTTTAGCTTTTTTATTTCTTATAATCGAAAATATACCACTTGAACCATTAGAAATAACGTCATATTTGATTTGATTTTTTGAAATATTGAGAGTCTGGCAAGCCAGCTCAACAGCTTTTTCAACATTCTTGCCTTCAAATTCTCTACAAGAATTCATTAATTCCTCCAGTATTAAGCGTACTTTTTCATGATGTAGTACTGCTGTAAAATCGAAACGATATTGTTAACCAGCCAGTACAAAACAAGACCTGAAGAAAAATTCATAAAAATAAAAGTCATGAATACAGGCATAAACATCATCATTTTTGCCTGTGTCGGATCACCTGCAGGAGGGGACATTTTCTGCTGTAAAAACATTGAAGCGCCCATCAACAGGGTTAAAACAGGTATCCCGGTTGGGGGTTCAAAATAGGGAATGGTGAAATTGAATTGCAACAAACGATCCGGAGCTGACAGGTCTGTAATCCAGGCCACGAAGGGAGCGTGGCGAAGTTCTATTGCCGAATAAAGCATTCTGTAGAACGCAAAGAATATGGGCATCTGAACCACCATAGGTAGACACCCGCTTAATGGATTGACTTTGTATGTTTTATACAAATTCATCATTTCTTCGTTCATTTTTTGCTTGTCACTCTTATGTTTTTCACGAATTTCAGCAACCAGGGGTTGAAGTTTTTTCATGTCATTCATTGATTTGTAGCTCTTGTTTCCCAAGGGCCACAAAACCAGTTTGAAAAGAATGGTCAACATAATTATGGCAACCCCATAGTTTCCAATTATTCGTTCATAAATGAAATCCATGAGCATCAGGCATGGTTTTGCAATGATATCAAACATGCCGAAATCGACGACTTTATCCATTTTAAAGCCGATCTTTTTCATGATCGATAAACTTTTTGGCCCTGAATAAATCGAATAATGAAATACTTTTTGTGATCCCGGAACCATGGTTCCTGTGTTTTCTAAAAACTGGGCGTTAATAATCTCACTATCTTTTGAATAAGACAAAAACACATCTGATTCAGACTGTTCATCGGGAATCAAACTCATCAAGAAATAACGGTCTTGGATAGCAACCCAGCGTATATCACCTTTAAAATGATTGCTGTCCTCAATTTTACTTGGTTTAATTTCTTCTAATTTATTATTTAGATAGACAGAAGGACCTTCAAAAGAAATATTGCTTTTTTCAATAAGGCGATTGGTGAGATTAATAACAAGGTCATCATTAAAATTTTGATCTGACGCATTATTTAATGTTACTTTGTAATCAATAAGATAGGTATCTGGCTTAAATTCAAACGTTTTTTGAACGATGAATCCATTGTCGGATACCCATGTGTAGGTCAGTGTGCGGCTGCCCTCCTGAATATCGACCACATCATCCGTTTCTGATACGGAAAAGACGGCATTCTCCATACCTTTCATACCATGGTTTTTAAATTCAATTCCATATGTCCCAACGGGTAATCCGGGATCAATTAATGATTTTAAATCAGACTCGGGAGAATTGTTTTCTTTAAACTTTTTCAGCCTGATCTGCTTTACAACGGCACCATAATTTGAAATTGAAATTTCATAAAGGGGGGTTATAACCGTTGTAATCTTGAGTTTTTCAGTGGGCTGAACCGCAATTGTTTCATCTTTTTTTTCAAAAGTCGTGATTGTATCTTTAGTTGGATTTATCACCTCCTTTTGTGTGTTTTCAACCGGTTGCACATCCGGTTGAGCAGGCATAAAAAAATAATTCCACACCACAAATACAATAACTGAAAGTATTATGGCTGTGAACAAATTCTTCTGTTCCATATTAACTCCTGATTTTAATACAGGTGAAGTAACAAAAAAAATCGGCGGGTTTTTTAAAAAGAAATGAATTTTTATGGTACAGGATCAAAGCCCCCAGGATGAAATGGATGACACTTGAATATTCGCCTGATAGAAAGGTAGGCGCCTTTAAGTAAACCGTGTCGTTCAAAAGCCTGATAAGCGTATTCTGAACAAGTAGGATAAAAACGACAAGAAGGACCTGTTAAAGGCGACAAAAATGTTTGATATATTCTGATCAACATCAGTATCGGTATGTTTAATACAGATTTAATTGTCAATTTTTATAGTAACTTCCTTCAGAGACTTAAACAGGTTATGACTTTGTTTAAATGATGCGGATTTTTTTGCAATAAAATTTAAATCCACATGTTTAAAAAGCATAGACCTGTTTATTCGAAAAAATTCACGTATTATTCTTTTTATTCTGTTTCTTTCAACAGCGCAGCCGACTTTTTTTGATACGGTAATTCCCAAGCGTGAATTAATTAATTCATTGATTTTATAAACAAGAATAAAATCCTTGTTTTCAATTTTCTTTCCGCTAAATCGAAGTACCTGATATTCCTTCGATTTTAATAATTTATCTTGTTTATTTAAAGAAAATTCACGCAATGACCTATGTCCGTAATACGAAATTAAGCGGAAAGTTTCTTTCGTCCTCTGGCACGACGTCTGTTAATGACCCTTCTACCAGCAGCAGATGCCATTCTGATTAAAAAACCGTGTTTTCTTGACCGTTTGATTTTGCTGGGCTGATATGTTCTTTTCATTTTTTAAGACCTTTATCCCTTATATATTATAGAATATCTCATTGTAATAGTTATATTTTATCCACCAGTTAACCTGAAGATATAAACATACTTTTTTAATTTTGTCAATATTGAATTTTTTCAGTTATTTCAAATTCTTCAATATGATAATTGGCGTTTTTTTGTATTCTGATATGGCGTCCCAACTCTTTTTCAAGTCGCAATACAATATTGGACTCTTCTCTCAAAATATAATCAGCCATTTCAGGATTAACACGGACGATAAATTCAGACCCGGCCATATCCCTGCAGTGCCGATTTATCTCCCTATATATTTTCTGCACAACGGTTTTTTTGGATAAAATAAATCCATCTCCACCACAGTTAGGACAGTTTTCACATAAAATTTTGTTCAGGGATTTTCTTACCCTTTTTCGTGTCATTTGAATCAGACCAATTTCAGACATGGGTAAAATATTGGTTTTACTTTTATCGTTTTTAAAGACCTCTTTGAGTTCTTCAAAAATACGAAGTTTATTTTCTTCGTTTTCCATATCTATGACATCAAGAATGATAATACCACCAATATTTCGGAGTCTGATCTGGTAAGCAATCTCTTTGATGGCTTCCAGGTTTGTTTTAAATATGGTTTCTTCAAAATTCTGCTTACCCACATATCTCCCCGTATTGACATCGATGGATGTCAAGGCTTCGGTATGCTCTATAACGATATAACCACCTGATTTAAGCCAAACTTTCTTTTTTAAAGCACGAGATATGTCACCTTCGATATTGTAAAAATCATAAATGGGCTCCTGACCATCGTAAAGTTCAACTTTTACTTTGAGTTCAGGCATTATTTTCCGTAAAAAACTTTTTATGGATTCATAACCGATACTTGAATCAATGATCAGTTTATTGGCCTCATGGGTGATCAAATCCCTGATGGCCCTGAATGTTACTTTTAAATCACGGTGGAGTGTGTACGGGGCACTATACTGTCTGTATCGTCTTTTTATATTTTCCCATGAATTGACAAGTAAGTCTATTTCAGTGCTTAGCTGGTCATCATCTATCCCTTCACTGGCCGTTCTAAATATATAACCATATTTGACCTTACGGTTTGTAAACAGTATTTCTTTGAGACGAGTTCTTTCCTCTTCATTATTAATGCGTTTTGAAATACCAATATGATCCACATTGGGCATAAGAACCAGATATCGTCCCGGAATAGAAATATACATGGAAACGCGTGCTCCTTTTGTGCCTATTGGAGCTTTAACGATTTGTACCATGATCTGCTGACCATCACGGAGCAGTTGTTCAATGGGTATATTTCGTGATGTATTATCAGGCAGGAAATCTTCTTTATCCTGAATAACAATTCCGTTTTCCGGGGGTTCATCCGCATCAAGATTCTGTTTTTTAATAACATCATCCACATATAAAAATGCGGCTTGTTTTAAACCTATATCCACAAAGGCGGCCTGCATGCCTGGGAGAACACGCTGAACCGTCCCTTTATAAATATTCCCTGTGATGTTTTCTTCATCACCACGCTCAATGAATAATTCCGTGATATTACCATCTTCAATTAAGGCGACACGGGTTTCATTTTCTGTAACGTTTACAATTAACTCTTTATACATAATAATCAGCTTAAATGCTTAATTTTTAAAATATCTGCCTGATTCATTTTCTCATCAGGAATGTGAAAAATATGTTTAACCACATCTTCCGGTCGAATGTTTATGCCATGGATGCAGTGTATTTCAAAGCTGATTTTTCCGGTGTCTTCAATTTTAAGGGAATGAACGAACTCTTTTAAATTAATTATTTTCACAATTCCCTTTTTGTTAATTTTTTCAAACGTCACATGATCTTGTTTTTTAAATTCATCAATACAGGACTGGGAAAATTCAAAATTCTTAATAAAAACGGAAAAAAGCTTGTTTGGTTTTTCAAGTGCGTCAAATTTATTTTTTACAGTGCTTGAATCTATAATTTTCAAACCCATGGGAATTTGATCATTTAATTCGGACACGAGTCTATTAGTATCAAAATCATCATGAACTTCAATGATAAAAAATTCATCAAGACTTTCATAACCCACAGGTATGGGATTACTGAAGACAATTTTTATTATTTTATGGTAGCCGCTTGTGTATTTAACCGGTATTCCAGCTCGTCTTATGGCCTTACAAAATGTATTTACCATTTCAAGATGACCGTAAAACCTGGCATCTCCGATTTTTTCAAATCTGCATTTTATTTTTTTAAAAAATTTAACACTTTTTTCTGTATCTATCTTTTCCGGCGACTCATAATTTATTTTTTTTTCTATACGAGGATAAATATCTTTAAAATTACAGATACCACAACCTGAACACTCCCCATTTCTGCAATCTTCGGTTAATTCACCTATAAGGGACCGTTCATATTCACGAATCATAAACTCTTTTTTTATTCCCGAATCAATATGATCCCAGGGTAATGGTTCATCACATAAACGCAATCGGGTTGAAAATTCATCCGGGTTTATATTTTCTTCTGAAATGGCTTCTTTCCAAAGATCATATTTGAAATATTCACTCCATCCATCAAGACGACACCCTTTGTTGTAGGCTCTTATTATAACAGGTGTTATCCTTCGGTCTCCCCGTGACATAAGGCCTTCTAAAAAACTGATCTGAGTTTTTCCCCATTTAAAAATAACGTTTCTCATGTTCAAATTATCTTTAAGCCACATTATTCTTTCCCAAGCTTCCTGTTCATTCAGTTGTTTTTCCCACTGAAAAGGACTATGAGATTTGGGTATAAACGTAGACACACTGACATTGATCTGTCGTTTTTTTCCTTTGGAACAACTGATTTTAGAAAGCTTTCTGACCAGTTCAACCATCTGGTCAAGGTCATCTTGATTTTCTGTGGGAAGCCCGATCATAAAATAAAGTTTAATCACAGACCAGCCCAGATCAAATGCACTTTGAACCGTTGTGATGATATCTTCTTCATTAATACCTTTGTTAATAACATCCCTTAAACGCTGTGAACCGGCTTCAGGAGCGATTGTAAATCCTGTTTTTCTAACCCTTTTTATGGTTTCCATCATTTCTTCATTCAATTTACCGGCCCGGATGGATGGCAAAGAAAATGACAAATGTCCGCTGGTGTATTTTTGCTGGTCGGATGCATCCATCAATTTTAGCATCAAGGTGTTAAGATTGACATAATCACCGGTGCTCAAGGATAAAAGAGAAAGATCTTCATGACCTGAATTGCGTACGGCTGTTCCGGTCAGTTCAAGAAGGGTGTCTGTTTTTCTTTCTCTAACAGGTCTGTATATCATACCTGCCTGACAGAATCTGCATCCTCGACTACACCCCCTTGAAATCTCAAGGCGTAGTCTTTCATGTATAGGTCTTCCACAAGGAATAACCGGAGAATCAGGAAAATCAGCCGTTTCAAGGTCAGGGAGTATGGCTCTTTTTACGCTCTGATAGTGATCATACAAAGGACGCAGATCCTGGATAAAAACCCCATTAATATTTTTATAATCAGGTTTAAAAAATGAAGGGATGTAAACGCCTTGAATCCTGGACCATGAAAGGAGAAGTTCATGTTTTGGAGCCCCTGTTTTCTTCCAATCCATATATGACTGGGAAACGCTTAAAATAACCTCTTCCCCATCGCCTATTATCATGGCATCGAATAGATCGGCAACAGGTTCAGGATTAAATGTACAAGGACCCCCGGCTATAATAACAGGATACCGATCATCCCTCTGTGAGGACAAAAAAGGAATACCGGCCAAATCCAATATTGTCAAAATATTGGTATAATTAAGTTCATAAAGAAGGCTGAAACCAATAATATCAAAATCATTCAGAGGTGTTTTTGTTTCACGTGAAAATATGGGAATCTGGTTTTCACGCAACTCTTTTTCCATATCAGGGGCCGGTGTATAAACACGTTCCGCTAATATATGGGGATTCTTATTTAATATGTGATACAGAATCTGTATACCAAAATGTGATGTCCCGATTTCATACAAATCAGGAAAAGCGAGAACCATTTTAAGGTCATACGTCTGATTCTTTTTTATAATTGCATTAAATTCAGCACCTGCATAACGGCTTGGCTGATCGACAGATTTGATGACTTCTTGTATACTTTTAAAACCCATGATATATTTATACTTTATATAGTTTCAGACGCATAAAAAAAATTAAAATAACCATTCATTATATTAATTTATTTAAAAATTGCAAATTTTATTATTTTAATTTCCTGTTGACGTCATTGAAAATATAAAAAATTTCTTTTTATATGGAGTTTATTCTACTAATACAAATAGACCTCTTTATCACAATCAACCAACACTCTAATATGGACCATATCACATGAAACGTATTAAAATTGCGGATATATGGAAAGATCAAAGAATTTCAGGTCCCGTTCTTGTTAAAGGGTGGATCAGGACCTTGAGAAATTCAAAACATTTTTCATTTATTGAACTTAATGATGGTTCATGCCTGACAAATATTCAAATTATAGCGGATAACACGCTCTTAAATTACACGGATGTTGAATCACTGACCACTGGATCAGCGCTTGCTGTATCCGGGACACTACGTAATTCTCCAGGACAAGGCCAGTCCGTTGAAATTCATGCCGATACCATCACAATTATCAATAAAACCCCTGACTCCTATCCTCTCCAAAAGAAAAGGCATAGCGATGAATTTCTTCGATCTATTGCCCATCTGAGACCGCGATCAAATAAATATGGAGCCATGTTCCGAATCAGATCCCATGTGTCCATGTTTATACACAATTATTTTCAAAATAAAGGTTTCTTTTACATTCATACTCCCGTCATCACAGGATCTGATTGTGAAGGTGCCGGAGAAATGTTCAGGGTGTCCAATATAAAACCAGGCCAAATGATTACGCAAAATGGAAAGCCTGATTTTTCATCTGATTTTTTTGGAAAAGAAACCAATCTAACTGTATCAGGACAACTTTCTGCTGAAATGTTTGCCTTGTCACTGGGAGATGTTTACACCTTCGGTCCGACATTCAGGGCTGAAAATTCAAACACAAGCCGTCATGCTGCCGAATTCTGGATGGTCGAACCGGAAATGGCCTTCTGTGATCTGACAGATACAATGACAATTGCTGAAGAATTTATAAAATATGTGGTGAAATCTTATCTTGAAACGTGTCAGGAGGATTTTTCTCTATTTTCGCGCTTTGTGGATACTGAACTTCCACATGTTATGAATACCATTCTATCTTCTGATTTTGAACGTATCTCTTATCTTGAGGCTGTAAATATTCTTATAAATTCAGGTAAATCATTTGAATTCAAAGTTGAATTCAATTCCGATCTTCAATCGGAACATGAACGTTTCTTATCCGAGGAATATTTTAAAAAACCTGTTTTTATTTATAATTATCCTAAAAATATAAAACCCTTTTATATGAGAATGAATGATGATGATCAAACCGTTGCTGCCATGGATCTTCTGGTTCCCAATATTGGAGAATTAATTGGAGGCAGCCAGAGGGAAGAGCGGCTGGATTATCTAATTAAACGTATGAAAGACATGGGTTTAAAACAAGAGGATTACTGGTGGTATATAGATTCCCGAAAATATGGTTCTGTTCCCCACAGCGGATTTGGACTTGGTTTTGAACGGTTGTTGATGCTTTTAACCGGTGTGACAAATATCCGAGATGTCATCCCGTTCCCTAGAACACCTGGACATATTGAATTTTGATGGCGTCGTAAAAAGGTCCATATACGGCGTTATGGTGTTTTACATCTCAAGGATACGTCCAATTTCCTGGGTCAGTTGTTCCATTTTAAATGGTTTCTGAATAAATGAACTTCTGCCCTCCCTGATAATGGCGTCAACATCCAGATTTTTCCTGTATCCGCTGGAAAAAAGTACTTTTATTTCCGGATTGATTTTTTTTAATTCATGATAGGTTTCTATACCGTTCATACCAGGCATAATTAAATCCAGAATAACCATATCAATTTTTTTATAATCTTTTATATATATATCCAAAGCTCGTTGACCGCTTTTTGCCACAATCACTTCAATTCCGGTTCTCTCCAACATCTGTTTACCAACATCAATAATCATACTATCATCGTCAACCATAAGAACAGTATTTGAACCCGAATACACTTTTTCATAGACTTTCAATGCCTGGATTCCAGGAGGGCCATACGTATTTTTTATCAACTGACTGTTGATTGTTTTTTTTATTTCACTTTTCAGTCTGTTTATATTTGTAAGGGGTATCTCTTTGTATTTTAGATTGGGTTCATAGACCCCTTCATTTAAAAAATCAAAGAGTTTTTCGGTGATTTTCACACCACCTTCCACATTTTTTTCAATATCTTTCAGTTTAGTGAAAAGTTTATCCGTTTGATTCATATCTAAAAAAATAAGGGATAAATTACCTTGTATACCCATTAATAAATTATTGAATTCATGACCAATACTTCCAATAATTCTATTTCTTTCCATGCGCTTTTCATAGGATTCATTATACCCCTGGCTCTCTTTTAATTGCCTTATTAGTTCTTCAAGTTCTTCGTATGTGGGTTTGTTATCCATGAAAATATCCACGCCATTATTTTTCTTTTATATTTTAAATATCGGTTTTATTACATATCCTATTAAGAATTTTTTATTATTCAGTCAAAAAAAAACGGGTTTTTAATAAAACCCGTTTTTAAATTTAATAAATATATGTTTTTTTTCTATCAAATATCCAGTGAACTCACTTCCAAAGCATTTTTTTGAATAAAATTACGCCTTGGCTCAACTTCTTCACCCATCAGGAGTGTAAAAATTGCATCTGCATTTTCCGCGTCATCAATGGTTACCTTGAGCATATTTCTTTTTTCCGGATCCATGGTTGTTTCCCATAATTGATCCGGATTCATTTCCCCAAGACCTTTGTACCGCTGAACCCCTATTCCTTTTTTTCCTTCTTTCATCATATAGGCATATAATTCTTCCAGAGTATAGAATTCTAAAATCAATTCCTGAGTTTCATTTTTACATACTCTAAAAGGTGGTTTATCAAATATTTTTAATAAATCCTTCTTTTTTACAAGAGCCTGATACTCGTTTGAATAAATCAAAGATCTTCCTATTTCGACCATCTCTCTTTTTTTAAGAGTGATGGATGTATCATCTGATGCCCGATCATCTTTTTTAATGGAGAATCTATAACGCCCACGCATCTCATTATAAATAATATCACCTGAGATGTAGCCCATATCTATTATTTTTTTCTGCAACTCTATCATCTTGTCTTTATCGGCAAGATACATCTTATCCATATCATCTTCATTGATAAGAGCATGTATTAAATAATTATCAAATCCTCGACGCTCAAGGCGTTCCAATGATGAATAATATTCGGCAAGATCTTTAAGCAGAAGAACAAGTTCATTATCTTTAAAAACCATCTCTTTACTTGAAATATCCAAAAATTTCTGTTCGCAGGCCCTTTTCATGATGTATTCATTGAATTGATTATCATCTTTCAAATAAACACTGCTTTTTCCTTTTCCCACTTTATAAAGAGGAGGCTGGGCTATATATAGATACCCGCTTTCTATCAAGCTGGGCATCTGACGATAGAAAAACGTCAATAGAAGGGTTCGTATATGGGATCCGTCAACATCCGCATCGGTCATAATAACCACTTTGTGATATTTTATTTTTCCTATATTGTATTCTTCAGCACCCACCCCGGTTCCAAGAACAGTAATGATATTTTTTATTTCTTCACTTCTTAAAACCTTGTCAAACCGGGCTTTTTCAACATTTAATATTTTACCGCGAAGGGGAAGGATAGCCTGTGATTTTCTATCTCTACCCATTTTTGCAGAACCTCCAGCCGAATCCCCTTCTACAAGAAAAAGTTCTCTAAATTCAGGGTCTGTATACTGGCACTCAGCAAGTTTACCCGGAAGCGATGAATCCATTAAAGCCCCGGTACTTCGAGCCATGTCACGGGCTCTTTTTGCAGCATCCCTTGCTCGTGCGGCTTCAACGGCTTTGGTTATTAATTTTTTAGCAACCGCTGGATTTTCCTGTAAAAAATCACCTAATTTTTCATTGACTAAGGATTCGACGATTCCTTTAACTTCACTGTTACCAAGTTTGGTTTTGGTCTGCCCCTCAAACTGGGGTTCCTTAACCTTAACACTGACAATAGCTGTCAATCCTTCACGGGTATCGTCGCCTGAAATTTTACCCTGCATATTTTTGGGAACATTGTCCGATGTTGCATATGAATTAATTGTCCGGGTCAATGCCCCTTTAAAACCGGAAAGATGAAACCCACCTTCTGCTGTATTAATATTATTTGCGAATGAATAAATTTTTTCATTGTAGGTGTCATTATACTGGATGGCCACCTCCACCTGAACATCATCCTTCTCGCCTTTTACAATAATAGGCTCATGGATGGGGGTGTGGACACGATTTAAAAATTCAACAAATGAAACCAGTCCCCCTTCATAACAAAAATCATTTTTTTCATCCGACCGTTCATCTTCGATAATGATTCTCACTCCGCTGTTCAGAAAAGCAAGTTCTCTGATACGCCTTGTAAGAATCTCAAAGCTGAAATTATCGCTATTCATGATGTCTGTATCCGGTTTAAAATGAACCCGAGTACCCCTTTTTTCCGTTTCGCCTATAACCGTCAATTCCGATGTTTTATCTCCCCTGGAATAAGACTGGGCGTATATTTTTCCATTCTGATATATTTCAAGATTAAGAAAAATTGACAGGGCATTCACGACGGAAATCCCCACGCCGTGAAGTCCACCCGAAACCTTATAGGAATCGTTATTAAACTTCCCTCCGGCATGGAGTTTGGTCATAACAACTTCAGCTGCAGTCATTTTTTCAGTTTCATGCATACCTGTGGGTATTCCACGGCCATTATCTTCCACGCTGACGCTGTTGTCTTTGTAAATCACCACATGAATGGTGTCACAAACACCGGCCATGGCTTCATCTATACTGTTATCCACCACTTCATAGACCAAATGGTGAAGACCTTCAACATCGACGTTTCCGATGTACATGGAGGGTCTTAAACGGACAGCTTCCAGGCCTTTGAGAACCTTGATA
Organism: Pseudomonadota bacterium; assembly: GCA_018818835.1. GTDB lineage: Bacteria > Desulfobacterota > Desulfobacteria > Desulfobacterales > Desulfolunaceae > JAHIRD01. The sequence goes on from JAHIRD010000027.1 coordinate 187,627, forward strand.
CTTCCTTCATTATACGTTGAGTTATTTTTATTTATATCATTCATATTTTCATCGGCATGATTACACTTAAGAAATGTTTATCTTCTGTCCCTTCAATAATACAAGGGCTCTTACTATCACGAATGTTGATCATAATACTGTCTTCTTCTATAACACTGATGGTCTCCATAAAATACTTTGGATTGAATGCAACTTCAATGGGTTCACGATCAAACGTAATGGAAAAATTTTCTTTTGATTCCCCCAAATCCGGATTTGTGGCCGTAACCATCAGTCTGTTTTTTTCAAAATTAAAAATAACACCATTGTAGCTTTCCGTTGAAAGAATGGACATACGCTTCAACATCATATTAAAATTACGTTTTTCTATTTTAATGGAATTATGATCATCTTTGACGACGATTTCTGAATAGGCAGGAAAATCGCCTTCAAGAAGACCTATAATGATTGTTTCATGATCCTTTTTTACGATAAAATAATTATCTTTTACACCAATGGCAATGATACCGTCTGAATCAAGAAGTTTGGACACCTCAGAAAGACCTTTTTTGGGAATGATTACACCCGGACTATCATAAAAATCAAGATCTCCACCACTCACAAATTCCGCTTTTGAAAGACGCCGTCCGTCTGTGGATACCATCCGGATTATTTTCCCATGATCCTCTTTCACAGATTCAAAAAAAACACCTGTGATATGAGCTCTTTTTTCATCGGAAGAAGGGGATATCATAATTGTTTTTTCAATCATTTTTCGAAGCTTTATGGCGTCAATTTCCATATACTGAACATCTTCGAGAACCGGAATATCCGGAAAATCATCCGGGCTCATTCCCACGATATGATATTCCACTTTATCAGAACTGATTCTGATCCACTGACGTTCTACTTCTTCAATAAGAATATCATCACTTGGAAAATTTTGTACAATTTCAAAGAATTTTCGTGCATTTATCGTGATAACTCCGGTTGATTCCACATTGGCAGGATAATTTCCCTCAAATCCTGTTTCAAGATCCGTGGCAATAAAGGAAATACCTGTTTCATTGGTTTTCACCAGAATATTGGCCGTAATGGCAAGGTTACTTTTTCTTCCGGTAATACCCTGGACTTTCGAAAGAATATCTGTAATATCGCTTTTTCTGATTGTGAATTTCATAAGTTCATCCAGATCATTGGTGTTGTTGTTATCATTTGTTTTCAGATAATATCAGGGGCACCCCTTGTGAAAACACACCCTATCCATAGTCATAAATAACTAAAATATCAATATTATAATAATATAAAAAAAGTCTATTTTATTTAAAGGGCGAGAAACACATGTTTTTTAAACATCGTTGTTCTTTGTTTAATTATTTATTTAATAAAAGAATAATAATGGTAATAAGCTTTGTTTATAAGTGTAATAATTCTTTAACTCTTTTATTTTATTAAAAAATTGCATCAAAAATAATGATGAAAAAATAATCATGTAGGGTATTATAAATACCGGGTTATCAACATAACACAATTCATTGTTCATAAGTCAAAAGTTATTAACATTATTTTGATATGTCATGAACAAAGATTCAGGCTTTTATCCAAACCTTCATGGAATTAAGGATATCTGTTTTCCATTTTTCAGAAAGACGTAGCTTAAGAAAGTCTGAAAAGACCTGATCTATAAGCTCAACAGCCTTAGAATATAAATAAATTTTTTCAAGAAGAGCCCCTTCCCTGTCTTCTTTTTTTGTAATTTTTTCAGTTTCAGGATGCTTGAAACCGGTGAAATGAAAGTTTTCTCCTTTGAGATTGAATTCCCAATGTTGTTCAAGATAATTCAATGATAAACTGAGTTCTGTGACAACAGAACCTTTTCTAAGAGCCAGGAGACCTTCTTCAAGACCCGCGTTATCCCCTTTTATAATGACTGTTTCCACAGTATTGTCTTCCACGATGTTTTCACAGACAATCCTGTTGCCGATAATCAGAGAAAAAGAGGATCCTGATGAATCGGTAAATGCACCTTGATCCCGTGCAATAACATACCAGAGCCAGGTTAAAAATTCATGACCCAAAAATTTATATTTATTATAAGAGACCGCAATATCAAGCATATATTACTCCATAAAAGATTCTGGCTTAAGTTTCAGCAAAAGGTCTTTTTCCGCATCGGAAAGACCCAGTTCAAAATCAGCAAGGGTATAAGGGAAAAGTTTTATGAGACTGATATTGAATGATTTTAAAAAAAGACTTTCAAGTTCTTCATTTGCAGCTTTCTGGGTTGAGAAGAACCATAGTCTGTTTGTGTCATAATCCCATATAATATCAAAAATATTGGGAACAGAGGGAACCTTCATTAAAAGAATATTTTTAACATCGTCCTTTAATTGTTTTTTTTCGTTTTTGGAAAGAAACTCCCGGCCACTTTCAGCAAGTCTTTTTTTCTCTTCAATATCAACGTATTTGTTAATCACTTTAACGGGCACGGATTTTTTATCAATCCTCAGAGAAAAAACAAAAAAAGAAGCCACAAGAAAAGAAGACCCTTCAAAATCAGGGTTAAACGGATCAAAAAGACTGGTCCATCCCACGGATAATTCAGAGGGTTCGTTATCAATATCCTGAATTTTAAATTTTCTTATTCCCTCTTCGACATGCTCAATCGGAGCATCACTGAATGAACCGTTGACTCTGTAACGGGTCAGAGATACGGTTGAAGATAATATTCCCATACATAAACTCCAATAAAAAAAATTGTGAGATTTAAAAAACGGCTGCCCGAACGATGACGGCTTAATCAGATTCCATCATGATTATTTGAATTACGGATAGACAGCGTAATTGAATTGGAATATATATTTTTTAAAAAAGGGAAACAAGTTAATTATGATGGCGTCGTAAAAAGTCCCATATGCGGCGTTATAGTGTTTGGCCGGACGTTAAATATACTAAAAAGTATGTCTTCACGCCCGGCCAAACACTATGCCTTGCCTATGGACCTTTTTCCATAGCCATCCATCTGTCGACTTTTTAAGAGATCGTTAATTATTATAGTGTTTTTTATATGTTATTTAACAGAGAATATCATGAGGTTTAATTTGAATGGATAATAAAAACGGCGTGGAAAAAATAAAACTTACAAATGGTGAAACCCTTGAAATCCATGACCGTTCTCGAATGGTTATTGAAAATATCTGGCAAATATCACTGGTTTTTATAATAAATATTGATTTAAAACAAAAAAAATTCAATGAATTAAAAAATATAACCGATGAACAGATAAAAGATAAATTTGGAAACACGATTATCTATGAAGTTAAACACGAACGAAATTTTATAAAAGATGAACAGAAGAACGATACTTATAATAAAATAAAGGATTCTTTTTTGAATACGAATTTGAAATATTTATCGCATCCGGATTTTGCAGTGAAATATTCCATAAAGAAATATAATGAAAAAAAACGGTATTAGATGTGTTGCCATTCATATTGTTTTATTTCTGATTGGTGTATCTGTTAACGTTACGGCGGCAGAGATTTACAAGTATGTGGATGAAGATGGGGTCATTCATTTTACAGATTCCCCCACCAAAGATGAGATGGTTCTTTACATTAAAACAGGCCCTGAAAACGCCAAAGCATATCCCTATACACCGGATAAATATGATGATATTATACTCAAAGCATCACGTGAAAACGGATTATCTTTTTCGTTAATTAAAGCAATTATTAAGGTGGAATCGGATTTTAATACCTATGCTATTTCCCGAATGGGTGCCAAGGGTTTGATGCAGATCATGCCTAAAAACATGAAAGAACTTCATATTAATGACCCGTACAATCCATATGAAAACATAATGGGCGGAACGCTTTATTTAAAAAAAATGCTTATTCGTTTTGAAGGGCAACTTATATTAGCCCTTGCAGCATATAATGCAGGCCCAACTGTCGTGGAAAAATATAATGCGATCCCACCTTATAAAGAAACCCGACATTACGTGGATAAGGTTTTAAAATATAATTACAAATATAAGTAGAGTCCCTAAAAGGCATATAACGTCCAATGCCGCAGTTCACTGGGTTTTAATATCCTCTTTAAGAATTAATATTCTTATAATTCCATTGACTATGCTGTGAATCGTATTATTTTTCATTGAAATCCGCCAGTTATTTAATCCCCTTTTTTATTTGATAAAGGCGTATGAGAGAAACGATATTATTTTAATACATAAGGAAAAAGTGCAATGGCTAAAACCAGCTCAAAAATAACGACACGACGATGGCGCATAGAAGATATTCCCGGAGTTATAGAATGCAGTAAAGCGGCGTATCAAGATTATACAGATGAATATTTTCTGACACAACGGCAGTATGAAATGCAGTTCAAAGCCTTTCCCGATGGTCAGTTTGTGGCAGTTTATCAGGGGAAAATCATCGGTTATGCCAATGCGATCATTGTAAATATTGAAGACGAATTTTGGTATTCGGTGGATGAAATAACAGGCGCAGGAACATTCAGCACCCACAACCCGGATGGGGATACACTTTATGGAGCAGATATTGCGGTTCATCCTGATTTCAGGCGGAGGGGTGTATCCGGACTTTTATATAAACGAAGAAAAGCGCTTTTGACCCGGCATAATCTTAAACGAATGATCGCCTACGGAAGAATTCCGGGATATAAAGAATATGCTGGTAAAATGTCCGCTGAACAGTATGTAAAAAAGGTCGTAAATGGTGAGCTTAAAGATTATGCCCTGAACTCCCATCTAAAAGCCGGTTACCAGGTAAAAAAAGTCCAACTGGATATAACCGTGGATCGGTCCAGTTTGAATTATTCCACATTTATAGAAATGCCCAACCCTGATTTTAATGTAGCCAAACGAAAAATTGCCTCAGCTATTATGCCCAAAAGACAGACACGGCGGATAAGGGTATGCGCAGCCCAGTACAACATGAAACCCATTAAGTGCTGGGAGGATATGGAAAGCAGTGTTGAATTTTTTGTGAGTTCAGCCGATTCATACCATTGTCATTTTCTGCTTTTTCCTGAAAACTTCACCCATCAACTCTTAAGTTTTATGAAAGGCATGACCATCAAGGAAATGATCCTGGAACTGGCCAACCAGCGTGACAGATATATTGATATGTTTAAACGGTTTGCTCAAAAATACAACCTCTATATTATTGGCGGGTCCCATCCCATGCTCCGTGACGGACTTATTTACAACACGGCCCATCTGTTCACTCCCAGCGGAAATGTTTATACACAAGATAAGCTTCACATCACTCCGGCCGAGAGAAACGAAGGAGATATACAGCCAGGGGCTGGGATACGGGTTTTTGAAACACCTCTGGCGAGAATTGCTATTCAGGTCTGTTATGATATCGAATTTCCGGAAGTATCACGACTACTGACCCTTGCCGGGGCAGAAGTTATTTTCGTTCCATTTTATACCGAGGAAAAAAAGGCCTATTACAGAGTGAGGCATTGCTCCCAAGCCCGGGCCGTTGAAAATTTCGTCTATGTTGTCATCACCGGAAATGTGGGAAATATGAAAACCGAAGTGGGTTCATTCATGAATTACAGTCAGGCAGCTATTCTGACTCCCAGCGATTTTTCTTTTCCTGAAAAAGGCATTGAAGGGGAAGCCGATCCCAATGTCGAAGCGGTGGTTGTTTCGGAACTGGCCCTATCCTCCTTGGCACAGCAACGTCACGTGGCCACAGTCAGACCCCTCCATGATCTCAGGCCCGATCTGTATGAGCTCAGGGCACGCCAACGCATTGAAATTATAAAAACAGAATAGATTTTTTATACCATCCACTTGATAAAAAAAGGTTTTATATAATGTTGTCGGGTATTGATATTTGAGTAAACCAACTGATTTCTGGAGTTGTTATGCATCTGTTTGACAGGGATATGAGTCTTGATACCCGGGGAGAATCTGAATTCAGCGGAACATTGAGTGACGAGTGGTCGATTAATGGAAATCCCAACGGGGGATATCTGATGGCTGTCATGGCATCAGCTATGATGAAAAAGAGTGAAAAAAAACGACCTGCCATTATCACGGCAAATTTTCTTTCACGTTCCGAACGCAAAGAATTCCTACTGGATGTGGAAAAGATTTCACAAAGCAAGAGCTTCAATCGATTACAAGCAAAATTGATTCAGAATGGAAATGAAAAAATAAGAGCCTGGGCAACCTTTTCAGATGATGGGGACTGCCCGGGTGAAAAACGATATGAGAGAAAAGAGCCGGACATGGAAGCCCTTGATTCATGCATCCCCATTCCGGAATTCGGACGATATACTCTCTACAGAAACATGGATGTCAGATTAGACCCGGCATGCGCAGGCTGGTTTCAAGGAAAGCTGACCGACATATCCGAGCATAAAGGCTGGATTAAATTTAAAGACGATCGGCCCATGGATGCCCTGTCCCTGATGTTGATGGCCGATTCATTCCCGCCCCCTGTCATGGCAAGCCGAGGCATGGTAGCCTGGGTGCCTACCATTGAGTTTTCAGTGAATATCCGGTCTATCCCTGAAACCAGGTGGTTAAAAGCCTGTTTCAGGTCCCGCTATATCACCTGCGGCCTGGTAGAAGAAGATGGAGAACTCTGGGATGAAAAAGGAGAACTTGTTGCTATTTGCAGGCAAATAGCCCAGTTTAGGAAATAAAAAAAAGGTACTTATTCACAGGGGTAATTCCTTTCTTTGGCCTTTCTTCGTGCTCTTCGTGTCCTTCAGTGAGCTACGCGAACGGGTGGTGGATAAAAAAGACCCCAACGTTTCATTCCCAGGCAATGCCAGGGAATGAAACGTTGGGGTCTTTCTTCACTTTTATTTCCACATAAAACCTTTTTGAAACATTTTGCTATGTAATTAGATTCATAATCGGATAAGAGATATTTTCAATTATTCAATATATTCAGATAAATAATTATATACATAAACAATGGTACGACAATTGCAATTTGATTATTCATGGATTCATGACTTATCGGAATAGCAGTGACGGTAAGGGAAAATTAAAGACGTTTTTCATTGTTTGTTGTACTCCTTTCATTTGGTTGGGGCGGCTTTTTTTAAGCCGCCCCGTTTTTTTGCCTGCAATCAGATTCTACCCATAGGCTTCGAGCCAATCCTTGGCAGCGATGATTAAAAAATAGTGTTTTTATCCATCACCTGTTGAATGATTTCCTTCTTAAAAACCGAGTATAGACCGATATAAGAATGAGGCTTAATTGTCTTGGAATTTAAATGGCGGATATAATAATTCTATTTAATTTCAGGTGTTTTTTATTAATTGCATAATAATAACCAGTGTGGTATTGTACACGGTTTTTGTAAGTTTAACATTTTTAAGAATGTTCCGGGAAACAGGAGCAGATATGGAAAGACAGATATGGGTTTTGAAAAATTAGGTTTAAACAGTCAACTGGTTGATGCGGTTTTAAGGATGGGTTTTGAACAACCCACCCCTATTCAGAAAAAAGCCATTCCTGAAATTATAGAAGGCACTAAGGATCTGGTGGGATTGGCACAGACCGGAACGGGAAAAACAGCCGCGTTTGGACTTCCCATGGTCCAGTTGATTGATTTTAGATCACGGAATACCCAGGGCCTGGTCATCTGCCCAACACGTGAATTATGCCTGCAGATCACCAAAGATTTCAATGATTTTTGCAGCACAAGCAAAGAGGCCTCAATTGTTGCAGTGTACGGCGGGGCAAGCATTTCCGATCAGATCCGTTTAATTAAAAAGGGTGCCCATGTGATTGTGGCAACCCCCGGGCGTCTCTTGGATCTAATGAACCGGAAAGTTGTGAATTTATCCTTTACCAAATACCTGGTTTTGGATGAAGCCGATGAAATGTTGAATATGGGCTTTCAAGAAGACCTGGATTCAATTTTAAACAATACACCCAAAGAAAAACGCACCTGGCTTTTTTCAGCCACCATGCCCGCGGAAGTATCTAAGATTGCCTCCAAATATATGCATGATCCCGTTGAAATTACAGTGGGGAAAAAGAACAGCAGTGCTGCCAATATTGAGCATGTAAATTACGTGATCAAGGAAAAAGACAGGTATCAGGCCCTTAAACGGGTGATTGATTTTTATCCGGATATTTATGGTCTGATCTTCTGCAGAACTAGGATTGAAACCCAGGAAATTGCAGAAAAACTGCTTAAGGACGGCTACGATGCCGAAGCCCTTCATGGGGATTTGAGCCAGGCCATCCGTGATAAGGTCATGGGGCGCTTTAGAGAAAAAAATCTCCAGATCCTCGTGGCCACCGATGTGGCGGCAAGGGGTATTGATGTTAAAGATATCACCCATGTCATCCATTACAAACTGCCCGATGAAATAGAAAGCTACACCCACAGAAGCGGACGTACGGCACGTGCGGGCAAATCCGGTGTGGCCATTGTTCTGATGAACACCCGTGAAAGCAGAAAGCTTCAGGATGTGGAACGCAAAGCCGGCATTCGCTTTACCCAGAAAAAGGTTCCCGGAGGTACAGCTGTTTGTGAAAAACAGCTTTTTTCCATGGTGGGGAAACTGGTCAGTGTGGAGGTGAATGAAACGGAAATAGGTCGTTTTCTTCCCCCTGTGTATGACACCCTTGCCGGACTCAGCCGTGAGGAGTTGATCAAACGGTTTGTCTCCCTCGAGTTCAACCGTTTTTTGACTTATTATCAGGATTCCGAAGACATCAACGTTGAAGACCACAAACGGGACAAGAGATCGTATAAAGATAAATGGGACAGTGCGGAAAAAAAATCCCGTGGCCGTGACAGCTTGGGTAAAACCCCCCGTGGCCGGGATGTTTCGTTTAAAAAAGAACGCGACAGGGGTGATTTTGACAAAAAAGAAAAGGGCATTAAAGGTGGCGTTTCAACCCGTCGTTTTTTTGCCAGCGCGGGTGATATGGATAATCTTAACAAAGGAGCCCTGGTCAGGTTGATTTGCGACCGTTCGGGCATCCGCTCCGATAAAATCGGTACCATCGAAATTATGAGGGAGTTCTCTTTTTTTGATGTGGACGCAACCGTGGCTGATAGGGTCAAGGAAACCCTGAAAGATGCTTCCCTTGACGGTCGAAAGCTGACCGTTGATTATGCTGCTCCCAAAGCACCCTCGGATAAAAAAGATTTCTCACGTCCCGAAAAACGAAAAAGGCCTGGACGCGTCAAAAAGAAATCCAGCCAAGCGGATTACTGATAGACCCATGATCAGCCGGGACACACCATGATGTGTCCCGGTTGGTGACCTTAAATCTCTGCTAAAAATAATCCACCCGAAACCCATAGATCCCATGGGACCCATGAGACCTATGGGACTTATGAAAAATCGCCCCAACTAAGCCCCCTTATCAGGATACCTCAACACCTGAAAATGTGATTGAAAAATTCTGTTGTAGTCAAGTTTCAATCAACGGACAAGGGCAACCACGGGGGGATTGCCCCTACACGTGTCGATCAGTTCAGGATATCTCAGGCAGGAAAAATATGACCCTTAAATCGTTGCGCCGGAACCCCATAGGTCCCATGGGTCTCATAGGTCCCATAGGACCTATGGGGTTCGGATTGTATATTTTTCTGAAACGAAAGTTGCAGTCATCGACGTTGCGCGTCCATTATAATATTTTTTGTAACCAGATCACTGTTTCAGGAAACGTTTTAAATGTCACTTCCGTTCCTTTCTCGTCGTAGGATTCGTGGATGATACCGGCTTTGGTCCTTAACTGCCCGAGAAGGTGACCCTTGTCGTAGGGGATCGTCAATGTGGTTTCGATCATGTTTGACTCGAAGACGTGAAGAATTTTTATTCTAAGGGTTTCGACATCCTCGGGGTTATGGGCAGAGATGAAGATTCCTTCGGGAAATTCAGGTTTCAGTTTTTCAAGCTCATCGGGTGAGAGTTTGTCAATTTTGTTCAGGATCAGTCGGCTTGGAATTGTCTCTCCACCAATTTCTTTCAGGACTTTTTTTGTCACAGCCAATTGAGATCGAAATGCCGGATCAGAAACATCGACCGTAAATAAAAGCAAGGAAGCGGCAAGTGCCTCATCCAAGGTTGATTGGAAAGATGCCACTAAATCATGGGGTAATTTTTTTATAAATCCCACGGTATCGGAGACGAGTATCGGAGGGAAAACCTCAGGCTGCATGGCTTTTATACGGGTATCAAGTGTTGCAAATAGTTTATCCTCCACCAGGACATCGCTATGGGTCAGCTTGCGCATCAGGGATGACTTTCCGGCATTGGTATAACCGACAAGAGCCACCTGGAAATTTTCTTTCCTGCGGCTGCGCCGTCTGTTTTGCTCGTCGTGAATGTCAACAAGCTTTGCCTTCAGCTCGGATATGCGGTCTCTGATACGACGTTTGTCGAGTTCGTGGGCTGTCTCACCCGCTCCTTTGGCGCCAAGGCTGCCGCCTTGACGATCACCGCCAATACGGGATGCCCTTAATCTTGGCGCCATGTAAGCAAGTTTGGCAATCTCCACTTGAATAAGGGCCTCCCTGCTTTTGGCATGACGGCTGAATATTTCGAGGATCACACCGGTTCGGTCCAACACTTCGACGCCGGTGGCTTGTTCCAGGTTTTGCAATTGCTTGGTTGAAATTTCACCATCATAGATGACAAAATCGGCTTTCACATCCGGTTCATCGCCTGAACCCTCTTCATCCGATTCATCGAAATCGTCGACCGGATAATCATCGTCCGTGTCGTCGCAGGTATTATCTTCCGATTTCCGGCTAAATCCTTCAACAATTCCGGTGCCGCCGGTATAGCCTGCAAGTTCTTTTAATTTCCCAGCCCCTAACAGGGTTCCTTTATCAGGTTTCGGGCGACGTTGTGATAGCGTTGCGACGACCTCAAGGCCCATGGTTTTAACCAGACGCCTGAGTTCAATGAGAGACGAATCATTCTCTTCATCGGATACACCCTGGGTTTGAACTGAAAACAAGACCGCTGTCTTCTTTCCTTTGATATCATTTGATTGTTCGACCATTCGTTTTATTTACAAACCTTATTCAATTTAAATTGTTGTTTTTATAATATCATATTAATTTATCCTTTTTGTCGTAAGAAAGCAACAGATCAAAATCGAACGGGGTTTTTACTCTTGCTCACCGCTGAATACGTTCTCTGACATAGCAGAAAAAAAGTTTAACCATGAAGGCCGATGGACAGTGTCCTGAAATAGTCTTCGTGTCTCCGTGTTTCTCCAACTCACCTCCACCTGGAGGGGCCTAAGACTTGCCAAACGTAGGAATTACATGGTACGTTTATTGCGATTATTCAAGGGGGTACAGACGTCATCTGATCCCCATGCTCCCAGGGAGTTCGCCTATGAGTGTGCCCAAAAACGTTTAACCAGAGCATGAAGAAAAAGAAAAAACAAATTTACCACAAAGCACACAGAGAAATTGCTTCCGGAGGTAAGATCCCGGCTCCCGACGTTGCCATTGTGCTTCTTCGGCGTGCTCTTCAGCGACCAACGGGAACGGGTGGTTAGTAAAAAATGTATGCGGCCCATGCCGGAGTTTAGAAATGAGTGGGGCTTACCCCGTGAACGAATATAAAAAAGTTTTTGAAAGTATGGGCTGAAACGTTGCCAAACATGATGAAAATAGCTTTTTTAAAGTAAATCAGGATCTAACCAGGATAATGCCGACGACACAAAAAGCCATCCGGCTGATTAGCGGCGATATGAATCCTCATCCTTCTGCCGCCCCCGACCCTTTAATTTTACGTTGCATTTATTGATATTCAACGGTAAATAACGCCAGATATCCAAAGGAGGGATCAGTACCATGAAATTTGAAACATACCCAATTTCAGAAGAAATTAAAAAAAACTTAAGCTTAATGGGGTTCAAGCGGCCCACGGATATCCAGTTTAAGTCCATTCCCTCTATCCTGAATGGAGAGGATGTTCTGGCTATTGCCCAGACTGGTACAGGAAAAACAGCGGCCTTTGCCATTCCTGTCATCGCAAAAATCCACCAGGCCAAAACCAGTAAACGGACCATGGGAATCAAATGCCTGGTCATGGTACCCACCCGTGAACTTGCCATGCAGATCGGCGAGGTTTTTAATCAGCTGGCCAAGCATACCCGGGTGAAGATTTTCGCCCTTTATGGAGGCATTGAACAGGATGCCCAGATCAAAAAACTCCAGGATGGTATAGATATTCTGGTGGCCACGCCCGGTCGCATGTTTGATCTGATCAGCCAGGGCCACCTCCGGCTGAGCAACATAGACACTCTGGTTCTTGATGAAGCGGACCGCATGCTGGACCTGGGATTTATTGAAGACATCACGCAGGTTAAGAAAAAAATCACCCGCAGACACCAGACGCTGTTCTTTTCTGCCACCATCAACAGCACCATCAAAAAACTCGCGTTTTCCCAGGTGAAAAGTACGGCCATCCGGATCCAAATTTCACCCGAAGACAGGGTATCAAAAAATGTGACCCATGGGGTGATGTTTGTGGACATGGATGACAAGCGTTTCTTTCTGGAGAGATACATCAATGAAAATCCGGAAGCCAAAATCATTGTGTTCGTCAGGACCAAGGTCAGAGCCGAAAGAGTGTATAAGGCTATGGAACGGGTGGGTATAGCCACCGTCACCATCCATGGAGACAAAGACCAGTTAGAGCGTTCCCAAGGCATGGCCGCATTCAGACAGGGGGCTTGCAGAATTCTTGTTGCAACGGATGTCAGCGCCCGTGGGATTGATATTCCTGATGTCACCGTTGTGATCAACTACGATCTGCCCACAGAACCCGAGTACTATGTCCACCGGGTGGGGCGAACCGGCCGGGGCGTAAACAAGGGCATCGCCATATCTTTTTGCAGCCCTGAAGAAAAAGAAAGCCTTGATGCCATTGAAACGTTTCTGAACGCACCCATCGAACGTCTGACCGTATCCAAAAGGGACTATGCCGAAACACTTGAGCTTCCTGGAGGAAACCATGATGTCATGGCCCTGATTGAAGCCAATGAGAATCGTAAAAAGAAGCGCAAAAATAAGGCAGGAAAATAACGGCTAAGGCCACAATTATTTTTCAGTCTCCATTAAAATGGACTTGATGCAGCCAGTGAAATTAACGTATATGAATAAGGCAAAAATCAGCCGGAAAATCGTTTAAGCGGTAAAACTTATATCTTTTTTTAACTTAATTCATAACATGGGGGGTATGATGAAAAAATTGATAATGATCCTTGTCTTCATGGGCGTGATGGTGAACCTGTCAATGGCCGACGATCCCAAACAAGAGGCCATGGACAGCCTTTCCACAGCCCAGAGCATGATCAAACAGGGCAATATCAACAAAGCTGTGGAAGAAATCAACTATGCCTTGAGCAAACTCAATGAAGTCAGTGCAACGAAAATGTTGACATTTATTCCGGAAGCCCCCGAAGGCTTTACCCTGGAAAGTAAAAATTCCCAGGGCATGGGTCAGGGTGCCTCCATGGTGGGTAATGCCGGGGCAGAAGGTCATTACATCGGCCAGGATGACTCACGGGTTAAACTCTCCATCGCCACCGGTGGCGTCACCGGAAAATTGGGCAGCCTTGCCAGTTTTGGTTCCATGTTTGCCGGCATGTCCCAGGATGGGGGCGTGAAAAGCGTTCGCATTCAAGGGTTCACAGGAACCCTCCAGTACGACACAAATTCAAAAAGCGGTAACCTGACCATTCAGGTTGGAGAAAAAACGTCGGTTCAGGTCGAGGGAGACAATGTCGCATCAGACAAAATTCTGAAATCATTTGCTGAAAAAATGGATTTATCAAAACTTTCCACATCTTTTTAAGATCCTCTCAATGCCCCCGGTCAAATCCCAGGTCCGGGGGCATTTTATCCGCCCTTCATATGCTTCCAGATTAAGCTGTTTTTAATCACGCTCAGGCTCTTCCTGGGAGTTTCATCCAGTGATGGGGGCCCAGTTGAATAAATACGAATAAACATTGCCCCAGGACTTGATTTGGTTTAATATTAACGATTGAATCTTCACGTACAATCTATCGATCACCTTAGAAAAGGTCCTTGACAAACCCATGAAAGCTCTGCTGATTCTGGCCCATGGAAGCCGGAAAAAAGAATCCAATGACGAAGTGTATCAACTTGCTAAATCTCTTGATGATTTGGATGACAGTGGTTTTGACTTTGTTCTCTGTGCATTTAACCAATTCAGCAGCCCATCTGCAGAAGATCAGATTCAGGTCCTTTTTGAAAAAGGGGTTAAGAAAATCATAGTTTTACCCTATTTTATCGCTGCCGGGAGTCATGTTTTAACGGACATTCCCGAACTGGTCCGCAAGGCCAAAGAAAATTACCCGGAGGTACTGTTCCAGGTGAGCCCTCATTTCGGTGCGTTCAAAGGCGTGAAAAACCTTATTTTATCTGAACTTTCACGGGGATAAAATCCCGCGCACAATCCCTTCCCCTCTCCTTGAAAAGCACCTTGCCCATGAATATATGTCCCTGGCGATATGATGATTGATTGTCCATTGATGGTTTTTTCTACCCATCACTAACTATCCAGGCTTTCGATCATCGGGTCAACCCTTTCAACCAGGTCTTTTAAGACCGGATATGTGAGGAAACATACCATGGCAACCTTGAAACGTATTCTTCTGGTATACCCCGAGATCCCCGGCAACACATACTGGAGCTTTAAATATGCACTGAAATTCATTGACAAAAAAAGCTCCATGCCCCCCCTGGGCCTTCTGACACTGGCGGCTTTGTTTCCCGATGATATCACACTCAAACTGGTGGATATGAACATTGAGAAACTTGCGGATCAAGCAATTCTTAAGGCGGATGCCGTTTTTATTTCGGCTATGATCATCCAGAAGGACTCAACAAAACAATTGGCCTTACGATGTAAAAAACTTGGTCGAACCGTTGTTCTGGGCGGCCCTTATCCCACAGGAAGTTACCAGGACATTGATTTTGCAGATCACATGATTCTGGGAGAAGTGGAAGAAACCCTTAAACCCTTTCTTATCGACATGGAACAGGGCCAGGCCAAACCTATTTATTTCCCGGGCAAACACCCTGATATCACTGATATTCCCGTTCCCCGGTTTGATCTTTTAAATTTCAAGGCATATGGATCCATGGCTATTCAATACAGCCGGGGCTGTCCTTACACCTGTGAATTTTGCGATATCTGGAAAACATACGGCAACAAACCCCGACTAAAAAATCACGCAAGCCTGATTCGTGAAATCGATACTTTATACCGTCTGGGTTGGCGTGGGGCTGTTTTTGTTGTGGATGACAATTTCATCGGGAATAAACAAAAAGTTAAAACCCATCTTCTTCCAGCCCTTGCTGAGTGGCAGAAAAACCACCGCTACCCCTTTCGTTTTTTCACCGAAGCCAGTATCAATCTGGCCGATGATGAAGAGTTGCTTTCGGCCATGAGGAATGCAGGGTTCAACGAGGTGTTTGTGGGCATTGAAACCCCGGAAAAAGAAGCCCTCATGGGCGTGGGCAAAAAACAGAACCTGGCCACGGATATGGCCGTGGCTGTTCGGAAAATCCAGTCCTGCGGGTTGGAAGTTATGGGGGGGTTTATCCTTGGTTTTGACAGTGATACAAAAGACACCTTTCAGCATCAGATCAATTTTATCTCCCGTACGGCCATACCCAAGGCCATGGTGGGATTATTGAGCGCCCTTCCGGGAACCACCCTCTACCATCGTCTGGAAAAGGAAAACAGAATTATTTCCTCTGCCTACGGAAACAATACCCACAGTATGACCACCAATTTCATAACCACCATGGACACACCTGAACTCAAAAAAGGCTATGCCCATGTCTTGTCTTTTTTGTACGGATCAAATCTGAAAAATTATTTTTCAAGGTGCAGTGACCTTCTGGACAACCTGGGTCACACAACCTATTTCCAGAGAAACATTGGGGTCAAAGAAATCATCATGCTTGCCAAATCCTTAGCCATTCAGCCCTTTACCCGGTATGGCACCCAATACATAAAATTTATGGTGAGGAATTTCATCAAGCACCGAAATCTGTTTGGTGAAGCGGTTAGATGCTGCATCACCGGTCATCATTTCCATGTGATCACCCGTGAAATGATGAAAATGCACCAACTGGAATCCTGGCTTGAAAACAGCTACATCTCCATCCGGGACCAGTTGAAAGCCTGTACAGCCACCGTGGGTGAAAATTCCTCCGAGACAAGAAAACAGATTACTGAGCTGTGGGAACAAACCTGTGTGCTTATGAAAAAGGCCCGTAAAAAAATCAAACACGTTCATCGTGATTTTAGAAATGACATACAGAAAAGCTACTGGGAGAACTCGAATAAAATCAAACGACTGTTCGATGGATTAATTATTAAAGAAAAAAGGCAGTGATGCCATATCCTTTTAGGAATTGAACCTGACCGTGTGCCGCCAGCTATTTTTTTTTGTGTTTGCGGTGCTGGTAAGCTTTGACAAAGGTTACAATGGCCTGAAGTTGCTTATCTTTGGATCCCGTAAATTCGACACCGGACAGATAATGACCCGTGGTCGGATTCTCGGCAGAATATATCAGACGTCCTTCAACGCGGACATCGTTGCCGTCCAGATCAATGGTCATCAACATGACAAATGCACCCTTCAAGGCTTTCTGGGTTTTCAAAAGAAGCCCGTTCTGGCTGAGGTTAATGGTGCGCCCCGTTCCCTGATCAATGGTTTTACGATCAAGGTCGAATATGGTGTATCCCACAAAGTTGGATGTTTCTATCCGGGGCTTACGCCTCTGTTCTTTAGTGTTGTCCTGATCTTTTTGTCTTTCCATACCTGCCGTGTCCCTTGGTCGATCAGATGACCCTGCCTATAATAATGTTTCTTTTTTTGGTGGACATCCTACCATTTTCAGAACCATCTCTCAAGCATGAATTTTCAGCAAAAGCAAGGAATAAATTATTTTTACCCGGAATCTGTTGCCCTCTTTCTCCAATATGATATGATAAACCCTTTATTAAGGAGCTTTTATACATATGATCAAAGCCATTTTGTGGGATAATGACGGGGTCCTTGTGGACACGGAAAAATTTTTTTTTAAGGCCACCCAAGACATCCTGGCTTCAGCGGGTATGAATCTGAGCGAGGAACTCTTCATGGAATATTCCCTGGTCAAGGGTTTTGGTTTCATGGATTACATGAAAGCGGGTGGGCTTGATCCGGGCCGATGCGAAGCCCTTCGCATGGCACGCAACAAACGCTATTCCGAGCTTCTGACCGGTACATCCACGTTGATAGAGGGTGTCAGCCAGACCCTCAGTGCCCTCCATGGCCGTTACATCATGGGGGTCGTAACAAGTTCCCAGCGGGAACATTTCGACATTATCCACCAAGCCACCGGCATTCTGGATTATTTTCATTTTGTGATCACATCGGATGAATGCACGCAGACCAAACCACACCCTGAGCCCTATCTTAAAGGCCTCACGCGTGCCGGAGTGAACCCCGATGAATGCGTGGTGGTTGAAGATTCGGCAAGGGGATTGATGGCCGCTAACCGTGCAGGTATTCAGTGCCTGATGATCCCCCACGCCTTGTCTGATCCCAATACCTACCAGGGCAGATATCTGCTGCTCAAAAGCATCCGAGATATAGAAACAGCCCTGACATGCCTTGACAAAAAATGAACTTATTTTTGGTAAGCCTCTGGTAAACTTGTAAAAAACATCTTTTATCTTGAGAAAAACAATGCTATGAACTTAATTAGATTCTTCATGGATATGTTAAGGTCCTCGTTACGTTTGAGGTAGCACACAAATCAGCCGGATGTGTTTTTGTTAAATGATGATCGTTTGGTTTCACATTGGAATGACTCTATGATACGCGTTTTACTGGTTTGTATCTTCGTGCTGCTGCTGTGCCCACCTCTGCATTTTAACATATCCTTAGGCATAGATACAAGTTATGCTCAGGAAGACATACTCGACGGTTTTGGAGATGATTTCAATGACTTTAGCACCCCGGAACAAGGATCAGTAGATGAGGTTGCAACGTCTTCGGCTGACCAAGAAAAATCGGCCTTGTCCCTGCCTTTTGATTGCGGTGGCAGCCTGAGCCTGATGGCAACCTTTAACACGTCCCATCACGCTCCTGAGCCGGGAGAGATTGACTGGCGAGGACTATCCGCCTTGAGATCAGAATTGAAACTTGAATTTCAGGATAAGATATTTCAGTCATTCAGGTGGTTCGTGGGAATCAAAGCGTCCCATGATTTTGTATATGGAATCCGTCACTCGGATAATTTTTCCTCGGATTTGACCGAAGACCGCGAGATGGTTCCGGAACTGGACAAAGCCTATATCGGGGGTCGCATCACCGATTATATGGATGTCAGCTTCGGCCGTCAGATTGTGGTTTGGGGAAAATCGGATTCCATCCGAGTGGTGGATGTGATTAATCCCCTGGATATGAGGGAACCGGGCCTTACAGACATCGAAGACCTGAGGCGCCCCTTAACCATGTCCAGGCTGGATTTTTTCTGGGGAGACTGGACATTGAAAGCCATTGCCATCCATGAAATCCGTTTTGATGCCCTACCGGTCTGGGGCAGTGATTATTATCCATCCCCAACTCCTCTGCCCGCTGAATACAAACCCGAAAGCCGATTTGAAAACACGGAATATGCCGTTTCACTGGGAAAAACCTTTAACGGTGGAGATGTTTCACTGTACTATGCCTATCTGTTCAATGATGCATTCCATTTTGAAAGCTTGTCCCGGGAGAATCCCCCCCAATATCTGCCACACCTTGAACATGATCGTATCACCATGGTGGGATTTGATTTCAACAAAGCCCTGGGTAATTTTATGTTTAAAACCGAAATGGCCCTTTTCCTCGACATGGCATATATCAACCCGGCCCTGCTTGAGGATGGAAACCTTGTACGTGGAGATAACGCCGGGTACACCCGTTATGACGGTCTGATCGGATTTGAGTACATGGGTTTCAATGACACCGTGATCAGTTTTGACGCGGTTGTAAGAACCATTGATGATTTTGATCTCCTGCTTGAAACCTCTCCCTTGAACCCCAGAGAAAAAGAAGAACAATGGGTGGCAAGACTCTCTCGCACATTCAAAAATGAAACCCTGACAGCAGAGCTTCTGGTATCGGGTTATGGATGGAGCGGTGACGACGGCGCCTTTGAACGGTTCAAGCTACAATATAACCTGACAGACGACATCATGCTGACAGGAGGATTTATCATATATCAGTCCGGAGCAGCCATTCCCATTGAAACCATTGGCGACAATGACCGGATTTTCTGCGATATGGAGTACAGTTTTTGATCAGGAATAATTGTTCATGTGATGACGGAGGTAGAAGGATCATGATTCCGAAAAATGTTATGAAAACGGCTATTTCGATTCTGGTATGTTTAACCTTTCTTTCCTGTGGATCCGTGACAGAAAAACAGCCTGTCTTTCTGTCAGGCAACGTGGATTTCGGGAGCCTTGACCAGAAAAATCTAGGCCCTGTTTTTGTGGCGGTTCTCAGCCAGAGCCCGGTTGAAAACAATAGCTCCATCTCCGATTCCCTGCTAGATATTCAGTCCATTGATAAAAATCAGGCCGAATTCCGGTTTCAGTTGACCGACAAAGCCATTGCCCCCGGGGATCCTGTCTATATTATTGCTTTTGCGGACAATGATTTTGCCAACGGAATTCCCCTTCCAGGCCCTGGGGATTATATCGGTTATTATCTGGACAAGGAAAATCTGAGCCCAGCCTATATTCTTAAGGCTGGAGAAAACACAGGTGTCGAAATTTCAATCACCAAGGGCGTGTTTGATTTTAAGGCAGCCCTGGCAGGACAGGTCCTTGGAAGCGAAACCGGAACCATGATGGTCTTTGCCTATGCAGGAGAGATTAACAGCCTGGATTTTTCAAACATGGATCCATACAAGATTCTGGGATACACCCAGTTTGAAAAAGGCCCCGAACCCCAGGACTTTACCCTGGACATTCTTCCCTATGGCTGGAATGTCCCCATTTCAGATGTTTATCTTCTCGCCTTCCTGGATAGAAATGCAAACGGCAAACCTGACGGAGGCGACCTGTTCGGGTTTTACGCCGATGAAAACAACATGCCTAATTCATTTATCATTTATGAGGGAACCGCGCCCGGGTTTACGCTTTCCATGTCCATGGATGTGCCCGAGCCCTCGGGTTATAACCTGAGCATCCAGGGTCATATCGATGTTCCCGATGATATCCAGGCCATCATCAGAGACAAGGATCTGTTTGTTGCCCTGGTCAGTGCCGATGAAAACACGGATCTGAGTGCCCTTGCCCAGGGAGACCTGGCAAGCCTTGCCTATTATTCAAAACTTTCTTCACCTGAACGGGATTTCGATTTTGATCTGTCCGGTACCGGACTGGCTCCGGGGGATGAGGTCATCGCCATTGTTTTTTGTGACATGAATTACCAGTCAGGCTTTCCAAACCTGGCCACGGGTGATTACATGGGTTACTATCTGGATGTGGCCAGCTTGGGCCCCGAGATCAGCCTCAAGGAAGGGGTGAACAGCGGAATTGATATTCGGCTGGACAAAAAGGTCTATGATTACAAGGCTTCCGTATCCGGTGTAATTTCCGGCACACCCGTGGGCCTCGTGTCCGTATTCGCCTATGCCGGGGAAATCAATTCCTTGGATTATTCAGCCATTGACCCTGATAAAATCATCGCATATACACGGGTGTCAAAGACAAGCCTTGAGGCATCCTACACCCTGGATATCCTTCCCTATGGCAATGAATTACCCCTTGAAAACATTTATCTCTTTGCCTTTCTGGATACGAACGTAAATGACACTCCCGATGCGGGTGATGTCGTCGGCTTTTATACCCTTAGCCAGGGCACGCCCCAGCTGATCACAATTCTGGGAGAAGAGGCCCAGGGGTATGATATCCAGTTAAACATGGAGGTTCCCGTCCCCTCGGGTGACCAGATCAGGATCAGTGGTTCCGTTGACATTCCTGGGGCACTGAACGAGACCCTTTCTGACAAACCGATTTTTCTCATGATGGTCAGGGCCGATAACCAGCTCGATTTCAATGCCCTGATGGAGGGGGATGTTTCCCACCTGATCCTTTTTTCAAAATTAGCCATAGGCACCCGAACCTTTGACATAGACCTTTCCGATACAGGCCTTGCCGCAGGAGATCAGATAATTGTTCTGGCCATGGTTGATATGCAGTACACCTCAGGGTTTCCGGACATTGGGGAAGGTGATTATGTTGGATATTACCTGAACTATGAGACCCTTGGGCCTGAACTTACAGTCAATGCGGGTGACAATAACGGCATTGTGGTCACCCTGGACAAAGAAGTCTACGACTATGAATCCTCCCTGTCAGGCAGAATCCCCTCAGGACTTACGGGAATCGCCACGGTCTTTGCCTATGCCGGAGAAATCACCAGCTCGGATTTTTCCGAAATAGACCCCAACGACATGATCGGTTACAGCCGCCTGGTACTTACCGGTGAGGCTACGGACTATACCGTTCCCATTTTTCCCTATGGCCGCAACCTTCCCATTGAAAATGTCTACCTGATGATTTACCTGGATGCCAATGGGAATAATCAGATGGATGCAGGTGATTCCCTGGGATTTTACTCGGATCAATCGGGGATGCCCCAACTGATCTCCATCACGGACGGGGATCAGCCGGACCTTGATCTGGTCATGAGCATGGAAATGTCTGCGCCTTCGGGTGAAGACATTCGCCTTAGCGGACACATTGATGTGCCGAGCTCCCTGACGGGCATCATCGACAACCAGGAACTTTTCTTATTCGTGTTCAAGGCTGATGACAATATGGATATAAGCAGCCTATCATCAGGGGATATGTCAAGCGTTGCTTATTTTAAAAAACTACCCTCCAATAGCCGTGACTTCAGCGTTGATTTATCAAACACCGATCTTATGCCAGGAGACCAGGTGCTTGTGGTGGTCCTGTGCGACATGGACTATCAGGCCGGGTTCCCGAATCCCACCGTGGGGGACTATTTGGGTTACTTCATCAATGCCTCGGGCATGGGACCTGAATTGACTCTCCTGGAAGGTTTGAACGAGGATGTGGACATCACCCTGGGCAAAGAAGTTTTTGATTATGCGGCCTCCCTGTCAGGGCAGGTCTCGGGCATGCAAACCGGTGAAGTGACTGTTTTTGCCTATGCCGGAGATATCACATCGTTAGACTTCTCCCAGTTTGATCCCAATGAAATCGTTGGGTACACCCGGATTGACAAAATCAGCCCCACCCAAGCCTTTAATTTTTCCATTCTTCCCTATGGCCACAATGTGCCCATTGAAAATGTATATCTGTTTGCATTTCTGGATGATAACGCAAACGGTGTGCCGGATGCCGGAGACAGCATCGGGTTTTATGCCAATGATCAGGGCTTGCCCAAACTTCTGACCATCAACCCGGGTAGCCAAGATAATCTGACCGTCACTCTTTCCATGGAACTCCCAGAGCCCTCAGGCTATACCATGAGTATGGAAGGGAGTGTGGTGGTGGCTTCAAGCCTTGATGTGACCAACAAACCCATCTTTATCCTTGTGATCCGTTCCGGGGATGAGCCTGATATTTCCGCCATGATGGAGGGCAACCTGGACGATGTGGCTTATTTTTACAAAATGCTTCCCAATACCCGTAATTTTTCCTTTGATCTGTCAGAAACAGACCTGTATCCCGGTGAAAAAGTCATGGTTGTTGCGGTCTGTGACCGGCAGTTTGTGGCGGGTTTCCCGGATATCACCGCGGGTGATTATATGGGATATTATCAGGATAAAGCCCTTATGGATGAAAGCTACATCCTAAGCCAGGGTGTCAACCATGTTGAAGGCTACGGTGACAAGACCTTCACCTTAAATAAAATTTTGTATGAACATTCGGCCTCCATCCTTTTTCAACTGGACGATGCAAACCTCGATTCCGAGAATCCCAGTGTCTACCTGGATCCGGGCGAACATGTCACCGTGGTGGCTGTACACGAGGACGGCGTTGATTTGACAGGGGATATGTCCATGGATATGGATTATATCGTCGGTTTTGCCTCGGTTACAATCCCTGCGGGTGGGAATGACGGCCACACCTACGTCATGGATGTTCTGGCCCCCATTGACTACCGGGTGCCGGTCCAGAGCCCCTTTGCCATTGAAGATGTCTACATTTTCGCTATCTTTGACGGGAACCTGAACGGCCAGGCCGGCCAGAACAACTATGTGGGCTTTTACTGGAGGCCCTATCTTCTGTACTACATGTACCCCAAGGTATTTTCCGAAATCATAGACGGTATAAACATTCTGGACAAAACCGTACGGTTTACGACCCAGACCATGTGACACAAAAATGAATAATCTCCGTGGGCACGGCTGCCGTGCCCACGGATCGTTACCACCCGCTCCCTTTGGTCGCTTGCGAACACGAAGAGCACAGTACTGCAAAGCCACAACCAAAAAGCCTCGTCTCTCACAGAGGCACAGAGATCACGGAGAAGTGCAAAAAGCAATTTAACCATGAAATACCCGATTATACATTCAAAGCCCCACAAACCCCGCAAAATTCTCACCCCATAACCGACAACACCCACAGCCATTTTCCACAACCCGCTCCCGCTGGTAGCTGAAGAACACGAAGAACACAGCGCTGCAAAGCCACAACCAAAAAAGCCTCGTCTCTCTCACAGAGAGAGAGCATGAAGTCGATTTCATTGTCAGGAAACAGGACAAATCACATATGCTTGTCCAGGTCTGTGAAACCCTGGTTGATCCCAAAACCCGCAAGCGTGAAATCACGGCCCTCACCCAAGCGATGAACGAGCTGGACCTGGACACAGGCATCATTGTGACACGCCATGCTGACATGACATCATAGACCGGTGTAAGGCTGTAACGCCCACCCGGCATCAAAAAGACGCTGAAATTTTTTGCATGACCGTCAATGGCTCCGAGGAGCCAGAACAAAAACTGGGTTTTTAAAAAGAGATGCCTGTCGGGAA
This sequence comes from Pseudomonadota bacterium, assembly GCA_018818835.1. Lineage (GTDB taxonomy): Bacteria > Desulfobacterota > Desulfobacteria > Desulfobacterales > Desulfolunaceae > JAHIRD01. The sequence goes on from JAHIRD010000027.1 coordinate 211,698, forward strand.
AAGCCTGGGCCGAGCCTAAAAGGAGGGTCATGATTTTTTCCATACCGGGTCCGCCATCACTTTGATATTTCAAGGCCGGAGGGATTGATAGGGCCTGGCACATATCCTCCTGGGGAAGCCGGATCAGCCAGGACCTGTCATCGGCCCATCGTCGGTCAAACCGCTGGACCACCAGAGCCTTGACATCTTCGAAAACCGCCATGGACGCATGGACCACAGGAATGCCAAAGGCCTTGAGGATCTTAAGGCATAACCATTCATTTTCCACGCTGTCAGTCAGATCCATATCCCCGTGATGGGTTCTTCCGATAGGAAGTTTGAGAATATGGGAGGTGGGTGTCACCCCCACGGGCCTAATCCATCGGTCATCAATCCTTAGCAGGGCTGTCTTTTCCTGGGCACCGGCCAGGGATATGCGAAAGTCATCTTGGTCTATGCCCAGGGGCAGAGTTGCGTAATTAGGATATTTTTGGGCTTATGACCCGGCCCGGACATAAGGCCAAATCCCTTTAAAATTATGTATTGATAAAAATTATAAACGCGCTATGATACCTCAAAAAAAGGGGATACGACCATCTCCATTTACAAGGGAAAGCGCAATACCATTGCCAGAATCAGATCCGGCATTTTTTTATAAGGCCATACCTTCCACGATATGAGAGCCCTTATGTTTCGATCCCGTGGCATGACGGGGATGGTCAACGAATCACATAACATTATGAGCAACTGAACAGGAAAAACAGTCATGACTGCAAGCAGGTATGATGCAGATTCCATTGAAGTATTAAAAGGGCTTGATCCGGTAAGGCGACGTCCCGGCATGTATACGGACACGGACAGACCCAATCATCTGGGCCAGGAGGTCATCGACAATGCTGTGGATGAGGCCATCGGCGGATTTGCCGACAAAATAGAGGTGATCCTTCACCCGGACAATTCCCTTGAAGTCAGTGACAACGGTAGGGGAATGCCTGTGGATATCCATCCGGAAGAAGGCATCACCGGGGTTGAACTGATCCTCACCAAACTTCACGCCGGAGCCAAATTCTCCAATAAGAACTACCAGTTTTCAGGGGGCCTCCATGGTGTGGGCGTATCTGTGGTCAACGCTCTATCCACACGCCTTACCGTGGAAATCAGACGGGGGGGAAACAAGTATCAGATTTCTTTTGAAAACGGATATAAAAGCCAGGAACTTGAACTCATCGGAACGGTCGGCATCCGCAACACCGGAACCACCGTGCATTTCTGGCCTGACACAGGGTATTTTGACAACCCAAAATTTTCATTAAAAAACCTCCGTCATGTTCTTAGGGCCAAAGCAGTTCTCTGCCCCGGACTCAGAGTATTATTTCTTGATGCTGCAACCGGAGACAAAAATGAATGGTATTATGAAGATGGCCTGAAAGATTATCTTAAAGACAGCCTTTTAGAATCCGAATGCCTGCCCGAAGAACCCTTTGTGGGTCATTTTGAATCGTCCAATGAAACGGCCAGCTGGGCTGTTCTCTGGCTGCCCGAGGGGGGTGATCTGATCACGGAAAGCTATGTAAACCTCATCCCCACTGCCCAGGGCGGCACCCATGTCAACGGATTTCGAACCGGGCTTCTTTCATCAATCCGTGAATTCTGTGATTTCAGAAAACTGCTGCCAAGGGGTGTGAAACTGGCCCCGGAAGATATTTGGGAGCGTTGTTCATACCTTCTTTCTGTCAAAATGGCAGACCCCCAGTTTTCCGGTCAGACCAAAGAACGTCTGTCTTCCCGTCAGAGCGCGGCCTTTGTCTCCGGTGTGGTCAAAGATTCCTTCAGTCTGTGGTTGAACAAAAACACGGATGTGGGTGAACTCCTGGCTGACATGGCCATCAATAATGCCCATAAGCGTCTGAAAGCCGGGAAAAAAATAGCCCGTAAGCGCATCATGGCAGGCCCTGCCCTGCCAGGTAAACTGGCAGACTGCACGGTTCAGGATCCCTTTAAATCAGAACTTTTTCTGGTTGAAGGCGATTCGGCTGGAGGTTCGGCCAAACAGGCCAGGGACCGCCAGTACCAAGCCATCATGCCATTACGGGGAAAAATCTTGAACACCTGGGAAGTGGACCAGGACATGATTTTAAATTCTAAGGAAATTCATGATATTTCCGTGGCCATTGGCGTGGATCCCGGATCGCCGGACCTGACCAGTCTGCGCTACGGAAAGGTATGTATCCTGGCCGATGCCGATTCCGATGGGCTCCACATCGCCACCCTCTTGTGCGCCTTGTTTCTGAAACATTTCCCGGCCCTTGTTTCCGCAGGCCATGTGTTCGTGGCCATGCCCCCCCTTTACAGGATTGATGTGGGCAAACAGGTTTACTACGCCCTGGATGATTCAGAAAAAAACGGCATTATCGATCGGATCAAGGCAGAAAAAAAACCGGGAAAAGTGAATGTCCAGCGTTTCAAGGGCCTGGGTGAAATGAACCCTCTCCAGCTCAGGGAAACCACCATGGCCTCCGACACTCGACGACTTGTGCAATTAACGGTGGACAGCCTGGCCATTGAAGCCGAGGAAGGGGGAGCATTCAGTGTTCTGGATATGCTTCTGTCCAAAAAACGGGCCGGGGATCGAAAGACGTGGCTTGAAAGCAAAGGGGAACTGGTCACCATCCCGAAGGAAGAACTATGAATGATTTCAGTTTGGAAGGGGTCGAACAACTCCCCTTGAAAATATTTACGGAAAACGCCTACCTGGAATATTCCATGTACGTGATTCTGGATCGGGCACTGCCCCACATCGGTGACGGGCTGAAACCGGTTCAACGACGTATCGTCTATGCCATGTCCGAGTTGGGCCTCAAGTCCACAGCCAAATACAAGAAATCCGCCCGAACCGTGGGTGATGTCCTGGGTAAATTCCATCCCCATGGTGATTCGGCCTGTTACGAAGCCATGGTGCTTATGGCCCAACCCTTTTCCTACAGATATCCCCTGGTTGACGGACAGGGAAACTGGGGGGCACCGGACGATCCCAAATCCTTTGCAGCCATGCGCTACACCGAGGCCCGACTTTCGGCCTATGCCCAGGTTCTGCTCCGTGAACTGGACCTGGGTACGGTCAAATGGGTGCCCAATTTTGATGGAACACTGGATGAACCCGACGTCCTTCCGGCAAGGTTGCCCAATATTCTTTTAAACGGCAGCACAGGCATCGCCGTGGGCATGGCCACGGATATCCCCCCCCATAATCTCAGAGAAGTGACCAATGCCCTGATCCATCTGCTTGACAATCCCCAGGCTTCGGTGACAGACCTCTGCCACTTTATCAAAGGTCCGGATTACCCAACGGAAGCGGAGATCATCACCCCTGCAGACAGCATCATCAAAATGTATGAAAGCGGAAACGGCAGCCTGAAAATGCGGGCGGTATACAGCCTTGAAAACGGTGATATTGTTATCACTGCGCTGCCCCACCAGGTTTCCGGTGCCAGGGTTCTGGAACAGATTGCCGCCCAGATGCAGGCCAAAAAGCTGCCCATGGTGGAGGATCTTAGGGATGAATCCGACCATGAATCCCCCACCCGGCTTGTCATTGTTCCACGGTCCAATCGCATCGATAAAGACGCCGTGATGGCACACCTTTTTGCCACCACGGACTTGGAGAGAAACTACCGGGTCAATATGAACCTGATCGGCACCAATGGCAAACCACAGGTCAAGCGCCTGGATGTTCTTTTAAGTGAATGGCTTGAATTCAGGCGGGATGTGGTGACCAAACGCCTGACCTACCGCCTGGAAAAGGTCAAGGACCGGTTGCATATTCTGGACGGTCTTCTGATCGCCTTTTTAAATATCGACGAAGTGATCCTTATCATCCGTAGCGAGGACAAGCCAAAACCCGTTTTGATCGAGCGTTTTGCCCTGACAGATATCCAGGCTGAGGCCATATTGGAACTTAAACTCCGTCACCTGGCCAAACTTGAAGAAATGAAAATCAGGGGTGACCAACAGGATCTGGCAGAAGAACGCGATATGCTGGAAAAAATTCTGGGCTCCAAGGCCCGGATGAACACCCTTATCCGTAAAGAACTCAAGGAAGACGCCAAGGAGCATGGCGACGACCGTCGTTCTCCCATTGTTGAGCGCATGGAAGCCCAGGCCATGACGCCTTCGGACATCATCCCTACGGAACCCGTGACCGTGATCCTCTCTAAAAACGGATGGATCCGCTCGGCCAAGGGGCATGATTATGATGAAAGCAAAGTAAAATTCAAGTCAGGCGACCAGATTCTGTCCACGGCCTACGGCAAAAGCGACCAGATGGTGGTGATTCTGGATTCCACAGGGCGGACCTACGCTATCCAGGCCCATGCCCTGCCTTCGGCCAGGGGGCAGGGAGAGCCAGTCACCGGCCGCATGAACATTCCACCTGAGGCCACGGTCTGTGATGCCCTGATGGGTGAACCCGAGGATCTGGTTCTCATGGCCAGTGACGCCGGATACGGATTTATCGCCAGCCTGTCGGATCTCTACACCAAAAATAGAAACGGCAAAGTTGTGCTTAGCCTTCCGGATCAGGCCCAACCCCTGAAGCCCATTAAAATCAAGGAGATGACATCAAACCTCCTTGCGGCCATCAGCAATGAGGGCCGGATGCTGCTCTTCCCCTTAAAAGACCTGCCCACACTGGCGCGGGGTAAGGGAAACAAGATCATCAATATTTCATCCCGAAGGGCAAAAGCCCGGGAGGAACTGCTCCAGACCCTTTTTATTATTCCTCCGGACAGCCAGCTGATCATTTATTCAGGAAAACGTCATTTCACCTTGAAAGAGGGCAATCTGGCCAGTTACGTTGGCTCACGGGGTCTACGCGGGAAAAAGCTGCCCCGGGGGTATCAAAAAGTAGACAATTATGAGATTATCTTGAAGTTAAAAGACCCTGATCAGATAGATCCTATACCTGAAGACCCGTCAGAGGATTCTGACTCAAAATGAATTTCCAGCAACTATCGCAAGAAAAGCTTTTTTCAGATCCAGCGAAAGGGGGCCTGGAGTGCCTGACCCGATGATGCGTCCGTCAATACGGACCACGGGAATCAACTCGGCGGCGGTACCCGTTAGAAAGCATTCGTCGGCCGTGTAAAGATCATAGACCGTCACAGCCTTCACCCCTGTCTCAATACCGATTTCCCGTGCAGCATCAAGGACCGTGTTCCGGGTGATGCCTTCTAGGGCTCCCTGGGAACTTTCAGGCGTGATAAGAACCTTATTTTTTAAGTAAAAAATATTATCTCCTGTGCATTCGGTGACATAGCCCTCCCGGTTGAGCAAAAGGGCTTCCAGGCATCCGGCCTGAATGGCCTCGATCTTGGCCATGATGTTGTTCAGGTAATTCAGAGACTTGATTTTTGGGTCCAGACAATCCGGGGGCATGCGCCTTACCGATGCTGTTATGATGGCGATGCCCTCCTGATAACACGCCTGGGGATACAGCTGAATATCATCCACAATGATGATCACCGTGGCTTTTTCACAGGTAAAGGGATTCAGGCCGAGATTTCCCTTGCCCCGGGTGATGATCAGCCGGATATATCCCTCGTGTTTCTTATTCATTTGCACGGTTTTTAAGACGTCCCTGGCCAGGTCTTCCGGGTCCATGGGGATGGTCAGAAGAATAGCCTTGGCACTGTCATAAAGTCGGGTCAAATGCTCCCTGAGTTTGAAGACAACTCCCTTGTATATTCGAATCCCTTCAAAAACCCCGTCTCCGTAAAGGAGACCGTGATCATAGACAGATATTTTGGCTTCGTCTTTATCGTAAAAGGCCCCGTCAATATAGATTTTCATGGAATATCCTTATCTTCAAAAATATTTCTAAGATGGGCATAATTGTCCCCGAATTTTCTGATCAGCAAATCATCAAACCGATTTACGATCTTCATAATGTATATGTCATGCTTGATATAGTCCTCGGCCAGGGTGATAAAGCCCTGGTTAGCGCTGACAGCACCGTGAACCCGAAGGTCCATATCAATGGTTCCCATGAGGGCCGCATTGAAGTCGGTGATCAGCAAGAGCCCACGCCCACCCTTTTCCCGATAGATGGTATCCTCTATGGGATGGTGAAACACGGTACCGGCCACGGTGTCTCCTTTTCCAAAATGGATGGCCGCAATGTCCACTTCCCGTTTTTGAGCGTCTATCAGACAGGTCTCCAATAAATCTCTCTCGGTTTTCCAGGCTGACAGGAGGATTCTCCCGGATGCCTCTTCAATCATTGTCTTGGCTTTGTCCATGAGCACATGATAGTCGCTGATATTCCAGATAAAAGATACGGCCTTTTCGTTCTGAAGCTCAGGCAGCTTGGTCTCAAGGACCGACAAGGTTTTATTGAAATGGTTCCGCTGACGTTCGATGAACTCTTTGGGAAGGAGAGCCATATATTTTTTCTTTGTACCTTCCCCATCGGGCATAAACACCTGTTTTTCAACCATGCGAGATATGATTTCATAAATCTTGGACGAAGGAATGCCCGATGCCTGGGCGATTTCATAGGGTGTTGCCGGTTGAATCTTGAGCAGACATAGGTATGCCTTGGCTTCGTATTCGGAAAAACCCAGGCTTTTAATCGGATTTATGAGATCATTGACTACCATAGTAGTTAATATAAGCCGATCCAAAATTCAGGTCAAGATTTTTTTTCAGGATTTTTCAGGAAAGGTGACCTGGGACAGACCCATACCGAAGAGAATAAACGCTGCTCCGATCAAGCCCCGGATTCCCAGATGCTCTCCACTGATCACAAAGGCGCAAAGGGCTGCAAACACAGGTTCCATACAAAAAATCAGGGCTGTATTGGACGGGGAGATATACTGCTGCATGGTGGTTTGAACCAAATAGGCGAAAACAGTTGCGAAAATAACACAGATAATCAGTGCAGTTAGAATCTCCCGATGAAAAACAAACACCTTCTGTCCGGTTCCCAGGGCAAACAGGATACTCAAAAAAGCGATCATTCCGATTTGGAGGGTGGTCAGCCAATAGATGTCACAGGCACCTACGTACCGTCCTGTATAGATGATATGAATGGCAATGAACATGGCGCAAAGAAGGCCCAGAATGTCTCCACCGTTAAGCGCCCAGCCCTGCTTGGCGCATAAAAGATAAAGCCCTGTAAAGGCAAAGACAACACCCGCCTTCAAGGTGAAGACAATCTTCTGCTTGAAAACAAGGGAAGACAACAGAGGCACGAACACCACATTCAAACCGGTCAAAAAGGCCGTGTTTGATGCGGATGTATGCAAAAGAGCCAGGGTCTGCAGAGCAAAACCCCCGAACAGCATAAGGCCCAGCAGAAGCCCCCGGCTTAAGGTATATCGTGTCAGGCGGCGTTTGGCAAAGGGACAGGCCACAATGAGAATGATAAAGGCCAGGGTAAAGCGTTGGGCAAGAAAAACAAAGACGTCCACCCTATTGATGGCATCTTTGACAACTACAAACGTGACACCCCAGAAAAAGGTGGTCAGGATAAGCAGGGCGTTGGCACCCACATTTTTTAAACGTGAAGCTGATAAAATCATTTTTTAAATAAAAGCGATGTGTTATAAATTTTACTTACCCCAGTTCCCCGCATACCTCTCAAAAAGAGGTGAGACTATACACTGGGGGAACAGTGAACACAAATAAAAAACCATGTGTTATTTGACATTTTAGAACCGTATCGGCATGATACCGGTCAAAAAAATCACGCTCAGGAGGAAAATATGAAATTTTTTCAGGTAGTTGCAAAGTCAATGCTCATCGGAATCCTGTTATTCGTGCCCATGACGGCACATGCCTTGGAAGATGAACTCATCGTCACAGTGGCTTCCGATGCCACCTGGCCTCCCATGGAAATGCTGGATGCCAACAAGCACCTGGTCGGTTATGATATCGACTTCATGAATGCCGTTGCCAGAGAGGCCGGTTTTAAAGTCCTCATTGAAAATACCGCCTGGGACGGAATCTTTGCAGGTGTTGCCTCGGGGAAATACGATGCCATCATTTCCTCGGTGACCATTGACGAAAAAAGAAAAAAATCAGTCGATTTCTCTGACCCGTACATCAACGCCGGCCAGGTTCTTGTCGTACCCAACGCATCGGTTGCCAAGGTTCTTTCTGACCTTAAAGGAAAGCAGGTTGGAGCCCAGATCGGAACAACCGGATCTTTTGAAATCAATAAAGTAGCGGGTGTTAATCTTAAAGCCTATGATGAACTGGGACTTGCCTTTGAAGACATGGTGGCTGGCCGCATTGACGCCATCGTATGCGACACGCCCATCGCTGCCAATTATGCCCTTCAGAAAGTTGAGTACAAGGGAAAATTCAAAATTGCGGGAGAGCCCTTTACCGATGAAAATTATGGCATCGTTGTGAAAAAGGGTAACAAAAAACTGCTTGACCTTATCAATGCCGGCATCCGTGCTGTTAAAGCCAAAGGGATTGATCAGGAGCTAAAGACCAAATGGTTCAAATAATATAAGGGAAACCGCATCTTTCGGCCTGATACGGCGTTCTCGGAATTTTTTGATCCTCAACGTAGCGCTGCTACGCCTCCGGTCAAAAAATTCCTGCGGCCTTAAAACAAATGATAAATTCAAAGGTTGCCATGCCGAAACCATGGAAAAAAAAGCAATCGCACATTGAGGTGTCTGAGGGTGGGGCCATTCCCACCAGGAATGACTGGGGATTATTTTCTGCATGGCGGATCGCTTTTTTTGGTGCCATCCTCATGGTTGTTTGCCTGGTTTTTTTTAAGCCTGATCCCTATCTGGATATCCTGAAGTTTCTTCCCGACGGTATCCTTGTCACCTTTAAAGTGACCCTGATGTCCATTGCCTTGTCCCTGGTGTTCGGACTGATTGCCGGGCTTGGACGGATATCAGAAAACAGACTTTTCAATGGCATCTCTTCACTTTATGTGGAAATCATCCGGGGAATTCCTCTTCTGGTCCAGCTTTTTTACATCTACTATGCCCTGGGCCAGGTGGTCAACCTGTCAGCCATCACCTGTGCTGTCGTCTCCATGTCCATATGCTATGGTGCCTATATCGCCGAAATATTCAGGGCCGGAATTAAGTCCATTCCCGAGGGTCAGACCGAAGCGGCCAGATCCCTGGGCATGACACCATTTCAGACCATGCGTTACGTGATCCTTCCCCAGGCAGTAAAAACAATCCTGCCACCGGTCGGCAACGAGTTTGTGGCCCTTCTCAAAGATTCATCTCTGGTATCCATCCTGGCTGTTTCGGATCTTTTAAGACGAGGCAGGGAGTTTGCCGCCCAGAGCTTTGATTATTTTGAAGCCTTTACCATGGTGGCTCTTTTTTATCTGATCATCACCCTTATTCTTTCCAAGCTTGTGGGCATTATGGAGGATAAAATCAATGTCGACTGATCAGATCATTGTCCAAATCGAGCATGTGAGTAAGTATTTCGGATCCTTCAAGGCCCTTTCCGATGTCAGCCTGGATGTTTATGACGGTGAAAAACTGGTGATTATCGGCCCCAGCGGCTCAGGGAAAAGCACCCTCCTTCGAGCCATCAACCTTCTTGAGTGTGTGGATGAAGGAAGAATCATCGTCGATGGAACCAATATTGTGGACCCCACGGCAGATATCAATAAAATCCGGGAGGAAGTGGGTATGGTGTTTCAGTCCTTTAACCTGTTTCCGCATAAGACCGTGATGGAAAATGTGAACCTTGCCCAGATGATTGTCCGCAAACGCTCCAAAGAAGAGGCCACAAAAATTTCCACAGAACTCTTGAAAAAAGTGGACATACTGGAAAAAGAAAATGACTATCCCGGAAAGCTTTCAGGTGGTCAACAGCAGCGAGTTGCTATTGCAAGGGCCCTGGCCATGAAGCCCAAGATCATGCTCTTTGACGAACCCACATCGGCTCTTGACCCGGAGATGATTGGAGAAGTTCTCACTGTCATGAAAAAACTTGCCCGGGAAGGAATCACCATGATCGTTGTGACCCATGAAATGGGTTTTGCTCGGGAAGTTGCTGATAGAATAATTTTTATGGATTCCGGAATGATTGTTGAACAGGGGACCCCCCGTGACTTTTTCGAACATACCAAGAATGAAAGGGCCAAAGCATTCCTTGACAAAATTTTGTAGCCCGTCCTTTTCTCACCCTCCGAATCTTGATGAACTCGTAACAAATCGACGGATGGCTATGGGAAAAAATGCATATGATTTAAGCAATCTTCCAATTGACACTAACACATCGGTTTGATAGGTTATTTTGATAGCGCATCATCATGTTTTTATGGATTTTACTTACAGTGATTAGAAGATGAGCCGTTGTTATCTTTCTGATATTATGATTGATTTATGGTTTTATATCACATACCCAATTCGGTTTTTTAAGGGTATTCCCAAAGGGGATTGACACGAGAGTTTACCCGTCCATTTGATTGAAAGGAATACTGACACGATGGAAATTGAAGTTGGCGGCCAGATTCAGGGAATATCCTTGGGCTCATTTCTGCAGATTGTCCATATGGACAAAACGACCTGTACCTTAAAAATCTATTCCAACGATGATATCGGCTATCTTTACCTGAAGGATGGAGCTCTTGTGGCTGCTGAAACAGGCCAGCTTGAAAACGTGGAAGCGGCCTATGAAATACTCAGCTGGAATAAAGCGGTTATCATCATTGACAATGCCCCCATCCCTGACCAGAGAATCACCGTCTCCCTGATGAGCATTCTCATGGAAGGATTGAGGCGTAAAGACGAAAAAAATGCTCAGATCAGTCCAGTGGACGTGGATCAAAAAAAAGAACTGGACGTGGAATTTGACCCCGACACATATCTGAGCCGCGATGAACAGATTGCCTCTCAATTTGTCGTCGATACCCAAACCAAACCGCTTGTGGATGAAACAAAGAATACGCCCGAGCCCCCTCCCGAACCCCCTGAACTAAAGCCTGTTGAGACAGACATAACGCAAGGCCCGCGGCCGGAACCTGTGGCCACTGAGAGCGAAGACCTTGTTGAAAAAGATCAGGAACCCGTTCATTTCGAAGGGGAGGAGGATATTGTCCAATCCAGGCCACCCTCATCACTGGCCTTTCGCTCATTGATGGCTTTGTTGATTCTCTCGAGCATTACCTTCGGGGGGCTTTATATCTATAAACTTTATCTGTCTAAAGAAAATTATCAGCGGGTGATTTCCCAAGTCACCGCCCAGGATAAACTTGAGACAATGAAGCGCGTCCTCACCACTTATATAAACAGTCAGGATGATGACAATACCTATATTCTTGATGCCATATCCAAAATGAACGACCTGAATCTTCTGATGGATGTTGAACGAAAGATAGCAGTTCTTTCACTTGACGACGATTACAAGGAAAAAGCGACCGAATTGTACCGCAGCCACCTCAAGACGCATCAAGAATCCTTTCTTAAAAACTATATTACCGTGAAAATTTCAGAGATCCCTAAGATCCTGGAAGCCTATGATTATAAAAAGCTGGCACTGATTTCTGATAAGAACCGCAAAGAACGTATGAAGGTCTACCGGGCTTTTTTAACCAATTATCCCGATACAAAAAACAAACAGTCTGTTCAGAACTTGATAGCTGCCATAGGAGACGAATTTTTTACAGATCTTTCTCAAGAAATCAAGACCTGCAACAAAGTGGGCAACTGGGATAAATGTCTCCGGCTTGCCGATGATTTCATCACCGAATTTCCCGAGGATACCCGTATTTTGGAAATCAAGGATGTCCGAAAAAAAATGCAGGACCGTGCTGAATATGCTGACATGCAGTTCAAGTCGTCTGCCATGGGGTTCAATGACGCAAAAAAAATGTATTATGACTATCTTCAGAAATACCCCGAAACGTCCCTAAAAAAAGAAATTCGCGGAGAGATAACCCTGCTAAACCGAAAAATTGATTTCCAGTCAAAATGGGAAGAAACTCGTTCATACTGCACCAATCCCCAGGTCAGCCTGAACAACAGAATCAAGGAACTCAAGGATTATATTGAAAGAGATTATTCCGGTCTATTCAAAACCCAATCCGATGCCTTGATGAACGATCTGAAAAAAGAGGAAAAAATTGGAAGGGTTCGCATGGCCCAACTCCTGAAGGAGAGACAGGAACGTGAACGTCTTGAGAAAATTCAGGCTGAAAAAGACAGAATTGCCAGGGAAAAAGAGATGGCCCGTCTGGCTGAAATCAAACGAAAAGAACGGGATAAACGACTTACTGAAGAATCCGTTCGAATTACAAAAATCCTTGATGAATCACGTGGCCGCTTCAAAGTGCATTCTGACCGGACGGTTACAGATACCCGAACCGGAAAAATCTGGTGTTTGATTGATTCAAACATCGCCGAGGGCGAGTGTATGAATTATGATGGTGCAAGGGATTATGTCAAGAATTTGAACACTGGCGGATATAAAGATTGGAGGATGCCTGATTCCGGTGAGCTGGCGATTCTTTACAACAGCCAGCCCTATTTCCCTTCAAGTGGTGCCACATGGTACTGGACACTCAATGCCAGTGAACAGGTTTGGGGCCGTGAACAAAAAGCAGCTGTTTTTTTCCCTGATAAAAAAGATGAATTCGAGCATGTATTCAAAGACCAGAAAGATTGTGGCTTTGTCCATGCCGTAAGACCTTGATTTTCAATATATGAGCATGTTGTACAGTTTTAAGTGTTATCATCGTACAAAGGTCGGCTATAGCACTTGTGAGCACGTTTGTTTTACGTTCGTTAAATCATTAAAATGAAAAACAACTAACAAATCAGGGGTTTATGGAAAAGAAAAACAGGAAGAACACACGAAACAAAGTCTGGCCGGAAACTGAAGTTCAACTGAAGTTCAGAGATAAAGCTGAGTTGCATTCGAACAGCATCACAAAAATCAAAGCCAAGGTGGATAATCTAAGTGCCAGTGGACTTTTTGCCCTGACCGAAGAACGCATATCTTCCCAAACAGAGGTGGACATCAAAATTGATTTCCAACCCGGTGAAAAAAAGAGCAATTTCATCCATGCCACCGGCATTGTCCTAAGACAGGAGGACAATGGGGTCGCTGTTCAGTTCACAAAAATTGACACACAACTCCTGGGGGAATGCATTATGGCGAAATTGAATTCACAGAAATGAGTGGCTTGAGCCAGGGATCAACCGACTTTGATATGCCACGGTTCAAAACGGACACCCAAATTGTTTTTCCGTGTGTATCTTAACGTTGCATATCCTGAATCAAGGAGTTTTTTATAAACCTCTGATTCTGTAAATCGCCAGGTGAAATTATCTAATCCATAACCGGTCTGGCCCACATCAAAATCCCCCACGCCATGGTATGAGTATCCGGGTGGGGCAAGGGACCGTGATGCCTGGGACAGATTCCCCTTTCGCTGTGCAGCTTTGTTTAAAAACAGCATGAACTGTTTGGTGACACTTCTCAGTCCTGATGTCAGGATGATGTCATCACCGATTATCTGTTTTATTTTCAGGTACGTTTCAATGGAAAGCCCTTTGTAGAGATGATTCCCCGTTCCTGTAATCTTGATCGTTTTGTTCTGATTGAGTGAGTCTGTAAACCCGGGGAGTGGCTTTTCACCCAGAAAACCATAGAGTGTCCCGTCTTTATAAAAAATCATTTCAAGAAAATCGAGCTCCCTTTGGGGGAATGGCTCTATGGATGAATATATACGGGCGGTTTTAATGGCCTGATCAATACTGATCAGGGCAAAATTTCCGTGACCCACTGTATTTTCGACTCTTATCAGGCGTTTCAGAGAAGAATACAATAACGGAAGCGTCTTTTCATCTAAAAAAAAATCGTTTTCATGGGGCTCGTCAAAGTGCTCTATCTTGAACAGATAGTCTTTGATATGCGCATCGCAAACAAGATGAGATGAACCATTCGGATGATACTTAATTGCGCCGTAAGCATCACATGGAATAACATAATACATGAATCCAAGGGAAACCATGCTTAAAAAAGTTCGTCTATTCATGAGAGAAAGCTTTCGACAAAGGGATATTTTGAGTTTGACACAAATCGGATTTTATGAAAGTTCATTATGATCATAACTTATTTTATTATACAATAAGGGCATGATTAAAAAAAAGTTATTTTTTAATATTTTACAAACGTTCCTTCGTGAGAAAAACAAAAATCCATTGAAGCTGATCTTTTTCCGGACTACCTCAAGCAGCCGGATGGGATGTTATGTATGCTAAAAAGCTCTGTTTATTACGCTGCTGAACTCCATACAGCAGCTCTCAAACATGCCATAGGGCGCTGCCTGCGTCCACCCGTAAAAGGAGAAAGGGATAGTGGGTAATGCCATTAAAAATGAGGATGTTCGGCAGTTTGTCGCCATCATACCCGGGCAGGGCACATTGGATAGTATTGAAGAAATCCTTGGACCCTGTAAAAGCGACATCTGGTCAAAAAATATTCGCTGGCAGGCCAGGGACAGCATCCATCTGACCTTACGATTTTTAGGGAAAACCCGAAAAGAGCAGTCTGATCGTCTTAAATCAGCACTTTCGGACCTCTGTCGTTCCATGGATAATTTTGCTCTTAATCTGGGATTTCTCACCGTTCTTCCGGGCCTTACCAAAGCTCGGGTGGTCTGCGTGGGCATCAAACAAAATCACGCGCTTGAACACCTTGCAAAGCATATTGAGCAGATCGCCATAAACTGTAGTTTTGCACCGGAAAAAAAACCGTTTAAGCCCCACATCACGTTAGGGCGTTGCAGAAATCTTGATTTACGAAAATATGAGCCAAAGAGGGATTTTCAGAGCATTTCGATGCATGTCACCGGGGTTGATCTGGTCCGAAGTACCCTTTACACCCACGGAGCTGTATACAATTCACTATCAACCTTCGGGTTTGCACGGTAACTCTGATCAATGAAAAGAAGTGTAAATTTATAGAATTCGTTGGATATCCCGGGGCAATAATTTTGATGAACTCGTAAAAAGTCGAAGGAGTAAGGCCATGTTAGAACCCATCCATATCCGAGCAACGAACCTGTCCGATGCGTGGTTTCAAACACTTTATCGCTGTGTCGAGCGTGGGCAGTCCTTTATTATTGACCGCGGCTCCTTTGAGGGGCAAAAAAGGCTTGAATTTGATTATATTTCCATCCATATCACGCACCCGGCTGCCCTGCCTTTGCTTCCCCAGGTGAATCCTGCATTAGGATTCCCCAATCCGGTGGAGGATGATTATCTTGACGACTATCTGCCGTATCTGATGACCGGCGAGGAAAAAGACGGTGAGTCCTATACCTACGGACAGAGGATATGCAGTTGCCCCCTTCATGTTCTTCCCGATGATTATAAACGCATGAAGGATATCCTGATTCAAGATAAAGACATCTGGGAAGACCGTAAAATTCTCGTCAAAACCGAGGATGGCTTCTGCCTGAACCAGATGGAGCTGATGATATGGACCTACAAAAACAAAGGACACCGCAATAACCAGATGATCCTCCAGGTGGGTCAACCCACGGACATGACCCTGATCGACCCACCTTGCTTGAGGCACATTGATACGCGGATTCAGGATGGTAAACTTCATTTCTTTCCCTATTTCAGGTCCTGGGACCTTTACGGAGGTTTTCCTGCAAACCTTGCTGCAATAGAAATGATGAAACAGTACTGTGCCGAAGCCATCGGAGTGGATAACGGTGAAATCATCGCTTCCTCCAAGGGCCTTCATATATACGATTATGTTTTTGAAATTGCTGAAGCCCTTCGGGGACGTACCATTGAAGAGTTTTCAAAAGGAAAATAAACGTTTTTGTACATAGCATCCTAATCCCTATGGCCGCCCTGAAAGCGGCCATTTGTTTATCTAAATATCATCATTGACGGCATATGATCTGCCTTCCGTTGATATTTCACCCCCCCCCTTATACAATTTTACCCATCAATTTACAAAATAAAAAATATGATTCCAGTTGGTTATAAGTGGAATTTACTGCCGTGGCATATTTATTGGATGAACAGGGAACAGCATCGAAATTAATGCTCCAGGAGGAACAGACAAATGAAATATGTTTTAAACCAAAACCCGATGAACACCGCGAATAAGCAGATACGAAAAATGATTCGTTTTATTGCATCCAGTATACTTTGCGCACTTATACTTCACATGTTAGCCGTTCGTGCCAACGCTTTGGATGTTGGGCTTCAGTGGGACACCAACAATGACGCAGAATATTATGTTGTTTATTACGGAACAGACTCCGGAAATTACACCGCCGAAACAGAACAGATCCCAGCTCCACAAATCCAGTATGCCTTCAGCGGACTGGCAGACACCACATGGTATTTTGCGGTCAAGGCCTTCAACTCATGTGGGAATTCAAGCGATTTTTCAGATGAAGTCGTTTATTCACCCACAAGCACTCCTGCCCCGAGCCCCCTTACGGCCGCCATTGAATCTCCGTCTCAGGATGTATCTATCATAGAAGGGGCTTCCGTGAATTTTCAAGGCTATGTCACCGGCGGAACCACGCCTTATGCCTATAACTGGTACTTTGACAACAGCGGCGCTTCTGAAAGATCTGTAGAAGATCCGGGATCGGTCACCTTCACCAGTGCTGGGACGTATGACGTCACCTTCACCGTGGACGACAACACAGGCAACTCTGTCAGCGCCACAGTGAGAGTTAATGTGGCGTCTGCCTATGTGGATGTCAACCCCACGGCAAGCATCGCCAGCCCCTCTGCTAATGTAAGCATCACTGCTGGTGGCTCCGTGAATTTCCAGGCATCCGTTTCCAGCGGGAATGCCCCCTTGACCCATGCATGGAATTTCGGCACCGGCGGTCCTTCTGCACGGACGGTTGAAGATCCGGGCAGCGTGACCTTCCCCACAGCGGGATCCTACACCGTCACCTATACAGTCAGGGACAATGATGGCGATACAAGCAGCGACACCGTGCTTGTTACCGTCAATGCAGCCTATGTGGATGTGAACCCCACGGCAAGCATCACCAGCCCCTCTGCCAATGTGAGCATCACTGCGGGCGGCTCAGTAAATTTCCAGGCATCCGTTTCCAGTGGGAATGCCCCCTTGACCCATGCATGGAATTTCGGCACCGGCGGTCCTTCTGCACGGAC
>JAHIRD010000028.1 GCA_018818835.1 Pseudomonadota bacterium
AAACCATCGCCTTGAAAGAAGTTCGTTTTCTTCTTCAGGCGTGTCGCTTGTCTTATTTTGATCATCAAGGTACTGGGCAAACAACTGGGCAAGTTTTGTTTTGCCTGTGCCCGGTTTTCCGCAAAGAATCACAAAGGGTTTAGTCTTCAAAGACAAGACATACCGTTTGACCAGATCCCCGTCAAATATAAGCCCCCGTTCATTGGAATACTTGGAAAAATTCATTTCCGATCCCATGCCGAGGTACTCCTTGATGCCTTCAGGGAGTCTGTCCCCAAAGCGATCTGTCAGAATAGAAAGACCCTGATGGCTGAAATTAAATAGATACCCTTGCTGAACTCCCTTGAAATCATCAAAGGGTCTGTTTGTTTCAATGGAGGCATTGATCTCTTCAAGATGGGGTTTGATCTCATCTATCATGATCGGTGAGACCAGATCATAATAATCCAGATCCACGCGCCAGCCTTCTTTTTTTCTGTTGGCGTGTTTCACAGCACGTGATCGTACAATTGAAAAAGCAACAATACTTTTTTGCCCGGAATTGATCACCAGATCACCGGCTTGGACCTGGGTCATGGAATCCCAGTGGGGGAAGCTCTGCCCCCCTTCAATGGGAATAGGTGCCCACAGATATCCGTCAGCTTTGGCTTTGGCATAGGTATGCCCTTGATTTACCCACCAGACCTGAAAGGGATTGCTTGCATCGGACATAAAAAACACTCCTCATAGGATGACCCTTAAGACACATGAGTTTAAATTGTATGGGGAATTTCATTTATCGTCAAATGATTAATGACCAATACACCGAAGGTTATTAAATTTAAAAATGGGATAGAACGCGTTGTCCACCCCTAATAGAATTGAAAATAATGATGTGATCGAATCGGTATAAACCAGAATGTAACGTCATTTGCTATGATTGACAAGCCCTTCGGAAAGAATGCAGAACACGGTATTGATGATTTCGTCGGATGAGGAGGCGTTACTTTCGTTCAGATGGGCATTGCACAGGGAATCCACGATTCCCACCAGGGCCAGGGCAGAAAGACGCGGGTTCAAGGGTTTGAGATAGCCCTTTTCCTGGCCGGTCAGGAGCATATCTGAGATAAACTCAATAAAACGCTGTCTGGCTTTCTTGATCTCATCCAGGGTTTCAGAATCAATGCCGATGGACAGTTCATTGGAATAGATCCGGGTGACTTGACTGTGATGGAGATAAAGACGGATGGTACAGGATACAAGGAGCCTGAAATGCTCGATAAAGGGGAGTTCCGATTCCATTTCATGGCTGATGCTTGCCATGATTTCATCCATCCCCCCGGTGACCGTGGCCGCAAACAACTTCGATTTACTGGAATAATTATAATAAAGGGTCCCCTTGGCCACCTGGGCCCTCTGGGCAATGTCGTCCATCTTTGCCTGGTGAAATCCCTTTTCAGCAAACACATGGGTGGCGGCGTCAAGTATCTTTTTTCGTTTATTCTGGTTCTGCATAGGTTCGAATCCTACCATGACTGTTTTACAATGAAAAGATCTATCCTAAAGGGCCGTCACATATCAGTGCCGTTTAATTCACGAAACAAGTTTTTGTTGGCTTTGTAAAGTTTTTTAAAAACCCTGAAGTTTCGATCATAAACCGGTCGATTTTCGGGTCTCGGATAATAAGTTTTACCCATGGGAATCATGTTTTTTGCGTCTTCAAAAGAGGAGATCCGCTTCAAACCCACGGCACAGACAATGGCCGCGCCAGCAGTCCCGATGTCCTGGGGGTGTTTGACCGTCCGGATTTCCCGGCCAAGCACATCGGCCATGATCTGGCACCATGCCTCTGATTTGGCCCCACCCCCGACAAAGCAAAGGGATTCCTGCCGTGGAATGGTCTTTTCCATGGCTTCAAGAATCCACCGTTTGTGATAGGCAACGCCTTCAAGCACAGCCCGGATCATCTGACGTTTTCCTGTATTAATTCCGATGTTGAAAAACATACCCCGGACATAGGCATCTTCCCTGGGGGCTCTGTTCCCGTGAAGCCAGGGTGTAAAAATAAGATTACGCGACCCGGGACCTGTATCGTCAACCACCCGGTTTAATAAGGTGTAAAGCTCGTCCATCTGTTCGGCTGGGTCAGTCTTTCCGGCCAGGTACACCCCGATTTCGTCCAGAGCCAGGTGATCCCGTACCCAGTTCATGCAGAGCCCCGAGGTCTCCTGTTCACCCACAAAATTGTACCGGCCGGGCACAGAGCCCATGATGGCCGCCATGAAATTGGTGATGTCCACATGGCGGCGATCCACATTGGATGATACCCATCCCGAAGTTCCCACATAAATATGGGTGTCAAAGGGGTGAAGGCACCCTGATCCCACAGTTGCCAGTGAAACATCCCCTCCCCCCCCGAAAAGGGGAATGCCTGGCGAAAGGCCCAGTTCACTGGCAGCTGTGGCTGAGAGATGCCCCACCACATCGGTGGCCCTGACCACGGGCGGCAGATGGTCCATGTCCACACCAAATGTCCGGCACAAGCCCTTATGCCATTTTTCTTTTCCGGGCCGAGTATCGTAGATGAATGTCACGTGGGCCGAATCCTGTGTCATTCCGTATTCTCCGGTACACCGGAGAAGCAGGTAGTCCTTGACATCCAACCATTTATGAACCTTTGAAAAAATCTCGGGTTCGTTTTCCCGGACCCAGTGATACTTCCACAAGGGGTCTTTGGGTGTTGCAGCAATCCCTCCGGCAATTCTCAGGGTCTTGAGCAAGGTAAAAGCATTCATGCCGCTGATGCGGAACAAGCCCTGGCTCAGATGGTCACGCATCTGTTTCGTTGCCCGCCCGTCCATGTAAATCATGGGACGACGGAGAGCCCTTCCTTGGTCATTGACCAGGATGGAACCCTGCATCTGACAGCAAAAGGCCATTCCCTGAATCATTCCGGGAGTGAGGGATGCCGTCCCAAGAACCTGACGCGTGGACGTGCAAACAGCTGTCCACCAATCCTCCGTATCCTGCTCTGCACCACCTTCGGCTGTGACATAAAGAGGGTATTGGGCCAGGGCCGAGGTGATCATATCGATGCCGTCCCCGATCCGGTAAAGACAGGTTTTACAGCCAGTGGTCCCAAGGTCGTAAGTTAAAACATAAGTATCCATCACAGTCCCTGTGCGTTGCGATACGGGTAAACCCTTAATTCAGTGCCTGGTTTGCATTTTTTTAGTGTATTTTCAGCTTGACCCAACTATAAAAAAAGCGATAAGACGTGTCAATGTAAAACTGACCAGTCAGTTCAATTATAAATCCCGTTGTTCATAGAGGGGCCAATGACCCATAAACAAGTCGCCGCATTTTTTGATCTGGACCGAACACTGATCCTTGGGGACAGCCAGGCCATGGAACTTCGCCATATCCTTGCCCATGAAAAACCCTCCCCTCTTTTTTATCTAAAGCTTGCAGGGCCTTTGTTCACAGGTATCCTGACCCATTTATCCCTTGTGTCCCAGGAGTCTCACACCCTGAGTTATATGAAAACCTACCGAGGACAGTTATCCAGGACCCTCCTTGACCGGGGGGATCTTCTTTTCCGTAAAACACTTCGGCATCGTTTTATTGACCAGTCCCTTGACCTGATAACCGGGCACAGACAAAAAGGCCATCTGATC
>JAHIRD010000029.1 GCA_018818835.1 Pseudomonadota bacterium
AGTATATCAGCTCTGGTATATAAAATTGTATTACTCTGGCTGTCCTGAACAAAGACGGTATTCGCTCCCTTCATGGTTTTGCCCCTTGCACCACACCAGACTTTTTCCATCTCGGACTCTTCACCGAAATGTGGAATCGAATGGAAATCAAGATTGATATAATCACTGTTGTATAAGTCCGGATATCTCTTCTTTAAAATGGTAATGGTTTTACTCTGTAAATCCATTATTTGTGATTCTGAACATCGGCAGGAATACGTATTCATATAAGTCGGCTTGGGAAGAACATTCAGACCCGCAAAAGTTCCCAGACCGGGTTCCCTATCGTAGGAACCGATATGACTCAACCTTTTCCGGCCCATCAACTTCAGGAGTAACATGGAAAGGCATGCCTGTGTTGAGCCGATATCGCTTGAATCAGGCATTTCGCATTTTTTCACAATATCCAAAATCCCTGATTCTAAAATGTAAGGGATAAAAAAGAAACACCCTGCTGAGGGGCAATCGACATTAAAGGGTTCGAGTTCATTAAAATCGAGATGCTCTGATCGTTCTGGTATAATTTTATTTTTTAACGTGACTCCTAATTCTTTATGAGTTCTTCTTTTTAATTTAGCATAGCCTGCATCTTTAAGGGTACGCTCAACTGTCCTTGAAGAAATTTTGATAGCGTCTTCGAAAAGACGATCTTGAATATCAGAAGCAGACAACCTCATTTTCCTATATTCAATAATTTTGTCTTGTACGTCAGGACTTGTCCGTTTTTGTTGTGGTCCCTTTTTAACGGCAGGGAAAAGTTCTATTTTTCCTGCTCTGGAATCTCTGAGCAGGGAATAGGCAGTACTGGGTTTGTATCCGTATCGTTTTGCAGTCTCTTCAATGGAATTTCCCTCAATAACAATAGCTCGAATTAACTCGTACTGTTTTTGTCTTGGAGAAGCAGGGTTCTTGAAAAAGTCGACCAGGTCAATCGAGGTGTCAATTAGGGTTTTATTTTGTCGTTTAGTCATCTGTGATTCCAAAGTTGTATAATAATTTTGAAAGCAATAATTGCCAAAATTGCCCTTATACGGGCGGTTAAATGGTCGAAAATTCATAAAATATGCTTTTATTATCACATTTATAAACGACATGCAAGAGTTATATACGCCAAAAAAGCACCCTAATGGAATAATTAATCGGGCTGAAAGATTAGCGTGCCAGAATCTGACAGAACGGTGGAGAGAACACTAAAACGAATCTCGTAATTCGTGTATAATTAAATGGTTATACTACATAGATTTGTGCTGTCATTTTCAATAAGGAGGAGAAGTAAATCAACTATGGTAGATGCGCTGCATAAAAATTTAGGGGAATTTGTGTCGATTTACCTTACTGTGAAAATCGGTGTTAATGAAATCCCAGCTTCTTCAAAAACTATTCAAGGAACCCAAAGAATAATCCCTGGTGAATCGCATCAGTAGTTGAAAGATTACCTTGGCCTGTTATTTGGTGACTTACATCAATCTGGATAAAATAAAAGGCAGAGCGGTTTCCACGCGAAGGATGCGGGGGCCAATATGGACAGGTTTGACGCCGCAGGATATGAGCTTTTCAATTTCATAGGGGATAAATCCGCCTTCCGGGCCAATGACAAGGGTGACCGGTCCATTGACATGGGCAGGACAGGGGGTGTTCGCTTTGGGGTGGGCCACGATCGATAACGTGTCTTTAATGATTTCCGGAAGCGTGTCTTCAACAAACGGTTTGAAATATCTGGCGAGCGTGATTTCAGGGAAAAGCGTGTCCTTGGCCTGTTCAAGACCCAAAAGACAATGGAGGTCAAGGGATTCTTTGGACAGCACGGGGCTCTGCCAGAAACTTTTTTCCACCCGGTACGCGTTGATCAGGAAGATCTTTTTGACGCCCATGGATGTCATGGCAATCATCACCCGCTTGATCACCTTGGGCCTGGGCAATGCCAGGATAACGGTTACAGGAAGTGGCGGGGGGGGCGGGGTTTCAAGTGTCACATCCATTTCCATAAATGTGTCTTCGATTTTCGTGACAATGCCTGTCCCCATTTTGCCGTTTAGAAGACCCACCTGAAGCGAGTCTTCCAACTTTACCTGGTGGATGGTTTTGGCATGCAGGAAGCGACGGTCGGACAGGCGGACGCGGGTTGATCCGTCAAGAAAGTCATTTGAAAAAAGAAGTATCAGGTTCATTTGGAAAATCGTTTCAGAATGATTCCCCGGTATCGGTTATTCATTGTTTTCAAACCGGATATTCACGGAGAAGGGGAGATCAGCACCCTGAAAGCACCCTGGCCCAAACACCTGCATGAGTTTGTAGAGTTTGAACTGGGTCCAGCCCTCATCGTCTGCGGTCAGGTCCGGTGCTTTTTTACCGGTCAGCGCATGGTGCTGTTTCCACATGGCTCTTCCGATGGCGTTCAGTTTTACCCAGACAGTGGTATTGATGCTGTATTCGGATGTTTTCATGATTATCTCCCGGGATTATTCAATATTAGGGGTCAATTTTGCCGAAAAACGTATGCCACACGCCTTCTGTATCACGTTTCTCCAGGATTGTCACCGGAAGATGCGATAACTGGTCTTCAATCTTTTCAGCCTGGCTCTTTAAAAGACCGGACAGGATAAACCATTTTTTTTGCAAAAACCCGTTGTCGCTCACAAGTCGCTGCATCACATCATAATGGATGTTTGCCACCATGAGATCGGTCTGAATATGCATAAAGGTTTCGGCTCGTCCCTGAAAGGCATGAATCGTATCTTCAAAACCATTTAACCGGATATTCCTGAGCGTTGTTTGAACTGCCAGAAAATTGAAATCCACGGCAAGTACTCTGTTGCAGCCGAGTTTTGCGGCGGCAAGCGCCAATAAACCGGTTCCCGTGCCCAGGTCAATCACGGAATGGATAGGCATGAATTTCAGGAGTCTTGACAAAATATCGAGGCAGTCATGGGTTGTCGGATGGGTGCCTGTGCCAAACACCACGCCAGGGTCGAGGACAAGTTTCTTTTTTAACGATGTGTTGCTGCAGTCTCGATCCCAGGGGGGAACGATCAGAAAATCGCTGATGGTAAAAGGCTCAATTTTTCCGCCTTGCCATTCCTCATAGGTCATTTGATACTGATCGATCAGCTTGAGTTCGGGGTCCATTTTCATCAGGTCGTTCACTTCGTTGTCAGCAGGTTCCTGAAAAAAAAGAAAGGAAAATCCATCTTCCTCCCAGTTGCCTAAAAAGGTGCTCCCAAATCTGGTATTTTCAGGATGGATATGACCTTTCAGATAATAGATATGAAGAATGTCATAAGGGCAGGGTGATACAGGTGATGTGTTGTTTTCAGTCATGTGTTTATTTTCAGTATGGCATAGCATTCTGCTTGCGCATCTATAAAAGGTTATTGTGAAATCCCAAGAAAGCGGGAGAGGTGGCTGTTGTAGACAACCGGCTGCTCCTGCTGGACCCAGTGGCCGGAATCCTTGATGAAATGAATGTCAAACGGGCCGGAAACGTGATTCGCGATGGCATATGCCAGATCCTTTTCAAGGGCTCTGTCTGTTTCTCCCCAGATCACGCTGACCGGGCACGTTATTTTTTTTCCTTTTGACCCGTCCTCAAGAATATACCTGAACGCCCTCAGGTTGGCCCGGTAGTAATCAACACCGCCTTTCAAACCTGATGTTCGCAGTGTTTTTTTCCATTCGGCCATGACGTCAGGGGTAAAGACGTCCTTTTTGACCGCATATAACTTCACCAGAATTTCAAGCAGGAGAAAATCGTGGGCGGACAAAAGACGTTCGTTTAATTGGGGAATCTGATTGGCAAACACATACCAGCTTTTAAGGATTTGAAAGATATTCTTTGTTTTCAGGAAAAGCGTCGCATAATCATACAGATGGGGGGCGTTTGAAATGACCAGTTTCTCGACCGTGTGCGGATAGGTTTCCGAATAGTGAAGCGCTACCACACCGCCCCAGTCATGGGCGACGATGACGGCCCTGCCTTGACCGAATGTATTTACAAGGCCTCTTATGTCTTCGATGAGAACGGAAATTTTATATGCATCCCTATCTTCCGGCGATTCTGTTTCCCCATATCCCCGCATATCCGGAACGGCCACGGTGTATTTTTCCGATAAAAGCGCCACCTGATTCCGCCACGAATGCCGGGTTTCAGGAAATCCGTGAAGACAGAGGCATAAGGGACCTGATCCTGTGATGTTTACATGATAGGCAATGCCATTTATTTGGGCGTATACGCTTTTCATTTTCATGTTTAATGATTCCCCTGCGGTCTATTATTAAAACAGGTATCGATTATCCATTAATGAGAAAATATTGCAAGAGGCTTTTTGCCGCTGCCATCCGGAAAATATTCTAAAAGCCCTTTCAGAAGGCGGGCTGCTTTTTTCGGAGGATTGAAACTTAAAAGACCGCCGCCGATAAATTGAGAGCAGGTCATGACCGCTTCGTCCAGATTGGGTTTTCCGGTCACGATCATCTGTTCGGTCAGGTGAAAAACCATGCCGATCATCAATTGAGCAATTATTCCCGGTTTTTTGATTTTGATGAGTTGCGATGCGACAAGGCTTGCTTCAAGGAGCCTTTCACAATCCACCGCAAAGGCATGAATCAGATCATCTATTTTTTCGGAAACGCCCCGGCCATATCGATACCATGACAAAAACAGGCCCGGACGGGACAGCTGGTAATCAAACAGAAAGAGAAGTCTGTTTGAAACCAGTTGGAATTTGGCATGCGGGTCTGTTTCAGGTGCGTCCATACCGATTTCCTGGTATCGGATAATGCCATAGGTAAACGCCTGGTCCAGGAGTTCGTAGAGGATATCCTCCTTGTCTTTGAAATGCCTGTAGAAGGAACCTGTGCTCATTCCTGCCTGGGTGGTGATTTCGGAAATCTGGACCCGGTGAAACGGCTTTTTCGAGGTTAACTGCTGGGCAGCGAAAAGGAGCTTGAACCGCGCTGTCTGTTTTTTTTGTATGGGCGTCTGACTTTTTTCCTCCTGTTCACCTGAACGCGATGTCGCATTTGAAGCAGATACTCGGAGCGCTTTGTTTTTCATTGTTTTAAACTGAGTGACCGGATTCAGGTAATCTTCTCTTTTCACGATAGATTCATTGGACGCAAACAAACGTTCCAGGAGATCAATAAATTGATCGGTCACTTCGGGCCATTGCTGTTTGACATGATCATGCAGCGCTTTGATCTGTAAATTGCCCACCTTTGAGGCACTTGTATTCCCTATGGATGGAATGACGAACCGATCGATAAACCATTGTTCCATTTTCCAGGAAGGGTTGTCTGGCCGGCTTCTTTTTTTAATGAAGGCACGGGACAACTCTCTTACCGTAAGGTCGGAAGCGGGAATGGGTTGACCTGTTTTTGATACGTCTTTTGGAGCGCTTTTCGTGTTGTTTTTTGAGGAGGCAATAATCTTTTCGGCCAGGCTTCTGGCCTGGTTAAGCGACATATCGTCACATTTACCAATCACTTCAATTTTTTTTCCGCCGTTTTCACGAAACGTCGCAACAAATGATTTCCGGCCACTGGGATACACACGCACGCCAAATCCTTTTAGTGTATCGTCCCAGTAGTAGTCTGCCTTATTACCGGCTTGCCGGTATGAAAGCTGATCGATCAGTCTGGCTTTGAGATGGTGAGGCATTTGAAAATTCCTTTCATCTGGTAAAATTGATGCCAAGGGTATCCTGTACATCATTTTGAGTAACTTTAAATTTAATTTATAAACCGAATATGATAGATAATAACACTCATATTTCCTATTTGAGTAACCATAATTCATGGGAAGGCATGCGGTCAATGTAAATCAAATTTTATTTTTAATATATTGTAATTTAAGTAAAAATTTTTATTGACAGCCATCAATTATCATCCTATTGAGTAATGAACAAATATTCATAAGTATCAACTCTCAGGTTAAAAAAATAGACGCGTTCCGGAAAAAGTCGTTTCAAGGAGGATGGAAAGATGACACCCCAAACCAGAAAGCAGTTGAATGAATTGCACATTGGCCTGATAAAAATCAGTCAGGCATGGGCCATGAAAAAACCGTATGATAAAGACCGGGCAACAGAATTGAGGCATGAAGCGGCATTGATCAATCATGCCCATTATGTGGAGAATATTCCTGCGTACCGGAGGCTTTCGGAAGAAGCGGATCTCCTCCATGTGGCAGATGTGGATTTGATTAAAAAGGAGCTGATGTCCACGGATGACATCTTTAAATCCTATGATCAGACCTGGCTGGATGATCATGATTACGAAAAAATGAATGCATGGATAGGAAGCATTTTCCATGACCGGATCAATATCAATACAGCAGGTGTCCGTACAATCGATCAATGGGTTGACCGATTGACAGAAAGCGGTATCACACCGGTTTACAGTTCAGGAACAACTGGCCGGTTTTCATTCATTCCCCGATGTGAAATGAGCTGGAAGCTCTTTACCACCGCACCGGTCAGCTATTCCGCGCCGGTGTGGGCCGACCTGGGTGTCATTCCGCTCTATCAGAAGGTGCTGATGGGGCCTTTGTTAAAGTTATTGCATCCGGATACATTTTCAATGCTGTTGAAGAAGCGTGGCCTCCCCGGGTTTGCCGGTGTTTTCATGAATTTCAGAAAAGGGAACATGGGCATTCAGCTGGTGGGGCAGGAACTCTCCCATCTATTCCGGAAGACCTGCTTTCTCTACGATACGGATTTGTCCGCATCAGCCATTCGAATCATTTCAAGAGGCATCAAAAACGATGCGGATCTGAAAATTCTGGAATCGTTCCAGAAAGAGACCATTGAAAAGAAAGATGAAAACTACATGAAACTCATAGATTTCATGAAGCGGGCGACATTGGCAGGCGAGAAGGTGTTTCTATTCGGCGCGCCATACCAGTTGAAGGAACTCTCCCAGGTCATGATCAGGGAGAATGTGCAGATCCCGCTCAAGAAAAAAAGCTGTGTCTTTTTCGGGGGTGGCTGGAAATCCTTTGAGGGCGAAAAAATAGAAAGGCATGAGCTGGTGGAGATGGTTTCAGATCGCCTAAATGTGCCGGATGAGCTGATTGTGGAAGGATATTCCATGACAGAAGTAAATGGTCTCATGGTCCGCTGTCATCATGGCCGGTTTCACATCCCGCCTGTGATTGAGCCGGTCATTTTAGATGAGGCACTGGAGCCTCAGGAGGGTTGTGACCTCAAGGGACCGTTTGGTTTTATCGATCCCTTTGCCGTGTCCTACCCCGGATTCATTATCAGCGGGGATAATGTGCGAATGAGAGATGAAATCTGCCCCTGCGGCATGCATGGTCCTGCACTCACGGAAGTGGGAAGGGCACAGGGCAGGGAAATCAAGGGATGCGGTGGCATTATGGCATCTGTTCAGGCATGAGTATGATATATGAGGAGTGAGAAGATGTTGAAGTTTTGCAGAGAATCAGGATTACTGTCAGAAGCAAATCAGGTCATCCGGGTCCCGCACCTCGTCAAAGGGGCGCTGGTTTTTCCGCCTGAACTGGATAAAAAAGAGATCGAAGCTGCGTTCAAGGAAAAAGAAGACGATTGCACCTATGTGAAGACCCGGTCCGCTCAGATTTTGCGTGAGCCTGTAATCGATCGCCAGCACATGACCTTCACAGGTGAGTACATTTATCAGGTGCTTCCGTTGGTAAACCCCATGGAACTGATCGAAGCGGATATCGATAATCTGACGGAGACACTTTATGCCCTGTCGTTTTCGGAAGTGTTGTCCTACCTGGACATGCTTTTAAAAGCCATCACGGAAAATGCTTCTCTGGTTGACTATATTAGAGATGTGTCTCTTCAGACCGCCGAACACCCTGACCCCTATCATCTGGGGGCTTTTGAAGCGTTTCCGTTTTTGCTGAGCCCGGAGAACGCCGAAGCCTCGGTGGACAATGATCTGTCAGCCTGGGGAAGAAAAGGGCGGGACTTTCTGGATGGATGGGTAGAGATAGATGCCGGGGTTTTTCCAGGTATTTCCTCTCTTATCGGACAGGGCCTATTCAAAAACGAATTCCCCTCAGGTATTCCATTTCAAAAAGCCAGTATCCGTGCCATGCCCACCCGTCAGCTTCATATTACGGCAGGAAATGCACCTGCCATCCCTTTGATATCAATGCTTCGGGCGATACTCACCAAATCAGCCGCCGTTATCAAATCGCCATATGGCGCCACACTGCCTGGCGCCTTGATTGCTCTTGCCGCATATGTGGCCGCACCCGATCACCCGATTACCAGGAACCTTTCAATCGTTTACTGGCCAGGTGGTGATGCGTCGATTGAAGATCCTTTTTTCTTCCCAAACGCTTTTGACCGGATTGTCGTGTGGGGCGCACCCCAGGCCGTGGATGCGGTTCGCA
This sequence comes from Pseudomonadota bacterium, assembly GCA_018818835.1. Taxonomy (GTDB): domain Bacteria; phylum Desulfobacterota; class Desulfobacteria; order Desulfobacterales; family Desulfolunaceae; genus JAHIRD01. The sequence continues at coordinate 8,426 of JAHIRD010000029.1, forward strand.
AAAAAGCGAAATTCACCCGGACAGTCTGCTTCAATCCCCGTTATGGTTTCAGTTTTATCGGAAAAGAGGCTTTTGAGGAAAACCGTCTCAGGGAAGCGGCCATACTGGCATCCATCGATTCCATGATCTGGAACCAGAAGGCCTGCATCGCGTCGCAGGTTCATTACGTGGAAGGGACAATAGACCAGGCCGAAGACTATGCAAAAATCTTGCAGGATGTTTTGGCCGAGTGGGATCAGGCGGCTCCCAACTTTATCAAACCCGAGGCCAGGGGAAACCTGAAACGGATGAAACGGGGGAAGTATATGAGCGCCTCGTGGTACCGGAACAGGCAAAATGGCGACGTGACGTCATCTGTCGTCGTTATGAATGAACCCTTTGACATGCTCGATCATCCCATGTGCCGTCTGGTGGTGGTACGGCCGGTTTCCCATCTGAATGATACCCTGCCTTTCATTCACCATGCCGTGTCATCGATAGGCATTTATCCTGAAAAAAGAAGACTTGAATTAAGAGATGGCATCGCTGCAAGAGGGGTTTCAAATGTACTTCCTCTGGGGCAGGTGGAGCGGATTTTTGGTGGCATGCCCCATGATGGCATGATGGTGTTGACCGATCTGGTTGACTGGAAAAACGGATAACGTTTGGGTGGGGAAAATAGCAAGGAGGAGAGTTTGATGAACGCATTATCAAGAGTTGTGCTTGTGTTTTTTATTTTAACCCTGATATCTGTGGATGCCGAATGTGCAAAAGGACAAGCGTTCCCTGATGAATTGAGGAAAAGTCTCCTTCTTCAGCCGTTTACCGATAAACAGAAGGAACAGCTTTTAAAAGGAGACGTCGTATTCACTTACGTGCAGACGGAAGATTCAGAAAAAAGCATGGCGGGTAACGGCGTCGCATATGTGTTGATTCACCATTCGGCAAAGGATTGTTATGATCTGTTCACGATTTTTGACACACAATATCTTTACATGCCCCATGTGGTCAAAAGCGATGTATTGAAAACCGAAGCAGATAAAATCACTATTTTCAAGAAACTCGATTTTTTACTGGTCAATATCCGGTACACCCATATCCTGACCAAACAGCCCGATGAATTACGGGTCGATTTTGTCACCGATCCGACAGGTGAAAATACAATCAAATTCAATAAGGGATATTTTCAGTTTCAGGAGGTTTCAACGGACTGCGCTTTGTTCACATTTTTCCTGGAGAAGGTCGATACCGGTTTCAGGATTCCCAATTTTCTCAAGAAATTTCTGATTGCAAGAGACCTTCCGGGGGTCGCGGAAAACGTTAAAAAACGCATGGAGTCCGGAGGGACGTGGCAAAAATGAGTGGTGAAAAAGCTGTATGGAAGGTAACTGATTTAGGGGGGCATATGAAAAAAGGATTTTTGGGCATATTCGTCATTATGGTTCTGGTGGTTGGCGGGATTTCTTTTGGCAGCGACAAGACAGCTCTAAACGAAAGAATTCTCTCTGATGACGTCAAGGAACAGATAAGCAAGGACCTGACTGACGTCGGTATTTTCGGCGCCTATGTCGACCTCAACATGCGGATGACCATTCCTTCCAGCGATAATCCCTACACCGATGAAGATACGGATCTGTGGGGTATGGTGATCAAACCGGGTGGAAACACGGTGAAACGGCCCACGATTCTTGTGGCCACCGCATACCGGCGGGAGCTGACCTGCATTCTTTATATCGGTCTCCTGCGCCATGGCTACAATCTGATGGTTTACGATATCCGGGGTACCGGGTCGTCCAACGGGGCGTTTGATATCCTCAACCTGGAACAGCATTATGATGTGGCGTTTATCATCGATAAATGGATTCCCAAACAGTCATGGTCAGACGGGAAGGTCGGCATGATCGGTGCCTCTTTTCTGGGTATCACCCAGCTTCTGGCCGGTGGGCAGATTGAATACGATGCCGTAACCGGAGAACCGGTTCACCTGAAAGCGATTTTCCCTCAGGTGGCCATGACCGATGCGTATACCGATACGTTTCTGCCCGGAGGTGTTCAGAATTTGTTTTATGATTTCTGGCTCTATCTCGTGGATATGTTAAGCATCCTGCCGCCTGACCTCTACCTGGGAGAAACCTATCCGCCCATCCCATCTGATCTTGAAGAAGCAAATACCCTGTGGAAAGATCATATGAACCAGTTCCTTGACCACTGGTCGCTTCTGAACCGGCTCGACCTTGAACAGGACGGTTCGTTCTGGGATGAAAAATCACCCATGATCTACTGGCCGGACAAGCCGGAGAACGGGTGGGGGTTAAACGGCGAAGGCGAGAAAGTGTTATCGAAAAAATTACCGGTATGTTTAACCAGCGGCTGGTTTGACGTGTTCACCCGAGGCACGCTGGCGGAATATCAATATGGCTTGAAGAATCACAATGTGGCAGACAAGGCACTGATCGTTGGCGAATGGTATCATCTGGACGCGATGATCAGCGCCGGGTTGCCGTCACTCACGAATATGGATTTCCCTGCCAGATGGTTTGACTGGAAGATTAAGGGTGAAGACGACTGTTTCATGAAAGACTTTCCCGTGTTCTTGGAAGTCATGGGCGAAAACAGATGGCGGGCCGAGAAATCATGGCCGTTACCCGAAGAAAGACTGGAAGAAAAAGTCTATTATCTTTCAAAGAAAAAGCAAGATCCCATCGAAGGTGATTACTTCACCCATAAACCGGCAAACCTCATATTCTCCCTCGAAGAATCGGAAAGCGCCTTGTCCGAGTCGGGCGACGCACCTGTGATGACACACAACCCCTTGTCGCTTCATGGGGGTATGGCCCTGTATTCACGTTCCGGCAACCGTTTTCTCGCAGGCGCATTTTCCTTTGTGTCTCAGATCTCAAAGAAAATGTTCGGCTATGATTTGGATGAATTCATGCCCTATGAGGACGAAAGAACGGACGACTGGAAAATACCCACGTTTACCACGGACGTGCTTGCAGAAGATATGGAGATCGTGGGTCCTTTGCTGTTGACCTTCTGGGCGAAAACCGACTTTGATGATGAAGCGGCTGCATTCAATGATCAGGTGACACGGCTGATCAAGGTCGCCTTTGGTTATAAGGAGAACCGGCACCTCGATTCCATGAACCAGAAAGATGTTTACTGGGTGGTGGATCTGGATGATGTCTTCCCGGAAGGACGGGCGCGGAATATCACCTCCGGCTGGCTGAGTGCCAAACACCGACCCTATGATCCGGAATTGCCGGATGGTACCCAGGTAAACGGGATCATCGAACACGCCCTTGATCCTTCTTATGTTCCTTTTGCCCCGTTTTATGATTATCCAGACCGATACCTTGTGCCCATCAATGAAGGGGATCTCTATCAATATGCTGTGGAACTGTGGCCCACCTGCAATGTGTTTAAAAAAGGTCACCGGGTGCGGATCACCCTTTCCGGCTCTGACTTTCCCCATCTGCTTCCGATCGCCATACCTTCCAAAAGCACGATTCAGATCGATGAATCCCATCAGTCCAGCCTGGCATTTACTACCACGAACACGGATGATGAAGGTATCACCTGGGAGTGGATCGACCATGCGGATGACTATTTGATGACGCATAGAGACGAACCGGATTCTATTCAAGCGGAAGGCCGTATTGAAAGTGAAAAACCACTAAAAAATAATAATGGGACAGAAAATTCAACCCGTGATATGGATGAGGCAGCAACAAATCGATCCGATGGGATGTGCTTTATATCAAGTCTTTTCTGTGATGATTACCTGATACGATAGAGGGAAAAAAATGAAAATTAAACAGGGCACGAAAATATTTATTACAGGCGCGGCAAGCGGTATCGGCCGATCAACAGCAATTCTCATGGGAGAAAAAGGAGTGAATCTGTTCCTGACGGATATCAATGGAAATCTGCTTTCCGAAACTGTGGACCATATCCGGCAAAAAAGCGGAACGGTTTCCGTTCACCAGGTATGCGATATCGGGAATTATGAAGCTGTCAAAAAAATGGCCGAGGATATTCATCAGTCCCACGGCCCCATGGATATTGTGATGAATATCGCAGGTATTGCCCTTTTTGCATTGATCGAGGACATGACCCATGATCACTGGAAGAAAGTGATCAACACCAATCTCTGGGGGCCGATTCACGGTATTGAATGTTTTGTGACGGAAATGATCCGGCAAAAGAGGCCTGGTCACCTGGTGACGGTTGCTTCTCTGGCAGGACTTGCAGGCCTGCCCTGGCATGTGGCGTATGGGGCTTCCAAATGGGCATGCGTGGGGTTGAGTGAAGTTCTCAGATATGATTTAAAGCAACACAACATCGGCGTTACCGTTGTCTGTCCGGGTGCAGTTGAGACGCCGTTGAAGCATTCTGTGGAAATCGTTAAGGTCAATGAAGGGAATCCACGGGTGATAAAGATGAAACAGCGGTTCTCCCAGCATGCGGTCACACCGGAAAAAGTGGCGGAACTGACTTTTACCGCCATTGAAAAAAACAAGTTCATGGTACTGACCAGTCCGGATATCCATATTCTCTATTTTTTAAAACGGAAGTGCTATCCGTTGTACCATTTGATTCTAAGGATCGTCAGTTATCAGATGAATAAAATGAGAGAAATATGAGATTTATTTTACTCGGATAGCAGTACTACGGAAAAGCTGCTGAACAGCACCCAAACCGGATCACCTTTACCGATATTGAGCCGTCTTGAACTTTCGGTGGTCACGATAGAACACAGCTCGGTTCCATCTGAAATCCGGACGGCATATTCCGTATTGATTTCTCCCTGGGTGATCCGGTCGACGATGCCATGAAATATATTATCGGCACTGCATTCGGGGGCGTGGTCGGTTTTTTGAAGGATGACCCAGGGTGCTTTGATTTCGGCCGTGATCAACTTGCCCACAGTGAGGCCCAGCCGTTTCCGGCTGTCGTTGGTGATGATCGTTGTGACCCGGTTCCCGCTGATGGTCACCAGTTCCACCTGGGATTGGATATCCCCAATACGGATGGTTTGGATCTTTCCGAAGAACGCGTTTCTGGCGCTGGTTTTCCGGGCGGATTCTTTGTCCATAAAAAACCGGGTGACGTGCTGGATGTCATCTTCAGAAAAGGAGACATAGGAAGACGTCAGGTTAGGCGTCGAATGCCCTAAAAGCATCTGAACTGCGGGCAGCGGCATGTTGTTTCGCATCAGTTCAACAGCACGGGATTTTCGCAAGATCTCCGGTGCACCCAGTTCTTTGGCAAAACCACATGCTTCGGCGCGTTCGTAAAATTTTCGCCTTACAAATCCAGGGTCTGCGTTCAGCATGGGGTGAGACCCATTGTTGTTGATGAAACCCGGATCATCCATGATCGCTTTAATTTCCTGGCAGGGCGTATCTGACAAGGGCACTTTTCGAAGCGGGCGGCCGGAGTCTTCCTGAACCTGGCCCAAACAAACGAATTGATTTTCAAAATCGATATCCCGGAGCGGATCAAGTCCCAGCACCTCGCTCAGTTTGGCCCCGGTGTAACGAATCAATAAAAATATAAGCAGAATACGTTGGCGTGCCCGGCGAACATCTGCACGTGATGCCGCCTCAGCCCAGTCACGAAAGGATTGTGCCAGTTGATGGAGCTGGACGATGTCCAGGCATTTGTCCTGATCCGGTTCTGAAAAGATCTGTCCATGGGCGGTCATGGCCGACATCTTTTGGGTGGCTTTGTGCGTTGTTTTTTTGGGCGGTTTCTGTACGCTCATGAAATCCTCATCGTTGAACTTATCTCCATTTCCAGCAAAACACAATTTATACCATACCGAACATTGGATAAAACAAAAAAATCTTGACATATTTTTTTATCCCGGCTTAATATCACGAAAAATATATTAATCGTGATAGTAAGTCAAGAGGCAATCGTTCAGGATGGTTTCCAGGGAACTATGAAGAATAAACGAAAAACAGGTTTTTCAGGAGGATTCTATGAATGAAGGTAAAGAATTTATCACAAAGGGATCAGGTGCAAACCCGTCATTCCTTTTCAATCGCATGGAATTTGCAGGCTCTCTGGGCGACCTGGGAACGATTTTACCCCTGGCCATCGGAATGATTCTGATCAATGGCCTCAACCCGATGGGATTATTTCTGGGCGTGGGCCTCTTCTATATTTTTTCCGGACTCTATTTCAAAGTCACCAGCCCTGTAGAACCGATGAAGGTCATAGGCGCTTATGCCATTGCCACAGGCATCACTGTCAGTCAGATCCAGGCATCCAGCTTGTGGATTTTCCTGTTCCTGCTGATCATTGGCGGAACCGGCATGATCACGCTGATTGGCCGGTATATCCCAAAGCCCGTTATCCGAGGGGTACAGCTATCCACGGGCGTTTTGCTGGTTTCCCAGGGAGTTAAGCTGATGTTGGGCACCTCGAAATTTCAAGCGCTGCGCGAGGCGGCAGAGCCCTATTTGAGCATCCAAACCATTGGACAGGTCCCCATTGGTTTGCTGATCGGCGGAATTCTGGCCTTGCTCACACTTCTGCTGCTGGAAAACCGGCGTCTGCCTGCTGCTTTGGTCGTGGTGGGAATCGGCATTCTGGTAGGTCTCTTAATAGGTACGAAGGAAGGGCTGGATCAAGTTCAACTGGGACTCTACCTTCCCAGGCTGCTCCCATTTGGCTGGCCATCTCCAACGGACTTCAGTTTCGCTCTTTTAATGCTGGTGCTGCCGCAAATTCCCATGACCCTGGGAAACGCCGTGATCGCCAACGCAGACCTGTCGATCCAGTATTTTCCCCAGGATGGGCAGCGGGTGACCTATAGGGCGCTTTGCATCAGCATGGCCATGGCGAACCTGATGAGTTTTTTCCTGGGCGGCATGCCCATGTGCCAGGGGGCAGGCGGCCTTGCTTCCCGTTATCGTTTCGGTGCCCGCACCGCTGGTTCAAACCTGATCATTGGCGCGATCTTTATTGTGTTGGCCGTTTTTCTGGGCGAGCACATCATGGGGGTCATTTATTTGTTGCCCATGTCCGCACTTGGCGTTCTTCTGATATTCGCCGGTGCCCAATTGACCCTTACCCTTCTGGATATGAAAACCAGAAAGGAAATGTTTGTGCCGATTCTTATATTGGGCATCACCCTTGCGTCGAATCTGGCAGCCGGATTCATTGCAGGCATTGCCATCTCCTGGATGCTGAAATCCGAAAAATTCAACGTATAGTCAAGGGGAGGAGGACTCTTTATCAAACTATTTTATGCATGCAGTTAATCAATATCTTGACGCCAACAGTTGCTATGCCGGAATTGATATCAGACATGGCGTATGGAATGACCAGCTCGTTGTTATGAATGATCGAACCGCAGGAGTAAACCACATTCGGGACATACCCTTCACGCTCTTTTTCGTGCGGGACGAGCAAAGGCTCATTCAGGCGGGCGATGATTTTTGAAGGATTTTCAAGGTCCAGCAGTATGGCGCCGATGCAATACTGGCGCATGGGGCCGACACCATGGGTGAGCACGATCCAGCCTTCATTGGTTTCAAGGGGCGACCCACAGTTGCCGATCTGGATGAATTCCCATGGGTGTTCAGGTTCCTGAATGATTTTGGATTCTTGCCAGAAATGGATGTTGTCTGAATACATGATATGATTGTTTTCACCGTCCTGGCGAGAGAGCATGGCATAACAGCCGCCAATTTTCCGCGGGAAAAGTGCCATACCTTTGTTTTGCACGGCTTTACCATTTAACGTTAAAACGTTGAATGTGATAAAATCTTTTGTTTCAATCAACTGTGGCAAAATCGAAATGCCGTTATAGGCAGTATAGGTTGCATAATACGTGACTTCCTGTTTGTCATCGAAAAACTGAACGAACCGGGCATCTTCAATACCTCTGCTTTCATTTTTCGAAACCGGAAAGATCACCCGTTCAGATACACGGTGATCGCTGTGGAAACTGACCTCATAATTGGAATCTGCAAGCCAGCGTATGATCTTGAAGGTTTTTTCTTGATGTGTTTCAGAAAATAACGGTTTTTTGCGAAGCATTCTAATTTTTTCTACTAACTCATGATACGTAAAATTTTCCGGCAGCTGGTTAAGAATATGGACGGTTATCTCATTTCCCGCTCCCATTTCGGTAAGTTTGCGTTGGAAAGGATAGCGTTTGTAAACCGGGTCCAAGTGAAGATCCGGCGTTTCAACAAAATCACTGATCGGATCGAAGAGAAATTTATTTTGCCGGTCAAGGATGCCGCTTCGGAAGACAATTGACGAAATATGGCCTTCACCGGTTGCCCTGAGGCTCATGATAAAGCGCAAACTGCCTTTGTCCAGATTATTTTGATCCGGATGGGAGACAATGGAAGGGTTGAACAGGGCGGCAGATTCAATGGAGTACTCCTTGGTAAAGTAAGCGCCGATAAGGGCCTTTTGAACATCACTGAGCATGATATCCCGTGGAAGATACTCCTTCACCTCAGTAAGGTGTCGCTCAAAAATGTGTTCGATATTTTCGTGCCTTCCGGAAAAGTCCGTCATGATTTGCGCAATCAGATTTTTGGCCGCTGATTCGGACAAACTCATTATCCGCTGAATGATTTTAGATATGCGATATCCCTCTTCAGGAATATGAGGACGGGTGATTACCCGAGATGTATCACCGACGATCTTATTGGCTTTTCTTTTAACTATCAGCTGTTGCTTCTTTTTTGCCTGCATATCTTTTTTTCCCTTAATGTTGTTTTAAATTATATACGATCATCTATAACGGTGGCCGGGAATCCGAGAGGCAGAGGGCTACCAATTCATCAATCACAGCCGTACCAACGCACATGACCGTATCTGCGCCACCCCAGTATATTTTTATTGTACCGTCTTCTTCCGGAACAGCACCGCAGGTAAAGACCACATTGGGCACATAGCCATTTACTTCCCAGGGATCCTCAGGTTGCAATATCCACTGATCAGAAACGCCTATGATTTTCGCCGGATCAGCAAGGTCATGGAGAGCAGCTCCCAGCCGATAAACCGTTCCGGACATGGTTTTGAAAACCCCATGATAGATATGAAGCCAGCCTTTGCCGGTTTTAAAGGGCGGTGCGCCGGGTCCGATTTTCATTTCATCCCAGTGATAGGAAACCGGCTTCATGATCACCCGGGAATCGCCCCAGTGGATGAGGTCAGGCGAATAGGAAATCCAGATCGACCAGGGCGAGATTTCAGAGTGCGGCCGGTCCAGACGCACATACCGGTCGCCGAACTTTTCAGGAAAGATGACCACATTTCGGAGGTCGGCTTGGGTAATCAGGGAAATTCGTTCCACTTTTTCAAAATCCCGAGTGCGGGCCAGTGCAATCCGCACGCCATGCCGGGAGTATGCGCTATAGGTCAAAAGATACGCTCCTTCAACAGGGCAAATTCTTAAGTCCTCAACCCCGAACGCTTCATATTCGGCAAAGAACGTGTCTGTTGAAGGTATCAGAAAGGGTTTGGGTTGAACCGTAAATGAAAACCCATCCTCGCTGTCAGCCCTGCCGATGATAGAACGGCCGTTTAAAAGATGCGACCTGAAAAGCATGATGTAACGGCCATTGTGTTTGACGATACCCGCATTATGAACCGTGGCGACGGGATACGGCACATCATTTTTTGTCAGAATGGGATTGTTTTTAAAGCGTGTAATAATGGGATGATGCGTTTTCATTGTGACCTGTCCTGCAAAATCATTTTATAGACGTTTATGTAGTCATCGACCATGCGATCGACGGTGAAATGCCGTTCAACATGGCGGCGACAGAAGGCACGGTCAATCGTTTGAACACGTGTAACCGCATTGATGGCCTCTCCCACGGTTTCCACCAAAAAACCGGTTTTGCCGGTTTCGATCAGTTCCGGCATGCTTCCCCTGTTAAATGCGATCACGGGCGTACCGCAGGCCATGGATTCGATAACAGCCAGCCCGAAAGGTTCATCAAATTGTATGGGATGCAAGAGTGCGCATGCGTTGCCGAGCAGACGGTTGCGCTCATAAGGGCCTACGCTGCCCATATAAATCACCTTGTCATTGTCGATGTGGGGGGCGACATACTGATCATAGTAGGCCTGATCCTGGATAATGCCCGCCAATATGAGCTTTTTATCACAAGCCCTTGCGATCTCAATTGCCTGCCGGGCGCCCTTGTCATTGTGAATTCGCCCGAAAAAGAGGAGGTGATCGTCCGGAGCAGGCTGAAAATCAAACTGTGTGATATCAATGCCGTGATAAACGGTTCTAATATAATCAAGGTCTGGCGAGCGATCCGCATCGCTGATGGAAACATAGAATACGTTGTGGTTGTATTTTTTGTAAACCGGTAGAATTCCAGGGGATGAAAATCCGTGAATCGTGGTCAACACCGGCGTGGTGGTCAGGCCGGTATAGGTCAGCGGCAGGAAATCAAAATTGTTGTGGATCACGTCGTAGGAATCGGCATGTTCAAAGAGTTCTGAAATGTGCAGACACTCCCAGACTTTTGGGTCGAGTGAGCGGTCTTCTTCATAGCCCCTCGGGCAAACAGAATGCAGGGTGCCGCTGGTCTCGGAATCTGCAGTGGCATACAATGTCACCTGATGACCGCGCGATACCAGCCCTTCGGTTAAAAGGGAGGCCACGCTTTCCCAGGGGCCGTAGTGACGTGGCGGTGTGCGCCAGGCTATGGGAGATAGTATTGCGATATGCATGGCTGGTCCTTTTGTTAAATATTTTTTGGTGTCAATGGCTGTTTTAGAATCTCGTCAGTATAGAGTTTCTGCAATGTCATCAGTGAAAGCAGCCAGGCAAGGGAAGACTCGGCGCCTTCATTCTGGTTGATGCCGTCTGCCATCAAACCATCCCGGCAGCCGCCGGTCTTGGGATCATAGAGCGGCATGTTTAGGTCGTTGTGCCCCAGAAACCAGTTAAAACACATGACGGCATTGTCGAACCATGATTTATCCCGGGTGATGGTATACGCTTCCACACAGGCTTCAATCATGGAATTGGCTTCGACGGGCTGCTGGTCGAAACGGGCTCTGGGACCGCCTTTTTCATACCAACCGTTGCTGCCGATGGGCACAAAGTGATTGTCTTCGGTTTGGATGGCAATAAGCCACTTGAGTGAATGGAGTCCCATATCGATCATGTCATTATTTTGCATTCGGTGGCCGGACAGAATCAAGGCATGGGGCAGTTTGCCGTTAGCATAGTTTAACGCGTTCTCAAGCCAGGGCCAATCGTCTGTGGTATTGTTTTTAAACTGAATGAATAGCCTGTCGGCAAGAAAATCCCGGATTCTTCGTACATCACTGTCGCCGGAAAATTTCTGCAGGTAAGCATTCATGCCTATCAGGGAAAAAGCGATGGCACGGGGCGAATGAAAGTTTTCGGCAGCTCTCAGTGCCTTGTTGAAAAGGGTTGTACTCATTGCAAGATACCCGGAATTATCGAGAAAAGACACTGCTTTACCCAGGCACCAGAGCGCCCTGCCATGTGCATCTTCAGACCCGATCTCCTCCATCCACTGGCGGGAGTAAGTCATGAAATTACGAAAACGCCCATTCTTTTCATTATAGGCATACAGAAGAAATCCAAGATAATGACCGCTTAGAATATCAAGTCCGGAGCCGTTTGTCGGCAGATATTTTTGGCCCATGGCGGCAACCAGAAACGCTCTGGCATTATCATCGGCGCAGTAGCCATGAGTGCGATCGGGAATGGTATAAGTGGCATGTTGCAGGATGCCGGTGTCATCTGTAAAGGCTTTCAGATGGTTGAGCTTTATCTCCGGGAGTTCGAAATTGGTGATGGCCTTGATGTTCGCCACATAGGAATGCCGGGGCCGTGGGTTCTTTGTACGGTTTTGCCTCACTTCACTGAATACCTGGAGGTATTTTCGGGATACTTCCTTCCAAATCGCTTCACGACTGAATGTATAGGCTTTTTTGCGAATGGCGTGCCGTTCCACATCGTTGTCCAAAAGTTCGATAATTTGTTCGGAAATGGCACCCGGATTACGGAAGGGTACAATTCTTCCCCGGCCTTCGGCAAGCATCTCAGTGGCATACCAGTATGGTGTTGAAATGACCGCTTTGCCTGTGCCCATGGCATAGGCTAAGGTTCCGGAGGTAATTTGCGCTTCTTCAAGATAAGGGGTGACGTAGATATCTGCGATACCTAAAAACTCACATAATTCTTTCAGCTCCACAAAACGATTTTGAAAAATGACATGGTCGCCAATATCGAGTTTGCGCACGATCTGCTGAAGCATGATCCGGTATTCATCCCCATGAAACTTTAAAATGTTCGGATGCGTTGCACCCAAAATGATATAAACCAAATCAGGGTGCTTTTTGATGACCGAAGGAAGCGCCTGCAGCACATTTTCAATGCCCTTGTTTGGCGAGAGCAGGCCGAATGTCAGAAGCACTTTTTTACCTTCCACATTGAACTTGTCTTTGTAGAAGCTTGAATCGATAAACGGCGTGTCCGGAATTCCGTGATGGATAAAGGCGATTTTCTCTTCAGGCACCGCATAGATATCTTTCAGGAAATCAGATGCCTTACTGCTCATCACCACCAGCTTGTCGGACAGATCGGACAGCTTGCACATGACATCACGATATTCCGGTGGAGGATCTTTCAAAATGGTATGTAACGTTGTCACTACCGGCATGCGCAGATCACCCAATAGTCTCAGCAGATGGCTGCCTGCCGGACCGCCGAAAAGACCGTATTCATGCTGTACGCAGACAATATCCGTCTGATTGATATTGAGAAATTGGGAGGCGACACCGTAATCGGACAATTTGTTCTGGTTGATTTCAAAGCGCACATTTTCCGGATATGGATATCCTTCGGGTCTGTCGTTCATGGCAACCACCCAACACTTGATGTCAGGCGCTTCTGCTGACAAGGCCTCAACCAGATCCGTGGTGAAGGTTGCGATACCGCACTGGCGGGGCAGGTAATTGCCGATGACGGCAACGGAATTGATCCCCTCATAATACTTGATAACAGATGTCATAATCGCACCTTTTTTGTCTTTTGTTAGTCTTTTATTTGTAAAAACCGATCTGATTTTTGATCCTTTTTTAACTGTCGTTTCTCCTTTAGTGTGTGCTTGCCTTTTTTCTGTTCTTCACGTTTGCCTTTATCTTTTTTTCCTTTGTCTGCCATTTTGGTCCTCTTTTCGTTTTAAAAGTGTTTTTTCCATTCATTGACACAAGCGGGTATTTACTTCACCGGAAATACGCCTTGGGGGACGGTTCATCAACCCAGTAGCCCTGGTGATTGTAGTGTCGATGAAGTCTGTTTTCATAATCCCGGGTCAGATTAGACCCATCCGTATACTCCGGTGACTGTTTGATGGATTCACGGGAAAGATTGACAAATACTTTCGACTCACTCCAACTGATAGGGTCAATCCATTGCGGTGAAATTAGAACCTTTTTTCCGGTCCACCAGTTCGTTGTATCGATTATCAGATAGCGGATCACCAAGGTCTCTTCATCGATGATAAAATCCTCGACGTGGCCAATTTCATGGTCGTCGGCCTGGATGTGATAGCCAGTGACATGTTGAGTGGTTCTCAAATGGGGCTCCCATGCTTTTTCATCTTTGGTGGGCTCTCTCCATTTCTCACAGTCACGAACAATGGTGGGATAAATTCCCCACATGTGTGGGCCAATCCAATAACTCGGCCATTTATAATACCTGTAGTAGGCTTCCTCGAAATGTCGCGAGACAGGCTTCTTGCTGTCTAAGGATGGACTGTCCTCAATCTGTTCTTTCGTCAAATTGATGATGATGGGTTGTTTTTCTTTGATCGCGGCAGCAAGCGCGTACGGGGAGATTAACACCTGCCTCTCTGAAAGCCAGTTTCCGGTGTCGACGATAAAATATCGAATTGTCCAGTGCTGGTCATCGAAGTATAAATCTTTGATTGTTCCTATTTTTCCGTCAAGGCAGTCCAATTTATACCCCTTTAGGGTTTTGGCTTCGTTTAGCATAATGATACTCCTTTCGGCATTTTCAAGGTTTCATTGTCTATAAAGATTCAATCTTTGTGCCAGGTTTCAAACACGATAAGCTGCATCACCCATCATTCTGATTTATAAGAATAATTCGCTTAAAAAATAGTTATAGCGCAGTCATTCACAGCCATAAAAAAAGGTCATATTTCACCAATGGTCATATATAACCTTTTTTAGGACAAAAGAGGGACAGCCCCCCGATACTATGGTTTAACTCTTCATTGATATAGTTATACTAGGTTTGTTTTTAATTGAGCAAGCATGTTGTCGTGTCTCTCGCGATTCATGCAAGGCGTTATCCATTCCCGGTATCAAATCATTCCAGGTTTCCCTGGAGGATGTATTCTACATGACTCTCCTACCTTGTATGACACTGACCAGTATTGTGATAACGGCAATTAAAAGCAGGATATGGATGAATCCTCTCATCGTGTAACTGCTCACAAGTCCTAACATCCAAAAGATTAAAAGTACTACAGAAATTGTCCATAACATTTTGTCATCCTTTCATCCGACATTAGATTCACTTTCGGCTAAACCAATTCAACGGTCAGCCGAAAGTGATTTTATGTGAAAAATTCATTTTACAGATTTAGTTTTTATTGAATACGGTTCTTTCGATGGTCATATTGTTGACCTCCTCTTTTTATATATTTCAATTACGATTCGACCTATTTACCTAAAGACTGCTTTTTATAAGGGCAAATGACATGCCACTACTTGAGAAGTAGTCAAATACTTGCAAGCAGGAAGATATTGTTTAATGACAGTGATCTTTAATACTGGGAAAAAGGAATTAATTAATATTTTTTTAATCTACCTTTAGAAACTGTAATCCATCAAACAAATGCTCAAAAATAAAGGTCATCGGCCACCACATGGTTTCATATGACCAGTTTTCTTTGCTGGCTTATGATAAATTACGGAAAGTGTTTATAGCGTTTGAGATTTAAAATAAAGGTTTTGCCTTTCATCGTCTGTCATTTTGAGATTATTTTTTGCACGGCACGAATTTTGAAGACCAAAGATTGATTATCCATGTTTTTTTCAAAGCAAGCCCAAGGGGCTAAGAAGGATATTGTCTTGAATATAATGAAACCTGAATACTCTATTAAGACACTGTCAGAGAGAATACAGCAGGCAATGGGAGTACAGACTAAGTCAAAAATGAACGAAGGTTAAATTAAAGGAGATTATGTCATGAGAGTATTTATAAAATTGATGTGTATTTATCTAAGTTTTTTTTTCATTCAACTGCCCGGAAAATTATATGCTGCATATGATACAATAGTTGTGTTTGGTGATAGCATTTCCGATAACGGTAATCTATATGAATTTTTTGGGCCCTTGGCGGTTTCCCCTGACTATTATTGGCGTGGTAGGTTCTCCAACGGACCGGTTTGGGTGGAATATCTCAGCGATCCAGACAAGTTGGACGCTAATCTTGTAAATTGGGCGTTAGGTGCGGCTCAAACCCGTGGGCTTGTCCCCTCGGGATTTATCGAACAGGTTGCGTATCATGTGTCGTCGAATGATGCGCCATCCCAGAATACGCTTTTCATTTTGTGGATAGGCGCAAACGATTACTCATTTGGGCTAAGGGACTATGAGGATTCTGTAGGCAATATTCAAGAAGGGTTGCAAGATTTGGCCGATTTCGGGGCAAGGGAATTTTTGGTGCTGAATTTGCCAGATTTGGGAAAAATTCCCATCTATATAGGAACTTCTGACGCTGCGGACGCGACTCAATTTTCAATGAATTTCAATAACGAACTCTCTCACATGATTCAGGAATGGCGGACATCCAATCCACAAATACAGGTTTACTATATGGATTTTTTTTCCATGTTTTCAAATTTATGTCTTAATTCAATTGATGCCGGTTTTACCAATGTAACCGAAGAATCACCGAATTTTTCCGAAGCAGACAATTTCGATAACAGTGACGGTTATGTTTTTTGGGATGAGAGGCATTTTACCACTGAAATGCATGAATGGGCGGCGGATAAAGCACTAATGACGGTAACGGAATCAAACGAAACTATTGAGCCGAGTGGAAATGATTCAAATGAAACCCTTGGGCAGACCGGAAATAAGGGGAAAAATAGTTGTTTTATTTCATCTTTGCAACCTATATGCCAAAACATTCTCCTTTCTATCTGTTCATCCTTCCATAATGAATTAGAATACATACTTCGACATTAAGTTTATGGTTGTCCCACCAATATTAGATTTATCATTAGAAAAATCTTCGAAGTCCAATTTGGCCTTAAACCATTTAACCATAATTCCAATGGAAGTATTTGGATTGAGTAAATATTCGGCACCGGCTAAGCCATGATAGCCAATTCCGTTTGCCGAGTCAGACCCTTCCCAGAGATCTACGCTATAGTTGCCGGCGCTCCCTGTTCCATCCACATCAATTTTAGAACTGTACTATCCCAATCCGCCGCCTATGAATACATCTACTTGATCTGATAATGGTAAGATGAACTTCCCGGTAACTGGAATGCTCCAGATCATCACTTTGGCATCTACACTATAGGAGGCGCCAGCGGCAGAGACAGTATCATTACCTTCCGTATAATAATAATCCCCTCCGATTTCAATTGCGATATTAGGGCTCAATTTAACGCCACCGATCAGCCCTGCCGAAACCATATTATCGAAATTTTTCAGACCGTTTTTATCGTCGTTGGGCATGAAATATCCCAATTTTAAAGTCCAATATCCTGCTGAATCAACAGCCGATGCCAAACCTGGTAAAAGGAAATAAAGAGCCAGGATAAGAACCACGCACATTTTTTTCATAATTTCTCCTTTTTATAAAAAGAATTTTCATCCCATTACCTACCAATATGAAGTCCAGAGATGGAACCCATGACTCCAAATAAATTCAATAACCATATGATAACTACAATAATTACTACGCCATTCAATATTTTTTTTATTCCGGCTTGCATCGGAATGTAGGTATTAATTAGCCACAGTATCACTCCAACGACTACCAACGTAATCACTACTTGAATCAACGGCATCGCTTTTTTCCTTTTATATAGATTTCATCTTCGGAAGATGTCCACTTCTTACTGATAGAATGGAAAGCGTCTCTCGGAAAAAAGGGCCAACGCTTTCCGGTTGCATCAACTTTTTTTGAACTGCTTTTTTACACCTTCCATCCTGTCGCTTAAGACTTCTTCTACTTGTCTAAAACTTTTTTGATCTTGCCAACCTTTTCCTGAACTTTCCCGTCTAAATTTTCATTTTTGCCTTTAGCTTCCAAGTTTCGATGCCCGACTATTTTCCCTACCACTTCTTTGATCTTCCCTTTCACTTTATGAAATTTGCCTTCTGCATTGTCTATTATACTTGATTTCATGGTGTTCCTCCTGTTTGATTTTCGTTGTTGTGAATTTAATTTGAATCTTATACGAATTTTTTAAACCCCAAAGTCAGATTTGAAATGTTTGCCTCCCTGGGGACAAACCAGCCTAAGAATAGTCTGAAATATATTCAATCTTTATGCCAGGTTTCAAACACAACGGATAACGTTATCCATCATACTGATTTATTGTAACAATTTGTTTTAAAAGCGGCTTTAATTCAGCTATTCATACGAATACAAAAAAGGTTATATACGACCACTTGGTAATATATGCCCGCTGTTCACCATACATATCAATCCCTATGGGCGGTTTGAGTTGGATATGGATGCCCGACTGCAATTAACCACTTTTGTAAGAGATGAGAATGTCGCACGTTTGTCATCTTTTATTCATGATCGGCACATAAATTTACTGTGACGTTATTCCTTCACAGTGCCTGATGCGGTCACTCGAAGTGAGTTACGGCCGTTACGTAATCCTAATGCCGCAAATGCTTAACCGGGTTTTACGTTCCGTTGCTCTCTAAACCCCTAAAAGAGGAGTTGACGAACAAGCTCTGCCGCGCGGTCACCGGATTTTAAAATCTGTGTTGTATATTTATACTCCGGATCTGGATCAGCTGATCAATAAGTTTTTGCCTTTCATCCTCGGCCTGCTTGCGATCGGTGATGTCGCTTATCACAACCCGAAAGCGGGGCGGAACCTGCGGTATCATAACTAACGGTCGCTTCAAACTGGGCCCAGAATCGCCTGTTGTCCGGTCGCACAATTCGGAGATCGCAGACCGGAGAGAGGTTTTTTGCAAGAAGCTTTTTTCGCTGCCGGTAAAAGATATCCTTGTCTTCAGGGAGAAAAAAGCGGGTCTGAACCTTCCGAATCCATGGCATCGCCTGTGGTTGGTGGCTGTTTTTAACTGGTTTTTTATCCATTTCTTTCCATATCGGCTGCATAGTCTCCGGTAAGAATGATATTAACCTTTTTGGGGCTTGGAATATTAGTTTTAAATACCTCCCTTCCGAAGGATTCGATACAACTCAGACCTTGGGTATGAATGAATATGTTTCCCTTGTAACCATTAAACTCGTTTATGATATTCAAAAGTACAGAATGGTGAGTTCGCACGGCTGGGCAGTTCGAATACGAAAGAAATGACTGATGATGCCTCCGGCAGCCCTGGCTGGCGGCCAAATTTTTGAAAAATTTGACAAAAACATTTTTATTATAGGGAGGATTGATAAAAATACTTGCGGACGAAACCGCAAAAATTATATAGTTTTTGCGAATTGATTCGCAACATTTTAATATCAAGGGGCTTGCTGTGATTAAACGGACGCTTGAAGAAACAATCATCAACCAGGTTGACCGGGGGAAAATCATTTTAATTATCGGTCCCGGGCGGTCCGTCATCGCCTTAAAATAAGGATCATATTTCACCAACGCCGTAGATGTGACTTACGACGCCATCAGGCTTGTCAAATTGCCAGTCGGACGCCGACCTCAATCACCTGGTCTGCTGGAAGGCGGAAAAACGAAGTGGCATCGGCTGCATTGCGGGACATAAATATGAAAAGATTCGCCCGCCAGCGCGCCATGCCGGATGGTTCGGCAATAACTAGATTTTCACGGCCGATGTAAAAACTCGTTGTTTCAAGGTTCAGATCCAAACCCTGCCCGCGCGCCAGTGAAAATACATTGTCCAGGCTGGGATCTTCCATGAACCCATAACGGGCGATAATGCGATGAAATCCGCCGCCCAGCACCACGAATCCGTGCAGCTTGTTTAAAATCAGAAACCGGGCCGCATGCCACGGGAAAACCGCCGATAGCACCTGCGGCATTCGAGCCACCTGCACTGCTCCGGTAACAGCCAGGAAGAAGAGCCAAACCAGGATCACCGGACCGAAAAGGCCGCCTCCTTGGGCCGTACCGTGACGCTGGATCAGAAACAGCCCGATGAGGATGGCAATGGTGATGGGGATCACATAAGGGGTGAACACAGGCGCGATCATACCGATCCCTTCTATGGCGCTTAGAACGGAAATCGCCGGCGTGATCATGCCGTCCCCATAAAGCAGGCAAGCTGCAAATAGACCAAGGGCGATAATGGTCAACATCCGCCGGTTTTTGGATGCCCCGTTTTGGCCACGAATCAAGGCGGTAAGGGCCATCACGCCGCCTTCCCCGTGGTTGTCCGCCCGGAAAACGAACAGCAGGTATTTCATGCCGACAATCAGGAAAAGCGCCCAAAACATCAGGGAAAGAATCCCCAATACGTTGACATGACTGACCTCAATCCCATATTCACCGTGGAAACACTCCCTTATAGCATATATCGGACTGGTGCTGATATCCCCGAAAACCACTCCCAGGGCAGCCAGCGAAAGCTTGGCCAGACGGCTGTCGATCTTGATCTGATCACCTTCAGTTCGCGGTTTCTTTTCGCTTGTTTTCATGGCCACAACCCTCTTGTTTGATTTCTTCTACCGATTTGTATGTCTGGATGATCCAGTCCAGCGCCTGCTGGGGAGGTGTGATGTTGTCCCCCTCGGAGGCGAACAGGATGATCGGTTTTTTGATGTCTTTCAGGTTCAGGATTTTTTTCCTGTCCAGGGAAAGCGTTCCTTTCTCCAGTTTGTCGCCCACAAAAAGGCTTTGAACGATGGCGTGCATCTCCTCTTTGGTCATTTCCGTATACCCGTCCCACCATTTTTCGAAGGTGAGATATCGTTCTTCATCGGTATCCACATTGGCATAGAGATTATACTGCTTTGTCCACAGGGTATTTCCCGGATTAAGGCTTTCAAAGTTCTCTTCGAGCCATGCACCGTCGAATTTGCCGTTGCCCAGGTCTGCAAGAAGTGAGGTCAGCCAGATTCCGCCAAGCAGTGCCACTGCCCAGCCCGCCTGGCAGTTGCCGATCAGGGCAGGTTTTTCAGATTTTGGATGAAGCCGGGCCACTTCTTCGATGAACCGGACCTCTGCTTTTTCCACATCGTCCATTGTCTGCCCTGGCAGCGGTTCCGGATGAAAGAGAATAAAATAAACCGGGTGCCCCTGGGAAAGCGCATCGCCGATTTCTGAATCGCGTTTGGAGCCACCGATGCCCGGGCCGTTTCCCGCTCTGGGATCGATGACGACAATGGGCCGTTTTTCAGGGTCCATGGTGTCCGTCTTTCTCGGCAGGATTCTGGCCAGATCGTAGTTCACCGGCCTGTCCATAGCCTTGCCCGTAAGGATAACCTCATAGTCAAAGACAAGAACCGGCGGCTCTCCTTTTTTAATTGTTTCAAAATAATTGTTCCCGCGTTTCCGAAGGATGTCCATAAAAAGAATAGCACGCTGACTGGCATCCAACCCATATTCGTAAACATTTTTCAGCCAGTCGAACGCCATCATCGGGTGTTGAAATTTTTTTTCTTCATTCATCATTTGCTCCATTCGTAAAATGTATAAAGACGGCATGGCACCATCATCATTTACGCCATTCGGTGACTCACCAGCGCAGCGGCTGCACATGAAATCGGTCTTGCCCGGGGTGGGTCGGATCGGGATGTGAGAATGATCGGCACCTTTGTGCCGACCACGAAACCGGCCATCTGGGCTCCGGCCAGATATTCAAGGTCTTTGCCCAGGATGTTGCCTGAAACCAGGTCCGGCACCATCAGGATGTCAACGTCACCGGATACGGGGCTATTGATCCCTTTGACCGTTGCCGATTCGGCTGAGATGGCGTTGTCAAAGGCAAGCGGGCCATCCACGATGGCGCCTTTTATCTGGCCTCTTTCCGCCATCTTTGCGAGACATGCCGCATCGATTGTTGAGGGAATGGCCGGGTTGACGACCTCCACAGCCGATAATGCGGCCACTTTGGGTTCTTCCACTCCCAAAAGACGGGCGATATCAACCGCATTCTGTACGATGTTCATTTTGGTAGAAAGGTCTGGGCTGATGTTGATGGCCGCATCGGTAATGTACAGAAGTTTGGGATATGTTTTCAGATCAGCCAGGAACACTTGGGCGATCCGTTGTTTCCCCTGCAGGTGATGGGCAAGGATGGGGTGAAGAAATTCATCTGTATGGATGTGACCCTTCATCAGGGCCTTGACCTCGCCCTTTTCAAAGAGCTTCACACCTTTCTCCGCCACCTCCTCTTCTACCGGTGCATGGACAATGCGAAATGACTTTGTGGAAGGAATGGTTTTAAGTATACTTCGAATAATTGTTTCATCCCCGATTAAAATGGGGTCGACATAACCTGCTTCCGCCGCCTCGCATACACCTTCAAGTACGTGTTGTTCATCTGCATCGATCACGGCTAAGGGCATGGCGGGCAGGCCCTGAACAGCTTTGAGCAGATCTTCAAATGTGCCAAATTCAACGCTCATGGTTTATCTCCTTTTGCCTGTTTTTTTAAAATGAGCTTTTGGGTATGCCGGGCAATCATCAGGTCCTCATTGGTGGGAATCACCCGAACGTCGCAGGGACTATTTGTTGTGGAGATGATTCCGGCATGGGTGTCGTTAATTCCGGGATCGAGGTGTATGCCAAGATAATCGAGGCCGCGGCAGATCATCCATCTTATTGGCGCGGCCCTCTCACCCATACCTCCGGTGAAAACCAGGGTGTCCAGACCGCCAAGAACAGCAGATAGTGCGCCGATATGTTTTTGTGCCGTATAGCAGAAAAGTTCTATTGCCTGGGCGGCATGCGGTTCTTCAGCACGCTTGTCCAGAAGGATTTTCATGTCGGAGCGATCCCGGAGACGCCGATAAGTCCAGATCGCCGGTTGAGCAGGTTTTCAAGTTTTGAGGTATCATACCCTTTCTCATTCATGAGATAAAGCAGAATGCCGGGATCGAGATCTCCGCATCGGGTGCCCATCATGAGACCTCCCAGGGCAGAAAATCCCATGGTCGTGTCCTGGGGTTTGCCGTCTTTCAGTGCCGCCATGCTTGCGCCGTTGCCCAGATGGGCAATGATGATCCGTCCTTTTTTATCTTCCCCCAGAGTGCTTACGATATATTCATAGGAAAGACCATGAAATCTCTAGCGGTGTATGCCTTCATGCCAGAGACTGCGCACGATCGGCAGCCATTGGGCCACTTCCGGTATCTGGCGGTGAAACGCAGTGTCAAAACAGACGATCTGGCTGAGTCCCGGGTAGTGCCCGGCTACGGCTTCAATGCCTTTGATCTCGCCGGGCAGGTGCAAAGGGGCCAGTGGGATAAGGCTTCTCAGGGTGAGCATCAGTTTGGGTGTCACCATTTCAGGCGCCATGTGCTTTGGCCCGCCATGGACAATTTGATGTCCCACGCCATCCGGAGCCGGAAGATGCTGCGCCTCCATGGCCGTGGTGAACATTGCCTTGACAGCCTCGTTGTGGTCGGCGAAATCCGAGTGACTGTCCACCAGGCGTTTTCCCTGGCCATCTTTCAGCCAGAGCTATCCACCGGAAAGACCGATCCGTTCCACCGCCCCTTCGGCAATGAGTTCCTCGGTTTCCTGGAAATGATATAACGCAAATTTTATCGATGAGGAGCCACTGTTGATGCAAAGTATGGTATGGTTCATAATGAACTCCTTTCAACTGATTTATAACGATAATTCATTTAAAAAATATTTAAAGGGCTGTTATTTACAATCACATAAAAAAAGGATGGTCTGACTCTTTTTTATCCTGGGCATATCCCGCCATTCCGGTCATGAATCGAACCAGACCGTAGCTTATCCAGGTCATGATACGCAGCCTTAAGGGCTGCGTTTTCCAGTTGCTCTCACATATGCGCTTAGCCCCCATCCGGATTTCCTGCCCAAGGCTATGCTTTAATGTCTTGGCAAAGTTTTCATCGTCAACAATGACATTTGCCTCGAGAGCAAGCAGCAGGCTGAACGGGTCAAGATTTGAGGAGCCCACAGTAGCCCACCGTTCATCAATTACAGCAACTTTGGCGTGCATATGGCTTTTTTGGTATTCGTAAATCTCGATTCCTGAATTAATGAAACTGCCATGCAGTGCATGTGAGGCATAATGAAACAATCGATATTTCACCTTTCCTTGCAACAGCAAAACCACCCGTACACCGCGCCCGACTGCGTCCAAGAGTGCACGACGAAAATTCAATCCAGGTAAAAAATAGGCATTTGCAAGAATGATTTCAAATTGCGCCTGTCCGATCGCCTGGAGATAAGCATTTTCTATATCGCGGCGATGGCGGATGTTATTTCGTATCAGAAAAGCTGCGCGAATACATCCCATGGGTTTGGATGAAGGTGCTTTTCTATGATTATTCATGCCCCGGTAAGGACGTAATCGGGTCCAGGCCACACGTAACCACACCTGGCGGACCGCAAGGTAAATTTTTTTCACCAGCGGCCCTTCCACGCTTACGGCATAGTCATAACGAGGCGATGTCTGGCCAGGTTCCATATCATCGATAATATTAATGCCCCCGACAAACGCAATTTTCCGGTCCACGACCACAATTTTCCGGTGCAGGCGCCGCAATCGCTGGCGTCTTAGTGTCCACGGGGATATCTTAGGCCGGAACTTCATTACCATTATTCCCGCTGCCTCAAGGTAATCGATCATGGTTTTTGGTAGACGATTCGAACCGAATCCATCGATCAGCACGTGGGTTTTTACACCACGAAAGGCCGCCCGCCTGAGGGCTTCTGCAATTCGTCGACCGGTATTGTCATTTTCGAAAATATAACTTTCCAGATAAATTTCATCCACTGCCTGGTCTAACGCCGCTTCAATCGCCGGAAAATATGCCTCTCCGTTTTGCAACAGGCGGATCTGATTGTCTGGCGTAATGTGGGTCACAACAGGATCGTCCTTTTTCTTAAAAGAGATAATGTGCCCCCAGTCCGATATATTCCACTTTATCTTTATAAAACTGCCCAACCGGAGTGTATCCGTTAAAGTATTCTAAAAGAACCTGCATCTTTCGGCCCAATACCTGTAATTTTTCGAACTCAGCGCCTGCCTTGACTGATATATCCATATTCCAGTTATTTTCTTCATAATTTTTGCAGTCAACGCCAATAATAGGTCGGATTGCAGCAGACTCGATGCGCCAAGGGCTTCGAACCTCAACACCATATTGTGACGACCATACTTTAAGATCCGTTGGTTCTTTACGGAGAAGCCCCCCTCCGCCGCCATAGACGCGAACACCAAAGGAAAGCTCATAAGAAAGTTTCAGGTCTACACCTTCGTAACTGAGGTTCACCCGCTCGAATTTTGTAGCCATCTTTCGTATTAAAAATTCGTCCCCAAGATGTGAACTCTGATGATAAATGCGGCCAAATGCTGAAAATTGGCCTGCGCGCACACTTGAATATATTGATCCAATATAATCAGCATTGAGAAGCTCAGCCGATGGGGCATCCATATTGAAGTCGCTAAAGACGCCTGCATGAAGCCCTGATTCCCATTGTGCTGTGGATTGTCCAAAATAACCCCGGTAAAAGGGTATCGTTTCACCGAATTGGACACTGGCAATATTTCTTCCAGCAACTTCATTTTTCTGATAATTGCGGTAAACCGCTGAAAAATGAGCCCATCTGGGATCTGCCACTAATGGCAAGAATAAATGACCTGAAGGCAAAAGTCCTACAGTCAAGAGGAAAGATTGCGTTGCTGTTGCGATAGTCTCATCACCCAAAGACTCGGCCATGGACTCCTGAACCGTATCTTCCGATATATCTACCGCAATGACGCCAGGGATTTCCGATAGTATTTTTAAAGCTTTGGCTCGATCGAAGGCATTTATGCTACCTGCCGGCAACGTAATGATGCCATCCCTTACGACTAACGATGACATATCAAGATTAAAATTTTGTTTTAACGCACTTGCTGCATAACCGGCAATGTATGCGTCTTCTGGGGTTGTGGCATCAGCAGAATAAACTGACATCAAAAAAACGCCCAGAACAACCATAAATCGTAAATAAACCATTATTTTTTCCCTTAGGTGAACTCGCATTTACAACCAGGCCCGTTTGCACTGATTTCATCATTTATTTAGGCCGGAAAGGACATTGAACGGAAATACGTTTGCTGTTTGCATGACTTATTTCATTTCAACTCAATCATTTCAACTTTTGTGCCAGAGTTCTATCGCTCACGGTCACATCACCCATCTCCAACATTGATCCGACCCCATCAGCCCGATTATTTAGGGTGAGGCGCTCTTGAATGATGATTATACCTTTATTTAAACAATTGAAAAGGGTCATATATGACCATTTGGGTAAATATGACCATGCTTTCAGGAAGGGAACCCATCCTTCTGAAAAAAATTTTCTAAGTCAATTCCTGATATTAATCAAAACGATGGGTGATCGGGTCCTGAGCCTAATAACTCTGGCATGCATGTTGTAACATAAAATGCAGTTCTTATCCGCTGCGATCGGATTCGTATCGATGCGGAATTATTCTATTGTATAAAGATAAAGGAGAGCATTCATGCCAGATAAGATGACCTCAGGAAAGGTTGTCACCGGATTTTCAAGGGGCATGCATTATCTCCACGATCCCGCTTTAAACAAAGGTACAGCATTCACAGAAGCGGAACGCGACGCCTTGGGGATCTGGGGTTTTCTGCCGCCGGGTATCCAAACCCTTGAAGAGCAAGTCATGCGGGTAATGGGAAATTACCATCGAAAGACCTCTGACCTTGAAAAATATATTTTTCTGGTGGCCTTGCAGGACCGGAATCAGACCTTGTTTTACCGGGTGCTCATTGACCATCTGGAAGAAATGATGCCCATTATCTATACGCCCACCGTTGGATTGGCCTGCCAGGAATATGTGCATATCTACCGGCGGCCAAAGGGCTTTTTTATTGGGGAAAATAACAAGGGCCGGTTTTCGGAAATCCTGCAAAACTGGCCGGACCGCGATATCCGTATGATTGTGGTCACCGACGGCGAACGAATTCTTGGTCTGGGCGATCTGGGAGTCGCCGGAATGGGCATCCCCGCGGGAAAGCTTTCGCTTTACAGCGCTTGCGCGGGGATTCATCCAGCCTGGTGTCTGCCGGTGACAATCGACGTGGGGACAAATAATGTGGATCTGCTTCATGACCCGTTGTATTTCGGCATCCGGCATCCGAGAATCCGTGGGGAAGCTTATGATGCGTTGATCGAGGAGTTTATCCGGGCCGTGCAGGAAAATTTTCCGGGTGCAGTGATTCAATTCGAAGATTTTGGAAACAGGAATGCATTCCGGCTGCTGAATAAATACCGAAACCAGGTCTGCACATTTAATGACGACATCCAGGGTACGGCCAGCATGGCCCTGGCCGGTTTGTACGGTGCATTGCGGATCACCGGTCAAAAGCTCATTGACCAGAAAATCCTTTTTCTGGGCGCGGGCGAAGCCGGAACCGGCATCGGCGATCTGATCGTCACCGCGATGACCAATGAGGGTTTATCGCAACAAGAGGCCCGGCAGTGTTTATGGTTTGCGGATTCAAAAGGTCTCGTGGTAAAAAGCCGGGATAGACTCGCGGAACATAAACTCCCCTATGCGCATAACTATGAATACCACCCGTATTTTCCGGATGCGGTCAATGCGTTAAAGCCCACGGCGATTATCGGCGTTTCCGGCCAGGCAGGAGCGTTTACCGGGCCCGTGTTGACGGCAATGGCGAAATATAATGAACGACCCATTGTGTTCGCCCTGTCCAATCCGACGTCACATTCCGAATGCACGGCTATGGAGGCCTATTTCTGGACACAAGGCCGCGCCATTTTTGCCGGCGGCAGTCCTTTTGAACCGGTAACCCTGGAACATAAAATATATGAACCCGGACAGGGAAATAACGCTTATATTTTTCCGGGGGTTGGGCTGGGGCTGATCAGTTGTAAGGCCAGGCATGTTACGAATGAAATGTTTCTGGCGGCTGCAAAAACACTTGCCACTGAAGTATCGGACGCTGACCTCAAGCGGGGAAGTGTCTATCCGCCGTTGAAACGAATCAGGGACGTGTCCGTAAAAATTGCGGTGGCAGTGGCGGAAATCGTATTTGAGCAGGGTCTTGCCTCCATTCCGAGGCCGGAAGATCTGCCGGCATTTATCCGGTCCCAGATGTACACGCCCGTTTATCCGATAATTTCTAACTCTGGAAGGCATCAAGTTTACAAAAATAAATAAATAGAAAGACAAAAGGGGAGACCTTGATATCTTGCCTTTTGTTAAGAAAGGTAGCCATGAAAAATAAAATAGAAGAAATCCTGGGTAGTGAATCTAATCATTTGCTTGAACACAAGTGTGCCACAATCACAAAAGACAAAATTCATGTTCCAGGGCCTAGTTATCTCGATAAGATCCTGATTGAATCCGATAGATCCAACAGTGTTTTAAGAAATCTATGGGCTATGTTCACCCATGGGCGGTTAGCCGAAACAGGTTACCTGTCCATTTTACCTGTTGATCAGGGAGTGGAACATTCCGCAAGCTCCTCATTCGCACCAAATCCGCTCTATTTTGACCCGGAGAATATCGTTAAACTGGCAATAGAAGGTGGGTGTAACGCGGTTGCCTCGACATTAGGCGTTTTAGGAATCGTATCCCGTAAATATGCCCCCAAAATACCGTTTATTCTTAAAATAAATCACAATGAACTGCTCAGTTATCCGAATTCTTACGATCAAAAACTGTTCGCTTCTGTTGATCAGGGATTTGACATGGGCGCCATGGGTATTGGCGCTACCATTTATTTTGGGTCTGCCGAATCACGCAGACAAATAGAAGAAATCAGCAGCGCTTTCCAATACGCTCATAAACTTGGCCTGTTCACCATTTTATGGTGTTATGTGAGAAGTGAACATTTCATCAAGGACAAAACAAATTATGAAAGTTCTGCTGATCTAACCGGGCAGGCCAATCATTTAGGCGTTACCATCGAAGCAGATATTATCAAGCAGAAACAACCTGAAAATAACGGAGGCTATAAAGCCCTCAAATTCGGCAAGACCAATCCTCTGGTCTATGAAGAATTGACATCAGATCATCCGATTGATCTTACGCGCTATCAGGTGGCCAATTGTTATATGGGAAGGATCGGGTTAATAAACTCCGGGGGTGCCTCAGGGAAAAACGACCTGCAGCAAGCGGTTAAAACAGCTGTCATCAATAAAAGAGCCGGTGGCATGGGGTTGATATCCGGCAGGAAAGCTTTTCAAAAACCGATGAAGGAAGGGATTGAACTGTTGCATGCCATACAAGATGTATATCTATCTAAAGACATTACCATCGCATGATAAAAGAGGTTATTCACCGGGAGAACCGCTAATTATTGCGATGAAAAAAGTGCCCATTCATTGCTGCTCGAAGAACTCGACAGCCTGCCTCATCTCGGCAAACTGATAGATGATGTAGTCCGGTTCAGCGACCTCCGGCTGCTTATTTCCATGGTTGGAATAAAAAAATACAGCCTTAATGCCTTGCTGTTTGGCGGCATACACATCCCGAAACATGTCGTTTCCAACGAACAATACGTTTTCCGGGGCTACTCCCAATGTGGTCAAGGCGGCTTTGAAAAGTCTTGGGTCAGGCTTTCGATAGCCGTAGTCCCCGGAAACGATGATGGCGTCGAAATACCCGTCGATCCCCACGGCACGTAGCTCCGGAAGACACCATGCACTCTGGGCGTCGGAAATAACACCGAGCTTGTAGTGGGGGGAGAGGTCGTTCAGAACGTCCAATACCGTAACATCTCAAAAAGTATGTGGTAGAAAAGACGCAACTATGCCGAGGCAATAGCAGCCTTAAGTTCCATTAGATCTGGTAAGGGAGGAATATTATTATTTTGGGCTATCCTATCGTTAATGAATTCCCAAAAAG